>JAFGHI010000048.1 GCA_016930235.1 Candidatus Omnitrophota bacterium
TCGACATCTTCCTCCCTCCGGGAAGAAAACTCGCTGTTCAGGTTCCTCGCGGCGCCCTTGAGAAACAGCCACGTGAGAAGCCATACGGCGAGGATGGACAGAACAACGATCGCACTATTCATTGCAAGCCTCCTGCGGTCGCGGCGCGGGCGATATCCAGCCGGTCCGTTGAAACCGCCTCGATCATCTCCGCCTCCGTATGTGAACCTCGGCCTGGTTTCCCTGTATCCATTCGTCGAGATCCTCCCGCCTGAATCGCCGTATTCGCCTGCCGATGGCGATGTGCGGAATCTTCCCGGCCTGGCACCACTTATGGAGCGTTCCCTCTTTGATCCGGAGCAAAGCGGCCGTCTCCTCGACAGTCATCAACTCGGGAAGATCAATCGCGCCCATTGCTCTCCTCCAGGCTCATCTTCACGGCGATGAGCGCGGCCACCGCCTCGTCGATCTCCTTGACGATGCCGCACTGCCGCCCTTTCGAAACGTTTCCGCCGTCGATGGCGCAGGCCATCGCCTTCAGCACGTCCGACGTCTCCGTCATGATCTTCGAAGCCCCCTTGGCCAGAGAATCGAACCTCCGACCGTTCCCCTCCGGCACGATGAAATAGCCGCCGCAGACCTTCGCCAGCCTGTTTGTCAACCTCGAAGGCTTGACGACCCGGAAGACCGCCAGGAATCCCGCCAGCGTCGGCGTGGCGCCGTACTTGTAATTTTCGAATGTCCTCCGCGATCCGCCGATCTGGTCCGCCAGGTCCTCCAGCGTGAAGCCCGATTGCTCCGCCTCCCACATAAGGTCTTGAATCACCGTGTCGCAAAATCGCTGATGTCCGGGCTTAACCATTCGCGGCGCCTTTCATTCCAAGGAAGTTCCGCGGATTGTCCTCTCGCACGGGCAAGGTCATTGACGTAGGATCGTAAACGGGGAAAAGGATCGACGGATCGATAGAGTAAATGCGGCAAATCTGCTCGATCACCCTCGGGTTGTTCGTTCCGCTCTTGAGCGCGAGCATCTTGAAAAACGCGCAGAGATAGGATTTTGTGACCGGCGGATCGAGCATCGCGCCGAGCGTGGCGAGTTCGTGGCCGTGAAAGGACATCAAAGCGTCGAGCAGATTTTTCTTGACTGTCCGCAACGGTTTTTGCATAGTCGCTACAGTTAACTTAGTTGCGCTTTCTTCCTGCACATGATCCGTTTCTGTCGATTTCATGGCTTTGTTCCTTGTCAGATGTATTTGAAGCATTGACCCAGGCAACATGTCCTTGATCGTGTTCTTTCAACCTTCTTCCGGAGGCATGGAATGAAAATAAAATTCACTTCATCAAATGATGCCATGCATCAGGCGTCCGAAACGGCGAAGAAGTACATGTACGATGCGCAGGGCGCCATCAACAAGCGATTCGGAGCGGGATACGCAGAACAGCATCCGGATTTGATGGCTGCATTCATGCAAACGGCGGCTCTCGATTTCATGACTTCGTTCCTTGCAAAATGCCTTCAAGACATTGATCAAAGCATCATATCCTTGAAGGAGGTGGACTGATCCGACTGCTGATAAGCGGGCTCCAAATGTCTCGATACTTTTCCCGGATCTCCGGCAGCGCCAGGGCTTTTTCCTCGGCCTCCGGCGCGGACTCGGCTTGAACGACGACGATAGTCGGCTCTTTGTGCTTCTCTGCAATGCTGACTTCGTAGGTTGCCGGCTCTTTCGACGGCGAAGCCAGTACCAGGTTGACGGCGTATTTCAAAAGCTCGATCTTTTTATCCGCCGTCAGGGTCATGCATGGTTGTTTCATAACCGCCTCCTGCTCGACCGTGTTGAATGATGAATCGGATTGAGTGGGATAATAAACGCATATTGCAATTATGTCAAGAATAAAAACGCATAATAACGCAAACTGCATTATTGAACGCTTTGCTCGTCTTAATGGGTTGAAAAATGATGCAGATATTGCAAAATTGCTGGGCGTGAAACCGTCTACTGTAAGCTCATGGAGGGTAAGGGATAGCGTTAATTATAATCTCATAATTGCACATTGCAAACCAGAGCATCAACAATACATATTAACTGGTCAAGGCGAACCGTTCGTCTCCTCAAGCACTGAAACCACGCCACCTAAGGACGTTCCCCAGTACATCTTAGATCTCCTGCGGAAAACCGAACGCATACTCAAATCCGAATCTATGTACTGCAACCTCTTGGCGGGCGCGATAATGTCCTACGACAAATCGTTAACCGATGAGGAAGAAAAACTGGCGGAAAAAAGACGCCTCAACGCATTGGAATCTCAATTCAAAGAATGCGTCGCGCAGCTCAACGACTTGCTTGAAAAAGAAAAATCAGTAGACACCGGCGAATAATCCGCCGATCCCGGCCAAAGCGCTACCGCGCCGGAACGTGCATAGTACTAGAACCGTTCTATAACATCTAACAGGGGGCATAACGATATGGGAGAAAAAAAGAAACGTTCGCTCAAATTTAAGTATGTTATCCCTGATAATCTGAGAGATTTGCATGTTAATGGCGCATGGGGCGGCATAACGCCCAAGAAAGAACTGCACATTCAATTTTATTGCGAAAGAAATCCTATTCCCAATTACATCGAACACGAAATTACGCCTGATCAAAAACTAGGGGAAATATTGGAAAAAAATCTTGGCGGCGATGTTGTTAGAATAATACAAACATCAATAATCATGGATTTAGACACTGCAAAAACATTCAATCAATTTATCAATGATTTGATTCAAAAAGCTGAACATGATCTTCAGGTAAGTGGTGTAGCAAAGACAGAAAACGAGGGGAGCAAATAATCCATGGCTGTCAGTTCATATTATTACACTGCAGGGACAGAATTTGATATAATTGGAGGAGCGTGGCCTACTGCAACTGACCTTACAGGAACAGCTGGGATTTCATTTCAAAATACTGTATTGGAACTGAGGCGCCTCAACGATAAAATAGATGACGTGCAACAAGAAATTTTGGAGTTGAAAGATATGATTCAAGAGATTCTCAATGAAAGCGCTGACAACGATGAACAAATAATCGACGTCAAAGAAATAGATCATGTCACAGCAAAAGCAGAAATTGCTGCCTATTTTCAAAACCATCACGGTCAAACAATAACGGCTGCCGACATACAACAGGATTTGGGAATCGACATTTTCATGGCTATCGATATCTGTGAGGAATTGGAAAAAGAAAATCGTATTTGCGGAGTCTGAGAAATGTCAGAGCAAAAATGGTATTCCGAAAAAAATACAGGTATTCAAGGCGATCACATATACATAACGTGCCAAAAGCCTGGCAAATGGATCTTATTCAGAAAATCGGAAAAGCATCGCGCCAAGGAATGCCATGCGCAGAAAGACGCAAAAGCAATCATTTTAAAACCATACACGAATGTGAAAAATTCTTGATTCCAAGTTTATTAGAGCGGTTAGACTCTTTGCCCCATACTTCGAACTAAGGCAATCTTGCTTAAAAAAACATGCCCAACATCAACTTATCAGGGCAAATATATCTGATAATAAATAATTATGAATTAATAAGATAAAGCAGGTCATGAAATATGAATGCACCTGACAGAATCAAACAATTAACCGAGACGTTCGATAATAATCTGGAATCATATAAAAAAGGCACCTACAATGAAACCCAGGTGCGCCGCGAATTCATAGATCCCTTTTTTGAGGAATTGGGCTGGGATATTGCTAACAAACATGGATATGCCGAAGCATACAAGGACGTTATCCATGAAGACGCCATTAAAGTCGGCGGCGTCACCAAGGCGCCGGATTACTGCTTTCGGATCGGCGGCGCGCGCAAGTTTTTTCTGGAAGCGAAGAAACCGTCTATCAACATTCAGGAAGACATCCATCCCGCCTATCAGTTGCGCCGGTACGGCTGGAGCGCCAAGCTGCCCCTCAGCATCCTGACGGACTTCGAAGAGTTTGCCGTTTACGACTGCCGGGTGAAACCGGCGAAAACCGACAAGGTTTCTCACTCCCGCATTTTTTATTTCAAATACACGGATTATACGGACCGGTGGCAAGAAATTGCCGGCGTTTTTTCCCGTGATGCAATTCTGAAAGGCTCCTTCGACAAATACATCGAGTCCAACAAAACCAAGAAAGGCACTACGGAAGTAGATGCCGCATTCCTGCAGGAAATCGAACGCTGGCGGGAACTCCTGGCCCGCAACATCGCCCTGCGCAATCCAGTCCTTTCCCAACGGGATTTGAACTTCGCCGTTCAGCAAACCATCGACCGGATTGTGTTTCTCCGCATCTGCGAGGATCGGGGCATGGAATCTTACGGCGGATTGATGGCGCTGCGGAACGGAGAGAATATTTACAAACGGCTGTTCCACCTTTTTAATAAAGCAGACGAGAAATACAATTCCGGGCTGTTTCATTTCAGGAAGGAAAAAGGCCGTGAATATTGCGATAGCCTGACGCCTTTCCTGCAAATTGACGACAAACCATTAAAAGACATCTTTAAAAACCTATATTATCCGGACAGTCCTTATGAATTTTCCGTTCTGACGGCCGATATTCTCGGGCAGGTCTATGAAAAATTTCTGGGCAAGGTCATCCGCCTCACCATTGGGCATCAGGCGAAAATCGAGGAAAAACCCGAAGTCCGCAAAGCTGGCGGGGTTTACTACACGCCGGACTACATCGTGGACTATATCGTCAAAAAAACGGTGGGCAAACTTGTGGAAAGCAAAAAACCTGGCCCCAGAGGCGGCGTGAGCCATTTAAAAATATTGGACCCTGCCTGCGGTTCGGGTTCGTTTTTAATCGGCGTGTATCAGTTTTTGCTGGACTGGCACCTGGATGCATACATAACCGACGGACCGGACAACTGGTCCAGAGGTAAAACACCCCGCATTTACCGTACCCAGAAAGGGGAATGGCGGTTGACCACCGGTGAGCGTAAACGAATTCTGTTGAACAACATTTACGGCGTGGACATTGATCATCAGGCGGTGGAAGTGACAAAGCTGTCTCTCCTGCTCAAGGTGCTGGAAGGCGAGGATGAGCAGAGCATCGGCAAGCAGATGAGCCTATTTCAGGAACGGGTTCTGCCTGACTTGTCGAACAACATCAAATGCGGGAACTCCCTGATCGGTCCGAATTTCTATGACCATCAGCAGATGAGTCTCCTTGACGAAGACGAAATCTACCGGGTCAATGCCTTTGACTGGAATGCCGAATTCAAGGAAATCATGAAGAATGGCGGATTTGATACGGTGATCGGGAACCCGCCTTATGGTTTCCATCAAATTCACTCAGAAGACCTGAAATTATATTTCAAGAAGAATTTTGCTTCATCTAAGGGTAGTTTTGAGCACTATTTTCTGTTCTATGAGAAAACTCTACAATTACTGAAGACAGGTGGTTTACATGGTTTTATTGTCCCAGTCACTTGGCTTACAATTCCCTCTGCCAAGTCTTTACGAAGTTTGATTCTGTCAAGTTACTGGATTAGTGAAATAACATGGTTACCAGAATTGGTTTTTTCGGAAGCGCAGGTGAACACCTTGATTTCGATAATTCGGGTGACCGATCCAAAACGGACATTGGTAAATATTTACGATTCACTCGGCTTTAAAAAAACACCTAAGGAAACGCGATTGTATGACCAGAAATATTTTATCGAACAAGGATACTATATTGCGATTTTTGAAGCCGAATCAGACCGAAATATTTTGAAAAAAATAACCGAAATTTCAAATGGGTTAAGTGAGTTTGCCAGACCTTGTTCGGGTTATAATCCATACGAGACCGGAAAGGGAATCGCACCAAATGGAGGCCCTCATACCAGCGAGACTGTAAAGACGAAACCATATCATTCAAAAGAAAAAATAAATGACGAATGGAAACCTGAGATTACTGGGCGTGATTTAGGTCGGTATAGTATACGGGTTAGCGGCGAACGCTGGATTAAGTATGGGCCGTGGCTTGCTGCTCAACGAGATCCCGAGAACTTCAAGGGAAATCGAATTTTAGTTCAAGAGATTACGGGAGGAAAGGAAAAGCGAATTGTTGCTGCCTTCAGTAACAATTCGCTTTATCACAGTCGAGATGTTATCCCGATTAAAATCGAAAAAAATCAACCTCATGCATACTATTTGCTTGGGATTTTAAATTCGTATTTAATTACATGGTATCATCACAAGCGTAATCCCAAGGCCCAAAAAGGATTGTTTCCAAAAGTGCTTGTGTCAGATTTAAACAAACTCCCCATCCGCACTATCAACTTCGACGATCCCGCCGACGTCGGCCGACACGACCAGATCGTCAGCCTTGTTGGTCAGATGTTGGGGTTACATAAAAAGTTTGCCGAATCCAAGGTACCCCAGACAACAGAGATTTTGAAACGGCAAATAGAATCGACGGACAGGCAGATCGATAAACTCGTATATAAATTGTATGGTTTAACAGATGAAGAAATCAAAATCGTAGGAAACTCGGAGGACACTCCCCATATTTTTTAGAAACTCCGTAGAAAACTCGGGGACACTCCCCACATTTTTAAATGAGCAACAAGCTCGCAGCATAGGAAATCAATAAGGAAAACTCAGGGACACTCCCCACATTTTTTAAATGAGCAACAAGCTCTCAGCATAGGGGAAACTCGGGGACACTCCCCATATTTCTAAATGAGCGCTAGGGCAAAAGGGATCAAATCTTCGTCGTTGACATAGGGGGATGTTATAGAAAACGCAAAAGAGGGAAAACTCGGGGACACTCCCCACATTTTTAAATGAGCAACAAGCTCGCAGCATAGGAAATCAATAAGCGTTTTGTTCTAAGATCTACATGATTCAGATTTACAAAAAGATTTTCCTGCTTTCGCATGTAATCGCTTTCGCATTCTGCTGTGCCTCAATCTCGGAAGCGAAAACGCTGAAGCCCTGGACGGGAAAGGTGGTCGGCATATCGGACGGCGATACTATCTCGGTCATGAGAGACAGACAGGAAGTAAAAATACGATTGGCGGAAATCGATTGCCCGGAAGGACATCAGCCCTTCGGCGGCAAGGCAAAACAATTCACCTCGGACCGCTGCTTCAAAAAA
>JAFGHI010000049.1 GCA_016930235.1 Candidatus Omnitrophota bacterium
GTATTGACCACAGGAGGCTGCTGCTGAAGCTGCTTAAAAAGTGCCAGTGCGTCAGGGCTGAAACTGTCACTGGCGGGATTGAGTTCATTAATTTTGTTGACCATATTGAGCTGGTCTTGATTTAACCCCTGCAAGGATTCCGGCAAATCCGAATCCGTGGTACTCCAATCGCGCGCGAATCCAGACGCCGAAAAGGCAAGGAGAAAGGTTAATCCAAGAGCAAGCGAGAATAACTTTCGCATGGCAGGCCTCCCTTGTTTTTATTGCGGAATATTAAATCGACTTTTTGTGACAGGCTCTACTTTAATAGAAACCTGGAAGGCATGTCAACGCAAAAAACCCGGGGTGACCGGGAATCTTTTGATATTTAAAAGGCAGATCCTTATTTGTCGAGAAGTTCGCGAACAGCTCCGGAAAGTTCGTCTAAACTGAAGGGTTTTCGAAGCAGGTCCGTCCATTTGGAGGTCAGCTCTTTCTTTAACTTCCCGGAAGGCGGATAAGCCGTAATAAAGAGAACTCTCATATGCGGTCTTTCTTTGCGATAGATTTCAACGAGCTCGACCCCGTCGATATCACCGGGCATCCGGACATCGGTCACAAGCAGATCCACCTGCTTTTCCCTTAAAAAGATGAGTCCCTCACTCGCGTGGCTGGCGGCGGCAACTTCATAGCCTTCCTCCAGCAAATGTGCTGAGAGCATCTCTCTGGCATCCTTTTCGTCTTCCACAATCAAGATCTTTTCTTTGCTCATGGGTCACCCGTTCATCGGTCTTACAACCTTGTTAATAGTCAATTAGTATCTATGAAAATTCTCTACTTTTCAATACCCTTCGTAATCAATTTTTGTTAACTTAAAACGGCAGCAGGACACGAAACGTCGTCCCTTTCCCCATCTGGCTTTCGAGTTCAATCTTCCCTTCGTGCCTTTGGACCAAATCATAAATCAGGGAAAGCCCGAGTCCCGTCCCCTTGCCGGACTCCTTGGTCGTAAAGAAAGGGTCAAATATCTTTTTCTGAATCTCGAAAGGAATCCCGCTTCCCGTATCCTGAATACTGATTTCAGCATACTTTTTACGCGCCCTCATCTTTTGCCCCGTCTTGATGGTTAACCGTCCTCCCGCCGGCATGGAATCCAAGGCATTTTTGGAGAGGTTCATGATAATCTGCTCGATATGAGTGTAATTGGCCTGGATGACAGGCGGATTTTCATCAAACTCGCAAACCACTTCCACCTGCTGCCCCTTCGCTTCAGGACGAACAAGCGCCAGAATACTTTCGATCGCCTGGCGAAGATTCACCTCCGTTTTCTCGGGGGCCTCTTTGCGGGAGAATTCAAGAAGGCTGTCGATAAAATCCTTACAGCGTTTCGCTTCACGAAAGATGACCTTCATCCCCTTCGAGTAGACATGATCCTCGGGGACTTTATCAACCAAATTTTCCGCAAACCCTAAAATGACCCCGACGGGCGTGTTGATTTCATGCGCAATGCCGCTGAACATCTGCCCCACGGAGGCCATTTTCTCTGACTGAATGGCCATCGCTTCAATGCGTTTTCGCTCTGTCATATCCTGTGCCACTAAGACAAAACCCTCGACTTCGTGTTTGTTATTGCGCATCGCCGAAGCCGAAAGAAAGACCGGGACCTCTTTCCCGTCCTTCCGATGATAGATTTTTTCTACTTGTGAAATCGCTGTTTCAAAGATCAAGGCCTCAAAACCGCCCTCGGCAGCCAGAAAATCGTTGCCGCCGACCAAGCTCATCGGTTGACCGATCAATTCCTTTTCCTGGTATCCCAATAACCGGCAAGCCGCTTGGTTAACCCTTGTAATTTTTCGATCGCGATCAAGAACAATCAGCGTATCAATCATGGACCGGATCACATTCTCAGCAAATTCCTTGGATTCGATGAGCTGCTCCCTGGAATTCTTGAGGTCATCGGTCATCTGATTAAAGGCCTGGGCAAGATCACGGATCTCATCATGCGATTTTGCTTTGACACGCGAACTGAAATCTCCGCGGGCAATACGTTTCGTTCCTTCCAGCAGGGCCTCGAGCGGCTCGGTCAATTTTCTTGAATAAAAAACAGTGAAGATCAAGACCACCAGGAGGATCCCCAACGAAACCGTAATTAACCGGAATTTCAGTTGTTCATAAAACAACAATTCATGGCCTAAAGACCGCATGAGAACATAACGGAGCGAAGACCGATAAAAAGGCGCGGAAATCCCAAGAAATTCCTCGTTTCCGATTTCTTCTTTGAAAATATCGTTTCCCGTCACCGATTCCTGGCTTTCAATTTCCTTGCGCAGATTGATAAACAAGGGCGCTCCCGACAAAGTCGACACCAGCACATTGCCTCCCATCACGGCAAGCTGAGCATTGGTCATACTCTCCAGGCTTGTGATCCAATGTCTGTCTACGGCAAATCCCGTCACCAACCCCCCGACAATTTCATCCCCGAATTTAAAGGCACTCGCCACGACAAGGAAAACACCCTGCGGTGTCGCCCAAACGCCTTCGTAATCCTCGCCGGTCAGGGCATGGATGATTGTTTCTTTTTCGGGATTTTCGGGTTTTAAGGAGGGCCTCTTGGCCACCATCGCAAGGATCTTGCCCTTGTTATCGGTAAAGATCAGAAAATCGCTGCCGACATTTTCACGTGCCTGCTCGGCCAAATGGATCATCGTCGCAGGATCCAAATCGGCGGTACTAACGGCAGCTTTGAGATAAGGCAAACTGCTGATAACATGATTGTAGGCCATCAGCTCCTCGAACCGCATCCTTTGAAAGCGCTCGAAGAGCCCCTGGGCTGTCCGCAAGTCCGTACGGACCTTCTCTTCGATGGCACGAACGGTTGTCTTATCCGTAATGACAGTGGCGGCCCCCATCAAGCCTATGACAAGGAAGCAAATCGCCAGCGTGAGTTTTTGACTTAATCGGATACGCATAGTGGCTCGTCAATCCATAACGGCAGAAATGGCCTCGAAATTAAGTTTCCTTATAGGTTTCGATCCGCGGCAAAATAGACAAATTCTATTCCTTTTTAGATTACCACTGAAGATCGTTTGTGGGTAGGATTACTTCTTACCGACACCTTTGTCCTGGTCGACGCCTTGTCCGACTCCCTGGCCAACTCCTTGGCCGACACCATTAGCGAGGCCATTCGCTACAGCAGCTCCAACTCCGCCCGCACCGTGTCCTTTTCCAAGATTTAATTCCATTTGATGGATGGCCCTCACCTGAAGATTGCGCGTCAATTTAGTGCCGTCATTGATAGCACCTGCAGCCGCTCGATTGAGCAGATCCTTGCCAAAATCCATGGCTAGACGATTCATCAAACCCTTTCCCTGTCCATTTAACAACCCCATGCCTTTCTCTCCGGGAATCATACCGCGCTGTTCCACACCTTGCGCGGAAGCATTGGAATTTTCCCTGTGAAGAAATCCGGGATGCATGTCTCCCAAAACTTTGGGCATAGTCTGCCAGCCGGGATTGAGCATATCATCGATCACGGCATCCCTTAAAATTTCACGGTTGTGTTCTCGGACTTGCGCCATGACTTGCTTCATCTCGCGAATGGCTTCACCGGCTCCATTGGCTTTTTCTTTGGCCACACCCATTTTGGATGAAACAAAGGCCAACTGAGAAAGGAGTGTCCGTTTCGCTGTGTGATCGCCTGCGGTATTAGCAAGATAAAGTTCAAGATCCAAATGCGCAGCCTTTTTTTCAAGGGACTTCATTTGAGCTTTCGGGATGTTGTCACCTTGAGCAAAAACCTGAGCAGGCAGAATGCACCAAATCAAAAAGACAACGCACAAGATTCGAATGAACCACGCCTTTGCGATCCGCTTCATCAGGTGCTCCTTCCTGCTAGTTTTCTTTATCAGGTATTTCCTTATTCCTGACACCTCCGATATCTCTAGTTAAAGCCTAAACGCTAAGGCGGGGAAGAGCAAGGGCTTGGCCTTATTTTCAGTAAATAAACGGCTTTTAAATGCTTGCGGGACAATAAGTTCCGAGGATCCTGAAATGCAACATTTCTGCATCACTCCAAAATCTGCCCAGCACGATAACCTCGATCATTTTCATGGGTTACGTCTTACTTTAGAGTCGTTAAGAAGTCATGCCGTTTTTGTGATACTTTTGTGATTAATTTTATTTTTATCAGAAAAAAAGGGCGTTCATTTTCGGATATCCCTCTAAGCTAAAAAAAAATGAAGCATACCCCCATTTTTCGGATCCCGCCCCCTCTCCAAAGAGACAAACAAAATCCTTTTGACAGAAGGAAGGATACCCATAGAATGAAAAGACTCATCAACCTAGGACCAAGTGGGAGCACTCATGAAAACACGAACCTTCGTCTTTCTGCTGGGGTGGGTTTTCATTACCTTCACCGCCTGTCAGAATAGTCCTTCCCGACCGTCTTCCCTCCTGGACGCTCAAACCGATACCGAAATAGGTCTATTACAAACTCGCGAACCCGGAATGCTTGAGGACCGTGAAGATACTCTTTCAGAACTCGACACCTTACAATCCTCTCACCAGAACCAATCACTCCAACGTGCGATCACGGAAAATGTCCGAAAAATCTCCTAATTGCATCCACCCTTCCGGACAAGTTCGGAGTCTCGCCCTGGTCTTGTCCTTTTTCGTCATGATGTTAGGAACACCTGCGCTTTTTGCCGAAAAAGGAGAACCTGTCTTGGATCCCCCAACAGTCTCTTCGGAGAAAACTTTTTCGCCTGAAGCCTTCCTGGAATCCAAGGCCGGAAAACTCCTCAAAGAAGGGCGCTACGGCGAGGCCATTCCGGAGCTGGAGAAACTCCTCGCGGAATATCCCGACGAAATTTTAATTCGCCGCTACCTGGGAATCGCCTTCTTCAAAACCGAAAATTACGACGAAGCCGTCAACATGTTTCAAAGCGGACTCTTACGGAGCCCCCATAATGCGGCCCTTCACTTTTATCTGGCAGAAACACTTTTAACTCAGCAGCGCTTTCAAGACGCGAAGGACGAATATCAATTTGTCCTCCTGACGGACGAATGGGGAAAATACGCGGCCTCCGCCGAAGCACGTCTCGAGATCCTGGAATTACCCCCCGAAGAAATCATTCTTCACATTGAACCCCTCGGCGCTGAAGCGCCGAAGCGCTGGAATCTCCGTATCGGTGTCGGCTACGAATATGACTCGAACGCAACGCTCAATCCCAGTGACGCCCTCTTAAAAGAACTGGCGGACCAAAACGCGGGCCGTTACCAAACAGAACTCGAAGGACGATTGCGACTCTTTGAAAATCAAAACTGGATGGTTGAGACCGACTACACTTACGCGCAATCCCTATACGATGACAGCCTCTGGAACCTGAACACCTATATCAATTCTTGGGGAGCCTCTGTCACCCGCGTACTTCCCGTAGGGAATAAACCCTTGATCCTCCAGCTCCGTGAGAGCCTGACTCACGTGATCCTCGAGGAAAAATTTTTTGTCTTTATCGGAACGCTGACGTCCATGGCCATCTATGATATTCATCCCCAATGGCAGCTGATTGCCGTTTATGCCTTTTCCCATAACGAATATGAAGACAATACGGAAAACCGGCTGGTCTTCGGCCGCGACGGCCTGAGCCATAACGTCATTCTTTTAAACACTCACTCTTTTAATCCCGACAAGACCTTCCGGGTAACTTGGGGATACGACTATCAGTACGATGATACCCAAGGGCAGAATTTTGTGCGCCACGTCAACGGAGCACGGGGCAGTCTGCATTTTCCTCTCATTAAGAAATTCGAGTCGGACGTGTCCTTTAGGTACAGCCATGATGACCGGCCGACCTACCTCGCCGACACCGAAAACGGTCCTCGCCGGGACGACATTTGGGAATTTACGACCAGCTTCATCCGCAAAATCGGCAAATATGTGACGGTCAAACTCTTTTATACGTTTGAGCGGGCCTTCTCGAAGAATAACAGCTTTGAATACACCCGTTCGTTTGGCGGGACTTCCATCAACGTCGAATTCTAGCGATTAATCCTGAACACTGCAGGAAGGGTTCTTCACTTTCAATTTCTTCCGGGTACTCTCATCCAAAAGTACAGGAATCTTCCAGCCTTCCCGGGCCTCGTCATCTTTCTTTTTGATAAGAAGCCATTCTTTCTCGAGCCCTGGTTTACGCATCTTGACAAGTGAAAAAGCCCCTTTTAGCCGGCTCCCTTTCAATTGGAAAGAAAGTTTTCCCCCACGCAACCCTTCGTCCGCATTCCCGGGCTCGATCAATTCATAAGTTCCCCGGTCCCAGACCAGGACTGGTCCTGAACCATATTGGCCGTCAGGGATAATCCCCTCATAATCGGCGTGTTTTAAATCGTGATCGGCGACCTGGATTGCAAGATGCCTTTCTTGGGGATCAAGTGAGGGGCCTTTGGGGACCGCCCAGGATTTCAGGACCCCCGCCACCTCCAAGCGGAAATCCCAGTGCAGCCTTTTTGCATGGTGTTCCTGTACGACAAAGATAGCCATAGACTTATTCTACCGAAAGCCGGGCCGTCCCCAAACAGGAATATTCGGTTGAATAAATCAATCAGGCCGGCGTCGAAAAAAGTAGGGAAAACAAAGCTCACGAATAACACGGATTTTGATATAATTGGAACGTCATTGCCCCCACAATGAATAACCCACAGGAGGAAACGATGAACGCGAAACTTTCCGTAAAATTCATCAGCGTATTTGTCATTCTCACCTTCATGCTACTGGGGATGGGATTGTCGGGCACTTTGAACGCCGAGGCACGAACTAACCGCCAGGACGATCAGCAAGGAATGCAGGGAGCACCTCCCCCTTCCATGCAACAAGGGATGCCGCAGGGACTAGGCCCCGGCCAAGCCAATTGGGACCCCCTCACGGAAGTCGATCAAGTCCAAAGGAAAATGGAGAACTTCATGAGAAATCAATGGCCCCGCTGGCGTCAAGCCTGGCAAACGGGAAATATGCCCTTTTATCCGACTCTGGATATTGTCGATTCCAAAGAGGCCTATGTCGTCACCGCAGACATGCCAGGAATGTCTAAAGACATGATCCACGTGGAAGTCAAGAACCAGATCCTGACCATTTCCGGCGAGAGGACCGAGCAAACCAAGACGGAAAAAGAAGACTACTATATGTCGGAGCGAAGTTTCGGTGAGTTCGAAAGATCGGTTGAACTTCCTGAAAAGGTGATCGTTGAAAAGGTGAGTGCCAAGTACGAAAACGGGGTCCTTGAAATCACGCTCCCGAAGGCTGAACCTGAAAAATCAAAAGACACCGTCAAAGTGAAGGTGCTTTGAGACGATCTCGGAAGGCAAAAAAAATAGGCAACCATCGGGAATGAAGCCCCCGGTTTACCGGCCATCACAGCAACCCTTCCTCAGGGTGCGGTCTGGAAATTGCCTCACTCCCGAATGGCTGCCTTTAGCGCTAAAAAACCATAAATACTAGCGTTAAGGCCGCTCTAATTTAACCTTACCCGATAAAAAACAAAAAATCAATAAACCAAGAAAAAATACACAAAAATATTTTAAGGTTGGAGATCACAAAAAGAAAAACGATTTTCTCTCAGGACAATCTCCCCTTTTTTAAATTGGATAGGATCCCTAAAAATCGGACCTGCATACACAAAAGAGTGAAATTCCCCGTTCTCCCCGCAAGGGTCAACTTTGGAAGGTAAGGAGGCGAGCAAAGCTGCGTTATATTCCCTGCCCGAAAATTCACCGGGACAAACCTGACTGTCGACACAGGTGACCACCGCTTGAAAACCCCTCTCCACAAACTGCTTGGAAAGCAAGCTCGTCTTTTTCTGCCACAACGGAAATACCGCTTCCAAACCCACCTTGGCCAGGTTTTCTTCCCTGTACCGTCTTAAATCCCGAAGGAAGATATCCCCGAAAATGACGGCCTGGACTCCCTTTTGGATAGACTCCTTTAATTTCAACGCCATTTGAGATTCGTAATCTTCATTGGAGGCATCCTTGGAAATCCATACAATCTCCAAAGGATACCCTAAAGACTCCACCTGACGCCTGAGAAGGGCCACCGGGACACCGTGCATGCTGATGCGCTCATACTCACGGGTCACCGTAGTTAAAAGGGCTTCGATTTGATATTCCCCGGATTTTTTTATTTCGTCAAGCGCCAAAGCGCTGTCTTTGCCTCCGCTCCAAGCCATCAGGGCCTTCTTCATCGATGAAACTCCTTTTCAAGGAGAATTATAAGGGAAGGATTGGATTCGGCAAGATTTTAAACACAAGAAAACGGTCCCAGCGTCCCCGTTGACGAATGCTCGTCCCCCCGGACTGAATCTTGGTTATCGCCAGGACCGTTTCTTATCTTTTTTAACTTCGTCCATCTTATTCGAAACCGGCTCTTTTAAACCGCCGGCTTCGTTTTCAGCTCCTCGATGAGAAGTAACAGTTTTTTTGCTTCATCATAACGCTCGTCTTGTATCAAGGCCTCCATCCTCTCTTTCAGAAGAGGAATCCGGAGCGAAGAGGGCAAATGAAAAGGCCGGTCCTCCAAGAAGGCCTTGGCGGCTCTTTTTCCTTCCTCCCACTTTGAAAGATCGAATCTGGACGGATTTTGACTCTCCTGCATCTCGCGTCCAATATGAACAAGAAGCGGTTTGAAAAACTTCAGGCAATCCTCGCAACCCAGAAAACCGCCGGCCAAATAATCGCGAAAATTGCGATCGCATGAAAAACAAGTCTGCCGAAGCATTTTTCGAAATGTCTCTGCCGGGATATGTTGGACGGCCCAGGCAAGGAAGGCCTTAACCGGAAGTAATTCTTCGGTTTCCGATTTGGTGTGCATGCAATTTTGACAGAGGCGTTCTCCGGCACTTTCCGGGTCCCGGAACTGGACAAATGAATATTCGGCTTCCCCCCGCCCGCAATGTTCGCATTTCATGGCCGTTTCTCCTCACCTTTAAGATCAAGGCTTTTATTGGGTTGATCTTCTATTCAGGTCAATGCCGGAAAGCCCAGGAAAGTTCCCGCTTTTTTGCTGGGCGAACGCCTGGGAGGGATTTCTCCCTCCAGGCGCCCACTTACGCATGAAACGCAAGTGGCAAGGGATTTTCGCCCATTAAGACGTCGCCGCACGCTTGGCCTTCTCGATGGCCTCGCTTAAAACCTGGGCCCTTTTCTCCGGGCCGCCTGAGTCCATCGGCTGAGCGTTGACGAAGGTGATATCGGTTATGCCGACAAACCCGAAGACGGCCCGAAGGTAAGGTTCCTGAAAATCCAGTGCGTGAGCCGGACTCCCGGGGCCGTAATCCCCTCCCCGGGTCGAGATCACGATCAGTTTCTTGCCCCTCACCAATCCTTCCAGCCCCTTCTCCGTATACCGGAAGAGATAACGGGGCTGCACGATCACATCCAGATAATGCTTTAAGACATACGGGACATGAAAATTCCACATCGGCGAAGAAATCAAGATAATATCCGCGGACAAGAAACGTTCGATGTGTTTCTCGATCGCTCTCCACTCGCTTTGAATCTGACCTTCAAGCGGCTCGCCGGTCATTAACCGAGCCTTTCCCTCAATTTGAAGGGGCGTTAAATCCGGCAGTTTGGTCTTAAAGAGATTAAGCTCATCGATCACAAGCCCCGGACTCTTCTTCTGCCATTCGTCTAAGAGGGCCTGCGCAATTTTTAAGGTCCTCGATTCCTTACCTCGCGGTGAAGCCACAACATGCAATAGCTTTGCCATCACAACACCCCCTTGCCACTTGCTGATTCGAACAATCCCAAACCTTCAATAGTTTTCCACTCTATTTAGTGCATCCTGCCGGCGGTACCGAGTGGGCATACCCGCCAAAGCTCGAGGCGGCTTCCGCTTGGTCCTTCTGTCCAAACATTCCGCAAGCTAAAACCAATACCGTCACAACGACCCAAAATCGCTTCATGACATCCTCCTTTCTTTTATTGGCTATCTCACGGGTATAACCCCGCACCCCTCAAAATAGTTCCTGGAATATAATCCCGGGTAAGACCTGGAGTGAGAAATCAATCATGCCTGACGGAGCAAATTTGCAGGATTTCAACGATTCCCGGACGGCATGAAAAACGGATACGTGTTGTTTTCTATACAGAGGGATTTTGGAGGGCCAACTGGTCTTCGAGAAAAGCCAATTCTTTTTTCATGACTTCGCGAAAATCATAACGTTTTCCGTCGGCATAAATAGCATTATACCGTCTCCCGCTCATCGACGACCCCTTGGTGACGATCTCAACAAAATCCTTGGCCGTGTTGACCTGACTCAACCATTTTGACCGCAACATTTTCCATCGAAGAAACGTGGCAGCCCTCTCGCTACTCACAATTTGGCCGTTTCGATCAAATTGACAAGCAGACGCACGGATTCTCGCGAAGAGGTAATTGGTCTTTTCCTTTTCGCTCTCTTGGAGACGGGAATGTTCTGTAAGGTACTCTGAAAAACTTTCAACGGTTGGAGGCGGGTCCAAATATGGGGTGTCCTCGCTTTTTCCCAAAGCGGCGGCCAGCGGGAAAATCCATCCGCTCAACACGAAAATTATCAGAATGAACTTTGAAACCAAACTTACTCTTCTAAACGATACCCGTCTAACCATTCGAACTTTAATTTCCCCGGTTTTGTATTAATGTGAAGATAGGATTTTTGAGGTACCGCCCGCTGATAAAGACTTCTTCCCACCGAAAACTCTTCCTGGACGTATCCTTCCCGCCATGAAGGAACCACAAGGTAATAGTAGGTGGAATCCTTGGAATGGGAAATACGTTTCCCGATCACCGGCTGGTGATACCTAGCGACTGGCCCTTCGTCGTGATAACCATTCATGATGGTGACGGTACCGTAAGAAAGCATGGGAAATCCGACCAGGCTCATCCCAAGAATCACGAGTAGCTCGACATGAGAGTTTGCCCTTCCCTTCAGCCACTGGACTACCAAGAAAAGGAAGATAAAAAAAGCCGGAATGCTGAACTTTAAACCGAATAAGAAAACCTTCCCGCTCGCAAACGGTTTGAAAAAATTATTCCCGAGGATCAAGGTCAGGATCCCCGCAACAAGGGCCACCCCGGCCAGACCAAACGCAAGAATGCGTTTCGTTTTCCACGCCGGGGCCCCTAAAAAAGACGTCTCAGGATAATCGGTGGGAATATCCCGTGAAAGAATCTGGAGCTCCCGAACCGCATCTTCAATGGCGGCGGGATCAAATTTATCCGGCGTAAAGGGCGTCAATTCCACCGTCAGTCTTCTTGGCTTGAGGGACAAGCTGTTAAACCCGAGAGAAAAAATCCTTCGCGCAGCACTCCTTTTTTGAGCCTCGGAAAAATAAGCGGTTGCGAAAGAGATCGCGTTGGTGCGGATATAAAAATTCTCGTCGAATTCGACGTCCCCGGTTTGGATCTCCGAGGAAATGCCGATCACCTTAAAAAATTTCTCGAAGCCGGTTTCCTTTCCGACCGAAAATTCGCCTTTGGTTTGGCAATCGATCCAAACCTTCAAAGAAGGCGACGAATTCCGGCCCCCGGGATGGTAATAATAAAAATAAGGCCCCCCATTCGATTCTGCTCGGTACTGAACACCGGCTTTAAAATCCTTGACGCCAAGCGCCCTGGAATACTTCTCCGATATTCTTTTATTTGTCCGGCGGATCACCATAATCGGAATCGTAATGGCAACAATCGAGGTCAAAACAGCCAAGGCAATCCCACCGTAAATCATCCAATAGCCTTCGTGGATCCCCGCAAACATTTTGCTCCTTGATGGGTTACGTAAAGTTTCTGTCGAGTTGGCGTTCGGTAATGAGGGGGGAATTGATATTAAAACCTTGCACCCGCCACTTGCCTTTTTGTTGGATCATACTCAGAAGCAGCGTCCCCTGATCGTTTTCGAAATTGAGCGGAAATTTGAAAATGCGGAAATGTCCGGGGGCACGGGGATCGATCAGTTTGGTCACATTTGCCGGCTTGCCGTATGACTGATAGGGGCCGACGATACGGACCGTCGCCTTTCGGATCTTCAGTGTCATTTCTTCGGATTGAACCGCTTGGTAAGCATCGGAGACCATGTCATAGGCTTCGCGAATATCCTCGCCCCGGAAAAATGCCCGGACGAACGCTTCGGCCGTCTGGAGAGACCGGAGGGTTTCCTTTTCCCCCATATGCGTCCTGACATAATAGGCCGTTCCGACACCCGCCAAAATCAAGAGCACACCGATCAGGACTTTTACCTGCATCGTCAATTTTTCATACTCTTCCCACTTGATAAAAAACATTCTTCCGTCTCCGAAAGTTACGTACGCTTAGGGCTTCTTACGCATTTGCTCGACCATAAGCAAAGTTATCTTACCGATCAGCCAAATCGTAAAAAGGATCAAGAAAAGTCCTAAAACCCATTTGAAGAAAAATCCCATGACCAAAATGAGCGGGAGGAGCAGGACCGCCCCCACCCAAGCAACACTGATCATCAGCACCACCAACAGCCCGACTAAAAAAGCCTTCACGAAAAGGCCCTCCTTTAAAAAAGATTAACGGAATCTCTGACGCATCGCCGGCCGAAAGAAATAAATAAGCCAGACGAGCGGAATCACCACCAGCAAGGAAACCTGGGGATCCAGCATTTCCAGGAAAACTCCGAGGGCAGTCGTATCCTCAAAGAGAAAACGCATATCCCAGACGATATATTCGATCCACAATCCCAACCCCAGGAAAAACAAAACGACCGGCAGACTTGTCCATAAAGCCCACTGTTTGAGCCTCCACATCCCCATCACGGCCACCAGCATGAGCAAAGCATTGATCCCCCCTATCACATTCCAGATAGGCTCATCAACGGCATCCAGCATGAGCCATACCCCGCCCCAAAGCCCCATCAAAGCACCGATCACAAGCATGATCCTCATTTGTTTCATTGCCAGAATCCTTTCCTGCCTTCTTTCGCTTCCTCTTGAAACTGAAGAAACGCCGAACGGTACCGAAACGGAAATTTTTCCTCCGTTGACGCGTACCCTTCCCGGATCATCTTAGCATTGATAAATTCATTGTCGACAAAAAGATACGCCAAAAAACGCCTTTGGGAATCGTGATGGTTCATCATCTGATGGGCAGGATCAATCTTGGTCTCGACAGACTTAAACGCCACCATTTTGGCAAGAAACCCTTTTGATTTTAGACCAAATGTTTGATAAGTCTCGGGCAAAATACCTAATTCGCCGGCCCACTTTTTGCTTTCCTCATTTTCCTTTAAAGGAGGCGCCTTCACTCCAATTAAGCGGATGATTCGCCCGTCATTTAAAATCAGGCTTTCCCCATCCAAGACCTTTTCGACCTTCAGTTCCGACGCACCCGCGATCCCTACGAAGGCCGTAAGGAATAAAAGCAAAAACCATTCTCTTCGGATAAAGGCCTCCTCTGTTTCTCAAGGGCTTCATTATACTCTTTTATCGAAAAAAATAAATGCCCGATACGTCACGGGGATCCGAGGAAGGGAGTTCGGGGTCTCAGCTTTTTTTGGATTCGACCATGAAAAGGCCGTTGAGCGCAAAGAGATTGGGAAAAAGTGTGACCTTTTTGTCGGCAGCCAGAAAATGCCGCTCAAGGATCCGGATATTTCTCTCCCTGCAAAAATCATCAAAATCCGTTAGTGTTAAAAAATGAAGGTTGGGTGTCGAATACCAGCGGTTGGGAAGCGAAGGGGTCATCGGGGTCTTGCCTTCGAAAAAAAGACGAAGGCGTGCCCGATAATGCGCAAAATTCGGAAAACCAATGATGGCCTTTTCTCCGACACGCAGGGCCTCATCGACAACAAACGTCAGGTTCTTGGTTTCCTGCATACTTTGATTCATGATGACATAATCAAAAGATCTGTCAGGATAACCGATCAGGCCCGCTTCAATGTCCCCATGAAAAACACTGACGCCTTTCTCGACACACTGATAGATTTCTTTTTCGTCGAGTTCAATCCCCTGGACAAGGGCCTGCTTCTCATCAGCCAAAAGGCGCAACAGTTCACCGTCTCCGCAACCGAGATCGAGGACTTTTGACCCGGGCTTCACCATCCGGCAAATGATTTTATGATCAATCCGAATCCGCTTGTTGACCATGCTCACTCCTTTAAGACTAAGGCCGTTTGGATGTCACTTTAAGAAAATGCTTAATTAACTGAGTTTCCTCTTCAACCTCTAAGAGAAAAGCGTCGTGACCATACGTGGACTTGATCTCACAATAGGTGACATCCACATGCCGTACCCTCAGCTGTTTGACGATATCCGTGGACTGATAAGAAGGATACAACCAATCGGAGGCAAAAGAAATCACTAAAAAACGCGTCGGCACCGTCTTGCCGTGCGGAAATAATTTCCCGTCTGAGAGATCAAAATAGTCCATCGCTTTGGTGACATAAAGATAACTGTTCGCATCAAAACGCTTCACGAAATTATCCCCGCGGTAACGCAGATATCCTTCAACCTCGAAATCCGTCTGAAAATTGAAGCTGTAGTTTTTTTCCTTCAACCGCCGAGAAAATTTTGCCTCCATCGACTGATCGCTCATATAGGTAATGTGGCCGATCATCCGCGCAACGGCGAGCCCACGCTCGGGCTGCCGGCCGGTCCCGTAATAACGCCCCTCCTGCCAGTCGGGGTCCGCCATCACGGCCTGACGGCCGACTTCATCGAAGGCAATCTGCTGG
This sequence comes from Candidatus Omnitrophota bacterium, assembly GCA_016930235.1. GTDB lineage: Bacteria > Omnitrophota > Omnitrophia > Omnitrophales > Aquincolibacteriaceae > JAFGHI01. The sequence goes on from JAFGHI010000049.1 coordinate 14,703, forward strand.
GGTGAATGTTTGAGCGTACAGGCAATCGGAATACAGCACTTCACCCGTTCCGGGTACGAAGCCACCCACTGTAAGGCCTGCATCCCTCCCATCGAACCGCCGACCACACAAAGAAGTCTTTCAATCCCGAGGTGATCGATCAAATACCTTTGGGTTTGAATGATGTCCCCAACCGTGATCATCGGAAAATCAAGGGCATAAGGTCTTCCCGTTTTCGGATTCTCGGAAGATGGCCCCGTACTCCCTTTGCAGCCGCCGATGATATTCGAACAAATGATAAAATACTGATTCGTATCAAAGGCCTTCCCGGGACCGATCATGTTATCCCACCAGCCGGGTTTTGACTCCCCTTCATGATAACCCGCCGCATGAGCGTCTCCGGAGAAGGCATGCAGGATCAAAATGGCGTTGTTCTTCTGGGAATTCAATTCCCCGTAGGTTTCATAGGCCAAAGTAATCGGGCCCAATTTCTGTCCCGATTCCAGCTGTAATTCATGCGGAGGCTCGCCAAACGTATAAAATTGAGGTCTGACAATACCGATGTTCCCCGTTTCGCTCTTCATCGATCCTTATCCTATCCCTATTTTGATACCTTTTTCAATGACTGTTCGATATCTCCAAGAATATCGTCGATGTGCTCAAGGCCAACCGACAATCGAATATAATCAGGCGTGACCCCTGTTGCCTGCTGCTCCTCGGCAGAAAGCTGCTGATGCGTCGTACTGGCCGGATGAATCGCCAAAGTCTTCGCATCGCCGATATTAGCCACATGCGAGATAAGCTCTAACGAATCAATGAATTTTCTCCCCGCTTCCAATCCGCCCTCGATCCCGAAACCGATGATGGCGCCCGCACCCTTAGGTAGATATTTATCGGCCTTGGCCTTCTCAGGACTTGAGCTCAATCCGGGATAATTCACCCATTTCACTTTAGGGTGTTTCTCCAGATATTTGGCGACAGCCAACGCATTCTCGGCATGCCTCGGCATTCTGAGATGGAGCGTTTCCAGTCCTTGCAAAAAAAGGAAGGCATTAAACGGCGACATCGCAGGCCCCATATCCCGAAGCAACGTCACTCTTGCTTTAATAATGTACGCAATATTCCCGAGCGGTTTGAAGGCCTCCACAAAATTGATCCCGTGATAACTGGGGTCCGGATCGGCAATTAACGGAAATTTTCCGTTCGTCCAGTCAAACTTTCCGGAATCCACAATCAAACCGCCGATAGAGGTCCCGTGTCCGCCGATAAATTTGGTGGCCGAATACATCACAATATCCGCTCCAAAATCGATGGGGCGAATCAAATAAGGAGTTGCCGTATTATCAATAATGAGGGGAATACCGTTTTGATGGGCTATCTTGGAAAGGGCTTCCAGATCTGTCACATTCAATTTAGGATTCCCGATCGTTTCCGCATAAACGGCCTTGGTCTTAGGTGTGATCGCTTTTTCAAAACCCTTTAGGTCACTTGAGGAAACAAATTTGACGTCAATCCCCATTCGTTTAAAAGTATAACGGAAAAGGGTGTAGGTCCCTCCGTATAAATTATCCGCAGAAACAATCTCATCGCCGGCCTTGGCAATGTTCAAAAGCGAAAGAGTCGCGGCGGACTGTCCGCTTGCCACCGCAAGCGCACCCACTGCGCCTTCCAAAGCAGCGACACGTTTTTCCAAAACGTCCGTCGTAGGATTCATGAGGCGCGTGTAAATATTGCCGAACTCTTTTAAGGCAAAAAGATTCGCAGCGTGCCGACTGTCTTTAAATTGATACGATGTTGTCTGATAAATGGGCACAGCGCGCGATCCGGTGGTCGGGTCCGCCTCCTGACCCCCGTGCAAGGCCAGCGTTTCCGGTTTTAACTTTTTATCCAGCTTGCTCATAAATCCCCCCCCGTTGAGATATCTCCTTAACGACACTCGACCGCCAAAAAGACAATTGAGTTATTAAATCGGTTATTTTCCCGCCCGTCAACCTCGAAAAAATGCCTTCCCTCCAACTCGATTCCCCTCCCGTTACCCTGGGGTGAAACTAGAATTTATATCTGATAGCTGATGGACAGCTCCACCCCTCTTGCCTTTTGGCAAATATCATCAAAGGTAACCTCATCCAAGACAGCTGACATGGCACGCTCAACATCACTCCAAATATGCCAAAACAAATCCTTGTCCCCCTGCCTCATCTTTCCATCGGGTACTGTCACAAAAGGTCCGCTCATTTCCCTGACAACTTTTCCCAAACTGATTTCATGAGGAGGAATGGCCAAATTGTACCCCCCCTCTTTACCCCGTGCGCTCGACACAAGCCCCCGTCTCTTCAACTGAATGAGTATCTGAACGAGATAACGCATAGGGATATCCTGTTCTCTTGCAATATCCCCTACTCGCAACGGACTTTTGGAAGGCCAGTGCAAAGACAGCGCAACCAATGCCCGGCAAGCGTATTCACAACGTGCTGAAATTCTCATGATTGAATCATCACCATAATTATAATGTTAGTGAAGTATAATCGTGCGGAATTTTGGGGTCAAGTTATTTCTTGAGGCCTTTCCATATTCCCATGCGGAAGCCTTGCGCTTCCTTTGCGGAATCATCTAATTCTTTCAAGAGCCCCACATTGTCACTAGGAAGCACGCCATAACCATTCCTGATCAATTCGCCATTCAAGAAGAAATAATCGGAGGCCCTGTAAACAAAGGCAAGAAAATGCCCTTCCCCATCTTCTTGCTTGGATGTCGGAATCCCTTCTTGAAAAACCAACAGGACTTCTTCCTCCTCGATGTTAAATTCCGTAAAGGCATAAGCCAGCTCGGAATATTCCTCCACTATTTCGATGGGAAGATTATACCTTGCCGAATATCCCTCTTGTTTTAAACGATCTTCTCTGGGCGGAGTTTCAACCCCGAGCAACCGAACGACTCTTCCGTTGGACAACTCAAGCGTATGCCCGTCCAGGACCTTCTTGACATAATACAGATCGGGGCTGTCTTCTAAGGGATATTTCTTCGAAAAAAAGGACGCAAAATCCGCAGCGTCACAAAACGAATGAGCCGAGAAAAGAATGATAACGATTATTAACGCGATTCGGCAGGCAAATTTGTGAGTGCCCATGCTTTGATTATCGCTCAGCCCTCAAAAAGAGGAAAACAGACTTTAATGGAGGTAAAGTTTCGGACCGGAATAGAGGACTTCAATCTCTCCGTGATTGGCCTGAGGCGCAGCATCGTTAAAGTAAGTTCCTTTAAGCTGCCTTTTCTGGTTTTTCTCGTCCTCAAAATATTCGAGCATCACGACACCCTTATCCCGTCCGCGGTGTTTCAGGGTCTTCTTTTTAATCGCATTATCGTAGACATAATAAAGAAAAGGTTTCCCGTCCACGTCTTCGAATTCGGCAACAATGCTGTCGGATTTCGCACGCTCAAAACACGCCCGCACAAAAACCGATGAGGCATCCTGCGAAATTTCGAGTGAAATCGGCACCACGACATTCTGTTCATTACGCCGGTAAGAAGACGTCAGAAAACCCACCCAGCGGCCTGAAAGATCGGGGAAATTCACAATTCCCCAACGCCTAAAAATCGGCCATTTCCAGTAAAATTTCTCAAAACCCCACGCCAGAGCTAAGAAAGCACCCATCACCAGAACAGCAAACAACCAGGAAGAGAACGGAACATTGACGTTATAGATGAGCATCCCCGCGCGAAGACAGCCGGCCAAAGCAAAGGAAATCGCACACAAGGCAAGCAGGAATAATCGGTAAGGATTTTTATTTCGCGCCGTAATTTTCATGATGTTTTTTCGCCCCAGCCTTCATGCAACATTATCGCCAAGGAACGAAAAAAAACAAGTAAGAAGTACGTCCATTTGGGCTATAATGAAAAAATATGCGTAAGACATTCTTTCAGCTCAAAGAAAATAAAACCTCGATTCGCACGGAGGTTTTGGCCGGACTGACCACCTTTTTGACAATGGCTTATATCATCTTTGTCCAGCCGGCCGTCCTTTCAGGCAAGATGTTTGGGATCCAGACCGGCATGGATTTCGGCGCCATTACGACCGCAACCTGCCTCTCAGCGGCCCTAGCCACTGTCATTATGGCCCTCTATGCCCGCTACCCCATTGCCCAAGCCCCGGGAATGGGCGAAAACTTCTTTTTCGTCTTTTCCGTAATCCCCGCAGCAACGGCAGCCGGTTTTGCCAATGCCTGGCAGGTCGCTCTCGGCGTCGTCTTTATCTCGGGTGTCCTTTTCCTGATCCTCACCCTTACCAAGATGCAGGCGTACCTCATTGAGGCCGTCAGCTCCAGTATGAAAAACGGGATCGCCGTCGGGATCGGTCTCTTTATCGCCTTCATCGGAATGCAGAATGCAGGCGTCATCGTCAAGGCCTCCGGAACAGCCGTGAAACTGACATCTCACTTTGATTCCCCTGATCTTGCAATCTTCTTCTTCGGCCTTCTCCTGATTTCGGTTCTTCACGTCCGGAAAATTCCGGGATCCATTTTAATCGGAATTGCCGCCTCCACTCTTCTGGCTATCGCAACAAAATCGTTAATCCCCCACCTCCCAGGCGCGCTCCAGGAAGCCGAAACCGTTAAAGATTCCTTACTGATGACACGCTTTGAAATCATTCATCAAATCGTTCAGCCGCCTCCTTCGCTCAAACCTATTTTCATGAAAATGGATTTGGCCGGTGCCTTATCGGTTTCCATGATTCCTTTTATTATCATCTTCCTTTTCATGGACATTTTTGACACGATCGGAACTTTAATCGGGGTCAGTGAGCAAGCGGGTTTTGTCAAAAACAATAAGCTCCCGCGCGCTGACCGGGCGCTCCTTGCGGATGCCGTCGGAACGGTCGCGGGGGCCGGGATGGGAACAAGCACCGTTACCAGTTTCGTGGAAAGTGTAACGGGTATTGAACAAGGCGGGCGCACCGGATTGACCGGTTTAACGGTTGCGGCTCTCTTCCTTTTGGCCCTGTTCTTCAGCCCGGTGATTGCCATGGTCGGAAGCTATGCGCCGATCACAGCACCTGCCCTTGTTATTGTTGGCGCGATGATGCTCCAAAACGTGAAGAAGATCCAATGGGATGACTACAGCGAATCGATTCCGGCCTTTCTCATGATGATCGGTATCCCTCTTTCTTATTCCATCGCCGACGGTCTTATCATCGGTTTCGTAAGTTATCCCCTCATTAAATTCTTTAGCGGGAAAGGCAAAGAAGTTAAAGGACTGATGTATGTGATCGCTTTGATTCTCGCGGCTTATTTCTTCTTTCTTCGATCCAAAATGTAGGCAGGATAAAGGAGACGAGTGACTAACCTGAAGTGATTCCGAATGTAAAATTTTCTTCCCGGACCTTTTTGATGAGGGCCGGCAGGACTTCCTGATAATCCTTCACAATCCCATAATCCGAGTGGCGAAACACGGCCGCCTGCGGATCAAGATTAATGGCAACAATCTTTCCGGATTCTTTAATCCCGGCAATATGCTGAATAGCTCCTGAA
>JAFGHI010000008.1 GCA_016930235.1 Candidatus Omnitrophota bacterium
AGACCTTGCATCTTACTCATATTTATTCACCCATTAACCTATTTAGGAATCATTGACTTTTTAATTTCTTCGGCCACAGTTCCGATGTCTTAAGTTTTTATTTTCTGGCAACCGAGATAAATTTTCGGATAGACCGATCATACGTTTTCTCCGTCGTTTCGTCAAAATAACAGGCGGGCAACTGCCCCATTTCCCGATGGTAGCGGATACACTCACAACAAACACCCTTCCGCGAACAAGGCTCATACGTACAGGTACACATCTTCAGGTTTCTTTCTATTTTACATTCCATCATTGCACCCCTATATTACGCTAAACGGAATACCTGATATTATGATAGTATAAGGTGTTGAAGGGGTAAGAATCAATTTTAACTTCACCGCATGTCCTCGTATGGATTTTTGGATAAGATGCTCTCAAAATTCAAGCATGTTCTTCGATTGATGCGAATCCAAAAACCGATATCAAAGCTCCTGGGCCCCGTCTTCTGCCGCAGCCGGGAATCGATTGAGATTGACATTACCTATGACTGCAATCTGTATTGTGTGAATTGTAATCGCTCATGCCGGCAAGCTCCTGATGCCACCCATATGACGGTTTCGCAAATCGAAAAATTTATTCAAGAAAGCATCCAAAATGAAATCCTTTGGAAAAAAATCCGCTTAACCGGAGGCGAACCAACCCTCCACCCCAATCTCTTGGAAATTATAGATCGCCTTACCGAATACAAGAGAAAACATTCGCGCGAGCTCAAGATCCAAATTATTACAAACAATTGGGGGCAGAAAATTAAAGCTGTCCTTCAAGCTCTTCCCCAAGAAATCGAGATTCCAAATCGTTCCAAGGATTCTCCTTTGCCACACTTTTACGATTTCAATATGGCTCCTCGCGACTCATTTTTGTTTTCATTTTCTGATTACATGAACGGATGTCAAAACATTGAAATCTGCGGCATGGGTCTGACGCCTTACGGCTATTACCCATGCGCTATTTCTGGCGCTATCGATCGAGTCCTCGGCTTAGACCTAGGCAGAAAAGCTCTTCCTTCCCGATCTGACGACATGAAAGATCTCCTTTGACACTTCTGTCAATACTGTGGTAGGTTTAAAGATTATCCCGGCTTTACAAAGTGGGGAAACTCCGAGAAGCAATCGAAAAGTTGGAGACAGATCTATTCCAATTATCTCATTAAAAAGCCCTCTTTGACACAATATTGATTTAACCACATCTTGAAAAATAATCATTTCGCGATATGATATTCAACCATATACAAGCAATCTCATGTTTTGTGATGTGGCGGAAATGGTGACTAAATCATCTTTTGCAAATAAAAGTCAAAAAATCTATTCATGGCTGCGGTTTTTAATTCCCGCCGTCGTGCTCGTTCTTGGAGTTTTTCTCCACATTCAACAGCCTCCCATAATCGAAGACATTGAATTAAAAACATTTGACTTCTATCAACGCATCAAGCCACGCGCATTCCTTGAAACCTCTGTTCGAATTATCGATCTCGACGACGAAACTCTCAGCCGGATCGGACAATGGCCTTGGTCGCGAACACGAGTCGCTGAATTGGTCGAAAAACTCGATCATTTAGGCGCGGCTGTCATATCCTTTGACATCGTCTTTGCTGAGCCGGACAGAACCACGCCTGCGCGGATCATAGATCAAATCCCTGAGATTTCTTCACAACCTGACATAGCAATTTTACTCCACCGTTTACCTGACAATGATGATTTGCTTGCAAATGCAATCAAGAAATCAACTGTTGTCACTGGATTCTCATGGATACCAACCGAAACCGATACCCTCCCTGCCGTACGCTCAGGTTTTGGATTCGCCGGTGACGATCCCACATCATTTCTTTTTGAATTCCCAGGAGCAGTAACGAACCTTCAGAAATTCTCGCAAGCGGCCGACGGAAATGGTAGTTTTACGGTTATCCCCGAACGTGATGGCATCATCCGCCGCATTCCTCTGTTTTTTAAACATCAAAAGCAAATTTATCCGTCCCTGGTTGCTTCAACACTGCGCGTTCTTGAAAATGCAAGCACCTTTATCATTAAATCTTCCGGAGCCAGCGGAACTTTATCTTTCGGAGAACAAACAGGAATATCGGAGGTTAAAATCGGTTCGCACCGTATCCCGACAGATCAAAACGGGAGAATTTGGCTTTATGACACCGGATATCGCCCTGAAAGATTTATCCCCGCATGGCAAATCATGAAAGGTACCGTTGACCCAACGCTAATTCGTGATCATGTCGTTTTGATCGGTACTAGCGCTGCAGGTTTAAAAGACATACGGTCAACCCCTCTTAATCCGGTAGCCCCAGGCGTTGAGATCAATGCTCAACTCACCGAACAAATCTTGACCGGAATCTACCTGAATCGCCCTGATTGGTCTCTGGGAGCCGAAATGATCTATATGATTGTTTTTGGCTTGGCCCTTATTTTCCTACTTCCACGATTTGGCGCACTCCTATCTGCTATGATTGGTTTCATTTCAATCGCGGCCGCCATACTTCTATCATGGTATATGTTCTCGGCGCACCACCTTCTGCTTGCACCGGTTTACCCGTCTTTTCTTATTTTACTGATCTATTTGTCAACTTCCCTTTTGAATTATCTCAAGACTGAATCTGAGAGAAGTCACTTCCGAAACGCTTTCAGCCGATACCTTGCCCCTTCTGTGGTCGAAACGCTTTCGAAAAATCCGGATCGGCTCCGACTCGGGGGTGAACTTAAGGAAATGACCTTTTTATTCGCGGATATTCGACATTTCACAACGATCTCTGAGAATTTTCATCCTGAAGAATTGACTCGCTTTATGAACAGTTTTCTAACACCCATGACGGACACCATCCTCCAGCACCAAGGAACGATTGATAAGTACATGGGGGATTGTATTATGGCTTTTTGGAATGCACCCCTTGATGACCCTCAACACGCGCGTCACGCGTGTCACACTGCTCTCGATATGTGCCAACGCCTCCAACAATTTAATACTGATTTTACTAAAACGATCCATTCAAAACTCTCAAGCATTGAAATTGGTATTGGTGTCAATACCGGCGAGTGTTGTGTGGGGAATTTCGGCTCTGATCAACGTTTTGATTATTCTGTTATCGGCGATGAGGTCAATCTCGCATCGCGACTTGAAAGCCAATCGAAGACTTATGGCATCAATATTGTAGTCGGACAAAATACATATGCCCATATCCAAGATTACGCTACAATCGAACTCGATTTGCTGCAAGTCCAAGGCAAATCGATTCCTATTCATATCTATGGTCTTATCGGTCCTCCATCTTTAAACCTAGAACCATACTTTAGCGACTTTCACAATCTACACAAGCGTTTCATTGAGGCCTACCGCGGCAAAGATTGGGACGTTGCACTCGATTTAATCCACAAGATTAATATACGCACGAAACCTTTCGGTAATTTTGAACTTTTCTATCGGCTTTATCAAGATCGCATACGATACTATCAAGAGCACCCTCCTAAACCCGATTGGAAGGGTGTCTTTACGGCACAAACGAAATAGAAAGGATTAATCATTTTGAAATCTCCACGGTATCGACCAAAGGATAAATTAGAAAAACCCTTCAGACAAGTTCTCTCTCTCAACGCAAAAATTAATTCTCTGCTTGAGCTTGATCCCCTTTTATCTCTTATTATGAAAACTGCTGAAGGCGTTATGCGCGCAAAGGCGTCTTCTCTCATGCTCTTGGACGAACGGAAAAATGAGCTTGTTTTCCGTGTTGCAAGCGGTAATAAAGGAGACCACCTCAAAGAAAAATTTCGAGTCAAAGTCGGAGAAGGTATTGCGGGCTGGGTTGCGAAAACAGGCAAACCTGTTATCGTTGATAATCCCAGAAATGACAAACGCTTCGCACAAAGATTTGACCAAGCCACGGGATTTAAAACGCAAGCACTAATTTGCGTTCCTTTATTGAGCAAAGGGAAGAAAATTGGTGTTTTGGAAGCCATGAACCCTATCGGTCGTAATACCTTTAGCGGTAAGGATTTAGAACTTTTCGAAGCTTTCGCTGAGCAAGCTGCTATCGCAATCGACAATTCCAGACTACATAAAATATTGTTGGATCAAAAGGTCGCAGAGCAAGAGCTTAAGATTGCGCGAGAAATACAACAACGTTTTTTGCCCCGGATCAACCCCGATGATATGCCTTTTGATATCTTTTGTTACAATCGGCCGGCGAGGTGCGTGAGCGGCGATTTCTACGATGTTCAAAAAACATCGTCTACATCGGTCTCGATTATTTTAGGCGATGTATCTGGAAAGGGTATCCCTGCTGCCCTCTATATGGTCAAACTTATTACGGATTTTCGTTATTTGATCACTCATAATTTGAAGACAGACATTCTTTTGTCACAGCTTAACCGAAATCTGATCGCGGATAGCTATCATGGTTTTTTTGCGACAGCGCTGCATTTAGTCTATGAACATGCTGCTCAAGCGATTCGATTTACAAATGCGGGGCATCACTCTATACTGATCCGTCGACGTCAACGCGAGAAGATTATTTCTGTTGCGTCATCGAAATCAATTCCACTTGGTATTTCTGAAGAATTTTGTTATACAAGCGAATCCTTGTCTCTCGAGCCAGGCGATCTACTCTTCATCTATACTGACGGATTGATTGAATCTAGAAACCCGAGCGGAGAGGAATATTCAATCGAACGCTTAGCTAGAATTCTTGAAGCTGACTATGCCAGCGCTACGGACTGCGGTGACAAAGTCCTAGAGGATCTGAATCGCTTCGGCAAGAATGCTGATCCCCACGATGATCTAACTTTTATAGCAATACGAATCAAATGATATAATTTAACATGCCCCCCCGCAAGACCGAAATGCATCCCCGTTTCCAACGTCACTAACTGTCCCATTCGTGATATTTACTCGATGATGAGCAAATTCTGCGATCACTCCGCCCTGATTATTTAAGGCAATATGTACATCCCCTTGACAATTTTGACATGCTGCCACTGCATGCGAGTCCGGTATATTTTGGTAGTCAAAAATAGCTGGGCCAACACCTTGGGCAAAAAACCGCGGCCCAAGGTTAAAACGAAACGGGTCAGGATCCACATTCGAAGCAGTTCCCTCAACTCGGGAATTTCCTCCGCCAACTCTGCGCATACCAAAGTTAATTTCATAATAGAAATCGTAGCTTCCTCCTCCATTAAATGGAACTCCCGGCTGAAAGAAGCACCCGATTCCCATGTCTAACTTTCGTAGATCTTCCAACGTTGCCAATCCGTCCATGACCGCATTAGTCCCATCCGACGCATCAATGGCTGAATCAAGTTGTTCTTCGTCAAATAAAATAAGAAGATCACGGACTTGTTCACTATCAAACATCACATCCATTTCATCATAGATAATTTGTCCCGCTTCCTCACTTGCAGTCGTTGGCGCGCGGGCCGGCAATAATCCCGGTCTTGGCATGAACGGCAATTTATCCGGCATCAAATCATTCGCCAGCTGCATAACAACGTCTCGAGGAACCTGCATAGGCGGTGCGGGAGGCACATCGAAATCATCAATGCTTGATCCAAATCCTGTCTTGGTAATTAGAACTTCCGACTTCTTACCGTCGATAACATTTTCAAGGGAAATCTGTCCCAAACGGTCACCCGTATTGTTGTTCTTCCCAGGACCTAGTAGCATCACAAACGATTTGCCACCCTGGACCCGCCCCCCAACGATAGTGCCTCGAATTCCAATCGTTCCGGACGGCAATTTAACTTTCATATTTTCAGGCTCTTTTTTCGCAATCTTCCCCGTTACGAAACGGAAAACACCCTCGACAATCTCTGCAAAAACCCTGCCCGTATTTTGTTCGGGATCATAAATAAAATCATCAATCACAAGCTCACTCTTTTCGCCGAGCGTAAAAACAGTTTCATCAAGAAAAAGGACTTGCGAATGCGACTTCTCACCCGTTTTGACTCGGTCACCGACAAAGAGCGGCATACCACTTTTCACCGTTCTTGTCTTCCCATCCTCCCCTGCTACTTGAACTTCACCCTTAACGGCCGCCACAATACCCACCGCATTGGGAGTTAAGACGGTATTCTGTCGAATTCCTGCTGAATTTATTACCGATCCAGACAGTTTCTGTGAGATGCTCGAGACCCCCGCAGAAGTCACTTGGGCCCACGCGGCAGTCCCCATGAGATAGAACACGCTCATCGAGAAAAAGAATATCTTCAAACTTTTCAAATTATTCTCCTAAACCCTCACATCTGCTTGCGGTTCCAGATCCAGAATAAGTTGTTGAGTTGTAGACCACCGACACAGAATGATCAGCATTCGAAGCAATTTCGCCATTTTTATTTTTTAAATCATACTTGACCGTAATATCACAGGCTCCGCCCGTGCATGTCGTTCCCGAATGCGTAAATATCGCATTACCCGATCCGCTTGCGAAAGACTGGGGCAGTAGATCAAATGAGAAAACGTTGTGACTATCGATTGAACCGTGTTGCCCTGTCACTTTGGAGGCACCCCCCCCAACTGTTCTTGCCCCAAAGTCTAGATTCGTTATAAACGAATACACGTCGGTTTCATCACCCTGTATGTTAAGGGGGCCTGACCCCGAGAAATGGAACTGTCCCGTCTCAATCGTACGAAGCTGATCTAATGTCGTGATTCCATCATTAACAACAACAATGGACTCGGAAGCATCCAACGCTTGCTTATTTTTCTGATCATCGAAATTCGCAAGCGCATCGGCAAGCTCATTTGAGTTCAGCATATCGCCTAAAATCCCAAAGGTTGACTGACCCGCTTGATCATTAGCAGCCCCGGCATCCGCCTGCGAAGCAGAATCATCAGCATTTTGTTTATTCGCTGGCGGCTGAAGATCGTTTGACAATCCCTGAATGATATCCGGCGGAATCAACACTGGCGGTGATGGCGGAATTCCAGGCCCTTCGATTCGAGTTCCGTAACCTGTTCTGGATATCCGGACTGACTGCCTTTGACTGCCCACATCATTACCCACTGTAATTTCTCCTTGACGGTCCCCTGTGTTATTATTCCTGCCTGGTCCTAAAAGCATCACAAGCGAATTTGACTCTTCAACTCGACCCCCAACGATCGTACCGCGAATCCCAATGGTTCCGGCGGGCAATCGAACTTCCATATTCTCAGGTTTCTTCCTGGCTATTTTCCCCGTCACAAAACGGAAAACTCCCACAAAAACTTCTGATGTCACGCGGCCCGACTGGGTCGACCCATCGTAAACAAAATCATCCAGTTTGAATCCACTATTGGCACCAAGAGTAAAAACAGTTTCATCTTTCAACAAGATTTGAGCATGGGAAGCCTCGCCAGTCTTAATATGATCTCCTATAAAAATTGGCATACCACTTTTCAAAGGTCCTTGCCTTGGCCCGGCTACAATTTGAACGTCCCCGCTGACAGCAGCAGCGACGCCAATCGCATTCTGGGCTGCCGTCATAGCTGCCCGCCGTCCTGTACTGGCCGATGTCTGCGCTATGTCTGTAGGCACATTCAAGGAACTGCTTGAGAGCGACTGTGCATCACTGGACGATTTCGAGAAAACGAAGACGCTCATCAATCCAAACAAAAAAATGAATCCTTTTCCCAATATTTTCATGGTCGACTCCCCATTTTCTTAAAATTCAAATGTTTTGGATAGCATCGCTTGAAACTTGTTATTTCGGTACGTGTAATTGGTATAATTCGATAACTGCCGGTAATATTCGTAGGTCACGGTAAGTGTGATATCCTTCAAAGGACGTGGAAGAATTTTCCCGATAAGAAGGGTCGTCAAAGGAGCACCATATGTTGTCCGCAACCTCAAGCTTTTATCTCGCCTCACCCTGGCCGCAAGGGCAGAATCCGGACCCTCGTAACGATTCCTTGCAAACTCTATCGTATTGAGTAAGAACTGCCCTTTCCCTAAAAGCCAGCTATGTCCAGCGCTAAACACATTGCCCGTGTAAGCGTTATATTCCTCTTTTGCATTCTTATCAATGCGCGCATAATTGGCAAGAAGCCTCATCGTTTTCGTCAATTCATAGGACACCCCAACCGTTCCGTCCATCTGATCGCCGGCACGTTCATGGGAGGCCAAGTTCTCTGTTATATCCACAAAATCCTGACGCGCCAATCGTCCAACAGCATAAACATCAAGCTTCTTGAAAAATTTTCTATCGAGAGTAATCGCGCCACCCTGTGTTCGCATGAAAGTTTCTCCCGATAAACTCGTGTGGCCAAAGAAGAATGTCGGCGTGAAATTAAACCATTCACTTTTGAATGTCCCGCCGAATTCCCCTTGGAAGGATTGTAAATCAAGATCGTCTCTTTTAAATTGTTCCCCTAAGAAATAGGTAAAATCGGCAAAGACTTCATGACCCGCTTGAAAACCTAGGTCATGAGATAAATTAACGTTCGTCACATTGAGGATGCTCGAATCATAATGCCTGCCGTTTGTCCGATCGACATTGAGCAAGCCGTTTCCAAACAATCTCTTCTTGGATGACGGCGCAGCATTGCGATTGCTGTCAAACTGGTAACCAAAACTTTCGCGAATTGCCAGCCGGGTCTGCTTCCCCCTCAACCGTATTTGCTTTAGATAATTGTCAACTTCCGACTGAATTGCAGGCGGCAGCTTTAATTCCTTCAAACGATTTAATTCGATTTCGGATTCCTGAATATTATCCAACCGATAAAGCACAATAGCGTAAAAGAGACGTACCTGTGCTAAATCCGGATCGATCATGAGAATTCTTTCTAATGTGGAAGCAGCCCCCAGAAGATTCCCCTTAGAAACCTCGGTCCGGGCATAGAGATAATTTTTTTGAATATTATCAGGATCAGCTAAAATATCCTCAAAAGTGACTTCTCGATCGGATTCCAAATTTTGGCGCGCAATGGCTTCATCGGACAAGGCATCCGTCTGTCTTTTAACCGCTTTTTCCCTTTCCGGGACCTCGCTTTCATATTCATGTTGAGCGTATAAATGTGATTGAATAAAGCTGCTACAAAAAACAAACAAAAAAATCCAAAACCATTTCCTGGACATTGTGGCCGTGGACACTTTCAACCTCCTTATCATGTCAAGTAACCCTATTGAATACGTTGATTTATTATCGACCTATTTGAGATATATTTTACCCCACGATAGCTCTTGCCATGACGCCTACCAAGCAAGCGTAAAGAACGCTCACGAGATATTCTCTAAAACATTTGAGTCGCTTCGAAGGTAGCCGAAGCAACCCTATGCCCAATAGGGGCAGCAGATAGAATCCATTCGGCATGAAGATGATCCATGTCACGATCATTCCTCTTTCGATAAGACCATGCGCCAATTCGAAAGAGCTGATGAATTTCTTGGTTTCACCTGGTGGACCGTAACTCAGGTAAAACGCATTAAATAAATAAGCGCCGCAGAATGTCGCCGCGATAAATGCGATCAAATAAATCGTGATTTCTTGAGAAATATAAATCGAATTGAGAAATGCATGATCGGCAAAACCACGGACTATTTTACTAGCAGGCAAGACGAAAACAAATGACATAAAGAAAAAATGAGATAATTGATCCAGAACAAAAATCGGAAAAAATGATCTTCGATCCTTGCCGCTACCATACTTCAGAGAATCCTGGACAAAATGAACGATACTGATAAAACCAATGAATCCTAGAATAGAAATTGAACCTAAATAGGGCGCTAATAAAACGAGGGCTAATACGGCATGAATAAGAACATGGATAATGTTCCCTCGGGCACTCCTTAATTTTAATTCATAAAGCTCCTCAAATTGCAAAACGAAATCACCTATTAAATGAGCTAATGAAAGCTTCAAAAAAACAAACAAGATTTACCCCCCTTTATCGTCCTCGCGATCCTTTGACAGTATTTTATAATACGAAAAAGTGATCAAACCGATGATGAGGGCCCAGCTCATTATCATAAATAACCAACCCGACCACCTCATTCGGGGATCCTCCGTTGGATGACATGCCGCTTCTGCCAAGCGACCCAAACAAGAAATATCATCGCCATCAAAATTGTCGCTAGCAAAAAGCGGGCAAACCAAATGTAGGGATAATTTGCCTCAGGGACACCTTTCATCATCAGAACATCAATCCCGTCTTGAAAGAACCAAAAACCCAATAGGATAAAAAGATAAACCGGCGTTACATAACGCATGATAGGGAAAAAAAACCTGGGAAGTTTAATGTCGGCTCCCGCGATGATTTCTTTCCACGCATTTTTAGGTCCAAAAACCCAAAGAAATAAAATAACTTCGATAATAGCAAAAACCACTAAGCCTAATGTCCCGATCCAAAAATCCATCTCATTAAGAAAACCGTGCTTAAGAAATAGAATAACGGGTTGAGATAAAAAGAAAATGAATGCCCCTACGATCAAGGCCGCCTTTTTCCTCACGATCTTGAATTCTTCCTGAAGAAAAGCCATCAGGGGCTGAGCCATCGCAACCGATGATGTAATCCCTGCAAGAAACAAAAGAAAAAACCAGATCGCTCCAAATATCTGGCCAAATAGCATTTTTTGAAAAATAATCGGCATCGCAAAAAATCCCAGATCAAATGCACCGCTTGCCGCGATGTCCTGGGTTCGGGTAAGGCCAAAAAACGCAACCGTAACCGGAATAGCGATGGAGCCGCCTAAAATGACTTCTGCAAATCCGTTCGTACTGCTTGTCCCCAAACCCGAAAGGACAACGTCATCCTTCTCCTTTAAATAGCTGGCGTAAGTCTGAATGGCCCCAAACCCGACACTCAAGGTAAAAAAGATCTGCCCCGTCGCTGCGAGCCAGACTTTACTCTGAGTCAACATCTTAAGATCGGGATTCCACAAATAACCAAAACCATTCAAAACATTTCTCTCCGGAAAAGAAGGATCGGGAGTCCCCAAGGTAACGACGCGGGCAACCAAAATAATGCCAAAGAGAATAATCAGGGGGATAGCAGCATTGGCTAACATCTCAATCCCCTTACTGATCCCTCTGGATAAAATCCAAACCATCAACCCTAAGGTTATCCCGTAAAATATGTACGCGGTCCCGATATCGCGAAAATAAACATTCGATACTTTTCCTTGATAAGCGGATAAAAAACTGACCATACCTTCATAGGTTTCTATGCCAAAATAACTCCCGACAATCGAAAAAATACTATAAGCCAATGTCCAAGAAACAATGTAGGTATAATACAAAACTAAAGCGAAGGGGATGGCTACCCCAATGGCTCCGACATATTTTGCCACAGGATGATTCCATAAATAGTGAAACATGCCGGGCGTTGTCCCGTGACCGTATTTTCCACCAAATCTTCCAATCCCCCATTCAATCCACATCAAGGGAATCCCCAATAAGAGAAATGCAATAAAATAGGGAATCATAAAAGCCCCGCCTCCGTTGGCTGCACACTGAACCGGAAACCTTAAAAAATTTCCGAGTCCCACGGCATTCGCCGACATGGCCATCACGACACCTAGTTTTGTTTTCCACCGTTCGCGGTCACGCGCCTGGTGACTGTGCTCATGGCTCTTAATGATTTTCTTCTTCATCGATTTTCCTGCGACAGAAAAATAATCTTCGACTGGAGACTTCAGGGATCGCCCAGAATAAGGCGTATAAAATTATTTTCTAGCTCCATGAGGCTTAAAGGTTTGACCAAATACTCATAAGCCCCTAAACGGATGGCTTCTTTTGCCCTTATTTCGTCTGTTAAACCACTAAAGATCAGGACCACAAGATCAGGGTAGAGTTTTTTGACCTCAGCCAAAACAGCCAAACCATCCATATCAGGCAAGTTTAAGTCCAATAAAACAATCCCTGGTTTTTCCTGCCTGCAAGCGTCGATCGCCTTTACGCCATCTTCCGCTTCTCTGACAGGATAACCTTTGTCCCGAAAATGATCGACAATCATTCGGCGTAGCAATTCTTCATCATCCACGACAAGAATATCATTCATTTAGTTATCTTGAATCTTCCCAAAGGGATTGTTTCGCTTTTTACCCCAAGACTCCTTATAGAACGATTATCGGAAAAATCCCCTCAATTCTATAACTTCATTTCTCTAATTCCCGACGAGCCAGCGAATTAAAGAAGTCACGAATTGAATATACTGATCACCCACCTCAATGGAATCATACCGACTGGCAGGAAGCTTTTGACGGTTCGTCCCCCAATCCAACAACCCACCGCACCAATGAGGAGCTAAATCGGTGGTTAACGCAGCAACACGGCTTTGGCCCCCCGATGATAGGATAAGCACAGGGTGTGAAATTGGATCCAAGAGTAATTTTCCACCTACGTTTACAATCTTCTTTGCTGACAAGACCACCTGAGCATTTTTCCTAACTTTGACATCATTCAAACCAATAATCACAGGAGGATTTTTAAACGATAGTCCGCCCAAAATATTGTGGTCTTGCTCCTTATTCAGATAGGCACCCCCGGAAAATTGAATTCGGTCATCTCGATCAAGGCATTGAACCGGTAAGATTTTTTCTATGACACTCTTTTTCCACCCGCCATACGGTCCAGAAAATGACCCCCACCCACCCACCATGAGCAATCCTGATCCTCTCTTAACTGCCACCGCAATTTTTTGTTCCGCTTTTCGCGTCAGGTCTTTTCTCGAGTAATCACTTAGGATATAAGCGTCATACTTTTTATCCATCGTGGAGGCATCGATCCTGTTTCCTGGTGGGATATGAGTTACCTTGATGCGAATTGACCGCAAGATTGCATACAAATATTTTGCGGACCCGCAGATTTTTCCATCGCCCGCATAAAATATGTTTTGTAAGCTCATGGGAAAATTATAAGGTCTTGCGAACGGCGAAGCAAGAATCAAAAGTGATCCGCAATGAGGAGCCTCAGGATGTCAACACCCGACCGCCAGCCGGTTCTGGAGTTTGCTCTTTTGCACTTTCTTCATCAAGGGGAATTTCTTCTATCGCCAACTTCTTCTCTATTTTCGTCAACCTGTCATCAATCTCTTCGAATTTCATTTCGATATCCCGAAATTTATTTTGCATATATTCACGGTTGGATTGAACGTAAACGCTCCCGCCACCGCCCTGTTCAATCTTGACCCCTTCATCCATATCAAACAACAAACCACCGACTTGTACAACCGATGACTTTTCCTGTTCATCCTCATCACCCGTAGGCAATCCGGCCACAGCGTTAAAACATAAGATGACTGAGGCCACTATCATAATCATAAAACTCCATCTTAAATTCATTGTCTCAATAAGTCTCCATACGATAGTCCGGTTTTCCAACGAATAGATCTTTGCTCACTTTATTATTGCTTTCATCCGTTTCCTTGATGAGATCGTCGGGATCCACTTCGATTTCAACAATATAGTTTCCCTCATCATATTTCCCCAGATTGATCGGCAAAGAAAATCCTGAACCCGACCTCGGCAATCTCGATAAAACCGGAATATCCTGGATACGCCTAAAAACACGATCGGACTTCTTGACGGTTACGCCAATGTAAAGTTCATTAGCGGTTTCCGACCCATCATTTCGAATCGATGCAACCGCAGTCACGTTCGCCTTGGTATGAGGCCGGGATGGCTGAATATGAATATCTTCAAGAACGAGATCGATTCGGCTTGTCTGTGCGATAGCATTTCCCGCCAAAAGGATCAACCCAATGAAAAAGCATAACCCCAGAACTTTTGTCTTTTCTTTCCGCATTCGCTCGCGCTCAAAAAAACACAGGCAAAGCGGTAAAAAAACCGCTTTGCCTGCATCTTCCTTCTACTTTAATCTCTTCTAAAGGTTTGAGTCACACACTCTTTGACTGCGATATCTTTACCGCCTTGACCCGGCACCCAAAATGTGCCCATGTCCCAAGCGCCTAGAACCGCATAATAAAGAGTCTTTGCAAATCCATCGACAAAACCATCGATGCCACTCTGATTTTCATACTTCACAGAGTTAATAGGCTCAACGAACATCTGTGTCCATGATAGCCCAGCGTTAATCACGCCTTGAAAAGCGCGATAGGGTGCTCGAATAGCATAATTATCACTGGTAACCTTTTCCAACATCGCATCGGATCCGGCATAGGTCACTCCAGAAATCCCAGCCATCACAAGCACTAGAATTGCAACTAACAGGTAACGACTTACCTTCATAGCATCCTCCCTTAATTTTTTACCTTCCATAGGTAACGAATGTTTTTCGATTTTCTTGATATCTTTTTTAAGAGGCATTGTTCGCCCCTCGAAGCCGCGTCAAAAAAACATGCGCCAACCTTGTCACTTCTTCACGTTTCTTATACCGAGACATGAGGATATTCATCAAAACCCGATACTCATGGTTTCGGTATTCTTCTGGAATCTTCCAAGAGATTCTGGATCTCATATTCGCAAGCACCCCATTGCCGGGCAAATCCAATCAAACCCGGACAATCCTCATACCGTTCCTCATTAAGGGCCTCTCGGAGATACAGGAGGGCCGTCAGCTTGAGTGGGTTGCGCTTTAGCCAGATAAGCTGCTGTCTTCTCTTTTTTTGGACTGTATTCATGGTTTCACCTCAAAAAAAAAGCCCATGGCTTATAACTGCCATGGGCTTTGAATGCTTTCTTGCTAAGAATAATATCCTATAATTTTACCGGATCGTAGCCTCCCAAAAACCCCATGGCAGCAGAATCATGGAAATACCTAATCGGACGAAGGCAAGACCATGCCCCTACCATGCCCTTTGTCATGGTCAAGCGCTTATCAACTTGGGTTTTTGTTACTAACGTAATCATGAATTTTTCCTCGGAGGCGACACTTTATCAGATTTTTGACTATTGTCAACCTCTCATTTCATAAACTTTCCATTCCCAACGATTTATGCTAAGCTTATTCTCATAGGAGACACTGAATGAAGCGAATCATTGTGATTGGAATTCTAACATTCCTAATTATGAGCACCCTGTCCTGGAGTGCGCTTTCAGCTAAAAAGATAATGCCCGAGTTCTTAGATGTCAGTCAGTGGATCAATTCCGATCCCATTGAGCGGTCCTTTATCCTCGGAAAAGTCATTGTGGTCCACTTCTGGAGTTTATCCTCCCTGGAATCCCTTCGCGATATGATGATCGTCAAAGAATGGGTTAAAAAATACTCCGTTGAAGGCGTCGAATTTATCGGCATCCATACCCCTTTATTTGATTTCGAAAAAGACCCAAAACTTATTGAAATGACCCTCGGCGATTTGGGCATCTCCCATCCTATCGCCATCGATAATGACTCTGCCCTGTGGTACGCCTACAATGCGCTCAAGCGTCCTAGCCACTATCTCATTGATGCTGAAGGAAGAATCCGATATACCTATCAAGGTGAAACGGCTTATGCCCGGCAGGAATGGGAGATACAAGATCTTCTCAAAGAAAGCGGCCGATCCGTAGATTTAGAACTTGAGGACTATCAAGCAGAAGAAGAATTGAAAAATATCCGAACGCCGACTTTCTATCTCGGATATCGTTATTTGGCCTACTTTGGCAATGACTCTAAAATTAAAGCCGAAGTCCCTGAATATTTTAAAAGGCCTCCCGTGTTGTACCCGAATCGTTTTTATCTGGATGGCAAATGGCAGATTCACGAAGAAAATCTTGAATCCTTAAGACCCGGAAATAAACTATCCGTTCAATATCACGCGCGTTCCGTTTTTGTGCTGATGGGCTCCAAGTCTGCCCAACCCCTTAACGTTGATGTTTTGCTTGACGGGAAATATCTAACCAGGGAAAACGGCGGATTTGATGTCTCTTACTTCGAGGGCCGAAGCCTCTTTAAGATTGACCGACCGAGATATTACCATGTTGTCGACACAAGAGACAGCTACGGCGACCATTTGCTTGAACTTGTCTTTGATCGTGAGGGTGCTAAGCTATTTCTCGTATCGTTCGGAGGCTCACCGCTGAAGGAAAAATCTTTAGAGAAACTTGATAAAATCAATTTCGGTTAAGAAGAAGCGATTTTTTTCTTAAACTCAAACCACGGAAAATAATTCCCGGGGCATTCCGTTTTTGCACCGGGCACATCCCGATGACCAATCACATTTTGATCCGGAATTTGATAGTACTCCTGAAGAGTCTTCACTAAGAAGACCAGAGAATCCATCTCAGCCTTAGAAATCATGTCCTGGCTAAAATTCCCGACAATACCGATGCCAATCCCCCGTTCATTCATTCCCGCATCTTTTGCATGAGCCCCCGGTTTTTGCTTCATCCACCTGGGGCCGGCTTGAATTTGTCCGTCTTCTTTCCCCATCGTCCCGTTATTGATCAGAAAGTGATAGCCTAATCCATTCCACCAGCCCCGTTTGTGATGAAGCTGATCAATAGAAAAAGCATCTCCATAATCGGTCGCCGTATGATGGATAACAATATGGGTCCACCTCTTCGATGGAAACAAAGGAACCAAAGGACGAGCCCCATACGTGCTTGGAATTAAGAGTTCCTGTCCTGCTTTGATTTGAGTTGGATCCGAAACGTGATTGACTTGCATCAGGATATCCATATCGACACCATAAGTTTTGCTGATTCTCCAAAGTGTTTCCGAAGGGCCAACGATATGAAAGACATCATGAGGAGCACCCACCCCCTGGGTTCCCAAGACCGAGATCGGCCCCATGGGAGTATACGTGTACTGAACCGGTGTTGAGGAGCACCCCCAAACGACCAGCGCGATACCCATCACTCTTATGATGTTGAATGAAGACATACTTCTCATAGGGATAAACTTCCTTTATGTTACGCCCATTCAGGGATTTTCTTTAACGGTTCAAACTATTGAAGGGTTCCCGGAAACTCAATCTTGGTCGGCTCCTGCTTGGACGCTTCCTCCAGCAAGCCCTCGACTTCCTCGTTGGTCACTCGGGCGGGGTCGTTTTCCAGAGTTTTGTCCATCTCAACTCTCATCTCATCTTCCGTCGGGGGTATAATTTCAGGCTCCGGTTCTTCTTCAACGTCTTCGATCACCGGCCTCATTCTCTCGGCTTTTTCCCGTTCTTCCTCCTTCATCCTTTCGATATACTCAGCATCCTTTGCTGCAATCATTTGAATTATTTCGTCACTGTTCCGGATAACGCCATCCTCCGTTAACCTTTTGTGTTGTCTTTTGACTTTGTCCAAACGGCTCGGTGCGACAGCAATAAAATCGGCACTGACCATCTTTTTCGCCCGAGACTTTTCGACCCACAATTCCCCGTAATATTCCCGCTTGAGAAGAAGATCCTCAAAATGGACCGCCACACTCAAGACCGAGTAACCTTCCTCATCGAGAAAACGAACCTCACCGGTCCTGGATTTACCAAAAAGATCCGCTGGGTTTTCTTTTCGATTAACCAGCTTATAATTCATTTCGAGCCATTTTTCCTTTTTCCCTTTTAAATTTTTCCGCTTTTCCGAATTTCCCGTAAAATAAAAAAGCACCATATAATCATCGTGCATCCTGGAACATACCTGGCTCTTTCTTTCTTTAAATAAGGAAGGCCATGATACCGAAAAGGCATGCGCTACATTCAAAATAAGGGTACAACTTAAAATAAACACAACACCAAAAGCACCGAGTCGGCGATGAATCATCAGTACGCTCCCCTATTGCTTATTGCTTACTCCCCGGCTTCCAAGTAATCCGAAAGTTTGCTTTCAAAAAGAGACAATCCCGCTAAAACATCCTTCCCGAGCTCAATCCCCAAAAGAGGCAACCCCTTGCTTGAGATTGCCGCTGCATCCCCATAGGCCTGCGCCCGCTTCAATTGCCCAAACCGAATCCCTGCATCAGGGATTTTAGGATCCCGGGTATCCTGCATCAAAAATTGGATAAAAACCCCATTCTTCGTTCCGCCTTTATAGAGCTGTCCGATGGAATGAAGATACCGGGGTCCAAACCCGGCCAACACGGGCAATCCAAACCGATCGATGAGCCGCTTACGAATTCGACTCAAACTTTTTTGGATTTCAGGGCTCCTCTCCGTATAGGCAAGAAGGGCAATATAAGGATTCTTTTTCATTTTAGAAAAAATTTTTTCAAATGGGATTTTGGCTCGAACACTGCCATGTGTCTTGGGAGCATCCAAACGTCCTGTCTGCTTCAACTCCTCAATTAAACGCCCCGTGATGTCCTTGCTTTCTTTGACATTAGGCTCATCAAACGGATTGATTTCCATCACGGCACTTGCAACCGCAGTGGCTATCTCCCACCTTAAAAACTCGCACCCGATCATGGCCCTCGTATCCCACGTTATTTCAATGACTGGAAAACCCATTTTTTTAATCGTTCGAATCTGTTTGCGCCATTTATCCGGCTGCTTATCGGATTTTAACTTCAAGACAACAAAAACACGGTCCGGCCCATAAACCGAAAAATCTTGCATGCCTTCACCCTCTACCGGAACAATTCCCTTACCTTCCTTCCCCGTGCTTTCAGCGATTAATTGTTCCAGCCAAGTTCCAAACGAAGCCAGGGATTTTGAAGTCCAAAATGTCAGCTTATCGCACCCTTTCCTCGCTAGAATCCCCAGCATCGCCCCTAAATAAATCCCCGGATTTTCCTGGAGCCGGGATTCCCTTAAAGTAACGCGAAAGATATCCCGCACACTGGCAAGAATTTGACGCACATGGATTCCCATAAGCGCGGCCGGCACTAATCCAAAAAAAGATAGTGCCGAATAACGCCCTCCAATATCACTGGGGTTGACAAAAATCTTCCTAAACCTCTTCTCCCGGGCCATCCTTTCCAAGGATGACCCTTCATCCGTGATGGCAACAAAATGTTTCCCGACCGTCTCAAGATCCGATTCGTCCCCATATTTTTCCGTTACCTTCTGGTAAAAATACTTGAACTGCGAAATCGTCTCAATGGTTGAACCTGATTTACTCGCAACAATAATCAACGATGCTTTTAGATCAACCTTCGATTCAACCTTGAGGATTGTCCCGGGATCGGTCGAATCGACAACATAAAACCGAGGAGAACGGTTTGGACGATCACAGATCAAGCTCATAACCTCAGGAGCCAAGCTTGACCCGCCCATGCCCAAAAGAAGGATATTCCTGATCTTCTCTTTCTTGACTTGCTCGCTCAACAGATCCAGCTCATAGAGTTTTCCCTGCATCCACTCATGAACTCTGAACCAGCCAAAGCGGTTGCGGATGACCGCTTGATGCTTACTATCCTGTTTCCATAGCGAAGGATCACCCTGCAAAAAACGCTGGTGAAACTGTTGAGCCTTCATCTTCTTCAACTCTCGATTGACAGGCTCGGACGTAATATCCCGTCCGAAGGAATAAACAGCCCTCGCAATTTTAACTTTCTTTTGCTTAGCGTCGAGGGTTTCTTCTCTCACTTTTTCGAGAGTCGCCATCAAACTGTCAAAAGAATCCGAAAATGCCTTGACTCCTTTATGCTGAAGAACTTGTCCCACCTGATCCAGATCAATACCCCACGTTTGGAGAACCTTCTTCACTTCAAAGGCCTCTTCTCTATTCTCCTCAACCGAATCTGGCCGTATCACTCCATGATCGAGCAAAGCATCCAAAGTCGACTTTGGCATCGTATTGACGGTATGTTTCCCGACAAGCGTATCAACATAAATCAAATCGGAATATTGGGGATTCTTTGAACTCGTGGATCCCCATAAGGCTCTTTGGATATGCGCACCTTTTTTCTGAAGCTGGAGGAAACGATCACTGGTAAATATTTTTTTAAACTCCTGATAAATGATTTTGGAATTCGCGACGGCCGCTTTCCCTTTCAAGTGTTCGAGGATAAGCTTTTTGTCCTTTTTTACCGGTTTTTTTAGAATTTCGCCAATTTTGGCATCTACCATCGTATCAAAGCGGCTGACAAAGACGCTGGCAACCGAATGAACGCGATTGAGCTCACCCCCTTGCCCTGAATAATCCTCTAACCCCCGCAAGTAGGCTAAAGCAGCTTCCCGATACTGATCCGGTGAGAAAATAAGAGTAACGTTGACATTAATCCCCTTTGCTGTGAGCGTCCTAAAAGCCGCGATCCCTTGTGGAGTCGAAGGAACCTTGATCATCAAATTGGGCCGCTGAATAGCATCAAAGAGACGAATAGCTTCCTGAACAGTAGCCCTTTCATCGTAGGCCAGATTCGGCATGACCTCAAGACTGACAAATCCGTCTGTGCCATTCGATTTCTCAAAAATGGGTGTAAAAAGATCACAAGTCGCTCGTATATCATCTTGAGTCAGGTGGTCGTAAATTTCAAATAAACTCATCTGCTGACGACTAAAACGCCGGATATCTTCGTCATAACCGCCGTCGGGCTGACTGATGGCATTCTGAAAAATGGATGGATTGGACGTCACACCAAGAATACCTTTTTCCCGAATGAGCGCCTCAAGCTCCCCCGACCGCAACATCGTCCTGCTTATATAATCCAACCACGGGCTTTGCCCGGCACGAGCTAATTCAACCGTCGCCTGCACTTTCGTCATTGGTTCCATCCTTAATCTCCTTCATCAAGCAATTGATCCTGATATCCATTGAAAGGTGCTATTTAACCAGATCTGGGCTGGAACTTCAAGATAGAGAAAAGGTTTCCTTTTGGGGAGATTTCATGAGTCCGAAATGATTCAGCGAGATCGATTGACTAAACAGACTTCTTTTTGGACATCTTCATCGAAGATATCTTTGGATCGGGGGCTTCGTTCGCAATAGGCAATGTGAAATAAAACCGCGAGCCTTGCCCCAGCCCCGGACTTTCGACTCCAACACGTCCTCCCTGGGCTTCAACTAGCTGCTTCACGATAGCAAGCCCCAGGCCGCTGCCCGACAACTTCCTTGTTCCCTGCTGACTTGAGCGGAAAAATTCCTCAAAAACATGCTGTTGATCTTTGGGATCGATTCCAAGCCCCGTATCCTTGACCTCCACCATGACATGCCCGCGATTCCGATCGCAGCTTGCGATCAAGGTCACAGATCCCCCCGGTTCGGTATATTTAATTGCATTATTCAACAAATTCACCACAATTTGGGTCACTCGTTCCAGATCTCCGCACACATCGGGCAATTCATCCGGGATCTGATCTTTGAGTTCGATCCTTTGCTGGTCACATAAAACTTCATGGTCATCCAAAGCCGCCTTCAGCACCGGCACTAAAGCAAAGACTTCATTTTTAACCTCAATTTTTCCTGATCGTATTCTGGACAGATCCAGCAAATCATCGATGATGCGGTGGAGTCTTTGGCCCTGCATCAAAATTTTTCTCACTCTCCGCTTTTGTTCCTCATTGAGACCGCCTAGCTTTTCTCTGACCAAAATTTCTGCGAAACCATTGATGACCGACAGAGGCGTTCTTAACTCATGGGAAGCGACTGTCAAGAATTCATCTTTCAATTGATTAAACCGTTCTGCCGAATTTCTCGATTCTCTCTCCGTTTTCAACCATTTGCGGCTCAAGACCATAAATAAGCATGCGGGAATTAAAGCGATGACAAACCAGCATACCTCAAGCCAAATGAAACGCCAGGGTTCCCCGGCAAAGGAATTGAATAAGAAAACGACGGCAAACAACAAAAAAACGCCGCTGACGGAGACAACGAAAGGATGATTTGTGAATTTTTGTTTGGCACTTGCTGCGTAGAAACTGATCGCGAAGATAAAATATAAAAAGAAGAGCATAATGTTGCCGGCAAAATGCAATGGCAACGAAGAAATTTCACCCCCAGCAATCATCGGCGATTCCTAGTTTGCGGATATTAAGAACCTTATCCGCCCTTTTTTAAGCCACGATAATGTTCGATCTTTTTGACGAGGTGATCTTCTGTAAAAGGTTTCTGCAAAAGATCGTTAACGCCCGCCTCTTTCATTTTCTGAACGTCGGCATCTCCTTTGAGACCTGTAACTGCAATAATCGGAACATCTTTAAACCGATCATCCTTTCTCATAAAGGAGCAGAACTCAAATCCATCCAACTCCGGCATCAGAAAATCAAGCAAAACAAGATCCGGTCGTTCCTCGACAAGTTTTGCCCCGGCCGTAAAACCGTTCCCGACCGTAATGAGTTTTAGCCGTGCGATCCCCCCCAGCATGTCCTGAAGGAGCTCTAAAACATCTTCCTCATCATCAACGGCCAAAACAACAAAATCCTTACGCTGTTTTACTTCCTCATCACCCTGCCAAGGGAGATTGTACGTCTGGGCAAACTGGACCAATTCATCGTGCTCAATGCGCCGATGCCCGCCTACTGTGGTAAAACATTTGAATTTCCCACTCTCGATCCAGCGAATCACGGTAATCGGTGTTACTCCTAACAGCCGCGCAACTTCATGCGTCGTATAGAGCCTTTTGGTATGTTCCGACTGCATGGCCTCACCTTCCTTGATAGTTTAGATTTATTACTTTTCTCTCCCTTAGGGGATATTGTTACCAATGTTCTTTTTGTTACTCCAAAAGAAGTATACCCCGCAAAATGGCGCATTTCAAATTTTCATCGAAAATAATGTATCTTATTGATTCATAATAGGTTACGCCTTGTTTGATGAGGACAAAGAATACGAAAGTCAGTAATGATATATTTTTAAACTTTGAGATTATGAAGCTGCTTCGGTTGGATCTTCTGAGGAACCCTCTTCAGATATACCTGTTGCGTATTTCATTTTGATATGCCCGAATTCAAAATCTGTTTTCGTAGGGGATATATCCTTCGAAATACTCGTCGGCCCTGCCAAGGTACCAAAATTCCCGAATGAGGAACCCGATAAAGTTGTTGTGGAGGATATCGATGGAGCGTTGCTTGCGCTACTTTCCGTAATCTCCCCTGTGGACGTCGACATGGTTGCCTGCGATCCAAGGGTCGGACGCCTGAAACTAACAGCTGTAAAATTTGTCTTGGTGGACAAGGCCTGAGCTTCGGCATCCCCCTCCTCATCGGTTTGCGCTGCTTCAGTGGAAACCGTTGCAACAACCGGCGTTGAAGAATCACCCGAGGTACTCATCGAGCTCGTCGAACCGATTTTCGGCTTGTGGAAGGAATTCGAACTTAGTCGGCTCTGGGTCGTCGAAGTTGCCGCCCCGGTGCTGGATGTCGATGTTGTCGTCTGATTCCCCAGAGTGGGCCGATAAAAACTGGAGCTGCCAAACTGCGACGTTTGACCTGTCGTACTGCCGGTAGTACTATCCGTGGATGTCGGCTGAGACGATTGAGTGCTATCGTCCGAGGAATAGACAACACCAAAGGCCCATCCGGCTAGAGGACAAAACCCGATCCCTAAAACCAAGCACAAGCTCAGAATAATGATTTTTCGCATACTATAAATATACCCGGCACCCAACAAAAAAGAAAGGCTTACCCTTTTCACAAAGATAAACCTTTCTCAGCGACTTTTTATTGTCGACAAACGACTTTTGAGTCTACTCGCTACGAAGCGGGGTCACATTAACTGCTTGCTGCCCCTTCGGACCATCGGCAATCTCAAATTCAACCTTGTCCCCATCCCTCAAAGTCTTAAATCCATCTGCCTGAATGGAACTGAAGTGGACGAAAATATCCTTGGCTTCAGATTCGGACCCTTCAGGAGAAATGAACCCATACCCTTTACGGTTGTTGAACCATTTGACAGTACCCTTCACCTTCGACATCGCTTTAATCCTTTCTTCCTTGACTTCCACCGTTTTCAGCTTGATTCAGACAACAAAAAAAAAGACCGCGAACCGAACCGGCTCACGATCCTTCTTTGCTATGTCTATCTTTTCCTTCTTGATCAACGTCTAACACTCAACTTACCTTCATTGAATTGGCTCGAAACAAATATACCATACCGTACGGATCTGTCAATATTCGGAATGAGGCCGTTTTACGCGGCCGCCATGAAGTATTCACGGATCGCTTGGCTCTTGAGGACCTCGGCCACAAAACGCATCCGGTGAAGGCCGAGGCTGATCCTTTCGCCATCTCCGCCATTGCGATTGATCATCTGATTAAACTGATCAGCGCCCAGCATTGCAGCCAAAATGGCAACCTGCACTTGGTCCTTGATAAAACTTCGCAGACGATCGCGATCGGTCACGAATCCAATCACCTCTTCCCTCATTGCATGAGGTTGGACGGCCGACATTGCCACATTATCTTCCGCATCAAACAAGACCGAGATATGACCTTTTAAGACATTATCAATGGAAATCTTCCCGGCCAACTCATGACTCCGAATCAGTTCAAGGGCATTACCGTATTGCCCCATCAAGGTCTCAAGAATTTGAATTTGACTCCCATTAAATCCCCGGATCTGTGATTCTGTCATATAAACCCGGATAAACTGTTTAAATCCCATAATTTCATCAATCATTTTTCCGACTAGGATATCTTGTGCCAGCTTTCCCGAACTCAATTCTCCCTGCGACAAAACACCTAGAAGCACTTCTTCGATCATTCCCTTCTCATCATGAACACCGCGCATATGGCTTAAGGCGGATTGCATGTCCAAACCCGTCGCAATTCGCCATAGGACTTCGATATTCTGCATGGTGTTTCCAAAATAATTTTTAAGCTCCGGATTTTGCCGGACCGCACGTTCCATCGCATTCATCGTATCCAAATAAACAGTAACTTCCTGCATCACATCATAAACCTGTTCACGCATCGCCAGAGGAACCGTCGAATGCTTCCCGTAGACAATATCACGGATCCATGGCTCGTAATAGACGTGACGTTCTTCATGATCATGAATCCATATCTGCAAAATAAGCCCGGCAAGCTCAAAGGCCCTCGCACGCGTCGCATCGTTGGCTTGTAGCTTCTTAACTATATCCAGAATTTTTTCGGCATTCACAACGATTTGACGGGTCGGGCCCGAGGCATCGATAAAGGCTGGGGTATCATACCGCAATCGATTCTCACTTTGTGGTGTAGCCAGATTTAAGACGACCTGATTCACACCGCGAAGCGCGTCCATAAATCCTGCCTCGACACGAGATTCAGAACGGAGGAGAGACTCAAAGACTCTTCGGATTTGAAGCCTATCCGTTGAACTCATTTCGGTCAGGCCGTCAATCTTATAGGCCAGGAGATCGGGAATTGTCATCGCACGCAATTCCGAACGGACTGCAACGGGTGCTTGCATCGGTACCGCCATGGGTAAAAATGCTCCAAGATCATACCGGCTCAACCCTTCAAGTTCTTTCCACGGCTTAAATTCCACGCGGACTTTTACGGACGAATCGCGTGTATCGACATATTCAAACTCAAAACCCTGGCCGATCATCGCAAGCTGATTCGCCCGGCCGTAAACCTGAGAATAGCTGAGGTTTTCGATCCCTCGCCCGAACAAGTCCCCGCGCGCATCCTGCCCTTGATTGATGTCAAAGAGAGACTCATTAATCAACTCATCGTAATAATACTTGGTCATTCCGAATTTTGTCGTGATAAAGATAGCCCCATCCCCACCGACTCGGGCGATACCCTCCTCACCGTTGGCAAGGATAACCGGTAGAGTCGCCTGAAGCACACCATCGTGATTGGGATCATGAAGTGATGGCACCACAGTGACCTGCCCCCGATGATCCGGCGGATGATTATGCAAAAGATAATGGAAATGCTCGCCAAAGGTTTCGCTTCCCGTGTCACGCGCACCCGTCCCGAGATAAATACGCCCGTCAAGATCAACTTGGAACGCCTGTTCAAAGGTCATCGATTCAGCATGCTGCTTAAGATCTTCCAAGTTAAGCGGCTCACTGCTTAACTCTGCCATGTAGATCCCGCTTGCACGATTCACCAGCTTGGGATCTTTGACATGCTCCGTAAAGGTTCTCGTCTCACGATCCATCAAATGATTTTCAATATAGAGCCGGATCACAGGGTCTTCTTTTCCTTCCCACATGATCACTTGTAAAACGCGAGCCGCTACTTCTTCATCGAGCTTCGGAACATTAACCGTATCGTTCTTACGCGCCTCTTGAAACATTTTCCGGATATCCTGCAAAAACCGATGGACCAACTCAACCCTTTCGAGTTTGTCGTCGCCCGGCAAAGTCTCTCCCGGAATGCCTAAAATAAATCGGCGCAACAACTGGTGCGTTAATTCATACGGAAAATCATAAAGCATCATCCCGGAAGGATTTTCGGTAAGTATATTTTTATTGCGCTCTTCCTGGGTTACAAAAATCTCAAAGAACCGGTGAATCTCACGCTTCATTCGATAAAAGGCACGATCCGCTCGGCCGGCCTTCATCTCATAAGTGATCCTCGCCAGAATAATGGACAGCCATTGCTCACGAATGTCACCCACGAGTTCACGAATCCGCTCAACCGCCCGGTTGGGATCCAAATATCCATGGATTCGATTCGCAAGCTCTACGACCCCGGGAATTTCGTTGCTCAGAATCGAAAGCCAAAGATCCGGACGGTCATCCAACGGAACGGCATCCAGACGGCCTGTGATCTCTTCCCACTTCTTCGTCAAAAGCTCATCGTGTGCATTCTTGAGAATTTTCGCGTGCGACACATTGCCTGCGGTGGCTTGATCGATCATCTGCATCAACTGATTAAAAATTGTGGCATCATTCCGCATTTGCTTCGCTTGCTGAACTTTAAGCATGACAGCTTGCCTTTGGATTCTCTGCATTTGACCTGCCAGCAATTCTATTTCTTCCTGAATGGCCGGCGTTGACTTCTGAGCCCTAAGACGGCTTAAGCGTTGTAGCAAACTTTGCTCTTCGGCTTGTTTGCGAGCCAAAAGCTTTTCAATCGGGATAATCACCTTTCTGCGATCCCGGACATTCGCCAAAGATTCCTGGTACGCTACGATCCTGGCCTTTGCCTCTTCAACGCGTCCCTCCGTTAAATCAGCCACGGCGGCATTGACGACACGTTCAGCGATAAATCGATTGGCCTCCACAATATTCCGGAATCCTTCGATAACACCATGATCGGTCACACGCACAGCTTTTGCGCCAACCAACTCAGCCATCAAGGCTTCGAGCCTTGCGGGATTTCTCAAATATTTCTGAACCACCAGGAGATCATCAAGCGACCTTGCATTCCACAAAACCCGTTGGGTGAAAGCTAAGGCCAGAGCCGGATCCATTCCCATCTTTTTCAGGATCCGCTCTAACAATATCTTTAAGCCGACAATTGACTTAAAGGCCGCCTGGGTCCGTTGAATAAAAACCAAGCGTTCATGAGGAAGCATCGAATCAAGCGCGTGGTCACCTTCACCGGGCCGCAAATACTGCGGAATCTTATTACCCAGGATATGTTCCAAGCTGTATCTCATACCGAAGTCATAATCGATCACACCTTCCGTCATCTGCGCAAAATAGTTATTCAATTCTTCAATCACATTACTCTCGCTATCACGCACATAAGGATGCGGATGCACAAAGTGAAGCAATTCGTGGAAGTTTGACTGTTCAACGTATTGACTCCTCAAAAGCGAAATATCGAGCGGCGTAAACAGCCCTCCCTCAAATCTCCCCCTATCTAAGGTCACCGTTCCGGACCAGCTTTCAAGCAGCCCCCCGCCGTAATTTCGTTTTGCAAGACGATTTTCCGTCTCCCTACTGATTAAGAAGGTAATGCCCATCAAATCAGCCGGAATCCCGCGCGCATTGAGATAATCTCTTTTCATTCCATTATAAATCTCAAGATAGCGTCCATAATCCGTCTCGTAACTTCTTCCCTCGGCCGCAAGTTTCGCCAACGCGGCCTGGCGAACGACCGGAATTTCAGAAAGTTCCGCAATCGTTCCGATCCTGATATCAAAACCAAGTTTGAAGGTCCTTCCATCTCTCAGGGTCACCAAAGTCGATGACGGATCACCATCGGGCTTCAACAGAAGGTCTTGAAGTCGGACGTCCTTCATTTTGGAGCCTTCCGCTCGACGAATCTTGTTGAGTTCGTCCACCAGCAGCCTTAAGCCCTGCTCAACCTGAACGGGATCTTTTGATTGTATCTTTTTGACAATGGCTTCCCGAATGGCATTGATATGTTGCTGCTGCTCGCGATTTCTCGACCAATCGGTTTCCCCTCCGATCAATTCGATGAAACGTTCATCCCCGAAGAGGATGGAATTTGCATCGAGATCCCGTGCGATAAAATCATCCAACCGATCGATATACTCCTTCTGGCGCCACGACATATAACGCTCAGCCAAGTTCGGGTCAAATTGACGGAGCAACTCTTCAAATTTCCGGTAAGTCTTTCGGCCTTCACGGAATGTTCTCGTACTGATAAATTGAGCTCTGGATTTCAAGTATCGGGCCATTTCCAGAAAATTCTCCCGGGCTTGATCCTTGACCTCATCACTCAGATTCGGATTGCTCAAAATTTCCTGTAACCGGGCATGCGCCAAGATCAAACCTTTACTGTAAGGCCACATACTTCCTTCGAGTCTTGCTATCGCATGGCCAAACACGACATCGGGATTGGATCGGTTCACCCATTCCGAAATCCTGTACGGAATCAGC
>JAFGHI010000050.1 GCA_016930235.1 Candidatus Omnitrophota bacterium
ATCGTGGATAAACGAAAAATCACGCTGGATCATCCCCTTCATGAGCGACATCAAAAGACCGAGGCTTAAGCCATCAAAAAGCGCAATAAGCATCGAAAGGACCGTCGCCGTCAACAAATAAATAAAAAAAGAAAACGGCGTCATTCCCATATAGGGGATCGCTCCCCAAATGATTTTAAGCATAGACCGGAAACCTTTTTCTTCTTTTTTATTCATCATCAGTAACTCAAATCACCGCGATCAATGAATTCGGGTAGATGTTCTTCACATCTACTTTTTGAAGACCCCGGATGTTCGACAAGAAACGACTTTCATCCGTATAACGAATGGAATAATGTTCCTTTTCAATCAAATATTCTATCACTTCCTGAACAGCCCGGTGGGTGGAATACCCCAGGGCGCCTTTCTGAATAAATGCCGGGTCTGCAATTTCGTAATGAGACGCAGAATCATAATAAGGATGCCCTTCAAAAAAGTAAGTCCGGCTGTCAAAATCCACTCCGATAAGAATAATCTCCTTAACGCCAAGGAGAAAACACAAATGCAAGGCGCTAATTAAAATCGTACGCATAAAAAAAAGTCCCCGTTCCTTAAAATCCCGGAAATTCCGGTTTCGGTGCCAGTAATCCATCTGCAACCAATAAGGATCTTTCTTCGCTGTCTGGATCACCAAGACCTCGCGTCGAAAAAAGTGCTTTAGAATATCTCGCCGGGTCTCTTCATCAATCCAAAGCAGGACATCCGGTTCATACCGCATATAAGCCCGGTTAAGGCCGATCACCAATGTCTCGGAATCATGCCGAAGAACTTTTGAAAATTCCCGATCGATTTTATTCAAACCCATCCCGTTTCCCAAAATAATGGCCCGCCGATAATTTCTCACTTTCAGGTCACCGAGCCTTTTCTGAAACGAAGCGGATTCATGCCAAATATGGATTTCGTGGCTGGCCGTCAAACGTTTCTTCATAGCTATCCGGATCCACCCCCAGAAATTCCAGAAGTGAAATTTCATCCGCCGTCCCAACCTCTTCAGTTTCCTTTTTCGAGCAGGGGTCAGCATCAATAACTCCCTTTACCTTCTCCACCGGCTGGGTGTCATAAAATCTTTTCCGTAACCCCAGACAAGAAAATCACGAACCGGCGAAGGACATGGAAATTCCACACTATAGAGTTGAATTGCTTCCATCTGTTGAATAAAAGACGCTGGAAAATAACGCGTTCTTGCTCCTTTTTCCTTTTTCAAAGGCGGCGAAGGATGGGGGCGAAACATCCATTTTCTCCCCCACTGCCATGGCCAGAATCCCCTTTGAACCTTCCATGGCCAAAGATCACAGTGTTGTGTATTTTTGTCGGATCGACTGATTTTGATAAGCCCAGGATACCCTTTTGAATCCTTATCATGGAAGCTCATGACAAATCCCCGGGATTGAACCTTATCCCGAAGCTCCATAATTCTAGGGATATCATCATAAAGAAACGAAACATCGCAATCCGTATCCCAGGGTATAAAGGTTCCTTCGTGGCGATAAGCCCCCAAGAGGGTTCCGTAACTCACCCACCACTTAACACCCAATGAATTTAAGAGTTCCCGGGCAAGAAACAAACAGTCCTTCAGTATTTCCGTGCAACACTCCGGACGTTCATAGCCTTGCTCATTCCAATAAACACATCGCTTTGTTTCAGCCGTACATCCCATAGTTAAGATTTCCCCGATTTCGGTTTCATCCCCGATTTAATCTCAAGGGATTCAACAAATTCAACCAAAGCATCTGTCGCTCGCGCATCCCGATGATAGAAAAGTTTATTTCTGATTTCTTCTCTTGCATGATCGGTTTTCTGAATGGCCCTATTTCTTTCAACCATTGTATTTAAATCCCTCAATTGACGGAATCCTAACCGAGGGCATGAACGGTAAAAACGTCGAATCGGTCTCGAAAATAACCACTGCTTCCATATCACTCTCCAAGGACTCCGCGGATCTGTAAAAATAATGGGTTTATCGGTCAAAATGGCTTCCGCGGTCAAACTCCCCATCATATCTAAAATGAGGAGATCGCTCATAAGAAGCCAATGCATGGGATTCCACCCCTCCGGTTCTTCACATGATAAATCAACGATATGTTTCTTCCCGCAAATCACTTTCCGACAGCTGTCCAGAACGGAAGATGGCGTTTCCGGATGGGGTCGAAAAAGAACGACAAAACGCTCCGAAATCGTTTCTAAAATATGTGGGCCTAAGCAACCGACCGATGAAACACCATACCAAGTCGGGATATAAGC
The DNA here is from genome assembly GCA_016930235.1 of Candidatus Omnitrophota bacterium. Classification (GTDB taxonomy): domain Bacteria; phylum Omnitrophota; class Omnitrophia; order Omnitrophales; family Aquincolibacteriaceae; genus JAFGHI01. The sequence goes on from JAFGHI010000050.1 coordinate 2,281, forward strand.
CACGATGGGCTTTTCGGGAAAATGCCTATCCTTAAGGAAATCCCTTTTCATGGCTTCAATGGCTTCTGGCTGTAAATGACCAAGAGTATCCGTCCGCGTCTGGCCGATCCTGAGGAATTTATTTTCCGGAACCCCTTTTCTCTTGAGGATTCTCTCCCAAAAAGGCCCCAAAGTCGTTATGAAATCATATTCGCTTCTCAGAGCTTTGATACGCCAATCCTCAAACCAGGACTGTTTCAGGCTATTGCCATGAAAAAGCATGATCCTCAACAGGCTTTTAATTTCCTTAGCCATATTCGGGAAAACGTCAAAGAAGAAAACAACCCCCTTCTGTTGATTGAGATACTCCACGGTCACAGGCACATCTTCAGGCACCCAAGAGCGGATCTCTTTTTCACAACGATCCAGCATTTTGACCGGGATCCCGCGCCGGAGACAATAATCGCGGGCGAAAGGTGTCGTGACAAGGACCTCCCCCCCGAGCTTTTCAAAAACGAGGCGAGCATGATCGAAATGATGCGGCAGATGCCCTAAAAAATAAAAAAATGAAATGCGAGGGCGGTTTTTTTCTTCCGCCAAATCTTTATCGGTTGTTGAGGAAATTAAAGTTTCCATGCCATTATCGCTTCATCCTCTTTAAATTCAATTTTCTCAAATCTCATTGTCTTGAGGGTGATATTCTCTCTCAGATTTTCCTCTTCCGTCAAATCATAACCTGCATAGTTTGCCTGCCAGACATCCTACCCAAAAATAATGACCGGCTGAGTTTTCTCAGACATAACAATTTCTCAATCCTACTCTTTCCCTGAGAAAATCCTGGGATGAAAAAAGAAACAAAAAAAAGCAAGAAAACGACTTTTCCACCACGAAAAATGGTATTGGCACTTCAAAAACAAAACCGTCTCGGCATGGCATTTGTAGACCTTATCCCTTGACTCGCGATGCCTTTTGATATGTGCCTGATAATCATGACGGTAGACGGGTTCTCTTTTATCCAAAAGCGGCTCTTGGATATTGGCAAACCGATAACCCTTACGAGCCATTCGCAGCCAAAGTTCCTTATCAATAGCATAATCCAAATCCTCACGATAAAGCCCCACTTCGAAAAGATGTGCCCGGCGCATCATCACCGAAGGATGCCAGAGAGGGGTCCTCCCTGAATTTTGACTGAGAAGCCATTTAATCTCACGGTCCTGGGCATAGGCGTTTCCCAGTTTTTTCTTCTTCCCTTCGGCATCGATCATCCAGCACATGGTCCCAACGACCGCAACCTCGGGATGTTGATCCAAAAATGTAACTTGACGTTCCAGACGTTTGGGATGAGAGACGTCATCTGCATCCATGCGGGCAATGTATTCTCCTCTTGATTCATGAATCCCCCGGTTGAGCGCTCTTGCCATCCCCGAGTTATGTTCGATTTTGATCACGCTGATTCGGGGATCCGTCATCTTCAAAAGAATTTCAGATGTTTGATCCGTAGAGCCATCGTTAATAATGATAAACTCAAAATCTTGAAAGGTTTGCTCAAGAATACTCCGAACAGCATTGTCTACATATTGTCCATGATTAAAAACCGGCATCAAGACTGAAACTTTTGGCATACGCATCAGAAAACCTTTTTAAAGGACTCCCTCTTGTCGGGTAACCTTCATTTTTCTCAATAAACAGGCAAGATCATCTATCCTGATCATCATATCTTCACCAACACGATGAGGATCATCTCCGCAAACAGGCCTTTGCCCCTCTCCCAGAAGATAAGCGTAGCGAACACCAACCTGTTCGGCCAAGGCCCAGTAACATCCATTAACATAAGCTGGCGAAAACAATTCGATAACCTGCGCCTGCGGCCCGCAAAAAACAAGATTTGATAAACCCGCGCCATGCGCCCCCACAATGATTTCAGCTGAGCGGAATAATGCTATTTGATCATGAATCAAAATATTTTCCAAATCTACTGTTTCAAAACCTAAAGACCGAAGAAAAATAATTAATTTCTCTTCGTTCAAAACGTGCCTTTTCTTAGCATTCGAGCGGCTGATATACAATCGCTTGGGGTAATCCTGCTTACCTTTCTCGATCGAGGAGGCAAAGATATCCCTTAGAAAATGACAAATCCAACTTGTTGGGTTATTCCTGCTTGCCGGGGCAAAAGGGATCATCAATTCCCTGGCCTGCCAATGATTCTTAGGACAGCATTCGATTATTCGGTCTGTCGGAATTCCCAATTGTTCAAAAACCTGTTTCTGTTCCTGGCGATAACCTTCATTGATAAGGAAAAAAGAGATTTTGGATAAATCAACCCTCCCACAACGGAGCAGATAAAACCGCGGCAGAACGTCCAAAAGCCAGTGATAATAATTATGCCCCCCGCTTGTTGCGAAAACGACAACCTTTCCTTCCAATTTCTTTAAAGGCGGAAGTTTCCACCGCGTTAAAACGGAATGCTGATCGACCGGCTTGCCAAGTTCTTTGGAGATATCGGCCAAAAGCTCATCTCGATCGGTCAAGATGGCCCCGGACGAACCGACTACCCTGGCGTTTTCGATCGTAAGAAGAAAAGCGGGCGGAATCTCCCGGCGCAGATTCTTCTCGAATCTCCAGTCCACCGAGTCTTCAAGACCAATCGGTAATGCCCTTTCCAAGGTATGTTCTGGGATCACCTCTTCGTATCGTATCTTGAACGCTCCCGTACTTTTCCGCTGATCGAGAAACCACCGATAAGTTGAAAGACAAACGCGTTTGGGCGGTCCCCAATACTTAGACCCGGGAGAAAGCATCTTTACAAGGCCTAACAGAATTTTCCTCATAAACCGCATCATGAAATCATCCTTAAATCAAAACCACTTACCTGTATCACTTTACGAAAAAACTTTCTCCAGTTTCCGTTTCAACATGCCAGGAATTTGTGCCGGTCTCTTTAGGTAATATTCAAGTCTCTCGAGCGGCTCGCCTCGCCGTGCACCGCGGATGGGGAAAAGCCGGCGCGGAATTTCACAGTTTAAAAAGGGACACAGCTTTTCCCACCCTTCTCCCCCGCAGACATTCATCACCAAAAGATCCTGCTCACGACCCTTGAAATATTGAAAGACATTCTTAATATGTTCTTCATAAGCTCTTCGGAATTTCTTTTCATCGAAATAAATGGAGTCATACAAATCAAGATGCAACTGGTCATAGCGGGATGGCCTGCGAAGTCTCATCTCCAATTCTTCCTTCGAACTTACTTGATACAATTGGGAATACTGGCAGGAACGCAGCCAACCTTTCATTTCCCGAACCGTCAGAATAAATTTGGAATTAGGATACCGGCGATCCAATTCGGGATAGATGCGGGTGACAGGCGTATCGACAAGTGCATCAAACTGATCACTAATATCATAGTTAATCTCTAAGCCGCTTCCGGTATAACTTAAGAGTTTAACGGTCGTTGTATAATGCACAGCTTTATACCCCAACATTTCTAGAGCAGCTCGTAAACTCCTTGTTCCCGTTCTTGATAAACCTATCCCAAATATTTTCATTCAGCCCTGCTTTCTATTAACTCGAATAAAAGATTTCAATTTACGTTTTGTTTTGGAAAAAAAATTCTCATTTCGAAGATAACACTGACGCCTAAGGGGGTCCCAACCACGCTGTCTGGATGTCACATTGACTAACTTTTCTAAATTCTTAAAATCGACATTCTTTTCATGAATGATCTTCACCGGCCCTTTGAAGGATTGGAAAAACCATGTTCTTGCATTCCAAAGATTAGGCAGCCAGTGGATCCGCGCTTGAGAAGCCAGGATCCCGTCCAGAAAACATATCTGGTCGCTGTCATCGCGATGATGGAAATCCTTATTCCTGAGTTTTATTTCATAGCTTTTCCGCCAAATCTGAAAAAGGAGATCATTTTCTCTGCTTCGGCGAAAAAGGATGACGCCCGTATTCGGAGGCTGACAACCTTCCAGAGGTAGTCCATCGATTCGTGGTATCCTCAAGTCGCCAGGTGCTCGGGAAATGCAGAGATCAAAATAGTCCAGAAGTTTGAAAAGTGGCCGGCCGTTTTCAACCACATAGGTATCCGTATCAAGGAAAAAAGTACGTTCATATGGCGAATCGACGTACATGTGACGCACCTTATAAAGCAATTTGCTGTGCCAGTCGTTCTGTCCGATCTCCCACGGGCGATAGAGAATGTTGTCAAAAACATCCGCGTGAACAACCCCGTCGGCAATAAGGGTTATGGACGATTCCCGGTCCACAGCCTTCAAACTTCTAGCCGACCGAATGGCTTCCTCAACACGGTCCTTCGTTGCAATATATAAATATCCGCAGGTCCTAGACATTCTGGCCCTTCCCGCCACAAATTCTGCTACTAGAATGATTGAACATACTCCAAGTATTTAGGTAAGATCTTCTTTTTCCTAAATAAACATTTCCTTTTTGCTGGGTCCCACAAACGCTGTTTATAAGTTACATTGATCTTTCGTTTCATGTTCTCATAACTTGGAAATCGGCCATGGATGATCTTGACCTCTTGTTTGAGATCAAGGAAGAAATCAGCACGCGCATTGTAAATAGGCGAGAGAGCATAAACCCGGGCTTTGGAGGTGAGCAAAGCTTCCATAAAAGCTGTTTGATCGCTTTCGCCCCTTCTCCTCGTACCCCCAAGAATTTTAGTGACATAAATTTCATGCCACTTCCGAAAAAGACTCTCATTCTCTTGATTCTTTCTGAAAAGGAGAACACCCAAATTGTAAGGGTAATACCCCTGAAGGGGTTCCCCATCAACGTTGATCTCGTAATGATCAACCGGGGCAGCCGCAGCACAGATATCAAAATGATCAAGGATTCGGAAAAGATGATAGCAACTGTCAAAAAAACAAGTATCCGTATCCACATAGAATGTTTTTTCGTAGGGGGAATCCTGATACATGTGTTCGGCCCGGTAACCTAAGCCTCTAAACCAATTTCGAGCATTTTGGACCGGCCTGATAATGACTCGATTAAATAAAGGGTCTTTGATCTCTTTGGAGGCAATGAGTGTGATATCAGCGAATTCATCATATCTTCGAAGACTCCTTGCAGATCTAACCGCCTCCCCAAGATAACGATCATCCGTGGCAATATATAGATAACCCTCTTGTATCACAATTGCTACCCTCCCAAAACATAAGGCCTTATTATACAGAAAACTCCCCTCAATCTCGAAGAGAATGTGCTCCGGCAGGAATATTTTCTTTCCTTTTTATCTAAGAGAAACTATGATAAAAACAACCCAAAAAAAGAGAAGGAGATAAGAAAAGTGAGTTTGCCCGAAACCTCCGAGCAAAAGTTAAGTCCCCTTTCTTTGCCTGATAACATCTACGGGGTCTTTGAAGAAAAAGGCGCTCAGAATGCCGAGAAGGTCCGGCGGATCCTTCAAATAACAAATGATCTCTGCCAGAACAGCTTCCGGGGACTTCGAATCCTTGACTTAGGTTGCGCGGAGGGTGTTTATGCAATCGAGGCTGCTTTGCGCGGGGCACAAGTCGTTGGGGTTGACGGACGCATCGAGAGAATGCAAAAAGGCAAACAAATGGCCGAACAACTCCGCCTTCAAAACGTCCGATTCCTCAATCAAGATGTCCGAAACCTCAACTGGGCCGAACTGGGCCATTTTCATGTTATCTACTGTCTAGGACTCCTCTATCACTTAGACGAAGATTCCCTTTTTCCCCTAATTTCAAAACTTTCTCCCGCATGTACTCATATGCTTGTCATTGATACCCATACAAGTCCAAAAGAGGAAAAAAGTGTGGCCTATCAGGAACATACTTACTTTGGTCGCCTGTACCGGGAACATCAGCCTGAGGATTCCGAAGAAACAATGCATCAACGGTTGGGTTCTTCGATTAAAAACCGGCAAAGTTTCTGGCTCACGAGAAAATCGCTTTCCTCACTTCTACACAATCATGGGTTCACTTGCGTTTTTGAATGCCGGATTCCTCCGGAATATGTATCAAGAAAAAGTCGTACCACGTTTGTCGCTCTCAAGGGGCAACCCATTACTTTGTTTAGCTATCCCTGGATGAATGACCTTTCGGAAAAGGAGATCAAGAAAAAAATGATCGAACTGGGACCCTGGCGGAATCCCTGGCGGCTAAAGGCTCCTCCCGGGAAAGAAAACCCTTTCTTCAAGAAACTCGGCTGGTGGTTAAATCCGTTTCGAAGACGCCGGTGAAACACCGTTGATCGGGCTTCAACTCGGTTAAATCGGGTACCTTCTTCCAAAGGTGCCGATCAAAGATGTTGAAGGCGAGACAACGTCCATTATAAAAAACAGGAGGATTCGTAAAGTTTCCTGTTCCTCTTAGCACAATATCGGCCGTCGCAAAGGCATGAAAAGCTTCCAAAGTTAAGTCAAGGCTATCGCCAACCCTCATCGTGACATTGGAAAACCGGCGCAGACAATCAAATTCGTTCTTTTTCTTTTCTAAGAGTCCCCCAAAAATTTTCTGGAATTCGGGCGGAGTCATCGAAAGCCGTCTCTTGAGATCTGCCGTTTCATACCCATCCGAATAAACACGAATTTCAAAACGATCCGGTGATGTCTGTCTGAAAAGTTGCTCCAAAAATCGGGCATATTCCTTGGCACCGTTTCTCATATCCTGAATCTTTTTCCAGCCGTGCCGGTCCGGCTTTGCCCATCTTTCCGTCAGACGCCCGCAAACACAATACCATCGGCCCCAATGCTTCAGGTGGATTCGATCACCCCTTCGGATATGGACGGCGACTTTAATTTTTCCGGGGTCTTGAAAAGCCGTTAAGACAGGTTCCGCTTCGCGTCTTGTCCAATACCTTTCCCGAAATTTCAATTTCGGCTTCAAAACACCGAAGGCCCTCTTCATTTCCCGGATCGATACATAATGATTGACGGCGAAACGGAAAATACAAGGACGCTCCTGGCAGCAAAGCGAGGTCTTTCTCACCAAGTTAAGTGAATTACCCTGAAAGATTTCCCGGACGATTTCCTGAATGGAAATATCAATCACCGGAAGTTGATCATCAACAACTTCGTCCCATCTCTCTTCGCCGAGATCAAGTCCCAGAAAATGGGCCCAATCCCATCCTTTTAAGTGATTCGACTGATCAAAGGGTGTATGAAGATACGTCAACCCGAGGGATTGCCCCACTTCATACAGAATATAGAATCTTTCCCAGAAGTCGCCGATTCCGTTGGGGACTGAATGAATGACAAAATAGGATTTAGCCATCGCGCTTGTCCTTGATCACGTATCCTTCCCAAAAACCCCGGTCCTGACGATACCATCCGTGACATCCGAAAGGGAGCTTGCGCCCATTTTTCTCATACCAATATCCCGGCTGCTCATCAAAGGAAAATAGCATAGCTTCCTCAACCGGGGCAATTTTAAAATGGGGGTCCCACTTCTTGGCTTCAAGAGCCCAAAAGACATCTTCGGCCCTTAAATCGGGGTTGGCGTGAACCGCGACATGCATGATACTTTTTAATTCCCTGCGAAAAAACTCCCTCAGCTTTAAGGCCCAAGAAGAACCCCCGGATTTTCCTTCCCGTAAAACAACCTCGCCCTCTTTTTTCCAAAGCCTATTCCATTCATAGCGGAGGATTTTTCCAAAGATTTTTAAATTTTTCTTACAAACATTCCATGGGCTTTGATACCTTTTCAGAACACGCAAAAAACTCTCAACCTTCCTCAACGAAAAACCTCCGTTACCAACCATCTCACATGGATTTCTCAATCCGCTATTATCGGCCACCCAGGGAGCTCCGATATAGTCATATCCTTTTTGGCACCATTGGGGAAGCTGGTCTTGAAAGACAAGGCAATCAAGCTGATAAACGAGAATATACTCGTAATTTCGGAAGTAGCGGTAAAACTTGCGGGTCCTCATTCTTTGATTATACGACCTCAATCCGCGAAAATACTTTTCAGGTTCCCGGATGATTCGAAACCCTTCGGGTTCCCAGGAAATTGTTTCGGGCATAATGACAAAACAATCATAAGAACCCAAAAAATGTTTGAGGTGCCTTAAAGAAATTTCTTCTTCGGGACTTAAAGGATAACGGTAAATAAGGGTCGCAACCGCGGCTGTCTTTTTGGTTCGAGCTTGATTCATCGAGTCATTATCCTGACTTGAATCGGAAACCCATGATGTCTTTTGTTGAGATAAGTGACGAACTTAAAGTGGATTGTAATTATATCCGGTTGTAATCATCCTCAATCCGGATGATGTCATCCTCTCCCAAATAATCCCCACGCTGGACTTCGATAAAAACAAGGGGGGTTGTTCCCGTATTGGCCATACGATGAATCGTATCTTTCGGCGTTTCGATCACGGAACCTTTTTTTACGGGAATCTCGCGGTCTCCGACCGTCGCAATCCCCTCACCTTCCACCACCGTCCAAATCTCCACCCGTTTTAAATGTTTCTGCAAGCTGAGACGGGATTTCGGGTTAATCTCGACGCGTTTGACTTGATACCCGGCGTCCAGGTCAGCATATAAAACTTCATAGTTTCCCCACGGTCTTTCATCGTCAAAGGGATGTTCACATGCCTTTTTTTTCATCGCGCCCCCCGTCTTAACTCAAACTGTAGGCACCTGCCGCCCAGCATCCGTGATGCGACAAGCTAATATCCATATTAGCACGCCTCCCATCGATAAGCAAAAAGGGAGGTCCTAATTGATCATCGGTCATTTCCCTCAAGATCTCAAGCCGTGAGGGGTCTAGCTTCAGCCTCTCAGCGATCTTTCGGATACACGCAAGGCGAGCAAGAATCGACTCCTTGCGCCCGATAAGAACCTTATGAGATCCCTGCTCTAAGCGACGTTCATTAAAAAATTTCCGCTGGGTTAACCCTTCTTCAACATCGATCTTCTCACAAAAGAAATCGAATGAACCCTTTTCCAACAAACCTTTCTCCCTGGCCAGGGCGTGAATATATTCCTCGTTACCCTCAATCCCTACGTCCGAGACATTTCCTGCATGTTCAACTTGAAACCGTCCCTTAAAACCCCCATAGGTCCAACAGTCATAGGTCTCGCATAAAGGTTGAACATGAAATTGTTTGTGAGCAAAAATGATCGACGGGTCCTTTTTGACAAAAACCTTATAAGCCGCTTCCTTGGCTGCCCAAAAAATCCAGAGAACGCGGTCCGGGTGAGCCGCCGCCGAAATCCTGTCCCGCTCTTCAATGCTAAAAACCCGTTGGACAAAACGCTCATCGGCGGACTTTCGGAAGGTTTCTTTTTCTTTTAAATCGACAACATCATTACCGACTCGTGGCAAAGTAGGCTTGCTCCATGCGGGCGAGCTGCTGGATAATTTGTGCGGCAAGATCGCGGGTCTCTCTTAATCCCGAAAAATCACTCTCGGGCTCAATGACTTCCATATCAAAATAGATGCGGTCACCGATCTTGGGAATACCACTGCTTTTATTTTGTTTATGCCCACGCAAATAAACACATAGGATTTTACAATCACGGACGGACTTTAACAGGCGCCCAACACTATAGGAAAAAGTTTCGTCATCCACCTTGCCATCCACGCTGCGTTTCCCTTCCGGGAAAATGGTGATCGCGTGACCTTTTCTCAGCAAATAAGTCAATTTGTCCAAAGCCTTTTGGACACCGTCACGATCCCCTCCCCGGTCCACAGGAATGCAGCTGCCTAAATAGCAAACCAACCGTAGCACGGGATTATTTTTATATCGCTCGCGCTCCGGTAAATTCCAAGAAAAAAAACGGAAGGATTTCATATAAGACAAAACGGAGGCAAGCCCCCAATTGATCAATGCGGAATCAATCTTCGTAATATGATTGGCGCAAATGATGATAGGCCCGCGTGTTACTCTCTGGATTTCCTTGAAGCGCCGGCGGATTTCGCGGATTCTCTCAATTCGGTACCGCCCGACTAACCGCAATAGGAGGATACAGATTCCACCCCAAATCGGGAAAGTCAGCCAACCAATGATTCTTTGAAGGTGAAGCGAGAACTTATCCCAAAATTTTAGGGCGAGTTGAGAATCTTCCATCTAACCTACTTTGGATAAGATGAGCTCCACACCATCGCCGACCGTACGGACTTTGTCCGCATCAGCATCATCGACTTGTATATCGAAGGCATCTTCAAAATCAAGAACAATATCCACCAGACGCGCTGAATTGACCTTCAAATCATCGAGAATGGTCGTCTCCATGGTGATCTGCTCCGGAGCAAGTTCTGATTTGCTGTACTTCTTCAAAATATCAACAACCTTCTTAAGGACTTCCTCCTTCGTCATCCCAACCTCCTAATTTCGAAACGTGGTTAAATCAAAATACACTTAAAACCCGCAAACATGCCATCGAAATCATAAATGATCCGATTGAATTAATCTATCTGAAATCATGAATTGGATCAATGAATAAATCTCATAACTTCAAACGGACTTATCCCTTCCATTTCTTCAAAATGAGACATGAGTTCACGTCTCCAAAACCGAAACTCGCCTTGGCTTGATATTCCAAGCCAGGAACTTCCTGGGTCTTGTGAACAACACTTGCCTCGCAGGGCTTGATCTTCTCATGAAGATCTTCACAATTCACGGATCCGTGGATGAATCCCCGCGAAAGTTGAAGCGCACAGGCAACCACCTCAAGCCCGCCGGCAGCCCCTAAGGCATGCCCAACCAATGATTTTGTTGAATTAATCAGCGGCAGCTTTTTGGGGGCAACTTCAAGCGCATCGACCCAATTTTGAACCTCATAAGGATCCGCGAAGGTCGCTGTCAAATGTCCGTTAATCGTATCAATCTGTGTCGGTCGGATGTTGGCATCCTTCAGAGCTTCACGAATACAACGGCGAACACTTTCCGGATTCGGAGCCGTCATACTCCCCCCCATTCTTTGGCCGCCGCAATTCAGAGCTGTCCCGACAACTTCGGCATAGATTTTTGCCTTCCGTTCGAGAGCGGAATCCAAAGACTCCAGCATGATAATCCCGGATCCCGAACCCGGGATAAAACCGCCCGCACTTTCACTCATCGGACGTGATGCCTTCTCGGGCTCATCATTGCGGTCCCTGTTGAGGACACGCATCGCATCAAACCCCGCCCAAATATATTTTGAGATTCCTTCCGCCCCTCCGGCCAACATCCGTTTGGCAAATCCCTGACGGATCCGGTTGGTCGCTTCGATCACGGCTTCGGTCCCCGTACTGCAGGCACTGCTATTGGTTGTGACTTGATTTCCCAATGCGAACAAACCGCTGATCTTCGCGGAAACACCGCTGGCCATCACCTGTTCAACCATCGTGCTTCCCATCCGGCGGACCTTTCCGGCATTCGTGAAGGGAATCAGTTTATCTCCGATGGTATCCATTCCCCCGATTCCGGTTCCGACGATAGCGCCTGTGTCCCAGTTCACGTAATCCACATCGTGGCCGGGAATTTCCAGGCCCGCATCTTTCCAGGCATCGGTCGCAGCAATGCACGCAAATTTGATGCTGGAATTCATCCCTAAAAGCTGCTCTTCTGAAAAATACCGTCGGACAATACTTTCATACTCCTGGACCACACCCGCCACCTGGCACCCAAAATTCAATTCTTTGAGTTCGGGCTGGAAGGAAATCCCCGATTTCCCTTCACGAAGAGCTTTTTCGTAAGCCTCGACGCCATAAGCATTTGGAGCAATGACCCCTAATCCTGTAATCACAACCCGTGTCTTCATTTCGTCTTAATCCCCATCCCTGCAATTGTTCCGCTGCAGACCACTTTTCCGTCAGTCAGACTGACTTCCGCTTTCGCTTTCATTTTCATCCGGCGAAAATATTCTTTACTGGCTTTGACAATAATCTTGTCGCCGGGTTTCACGATCCCCGTAAATTCCACATTGGCCTCGGTAAAAACCGTTGTGTATTTTTCGATTTCCTCCCGCGGCATTTGAAGTGAGCATAAATAAATCCCATAGGCAACCACCCCGGCCTGAGCCATGGCTTCAAGCAAGACAGCTCCCGGCGTCACAGGATTTCCGGGAAAATGGGCCGGATAAAAAAATTCATCGTCCTTAAAAGTGTAAGAGGCCACAATGCCGTCTTCATTCAGTTCATGGATTTCATCGATGAACCGATAAGGCCTTTGCTGCGGGACTAAGGCCAGCACTTCTTTTTTTGAAAAACCGCTCATATTTCCCTCTTTAAGATACCGCCGATCGAATTTTTGGACCGTGCGGGATAATCGGTATAAGCAATCCCCGTAAAAATTCCGACCTTGGCATCCTTAATGGTATAAATCAGTTCGCCGTCCACGAGAACATTCCCGTTGCCGATCACAAGAGATGTGTTGCCCCCTTGTAAAACGGTGTAGCGTCGGACATCGATTTCATAACGGACAAGTTTGTTATACGGGCGGATCTGGCCGTCAAAGTTGACTTCTTTACATCCCAAGGCCCGCCCGTTGCCAATGCTTCCGGCACAAACGCAATAAAATCCCAAAAGCTGCCAAACCGCATCGACACCCAAACACCCGGGCTGAACGGGATCCCCGTTAAAATGACATTGAAAAAACCATTCATCCACGCGAATATCTTTTTCTGCAACCAGGCGGCCTCGTGTCCCGTCTTTTTTAAGATCAAAAACCCGGTCTACCATCAGAAATGGCGGTGCCGGAAGCCTTGAAAATTCACTGGGCGGATCCGTCACCAAACGTCCGTAAGAAAAAGCAATCAGTTCTTCTTTTGAGAATTGGTCCCTCTTCAGGAATTCCTTGTACGTTAACGGTTTCTTCATGATCGCTTCGCCCCTTTGACATCACTGAATTCGATGGCCATACTTGCCCAGCTCAAACCCGCACCGACAACAACTAACCCAAGCACATCCCCTACCTTAAACTTTTCCCAATGCTGACTCAGGATGGAAGGGGCCCCGGCCGCTCCGGTATTGCCGTAGACATCGACATTAAAAAAATGTTTCTCCGGTGCAATATCGCAGCGTTTGCAAACCGATTCCAGCATCCGCAGATTGGCTTGATGACCGATAAAATAAAGATCTTTTGCCTTTTCAGGATATCTCGCCTGAATGTCACGAAAACACTGGACTGTCTTGCGGATGGCAAAGGCCTGAACCGCGGATCCTTCCTGTTTGAAATAACCCGTCCGTTGAATGACCGCTTTATCCCAATTTGCGGGATCGGAAGTCAACGTCGTAAAAACGACTTTGGCTTTTGAAGGAACGCGCGTGGAAATCACCGCCGCACTTGTTCCGTCTCCCCACAAAACAGCCGTGCTTCGGTCGCTATAATCCACGGCCCGGGTCGTATTTTCGGGATGGACTAGCAAAATGAAATCAGGCAACGCATCAGGACGCATCATAAACAAGAAATGTATTTGGGCTCCAAAGCTGGAACAGGCCGAATTCAAATCAAGGCATTCGGTTTGGATCCCAAGTTCACAGGCAATCACGCAGGCTTCCGCGGGAGTCGTTGTATCGGGGGTGCACCCTCCGGCAATCACCATCCCGATCTGCTCCTTGGTAATCCCGGCCTTTTCGATCGCCATTTCCGCAGCCAGTTTTCCGGTTTGAGCATTGGTATACTGGCAAGCCGCCCCAGACTGACGAATATCCCTATTCTTTGTCTTTTTGATGTAATCAAGATCCAGAACCGTCCGGCGAGTCTGTATCCCAACACGCTCCATAATCCATTGATCATTTGTCCCGATATCCAAGTCTTCAAGAAACTGGTTATCGATAACATTTTCAGGGTGAAAATGGCCCAGCCCGTGTAAGTAAACCATAAGTTTTGAAGATTCCTTTTTTGATACTGGCTCTTAGAGGTATCTTAACTCGACAAGGTAGACTCTAAAATGCATCCAACCTCTCATGAAAGCAAAAAAAAAGCGGGCATTTGCTCGCTTTCTCAGCGTGAAAAAATGCTGTAAGTCTATGAAATTCTAGGAGATAAAACAACGGCTGTCAAGAAAAAGGAAGTCGGCTCAAAACAGGCGCATTCGAAATTCTTTGTCACATAAAGGGTTATGCATGGCCTCATGATCTTTCAAGCTGAAAGATCGGACTCACCCATTAAGTATTTGTCAATGGTCCGCGCTGCCCCACGGCCCTCATGAATGGCCCAAACCACCAAACTTTGGCCTCGACGCATATCTCCCGCCGAAAAAATACCCTTCACATTCGTCGCATAATCTCCATAATCGGCCTTGGCATTCGAGCGGCTATCTTGATCAACTCCAAGTTCCCGTAAAACATCCCCTTCCGGTCCCAAAAATCCCATCGCCAATAAAACCAAATCACAGGCAACAACTTTTTCAGAACCGGCAATTTCCTTCGGGACAAAACGCCCTTTTCCATCTGGGATCCATTCCATCTGAACAAGGTGGGCACTTTGAACGTTGCCACTTGTATCCCCCGTGAACTTTTTGACGGTGGTCAGGTATTGACGCGGGTCCGCACCAAAAATAGCCGCGGCTTCCTCCTGCCCATAATCCAAACGGTAAACCTTAGGCCATTGAGGCCAGGGGTTATTCGCCGCCCTTTCAAGCGGTGGCTTGGGCATAATCTCAAGCTGAAGAACACTCTTCGCCTGATGCCGCATCGAAGTTGCGACGCAATCCGTCCCGGTATCTCCTCCGCCGATGACAATCACATCCTTGCCCTTGGCGGAAATATATCCTTCACATTCTTTACCGTCCAACAAAGTCTTCGTATTCGCAGCGAGAAACTCCATGGCAAAGTGAATCCCCTCGAAATCACGGCCTTCGACCTTTAAATCCCTTGGATTTGTTGCACCACCGGCCAGCAAAACAGCGTCGAACTCCCTGACAAGTTTCTTGGCAGGGTAATCCTTGCCGACCCATGTCTTTGTTTTAAATGTCACGCCTTCCTTTTCCATGAGATCAATCCGGCGCTGAACAACCTTCTTATCCAAATGAGGATTCGGGATGCCATACATAAGAAGACCGCCGATCCTGTCGGCACGTTCAAAAACGGTCACGGCGTGACCGGCATGGTTAAGTTGAGCAGCGGCAGCCAACCCCGCGGGACCCGATCCCACAACGGCAATTTTCTTTCCCGTATGCTTCTTGGGGATTTGCGGCCGGACCCAGCCTTCTTCGAAACCGCGATCAATAATGGCGCATTCAATATTTTTAATCGTCACAGGCGGTTCATTAATCCCCAGCACACAGGACCCTTCACAAGGGGCCGGACAGACACGGCCTGTAAATTCAGGAAAATTATTCGTTTTATGAAGACGCTCCAGGGCCTCCTGCCATAAACCCCGGTAAACCAGATCATTCCATTCGGGGATCAGATTCTTGATGGGACAACCCATCGCCATTCCTGCAAGAAGCATTCCGGAATGGCAGAAAGGAACACCGCAATCCATGCACCGGGCACCCTGCTGGCGAAGGACTTCCTCCGAAAGCGAGTAATGGACTTCACTCCAATGTTGGATTCTTTCTCTCGGCGGAAGATGCTCCAAATCCTGCCGTTTGATTTCTTTAAATCCAGTCGGCTTTCCCATGGTGATTCTCTTTAATTCCCTCCGATACGCGCCAAATCATGAGCATTCTCTTCGAATGCGGCCATAATGGCTTCCTCGCCGCTAAGACCGGCTTTCTTAACGCGATCAAACGCCTCCAGCATACGTTTATAATCTTTAGGCATCACTTTGACAAATTTCGCACCCATTTCTTCCCAGCGTTCCAGTACGATTTTTGCATGCTGGCTGCCCGTATAATTCACATGCTTTTCGATCATCTTGCGGACTTCTGCGATTTCTTCTTCTTTTTCGAGATTCTCCAATAAGACCATTTGTGGATTGCATCGGGTCGGGAACGTTCCGTCCAAATCCAGCACATAAGCAATTCCACCCGACATGCCGGCCGCAAAATTTCTACCCGTTGATCCCAGGATCACAACCCGGCCGCCTGTCATATATTCGCAGCCATGATCCCCCACCGATTCAACAACAGCATGGACACCGCTGTTACGAACACAAAATCTCTCGCCCGCCATTCCGTAAACATATGCTTCACCCGAGATCGCGCCGTAAAAAGCAACATTCCCGATGACCATGTTGTCCTCCGGACGAAAATTCGAGGTTTTGGGCGGATAAACAATAATACGGCCTCCAGAAAGCCCCTTGCCGATATAGTCGTTGGAATCCCCTTCAAGTTCTAACGTTATTCCCGGTGGTAAAAAAGCCCCGAAACTCTGCCCCGCTGATCCAGTAAAATGCAAATGAATCGTATCCTCAGGAAGGCCTTCCATGCCATAGCGTTTCGAGATTTCACTCCCTAAAATGGTTCCGACCACACGGTTGGTATTGCGGATCGGGAGTTTGGCCCTGACTTTTTCCTTTTTTGTCAACGCCGGTTCGCATAATTCCAGAAGCGTTTGATTATCCAGGGCGTTCTCCAAACCATGATCCTGAGAGATCTGACAGAACCGTCCGACATCCGAAGGAACCTCCGGCTGATAAAGGATCTTGGATAGATCAAGCCCGTTCGCCTTCCAATGATCCACTGCTTTTTTCATTTCAAGCTTATCGGTCCTTCCAATCATCTCGTTGACGGTACGAAATCCGAGTTGGGCCATCAGTTCGCGGGCTTCACGGGCAACAAACCGCATAAAGTTAACGACATAAGCGGGATCTCCCGTAAATTTTTTCCGGAGCTCCGGATCTTGAGTCGCCACGCCGACTGGGCACGTATTCAAATGGCAAACACGCATCATCACACACCCGAGGGTTACCAAGGGAACTGTTGAAAAACCGTATTCTTCGGCACCCAGCAGCGCTGCGATCACCACATCCCGTCCCGTTTTCATCTGCCCGTCGGCTTCGACCACGATCCGACTCCTGAGATTATTGAGGACAAGCGTTTGATGCGTCTCGGCCAACCCGAGTTCCCACGGCGCTCCTGCGTGTTTGATACTCGAAAGCGGTGACGCACCCGTCCCGCCGTCATGCCCGCTGATCAAAACCACATCCGCATGGGCCTTGGAAACCCCTGCGGCAATGGTCCCGACACCGACTTCCGCAACCAGCTTCACATTGATGCGGGCTTTCTGGTTTGCATTTTTTAAATCATGAATGAGTTCCGCAAGGTCTTCGATGGAATAAATATCATGATGCGGCGGAGGTGAAATCAGCCCGACTCCAGGAGTTGAAAAACGGACTTTGGCAATCCACGGATAGACCTTGGCCCCTGGAAGCTGTCCGCCTTCACCGGGCTTCGCACCCTGCGCCATCTTGATCTGAATCTCCTTGGCATTCACCAGATAAAAACTGTTCACGCCAAAACGCCCCGAAGCCACCTGTTTGATGGCGCTCGACCGGGAATCTCCGTTGGGATCAAACTGATAACGGACCGGATCTTCTCCTCCTTCTCCGGTATTACTTTTTCCGCCTAAGCGGTTCATTGCAATGGCTAAAGATTCATGCGCTTCCTTTGAGATCGAACCATAGGACATAGCTCCCGTTTTAAAACGTTTTACGATTTCATCAACAGATTCCACTTCCTCGATAGGAACAGGTTTTCGGGCAAACTTGAATTCAAGAAGTCCTCTTAAAGTGCACAAGTTCGTCGATTGTTCATTAATCGCGCGGGCATATTCCTGATACAGCCCGTAATCATTGGTCCGGCTGGCCAGTTGAACATGATGAATGGTCTCGGGATTGAGTAAGTGATATTCCCCGTCTTTTCGCCATTGATATTGCCCGCCGGAATCCAGACTTTCATCTTTGATTTCCTGTTCCTCGCGCTTTGGAAAGGCCCGGCGATGCCGCCGTTTGACTTCTTCGGCAATCACATCGAGACCGATTCCTTCCACCCGTGTCGGTGTCCACGTAAAATATTTCTCAATCAGCGATTGTTTGAGCCCGATGGCTTCAAAGATTTGGGCACCGCAATAACTTTGAATCGTCGAAATCCCCATCTTGGACATGGTTTTGACAACACCTTTGGTCACTGCTTTCGCATAATTTTTGATAGCGGTCTTATGATCAATCCCATTTAACAATCCTTGATGAATAAGATCATCCAAAGTTTCGAAAGCCAGGTACGGATTGATGGCCCCCGCTCCATACCCAATCAACAAAGCAAAATGTTGAACCTCGCGTGGCTCTCCGGATTCCAAAATGAGTCCGGTTTTGGTCCGCGTTCCTTCCCGAATGAGATGATGATGCAAACCCGAAACGGCAAGCAACGCCGGAATGGCAGCGTGGTCACGATCTATCCCCCTATCAGAAAGAACAAGGATATTAATACCTTCTTGAATCGCCCGACTCGCATCGGCAAAAAGATTTTTCAACGCTTTTTCCAAAGCTTTCTCGCCGCCATCCGCCTTAAAAAGGATCGGGAGGGTCCTTGATTTAAAATCCGGATGTTGAATATGGCGAAGCTTTTCAAATTCTTCGTTGGTTAAAATCGGACTGACTAACCGTACTTGCCGGCAGCTTTTGGGCTCGGGTTGGAGCAGATTTCCTTCAGGACCGATCGTTGTTTGAGTCGATGTAATGATTTCTTCGCGTATACAATCAATCGGAGGATTCGTGACTTGGGCAAAAAGCTGTTTGAAATAATTATAAAGGGGCTGGAAACGATTGGATAAAACCGCAAGCGGGGCATCGTTGCCCATGGAACCGACCGGCTCGACTCCAAATTGTCCCATCGGGGCCATCAGGATTTTAAGGTCCTCATAGGTATAGCCGAAGGCCTGCTGCCTTAAAAGGATTGTACTGTGATCCGGCTCATGAACATGCTTGGCTCCCGGCAAATCCTGAAGTGAAAGCTGATTTTCCTTGAGCCAAATGGCGTAAGGCCGTTCGACAGAGATTTCTTTCTTCAGTTCCTCGTCAGCAATAATACTCCCTTCTTCGGTATCAATCAGGAACATACGGCCGGGCTGAAGCCTGCCCTTTTCCAAAACGCGCTCCGGCAAAACGTCCAGAACGCCCACCTCCGAAGCCATAATCACAAGGTCATCTTTCGTCACATAATAGCGTGACGGGCGAAGGCCGTTTCTGTCGAGCACCGCCCCGACCTTGACCCCATCGGTAAAGGCAATCGAGGCCGGACCATCCCACGGCTCCATCAAGCAGCTGTGATATTCATAAAAAGCCTTTTTCTCTTCGCTCATGCTTTCGTGATTGGACCAGGGTTCGGGGATCATCATCATAATCGCATGCGGAAGACTTCGTCCCCCTAAGACGAGAAATTCGAGAGTATTGTCAAACATCGCCGAATCGCTCCCGTCATCGGGAATAATCGGCAGAAGTTTTTTGATATCGTCCCCGAAAACGTCGGATGCGCAAAGGGCCTGTCGGGCATGCATCCAGTTGACATTGCCGCGAAGGGTATTGATTTCCCCGTTATGGACAAGATACCGGTATGGATGGGCACGTTCCCAACTCGGAAAAGTATTGGTGCTGAAACGGGAATGCACAAGTGCCAGGGCGCTTTCCATGGCAGGATTCAAAAGATCCGGATAGAAGGTCTCTACCTGCTCGGACATCAACATGCCTTTATAAACAATCGTCTTATAAGAAAGACTGGCAACGTAAAAATACTCTGCGCCCGGGATCCCCGAATAGCGGATCGCATTCTCCATACGGCGGCGGATCACATAGAGTTTCCGTTCGAACGCCATGTCATCCAGCAATTTGGAATTCCGACCGATGAAAATCTGGCGAAGCACCGGCTCTTTTAACTTTGCGCTGGGACCTAACGCAGCATTATCCGTAATGACGGGACGCCAACCCAAAAACTTCTGCCCCTCTTCGGCAATAATCTGCTCAACAATCTTCTTGAATTGCTTCCTCTTTTGGACATCCGGAGGCATAAAAAGCATGCCGACGCCGTATTCTTTATAGGAAGGAATCTGGAAACCCAGGCCGGCACATTCGGATTTCAGAAATTGGTGAGGAACCTGCATCAAAATACCCGCACCGTCGCCTGTATTCGGCTCACAACCGCAAGCCCCGCGGTGGCGGAGATTGACGAGGACCGTCAGGGCATCCTTGACGATGCGATGGGATTTTCGCCCCTTGATATCGACCACAAACCCAACGCCGCAGGATTCATGATCAAACCGGGGGTCATACAGTCCTTCTGGTTTTCTCATCCTTCCAACACTCATGAAAGAAAATAATCTCCTTTTCCTTAATGAATTGAATACCCTTGGGGATTCCTTCTAACGGGGGATAGCAAGAAGGCGTTACTCATTTTACCTGAGTCGGGTTGATATTACCACAACTTGGTAAGTAAGTAACGCCTCCCCTTACGTTCGCTCCCGTGAACGTTAATTTCTGTCGAATCGACCGAAACGCTTACCGGACCAAAGCCTCTTTGGCCCCCATCAAAATTTCCATGGCTTCCTCACGATAGGAATCCATGAGATACGGGATGCCGGTGACCTTTGCGCATTCTTCCGTCAATGACATCAATTCTTTCCTTGTCATCGCAGGAAGGCTGAAGCATCGGGCCCCTGCCATCAGCTGCTGCAAGCCGACCTTCAATTTAGCGCAATAGCTGTAAATACCGACGGCTCCCAGCGGGATATTCTTGATCTCGGAACTCCCGACAAGGTCCTTGACCTCTTCGTAGCAGACGAAGATTTCTTCCGGCGTCGAACCATATTCGCTCACGGTTCTCGGCAGGCTCTTTTCTTCAATCCACGTCGCGATATTCTTACCCACCATTCCCGGAATCATGAGAGCGCGTCCCATGCAAATCGCCTTGGTGTACGGGGCTCCAAGAGCCAAGGCCTTGAAGATGCCGTCCTCGGAACTGAATCCGCCGGCAAAGGCCATGTCGGCCACCTTCTCACCGCGATCATCGAGCATCTTTGCAAATTCATAGGCTGCGGCATGAAGATAAAGGGAGGGCATTCCCCACTCTTCCATCATTCTCCACGGGCTCATTCCGGTTCCGCCCGGTGCGCCGTCAATCGTCAGAAGATCGATCTTCGCGCGTGACGACCACTTAATGGCCATCGCCAGCTCACGTAGTCCGTAAGCACCTGTCTTCAAGGTAATGCGCTTGAAACCAAGTTTCCGCAAACGCTGACATTCCTTATAGAATTCTTCTTCTTCAATAAAACCTAAACGGCTGTGACGTTCGAACTCCTTAATGGCCCCGTCTTTAAAAGCTGCTTGATTGACGGGGTCCGAAGGATCCGGTGTCACAATATAACCGCGCTTCTGAAGTTCCAATGCGCGCTCGAGAGAACCCACCTTGATTTCTCCACCGATACATTTCGCGCCTTGTCCCCATTTCAGCTCGATCGTCTCGATACCGTGCTTGTTGATGATGTACTCGGCAACACCCAGCCGCGTATCTTCGACATTCATCTGAATGAGAATTTCGCCTTTTCCCCCGTGATAACGGCGGTAGGCTTCAATTCTCCGGTCCATATCCGGGGACTTGGTCACTTTCCCGTTCTTATCCCGGACCAATTCCGGATCAATGCCACAAACGTTCTCACCGCAAACCAGGGTGATCCCCGAAATGGCTGTTCCAACGGCAAAATGCTCCCAGTTCCTGCGTGCAATTTCTGTGGAACCTAATGCACCCGTAAAAACCGGCAGCGACATCTTCACCTTCTTGTCCCAGCCGTATTCGGTTTCCGTATTCACATTGGGAAAACGGGCCGTATCGGGATTACCTTCCACGCCTTTGGGCAGACCCTTGGCTCCTAACGCATAACCGTGAATATTAAGATGAGAATAATCCACGGGATAATCCTTGTCTCCGCCCGCGGTAATGGTTCCAAAAGGACCCGGGTAGAGAAGTTCACGGCCACGATAAGTTGCGTGAAACACTTCACAATTGCCCTTACATCCGTCCACACATCTGGTGCAAATACCGCTTGAAGGAGCTACATCACGGGAACGATTCGACGTTCTCGTCGCTTCATTTGCGTTCGGTCTTTGTAAATTCATCTTTTTCCGCCTCCGTTTGACAAAAAAATTTTTTGGCAAGGCGTCTCCCACATCCAACCCTGCCACTTGGCTCCCTAAAGACTAAAGCTCAAAAACACTTTTATTTCCAAAAACACCCCCGCAAAAAAAACGTTATCCCGACAAGTTCAAACTAAAGATTTATTTGCCTGGAGTTTGTTTATCTTCGCCATCACTTCGAAGGCATCGGCAACATAAAGCACATCGGCCTTGCCCTGGGCCCAACCGCAATTCGGATCGAGATTGATGGCACGCCGGTCGTTGATGAATCGCCAACCGACAACATGGGGTTCCTCACCGTGGCAACAGGTCGAAAGACCTTTTGCGTGGCGGGGGGTCGATCCTGTTTGGCCCACTTGATTCAGGTGGGTCATGAAGGAAAGGACTTCCTGTCCTTCGCTCGATTGATCCACCAGAGATTTACTGCTTCCTAATGAAGCCTGGTTCTTCGTGATAAAATTGAGGATGAGTTCTCCCGCTTCCTTAATATGCACTTGCCCGTCGGATTGCTTTTTGGTCCAGCCCGCTCCCGCGACTAGAAGAATCTCCGCATCCGGACGGATGGTCTCCGCGCCGCCTGAAGCCGCGGATTCATAGCCCGTTACTTTTGTGCGCTGAATATCCTGCGGCAGGCTGACTTTGACTTCTTCAACGGCAACCTCTTTTGCCGTTCCTTGTAAGGCTTCGAAAACACCCGAATCGACGACAAGAAACCAAGGCCGGGTCCGGCGGCTTAAAGTGGCCATCATCCTCTGACGGTAATACCATCTTTGAATCGTAAGTTGTTCGCCCTTCACGTCCATCCCGCTGACGTGCGTGTCGATCCTTCCTTCCAATCGCTGGCAAACGCCCGGCAGCACACGGGAAAACCGTGAGGTCGTCGGCGCCATGACAAAGGTTGCCGCTGCTTGACGCGCAATCGCCTCAAGCGCAACAACATCACTGCTGTAACGGGAGGTCTCAAATTCATTCCCTGAAACGGTCAGGAATTTTTCCGCGGCAAGAGAACCGAATTGTTTTACCGCAGCCTTCGCATTTTTTCCGATCACAGCGACGATAAGATCCGAACCTGAAATTTTTTTGGCTAAATCCGAAGCAGCGCTTGCCGCTTCCAAAGCAACCTTCGGAAGAGTTCCGTCAGGTTGTGTATGGGCAAGAAATAAAATTTTTTCCATCGGTTCCTCTTTCATGATTCGTGGTTAACCTTTCAGCCAATTCAAAATGTCTTTTGCAATCTCCTCGGCCGGAATATCTTTGACAATCCTGGTCTGTCTTTGCTGCTTGGGCACTTCCACGCCGGCATATTGAATCGTGCTGGCGGCAAGTCCGGCCGGTTGTGCCTTTTGGATCGCAGGCATCATATTCCTCATATTGGCCATCCCGATCTGGGGATTGTTCGGCGGTTCCGGTAAGTTTCCGGTTGCCCAGGCCAGGACAGCCGGCGGACCGGCACAAACCGACATCTGATATTTTCCGCCTTCGACGCGTTCGGCGATCTTAAGCGATCCGTCTGTTTCGGCCTTTAATTCATCCACGCCGAGAAACTGGTCGTGGATGCCGAGACGTTCACCGATCATCTGCATGATCACACTGGCATCCCGAGAGGCAGAGGCACACCCGCCGAAAAGGAGTAACCGGGAACGGTCAAGGCCCTGGATCTTCTCAATGGCTCCGGCAAGTGCTTTTGCAATTTCATAGGAATCCGTAAATCCGCTCGCAGACCCGTCAACCACCACTAATTCGAAGGGTGCTTTTTGGGCAATGGTCATCATGAGTTGCTGTAATTTCGCTTTGGGGCCCAAGCTCACCAGCCATACCTTGCTCCCTTGGTTACTCTTTGCTAAGTGGGCGGCTTCATAAAGGGCGTGTCCGGCCCAGGGATCTAAAACGGAAGGAAGCATCGCTTCATTTTTAAGTGCTGGTCCGGCAGGACTTTGGACAGGTTCCAGGGTTTGTAACGGGTCGGGGACGAGCGTCCCGCAGACGACAATATGATATCCGGTTGTCATTCACACCTCATTCGATTCACTGATCTTGACTGGTGGTTAGTACGAGCAATAGCTACATCCAAGGAGGAGGTATCTTACTCGCGAGGATTAAAATAAATTGATTCTGCTATCGTATTAAAGAACAGACCCGCTTTGGGCCGTCGGAGATTATACTGAAAAAGCCTTCACATTTCCTCAACTTTTTATGGCCCGCAAGCCCTGCCTCCGGCAGGCCCACCGCTAGCGCCCACCGCGGCGGTGGGATTTTTTAACATTCCTAACGTTTGTTATACAGGAAAAGGCCACCGCCGCGGTGGGCGCTAGCGGTGGGCTGAGCGGAGCGAAAACGAGGCGGTTAGTTTTCGGCGGAGTGGAGTCCCCCGGCACCGGCTTGAAAAGCGATATTGCTGCGCTCCGGATCCCCTTTACGGGCCTGCGCACAGGTCCACATACACGCGCCGCAGTGGACACATTTCTCACGGTCAAACTGCGGAACCTTCCCGTCTTCTCCCGGCAAGATCGCTTGCCCGGAACAAAGTTCGATACAAACCTTGGTTCCGCACCTTTCGCAGATATCATGATCCAGGAAAACCACGTGATCGGCATAACCGGCAGGCGCCTGGACCTTCCCGCCCAGGATCAAGGCATCCTGATGCGAAACGAGAAGCTTCCCGTCATAAGCAATCTTCGGCCAGCCGACACGTTCCATCAGCCGGTCAAACATGGAAGTCCCCATCCGGACACTTTCGACACGGACCTGTTCGAGTTCCTCGGGAGAAATCTTGTCGCGGTAATAACTTTCTAAGGAAGGTATCCTTTCATAAGGACGCTTGATCTCACAACCGAAATTCAGTAAGCCGTTCGTCATGCCCGTCAACCCCATCCCCAAAAGCCCCGGGACAAAACCCTTCTGAAAACCGTCGCGGGATTTCTCAGCAATGCGTCCCTCCTTTTCAATCCAACTCTCACGGCGCCTTTTGACATAAGTCGCTTCCAGATTTTCTTTCGTAAAAGACTTCCCTTCTTTGTGAAGTTGGATCACAGCTTCCGCAAGCTGAGTCCCCGTCGCCCACGCTTCATCGACACCCGAACCGGTGAGCACATTCGTACTTCCGGAACTCTCACCGATCCGCGCATAACCATTCCCCACGAGAAAAGGTTCGCCGCGCTTACCGGATTCCTGAAGCGATTTCGCACCCCACGACCGGAGCGTCCCGCCTTCCAAATGCTGCCAAATCTGGGGATGCATCATCCAATATTGAAGATACCGGTAACTCGTGCGCGACGGACTGTCAAACCAGGACGGGACAAAGATCCCGCAGGAAGCAATTTTGTCAGGATAAACATAAAGGAAACCGAAAATCTCCGGTTCGGGATAACCGAAAGTATGAAGTACTGTTCCCGGTTCCAGTTTGCAGTTTTCGGGTAACTGGATCACCATCTTCATCCCGACCGCCCAATCCCGCTGATGATGTCCTTCGGGCAGACCCAATTTTTCATCGAGCTTGATCCCGATCGAACCAACAGGCCCGTCGCCCACCACCGTCAGCGCCGCACGGATGTCCATTCCCGGCATAAATCCCGCATCCGGATTGCCTTTCCGGTCCGTTCCCTGATCGACAAGCCGGACACCTTTTACCTGATCCTTTTCGAACAAGGGTTCCCTGACCGGCATCCCCGGCCAAATCTGGACCGTTCCGGAAGCCATCAGGTTCGAACCCGCCCACTGGCAGAACTGTCCCATCGATAAAACCATCCCGGGATCTTTCTGCATAAAAGGAGGAATCAAAGGAAGCTTGATCGCGTGTTGCTTATAGAAGGGATTGATTTTCTTCGTCAGCTGAAGGATTTTATCCGCAAACTTCAATAAACCCGACCGGCGGCTGGCCCCGATGGGATCCATTAGATAGTAAACCTCTTCATGTTTGACTTCATGGGCCATCGGGATCTGCGATAGATCAAGATTCGGAAAACTTTTCCGGATACTTCGCCCGCGCGTGACCACACCGGAGACCCCGAATCCAATATCATCCGCACGTTCGTAACAAAGCACCTGAAGCGGCATGCCGGGCATGACTTTGCTTTCAAGCGGCGGCTGACCATTTTCACCGTTAAGAGCTTTCGAAAGTGTTGTCAAAAATCCCGCCGTTGCAGGACCGAACCCCACACAAACAATATCGACATCCATTTGTTGACGATCAGCAGACATTTTGACTCCAAATTTTGGATTTTAGATTTCGGAATGCGGATTGATCGAAAAATCCAAAATCCGCAATCTAAAATCTAAAATTGTTACACGGGATAATCCAAGGCTTCGGGAATCATGACCTCAGTCAATGCCTCAGCCGCGCGGTCTTTGGCCAAACGGCATCCGCTCAGGCAGCCATCCAATTTCGCGCGCAGTTTGATGAAGGTCTCCATCCCGTGAAAATGAACGCAAGGGCCGGCCTTTTTCGGATGTGACCCGTCCTTTTCGATCACATCGGATTTCCCTCTCCCGCTTTCAGCCATCCCGGGCATAATCCCTTCCAAGGAATCAACTTCATCCCCTTGAAAACAACATTCGCGGGCGCCGTCCCAAGAGGGATGACGGTTGTAACCATAAACAAGCTCCGCACAAATCTTGGCCACTTCACCGGCGGTGCGCGCCGCCTGAACGTGACAAAGATCGGTGAAGAACTGGACAAATCCGGGAAGGGCCTCCGCCAACACCGGATTTTCAGGTCCTTTTTTCTCCAGCTCCAGCGTATCGAGGATTTGATAACGTGACGCCAGCAGCCAGCAAAGCGCATCCGTAAACGGAAAAAGGGCCCCCTGTCTTTGACTTTGAAAAACGGATTTCCCGTCCGCATCTTTTGCATTTTGAAGATGCTCCAGCGACCAAAGCCAAAGCTCCATCGCGCTCGCAAGCGTACAGGCACCCGTTCCGGGCTTCTCATTGGCAATCTCGCGCATCTGGTGGATCCACTGACGGAATTGCGCGAGGAAAATTTCGTTGGTCATCGTCAGACTCAGTTGCCGCCGCTGAACGGCTTCCGGACCTTCGTAAGTCGCTTCGAGCTGGATATCCATCCATTTCTGTCCGAGAAACCCCGGGCAATCTTCGGTGATCCCGTAACCGCCCATCAAGCTGACGGCTTCCCGCATCATCGTTGCGCCGTAACCGGTATTCCAGAGTTTGCAGGCCGGGCACAACACATTCGCCAACGAATCATTGATCAAAAATTGAACGAGGGTGTCATTCCCCAATTTTTCAAAACGCGCCTTGTCTTTTCCCTTGTCCGGCTTCTTGGAAAGTTCGAGATACTCCAACGCCTCAGCCTGCGGCTGTTTCAAGGCCTTCATTTGGGCACGCGGACCTTTGATCCCTTGCTCTGAAAATGATTTGTCCTTCGCACGTTCAATGGAATCATAAAAATCAAAAAGCCGGGCCGCCGCAAAACCCAAGGAAGCACTCGCTTCCCCCGTCGCCCAAACATCAATCAAACGGTGAAGGGAGTCTTCCTTCATTTGAAGACCCAGATCGTAGCGCGGGCTTCCCGGTTGACCGGCTGTCCCGCCGCGGAACCGCTGCCTTTGATATCGGATCACAGGCTCAATCGCGGACAATAATTTCGAAGACGACATCAGGGCCACCGTCACCCGCGTCCTGCGGAAAACGGCTTCAATCACTTCACTGTGATTGTAATTCGGGATGATCACACCGTCCTTAATCGTATAGCCACCGATGATCCGGTTTGCGGGAACCTTGAGACTCAGCACCGGATCGTGCGTGGAGGACAATTGATGGACCAGTTTAAGCGTCGGCGATCCTTTATCGAAAATACCGGGGTCGCCGTCTTCAAGGATCACCATACAGCTTCCTTTGATTTTCTCATCATCGGAATCCACCACCGCCGTCACGAAATTAGCGAATCCCATATTCGTGATAAAACGTCCGCGCTTGTCGACCTGCAAAATCGGTTCCTTGCCTTCTTTCCATTCCGCAATCCGCATCTTTCCGGAAACAACACCGGTATCGACTCCAACATAAGGAAGCGGTTCGGTCAAGGCAAACGCGCCGCGCCAGACTTTTCTTTTTTCACCCGGTTGAGGCGGGACACAATTCTTCATATAAGTCATCTTCTGTTCGGGTGTCCCCTTTTCATGAATCGGTGCCAGCGCAAGATTTCCGGCCAAACTGCAGGTGGCCGCTCCGGCATCCACCCACGAGAGTTCGTAAGCGACAAGGGCGAGGGCCAGGTTCTTCGGACCTGCCATAAATCCGCCTTCCTCGGGGTCCATAAAAACAGCCGTCACACCGGCCTCATCCAGGGCCGTCAAAAACTGCTGCTTCTTATCGTTCCATTCGTGAGTATTGCGGGCCCCTTCGGCCACCAATCGGGCCACAATCCCTCTGGCTACCGAGCGGGTGGACTGGACCACCATTTGAAGATCATATCTATCTTGAAACCGCCACATAATCTGACGGACGTCATCGTTCGGGAGCATACTCAGAACCGGCTTTTTTTCGCTTGTCACTTTGACCTCTTTTGTTTCTTTCGCAACTTTTTGTTGTTTCGTTGTATCCATTTCACATAACCCCTTCATTATCTACGAGTTATAACTTCTGCTTTTCCATCCAAACTCGAATCTCGAAAATCGAAATCCGTAGTAATTTCGAATAATCAAATGATCAAATACTAAAAATATTTCGATTTTTGTCATTGCTTCGAATTTCGAACTTCGAAATTCGGATTTCCCTTAACCTTAATACTACCTTATAGTTATTAATAAAATCAGCGCAGAATTTCAAGGTATCGGGTGTTCGGATATGATAGTCACCCAAGGCCTTTGAGGCAAGAAATAATGTAGGGTACAGGCATGCCTGTACCCTACAAACAATCACCCATTTTGACCATGCCTCCTGAATTTTCCCAGCGCTGGGAAAATTCACACCCTTCAATACCATATGAGTTTTCCAAGCGCTTGGAAAACCCATATGGTTTCATTCGAGCCGCCAAGCCCCCGATAAAATCGAGCCCCTTTTCTCCTTGTCTTCGAAGAGGAGTTAAGAGACGCCATTTTCAATGGAATGGAAAATGGCGTCTCTCGAACAGTAAGGACCACTCCAACCGGCATCCATTTTTCGTGGTCCGAACGGTCCTCGGAAGACAAGGAGAAAAGGGGCTAACGCCCAATGTTAGGAATGTTTGAAATTCCCACCTACGCGGTGGGCGAAGCGGTTACGCGGCGGTGAGGAAGGCCGTGAGGCGTTTCATATCTTCAACGAGGGAGACCCAACGCTGAGCGTGAATCAAGTCTCGGGCATGATGAACGCCTTGGATAAGATCCAAGGTCAGTTCATCAAGGAGCTGCGCTGCGATCAGAACCGCGGAGTTCTGATCCACCGAATCGTCAACTTTTATCCGGAGCAACCGGGGCCTGTAGCCGACGCTTTCGGTGAGCCGCTCATCTGCCGAGACAAGGGCGGTATCAACTTGAGCTTCTGAAATAAGACGATTAACAGCTACTTTTAATCCACGCTCATTCTCGACCGGCTGAATATCAAAATTTTTCAAGGCTGCAACATCAAGGCCCAGCTGATTCGTCGCTGCAATCCTCAATTCATTTCGGAAGGCCCGAATCTGAGCCGGTGTCGCAACTAAGAGAAGAACATGTTTTAAACGCGGATGGCTTGCCAAATAAGGAATTAATGGAATCATTTCGCTCACATCCGGAATTTCAAGACGCCTGTCGATCACCATCCGGGCCGCTTCATCCGTGCGGCGCCTCACGATCACAGAATAAAGGGCCGTTAAGGATTCGAGGAAGGATTCGATCCGTTCGCTCAGCGGCACCACAAGCTCGGCTGCAGTTGCAGGAGTTTCAGGCTTACCGACAATGCTCTCAACGACCCAACTGTAGGCCTTGAACCCAAGGGACTTCACCAACCGAATCGGGGCAATCATCCCGCGGAAAACCCGCATGACCAATTCTGTCGGCTCCGTCAGAATTCCCGCAACATCAAGGTAACCCGTTTCCTTCTGTGAAACATGACGCTGGACAGGTGACACGTCAATACCTGTCACTTGTCTCATGTCACCTATCACATGCTCAGAGTGCAGCTCGGAGCGTTCCGCCAAAGGCTTTTCAGCCTGCTCTTCCAAATAGGCAATCACTTGATCGATTCTATCCTGCTCCCCTGTAACTTTTTCCTGCCAAGCGACCATTGCTCCAATTTCTCGAATAAATGCGATATCACTCCCTTGAATAAAACCACTCAGCATTGTGTCGATCCCACTTAAAGATTCTCTCGCTTCGGTTAACACTCTAATATTCTTCGTCAGAATATTCCTATGCCGGTCCCCGGTTTTGATCGAAGCTTGTACCTGCCGAACTTGGGCCCGCGCGTCTTTAAAAAGCACATTTGCTCCACGCGGCCATCGAGCTTTTTGCACCATCTTAGACAATTTTCTCGCAACGCTTCCAAGAACCTTGACTGCTTGCTCACTCGTTTTAATTTCTTCGACTTCTGACCGTTGCTCGGAGCGTTCCACCACCGGCTTTCTGGCCTGTTTCTCCAAATAACGAATCACTTTCTCGATTTTATCTTGTTCACCGGAAATTTCCCCGCGCGTCAGCATCATTTCCATAATTTGTTGCATGAAGGCTTGTTCACTCCTTCGACTAAAACTATCCAGCATTTTAACGATTTCGCTTAAAGCATCCTGCGCTTGGGTTAACGCTCGGATATTTCCCTTCTGAAAATCCTTCATTCGGATCGAGGCCTGAACCAAGCTAATTTGCTCTATTGCGTTCCTAAAATGTTGAGGCGCTGTGTCGTCCGCCCAGACTGTCTTTTGAGTCATCTGCGTCAGACTCCCTGCAACACTCTCAAGAACCTTGACTGCCTGCTCACTCGTTTTAATTTCTTTAATTTCCGCCCTAAGCTCGGAGCGCTGTTCCGCTTGTCTCCCAAAGTAAGCCATCACGAAGAGAATTTTATCCCACTCAACGCCGATTCTTTCCTCCAAAGCATCCGTCTCCTCCCGCGTTCCCCTGACCATGTTGATAATGGAGCGCAAATTCTCCAACTGCTTACTCAAAATCTCACGGAATCTATCAAAACTGGCCTCGTTCGAATACCAACCTTGACGCAAATGAACCTGGATCCCGTTAAGTTCGCTAATCACCGTATTGAAAAGCCGGATCGAGTCATCCTGCCATCCCATATCCGCATCGTCCCTGATCTTCTTCAGCCCTGTCTTGATATTACCCATCAAACGGACCGCCTGCTTGTCTGTCCGGACCTCTTTGACTTCCGACCGAAGTTCGGCCCGCGCACCCGCTACGGTAAGTTCCTGCTCTGCCGGTACCGGCCAGCTTAAGAGCTGTTGGGCATCAAATATTTTTCCTGTCAAAAGAATCGTATCATCATTCTTCCAGGCGGCTTTAAGCGCTGCTTCCAGGGATTCCTGCGCAAAACCAAGGTTTCCTTTCACATTTGTTCCTCTTGCGACATATTTTAAAACCGTCAAGGCCCGAATCAAATTCTCACGGATGGGCTGTGTTATTCTTTCATCGTTTAACAGCGCCTCGATTTGTGTGATGGCATCATTGATTTCCGCCCGCAATTCGGAGCGTTCCGCCAAAGGCTTTCCGGCCTGCTCTTCCAGATAGGCAATCACTTGTTCGATTTTGGCTAACTCTTCGGCAACCCGACCCTGCTGCGAGATCAAATCAGCAGCATGTTTTTTCAAACTCTCATCATTTCCTCGAATTGCATCTAACAACCCATCATTAATGGTTTCAATATATATTCGTTTGTCGACTAAACCTTGAATGGCTTTCTTAAGGACACTCTTATGCAAATTTCCCTGTTGAAGCAAAGATTTTGTGAGTTGAACTTCATTGGTAACCGTTGTGAGAAGCGCATAAGAATCGGCCGGCCAATCGACGGTTTGGCGAACCGCAGTCAAGTTTCGCGCAATACTCCCAAGCACTTCAATAGCTTGTTCTCTTGTCTCGATCTTTTCTCGTTTCCCTGTCGATTGATAACTTGCGCCGACAAGTTCTTCTTTAAGAGATATTAGTTCGCTCAAAGGTTGCTGAAGAGCAGCCATGTCCTCAACGTAGAGTTTCATACTTCTGTCCGCCGAAACATGTTCGATCGCTTTCTGAATCGATCTATGGGCCAAGCGTAAATTCCACAATTCATCCCGGCCCCGGTTGGCTTGAATAACACTCCTAAGGGCCTCATCCAAATCCGCAATAACACCCGCCCGGAGGCCTGTCTTGCCTTTAAACTTCGCCCTGAGCTTGCGCAATAGACTTTGTAGTGGATTGATGACATCATAAAAACCCGCCCGCAATTCGGAGCGTTCTTTCTCCAGCAAGTGTCCCACCAAAATCAGTAATTCGCTGCGGTAAATCGCTCCCTTCTGGGCACCCATAACTACATTCCGGCCGTTAGTCCACACCCCCAAATGCAACGGGTATTGAACCTTTTCGGCATCCAAGATCTTCTTAAGTTCAACATGGTCCTGCTCATTATGATACTGGCCTGCTCCAACCGCAAAGTCCGCCAAACGCCCTTTGACCGAAGCATCCAGTCGATCCACTTGCTCGAGGAAGGCATCTTCCAATTGACGGAACCGCCCCGCTTGCGAAAAATAAAGCTCCTCCCGAAGTTCGGAGTGGCTAGCACCCAAATCAACCTCATCGAAACCGGGGAGGAAATCGAGCGCGTTTTGAAGGGCTTCACGAGCCGCCAGCAGTTTCATTTCCTTTGCCATGTCCCGAGTTCTTTTTGCAGCGACTTGGATTTTCCGGATAGCTTCGAGAATACTGACTTCGGCTTCATCATACTGACCAGTTTCAAGATAATGCTCCAGCCAGGTTATGAGCTCCTGGAAATCAACATCTTGCGTGAAAAGTTCAGCAATAATTTTCTTGGCCGTTTGAACATAGGTATCAACAGTCTTCACCAGCTCCTGCTCTGCAATTTCCACTGTTGCCTCCGCCGTCCCCCGCAGCTCGGAACGTCCGGTTCCGGGCGGAGTGCTGAAATCATAAGATTTCTGCCGAAGCTCAGCGCGGGGTTCTTTTTCTACTTCTAAACCGTAGGTACTGGCTTCATCCAGAAGAATTGCCTGAATCAAACCCATGAGAGGGCCAAAATGACCGACAATATCGCTTCCCGTAAGCGTTTCGTTGTCAATGCGGACTTTGAACTCTTCAGTCAGCATTCCGAACGAAAAATGAGCCGCCCTTTCAAGCTGATAGTTCACACCCGCGCCAGGTTTCCCTTCTAAATATCCCACAAAAGAAATTTTATTCCTCGTTGTGATGGCATTCAAAAGATACATAGCGGCATGGCCTAGGTGTCCTGCGACTTGTGAAGCGTCAGCCGTCCTGGACGCCATTTCTAAATAACTGACCTCCGCATAAATCGCTTCGAGATGAAAATTGATGATGTCCTTCCGGACAGCCATTTCCCAATTTTCGGATTTTGCCCTCTCCGATAACCTGCCGAGATCACCAATCAGACTGTCAATGAGTTCGATCGTGCCTATTTCCGGATTTTCCTCGATCATCTGGAAACGCCTTTCCCCGGTTTCCTTGAGAGCAGGCGCAATAACGTCCTCCTGGGGACGCGTTGTGCGCCCTGCTGACTTTACATATTCATCCTTAAGATACTTCTCACGCTCCTGGGCATACCGGATCAGCCCTACCGAAACAGCACGCCAATCCGTCCTGAGTTCGGAGCGGACAGAATCTTGTTGATTCTGCACTGCAACCTTTCGAGCAACTTGTCGATCTTCGGAACGTCCAGTTCCGAAGTGTCTATCTGTGTCCCTGCCAAAAGGCAGGGACCGTTGCTCAGAACGGGCGAAAACGGAGACTGCAATCTCTATTTTTTCGCCGCCGTCTTTTCTCTTGTAGGCCAAACGGAATAACGATTCCTCAGCTCGTCGGGAAGTCTTTCGCATCAGATCCCGAATCCCCTCGGCAACCTTAACCCCGATGTTTTTATTGTTCACTCCGTTGACGGAATCCAAGGAATGTCTCTCAAAGGTAAAAGTGACTTGAGGCCTCGACCCCGGAAACCCATTTGCAATATCTTGTAGCTCTTCGGGTAATTCCTTAAAATTAACCACCGGCTGCTGGTCACCGTTTTCTAAATCAATCACCCAGAACGGAGCATCCTCATTAAAAAGCACAAGGTCTCCTTTCACAACCCGAAAACTTGTGGCGGCTTTCCCGAAAGCGGAGTCGGTCCGTGACGAACTTTTAAACGTCAAAACCGTATCCCCGGCCTTTTCAGGAATTCCGTGCCGGTACAACAAACCATTGAGTAGTCTGATAACCTCGGACGGCCGGTCAGCATTAGCGCTCGTCTTGAACATCCCGAATTGAAGCGGGCTCTTAATAAAACCGGGCCCCATCGAACCGGCAATCGACATCGGATCCTGCCATTGCAAACGCGTTATTCTTCCGTCGCTATTCCATTGATGTTCTTCGATTAGAAAAATGTTAAATCTTATATTTTTCTCTTTTTCATCCGCAATGAAAAGGTAAGCCAGCTTTTTCCCACCCTCCTCAAACCCAAATATTTCAACTCCTAATGAATCACCTTCAATAGGTTGAAGCGCCCCGGTAATCACCGGTTCCGGGATGCCGTACTCTTTTTGAATCCTGGCGATCACTTCTTCTTTAGATATGGAATCACTGTGGAATTGCGCGCCCAACTCATTCGCCCGAAGCTCCGACCTTTCCAAACCAACGACCGTTACATGAATATTCGGGCCGAAAGTCTCGATAAGAAATTTTTCTCTTCCCAAGTCGTGCGTTCCGCCTATCAAAGATTGAAGGCTAGTGACAACCTGATTTCCCATACCGGTCTGATCAAGACCAACGCTTCCCAGTTGAGCGCCGTGATCGCCCAAGATGGCATGAATCTCCCTCTGCGGGAACTGGGACGTCAATACAAAATAAGGCCCTTTCGCATCTCTACTCTTAAATCTCCGGGCAACTTCCGGAATCAGAGAATCAACCGTTTTGGCCAACTCATCCCACCCAACTTCCACCGGCTCAGTCATTTCCCGAAGCTTTGAGCGTCTGGCAGTGCGTAATTCTGCGCGTTGCCGGCCGGCTAAAAAGGCTATAAGCAAGCCTTGAGCATTCTTCAGGTGGGCGTTGACCTGCCGGGTTCTCTCTTGCGGACTCGGACTCGGCCTCTGGCGTGGAAACTTGCCATGCGAAGCCATGACATCAACAGCATTCGTAAGCGCAGGGATAATCCTGCTGATATCCGCGATGGCCTCGTTAATCTTGTCCCCCGAAATCTTTGTGAGAATCTGATCAAATGCCTGGCCGAATTGTCTTTCCAGAGCATCATTATCTTCGGGAACAGGCATAGCAGCTTTGGCTTGAGTAATCTCTAAAGACACTCTCTCGGGGACATTTTCCTTACGCTGACCGGCGAGAAAAGCCTCAAGAAGGGTCCGAGCCCTTTCAAGAGGCCCGGTGATTTTAGCAACACGCTTCTCATATTCTTGATTTTCATGAGAAACTTCCAGATCAAACCCAAAAGCAAAAGTTTGCTCGATGAGAGTAATGTTAGCTTGAATATGACCGACGGCTTCTTGAACTCTGTCTTCACGAACTGCCTTACGGATACGTTCAAAACGTTCCTCGATGGATAAGCGATCTTCTTCAAGCCCTTTCAAGTCTTCCCCTGTCAGGTCTTCTACGTCTTCCCCGGCTTTCCCCAACACCCCTTCCATGGCTTCAAGATCCGCTAACTGGTCAGCGATCTCTGCCGCCTTGGCCTTATCAATTTCCGCAAGTACGAGATCCAGGAAATCTTCTTCCTGGCGCTGCTCCGAGCGCGGAGGCGTCAAAACGGATGATGCCGGTTCGGAAAGAGCAACCGCAACTTCCATGGTCTTTTCAATTTCTTCGGCCGTTGCGCCGCGCGAAAGGTCATGCATGGATTTGGCCGCGCCGCCGCTCGTTAAACTCAACGTCGCAAAACCCGAAAACCATTGAAAATTTTTGTACTGGGTATTCGAGGCATCAAGATCCGGACCGATCAGGCCGTTATAACCGCCCCGCAAAGCCTCATCCACACCCATCGGCCGATCCGCAATTTCGGCTCGGATCCCAAGCTCTCGTAATTTTTCTTTTGTTTGCGTAATCGCTTGTTCGATCTTCCCACTCTCTTCACCCTTACCAAAAACGAATGCTAACCTCACCTCGGGGCTGATCAGGCGCTGGATATTCCTGGCGGTACTCACCGCTATCTCAACCAGGACATTCGCATCCGGATTCTGATTCGTCGTAATATCGGCCAGCATAAATGTTCCGTCGGTACCAATCACGGAATAAGGCGTACTATAAAGTTCGGCGGCGGAAACATGCCGGACCCCCTCGGCCATCCCGACGAGCATCTTCATGGCGTAAATCACGTGTTCGGAATCATATTCCTTTCCTGAAACCATCGCATCGGCCTCACCGCTCGCCATCATCCAGGCACCGTAAAAAAGATCTTCCGGCCCCCGTAACAGACCTTTGGCTATCTTCGGTGCGAGCACTTTTTTTATCATTTTCATTTGGATATCGAGCGTCCGCCAGCCGGTACTGATCATGTCAGCCGTTATCGCCTCTTCAGGCATTCCGTTGAAATTTAATCGAAAATATTTGCCCGCGGAATCTTTCCACTCCTGACCCATCCGCGTTACCGGATCGATGACTCGCGCCCGGGAAACATCGACCCCCGCCTTTTCTGCCGCGGCCTGAACCGCGGCCGCATCGCCAAGCAGAATCACCTCGCCGATATCTTTCTGTAAAAATGCGGCAACAGCCCTTAAGACATCCGGACTTAACGCCTCGGGAATGACGATCCGTGCATGCTTGGCGCGCGCCAAGGATTCCAATCTCTGAAGATAGGCATCGATAAGCCCCCGACTTTCCATAAACGCCAGCGTATCTTTGGCCATTTCGAGCGCATGAAAATTGGAGAACATGAAGATCCTGGCGGGGAAACGCCCGCTCGCCTTCAATTTTTCACCGAACGCTGCATCCTGCCCGGGATAGATCTTGCTCAGGTGCGTCGCGAGGATCGTCGCGGCATCAAGCTGCATCGTTCCTTCGCCCGAAAAAACAATGTCCGGTCTTTTGGCAACAACAATCTGACGCGTTTTTTCCATCAGCATCGGATAAGGATGCCCTTGGGAAAGGCCCAATCCGGCTTTCGTCGTCCAGTAGGAAACGAGTGCCACGCTCGCGTTTTCATCCCCCGTCTTTTCCCGGTAAGCATCGACAAAACGGATAATTGCGTCCGCGGTTTGCGCGGCTTTCGCATTCATAAATGCTTCGTCTTGCATGTCTTTTAAAGCCAGTCCGTCGATCCAGTTATTGAACGCGGCAAACATGACCGGACTTTCAGGATTGTAGGTCGGATTTTTGGGCATATGAAATATGAAGCCGCGGGCCTGATCGCTCAATTCAATGATCTGCGGCGCTGTCACAGAAATGCGGCCAAAGGGACGTGCTGCTTGAGACCGCAATTCGGATCTTGGTTCACCATCTTCCCCGAACGGCCAGTCAAGGACAGGGCCGGTCATTTTATAAAGTGCCAAATTGCCGCCGCCTTTATTGGCGATGATCATTTGGTCCGGGGCAACAGGAAAGAAATCAGTCGGGCCGGAAATCGTCGGGTAACTTTCCCTGTGAACCGATAAAGTAGGCGGTTTGTTAGAGTAATACTCAGGCTGAACCGCTTCCATCGGAACCCAGCGGTCTTTGTCAATATCTAGGGCTGTAAAACGACGGAGTGTATTGTTCCCGGAATTCCCCACCAAGAAGCTTTCGACGCCGCCGGATTCCGTCCTTTCAGCAAAGGCCATGAGAGCCGTCGGTTCTGAGATCGTCTCAACGCCGTTAGGGTCCCTTTCAGAAACAATCACGCCCGTATTGACAAACTGAGTACCGTTATTCGTAAAGATCCGAAGATCATGAATATTGGCCAAGACAAATTTATTCTTGGATAACCAAAGCATGGCTGCCGGAAGGTGAATGGACTGCCCGCCGCCTTCGTGATCTTTTTGCGGCAGGAGCACTTCTTTGGGGATTAACTTATCGCCGTCTAGCTGAAACCGGCGGATCGTGTTATTCCCCCTATTCGCAAGGAAGAATTCCGTATCCGAAAGCTTCAAGAGCGCAATACCTATTGTAATGGTTATGCTCGAAATATCATGGGGATCCTCAACGGGTTCCACGATGTTCCGGATTTCCCATTTTTCCCCGCTCCACTTTAAGACGATCAATCTCGGCTGCGATCCTATTGAGGAAACAATGATGGTGGATTCATTCAGCCGAAGGGAAGCCATCGGATGAGTAAATTGAGGTTCGCGTCTAGCGAGCTCTAAAGCATTCTCCGGAAGAACCTGGAGAAGATCTAATTTGCCTGTTTCCCGGTTGTAATTAAGAAGAGTGAGATAGTGCATGTACCAATCGGTCATCAGGAAGCCGGTCGGCGACAAGCGGGCAAAACTCGTCCCCCGCGCTGAATCCATAAACTTCATTCTTGGATCGCTTGCTTCCAAAATCCGAATGTACTGCCCGTTCATGAGCTTAAGGTCCTCAGGCATGTGATCCTGAATAGCCTGGCTGATCGCGTTATAGCTTCGCATATCGACATTATCAAGGAAGCTCAAATCCTTGAAACCCAAAACCTGCAAGATTCGCTTAAGATGTTCTACTCCGTGGACATAAAAATCCTGCCTGCGATGATCACCCTGCTTAATACTGAATTGCCAGCTTGGGCCTTCATACTCGGGGGCATAGGCCGTGACAACACCGGCGCGCGCCGCTGCCGGCTTCGCGGGCTGCTCCTCACGCAGCTCGGCCCTTTGGGCGGACGGCCCAAAGGACTGAGCAGTACCAATTTCGGTCGGAAATTGGTGCAGCTCGGAGCGTGAAGATAACACAGGTTCAAAGTTCAAAGTTAAAGGTTCAAGGTTAACCGCAGGTTGTGAATCTAACTTTAAACTTTGAACTTTAAACATTGAACTTTCTGTTGGGTGCAGCTCGGACCTTTCAGTTCTTTTGTAAGTAACATTGGGATAGTAAAAAACCGAGATGTAGATATCGTTTCTTGCGCCCGGGCGGCTATCTTTGACGGCCGAATCAACGATAAAACGCGCACGATCGGCATAATCGCGAACAGATTGCGCAACTGATGCACCGATATCTTCCGGAGAATCTTGCTTTTTAACCCCGAACCCGTCTTTCTCAAGAACGATAACTGTTTCAAAACCTTTTTCTCTGAAATATTCCATTTGCTTCCGGATTCTTCCGGCAAGCTCCGGAAAGGTAACAATAACCCCGCTTATGCCTGTCGCTAAATTTTGGAACCAAAAGGGTTCGTGTCCATCATAAAGAACAAAGCTTGCATGATGGCCCGGGTCCTCGATCACGTCCTCGATCACGCGAAAATCTGAAGCAGCTCTGCCATAAACTGCTTTGATGCGGTTGATATTTTCCATATGCAACTCTGCACTCTCGGCGCTTTGTCTAACCGTAAAACGCTCCAATATACCGCCCATTTTTTGGCTACCCATAACTTTTCGATCATACATAATCAGGACATGAGAAGGCCTGTCCTCCTGCGCCGAATCTTTAAACATTCCAAACTGAAAAGAACCTCTTTCAAGGGGTGCGCTCATAAAACCAGAACCTTGGTTTCTAGAAGGCGATTCCGATACGGTGAGAGACGCCCAATGGCCCTCTTTGCCTTTTTTAACCAAAAATAGATCGGCCCTTAAATCTTTCTTATCAGCGCTGACCACGAGGATGTAGGCAGGAGAACCCGCTTGAGGATTGAGATTAAAGACTTCAAAACCCAGGACATCTTCTTTGACAAGTTCCAGCTTGCGGTTAATATAATCTTGAGATAATCCAAAAAGGCCAACAATTTGAGCCACGGCTTCGTCTTTGGTTAAAAATGTCCGGTGAATCTCAGCACCCAACGAACTCTTGTGCGGCTTGGAATTTGGCCACATAGCTGCAAGACTAGAAAGCCGCTTCGACAACTCATCATGAAAATATTCCTCGGGAAGATCCATGCCATCGTAGTATGGTTTTTCACGCGTTGGAAGCCGTTGCTTCGCTAGTTCAGCGGCGAGTTCCTGCGCTTCTTCAAAAAAACCAAGCAAGTCCTGCACGGTGCAATTCCGCCTTTTCAGAAAGAAGTAATCTACCACATATGAAATACTGTGCTGAACATTCCAGGGCGCTATCTTCGTCCTCCGGATTTCGGCAGACAAGTTGTCTCTTATATCATCTGAAGAGGGCCAGACCCTAGAGACCTCCTGCAAAGCTTGAGCCAGCATTCCTGCTGTCGTGATATCTTCGGTATCAAGCTTTGAAAACCGCGCGAGTAATTCCATTTTGTCTAAAGCCGCCAACAAAATATCCCATTCCTTCTGACGGCGAATGATGTCAGGATTTCGTCTTACATAATCCGCCAGCCCTTCCAAATCATGGGAATACGCCCTTATAATTTGCGGTTCCCAGGAAACGCCGAGCGAACGGCCTTCCTGTTGTAAAATTTCGAGAACTTTTTTTCTGGTCAAATCACCATTCATCCGCCCCAGAACTATAAGAAGGTCGGGAACCGATTTCCTCCTGATTAATTCACGAATCGCCTGAACGGAATCGGTTGCCAATTCAGGCTCGTAATGATTCAAGCCCAAAGTAATTTTAACAAGCTCCTCCGGGCTAAACTGCTTGATTTGACCAGGTTTTAATCTCTGATAGTCCTTCGGGTGGTCATCGGGAGAAAAGATTGACCGCAATATTCTGTTCCATCTCGTAGGCTTTTTGCCCTTTGGATCTTCCGCCCGCAGCTCGGAGCGTCCGGAAAGCTGTGACACGGAACGTGTGACGGGTGACATGTCAACTCCTGTCACTTGTCTCATGTCACTTGTCACCTGATCAGAGTGCAGCTCGGAGCGTCTAGTTTGGTTTCGGGTCAATTTTTGATATTTCCGGGGGTTATAACGATAAAATAGCGGACCCGTTATGCCGGAAAACTCGAGAACATTAATAAGCAGAAGGCCTAGAAATAAAAAAAGATTCGTGATCGGACCCACGAGCGTCCCGAACTCGGGATCGGGCACAACTAGCCATGATATAAATAAAACTGCACCCAAATTCATGGGCAAAAATATCAACCCGTCTTTCTCAATACGCGGGGCATTACGTCCGAAAGACGTATAGTTCCTATAACGAATCGACTTTGCGAAATGTCGTAACCCCAAAAATATATCCAAAAGCATATGAAGCACACTAATGGAAAGTAGAATTGCCCAAACGGGATGATTCGAAGCAAAATCCAAAACCGGCTGTAAGAACGAAATTGTTTCCCGCAGCTCGGAGCGTTGCCAAGTATCGGCAAGTGTTTTAAGCTGTTTTTTCAATTCTTTAGAAAATGCGGGGTTGAATTCTCGTATGATCTGTGGTGACAAAACCGCACCAGTTTCGGAGTCTGTGGATTCAATGCTCGATAGAAGAAATTCCGGAATTTGATCTGATATCCGGGCAGCTATTGTTTTTGCTGCTTCAAAAAAACCAAGCAATTCCTCTGTTCTGCGATTTCGATTCGCTAAAAAATCATTGATTGCCCCAAAAATAATGTCGTTACGTTTGTTGGGTAGTCCCGTACTGGTAAAATAACTTGAAACTTTAGAAATATCTTTTAAGGCTCGGTCCAGCATTTCCGTTGTTTTTACGCTTTCCGGGTCTAACATCGAAAACAATTTGAGTAATCCGGGTTTTCTTAAAGCCGTTAACAAAATAGCCCATTCCGCCCGGCGGGTCGAAAACGAAGGATTTTTTCTCACATAGTCTGCTAACCCTTTCAAATCCTTTTTATGAGCACTGATAATATCCTGGGTCCACGAAACTCCAAGGGAACTACCTTCTTTTTGTAACATTTCAAGGATTCTTTGACAGGTATCCGGGACGAATATATTATGCAGTACAGTAAATACGATCAGAAGATCAGGAATGGATTGCCGCCTAATCAACTCACGAATTGCCACAACAGAATCGGTTGCTAATTCAGGCTCGTAATGATTCAAACCCGAAATAATCTCGAGAAGTTTCTGAGGACTAAGCAACCTCATTTTGGACGGAATTGAGCGCAGCTCGGATCTCGATAAAAACCTCTCGCCCCTTCGAACCAGTGTCTGGTGCGTCCTTAAAAATTTCCATATCTCATTCCAATGCCCCTCACTGATTGTGTTGACATGACCGGTAGCCATATCCGGACTTTTGTGCTCAATCAGATAAGTTTCATGCCCGGAAGCCGTCATCATGTTCTGATTTTCGGTATCTCTTCGTTCTTCCGGCGTTTTCTGGCCCAGCACCGCTTGGATGGCTTTCAATTGATGAAGCGCCCGGTCACGATTGGCCGCATTGATTTTCGGGATTCGGCCGCTGCGGCTGGTATTTCGCAACTCGGAGCGCCCAGAAAGTTGTGACACGGGACGTGTAACGGGTGACATGCCAACTCTTGTCACTTGTCTCGTGTCACCTGTCACTTCTCCAGAATGCAGCTCGGAGCGAGGTTTGCTCGAAGCATCATCAGAGGGCTTAGCGCCGAACCCGCTTGAACCGGAATTTCCCTGTATCTTTTGCAATCTTTCCAATGCCTCCGCAACCACCGGCCTATTATCGTATCCCGGCGTTTCAAGTGTCCCTATCCATCCGTTTCTTAAATCTTCACTGTCCCGCCTATACTCATCCTCCGCGAAATCATTTTTCAAAGCTTCTAAATGCGGAATCGCACGAACATCTCCGCGGTTGCCAAGTTCTATAATCACATCATGGCGTACTCCGGAGCCGGCTGTGCTTAACATTTCAATCAATTCGTCAACCGATTTCTTCTTCAAATCTGGTAAAGTTAATGCCCATGAATCCATGTATATCACTATCAACCCCAAAACGACACCGAACACAGCCAAACTAAACAACATGAGTGATAATCGCCCGCCTGAAACCAAACCAGAATCACTCTCCCCAAGAACATTAATCACCTCTGAAAGCATCCGCAGCTCGGAGCGATTGGATTGTTGCATTGCTTCTTCGAGAGGGACAAACGGCAAGCCCGACGCTTTGGCAACTGCGGAATGCGTCACAGCGCCTTTATACAGATTGAAGCCGCGCGCTAATTCGGTAAAGCCCTTTGTCTTGGCCGCTTTCTCCGGGCCCATCAGAAGGACCACAAGATAAGCAAGTTTCGCCGCCTCAAGACCGACCGAAACATGGAGCGGGATGGCGCTCGGCATATTAGTGATCGTGAATTTTTGGATGCCTCGCTCATCGGAGATCCATCCATCGTGATATTTTTTTGCTGTCGAACCGGCGATATTGCCGCCCTGGTCAATGGCGATGTCCGCCACATACTCAAGCAGTCCGAGCTTGGCGAGTTCGTCGTAAAGCGCATCATCGATTTCCCGCGGCGCTACCGCACCTTCCACGAGAATCGCACCCACAAGCCCATTGACTTTTCTCAAGTGTCCGAGAATCTCTGGCGGTAGGTTCGGGTGCATTTTGGGATCGGGCCTTTTCAGAACAAGAATTTTTGATCCCAAACTTTTTGCCGCGATAATTTCCTGAAGCTCACGGATCCTGGTCTCATTGACCTCGGTGATCACCACCGTCGCGCCCATTTCCGCAAAAGTAACAGCAGCCGCTTCACCGGCAACGCCGCCGCCGAGGACCATCAGTTTTTTCCCTTCCAGCGAACCTTTGAGGGCTTGCAGAATCCGGGGATATTTTTCGACAACTTCCAGGAACCGGGCATCCAACCCATCCGAGTTCATCGACCGGTGATAACTGGCAAACACGGCATAGCGCACGGCTGAAAGCCAGCCGGCGGCATGGCTCGCGGGCCGGAGAACAGGCGTTTTGTTGACGCCATGATCATCATAGGCAATCGTTTCATAGGCAACCGCGGCCTTCACCCTGGCAAGGAGATCCGCGGTCAATTGTTTGGAAGCGGCAAGATGCAAATAAGTGAAGAGTACGGCATTGTCCAGAAGATCATATTCGCTCGGCCTCGGATCTTTAATGCTGACCACAATTTTTTCTTTCGATGCCTGCGCCCGCGAGACGAATTTATCATGCTCGAGCACTTCAGCCCCGGCAGCACGATACTCCTCATCTAAAAAATAAACCTTCCCCGTATACCGGTTGATGCCGGCTCCCGCCTCGACATAAATAGGATTCTTAATGTCAATCTGCCGCAGAAATTTAATGCCGATCGGCGTCAACCCCATGCGGGCTTCGTTAAGGACAACGGCCCGGGGCACAAAGATCGGGCCTGCTTGAAGGGCAATCTCAGGATCGAAGATTGTCCGCAAAAATTCGATGAGTTCTTCTT
Organism: Candidatus Omnitrophota bacterium; assembly: GCA_016930235.1. GTDB lineage: Bacteria > Omnitrophota > Omnitrophia > Omnitrophales > Aquincolibacteriaceae > JAFGHI01. Next base: position 46,669 of record JAFGHI010000050.1, read on the forward strand.
TCCTCCACAGTTCGACCGGCGAATGGATTTGCTCACTCCAAGCCGTCTCGGCTTCCTGAATCGCCTCTGAGATATTATCTTCTATATTTGCCAGTCGCAGCTCGGAGCGTGCCTGATCTTCTTGATCAGGTACCGCAAGCGTTCGAACAACTTGACGTTGTTCGGAGCGTGAATCGGTCGGATTCACGACCCGAGCAGTACTCGATTCGAACGGAATCGAGCGCACCTGTCCGCCTTCTTTTTGGCGGAGCTCGGAACGAAAAGAAGCGATTAATTCTTCTATGAAATTTCGTTGATTGCGGGACCAAGCAATCCCATCTCTCAGGTTCTTAAGTTCGCCAAAACTTTTTGCGCCAATTGATGATAAAAAGAGAAAACGTTCCTCAGGATCGGGAAGAAGCGCCGTCAGGGCTTCACTGTAATATCCCATCCCGGCAAAACGGCCGAGGAATTCATGACCCACCAGAAAATCGCCGCCTGTCAAAAATGCCTTGGCGACTTCAGGGCTATAACCCGAGATTTGTGAAGCGGCCACTTTCGGCAGTTCGACCAGGCCGCGCTCTTCAAGGAAGGGCATCGTAGGCTGATTGATATCGACTCCGCTAAAAACTTTTAAGCCGTATTGGCCGGCAAGTTTGATCACCTCTTCGATTTCCTGACTTGAATTTCGATGCGGCATGATAGCAATCCCCAGCACACCGATCCGGACGAGATACTTGAAAAGGGGCACGAGATTTCTTGCCTCGTCCGTTTTGAGCCTGTCGGAATCGCCAAGAAAAGCATACACCGGAATGCCGCCGGCTTTCTTGATCACATCAACGGCATCGGCCATCGCCGGATTTTCAATCTCATCCGGTTGGATAAAACAAGAGAGTTCTGTACCGGGCATCAAAAATACGCTGCGTAACATACTCATCGGGACATCAATGTCACCGGCCTTGAAAGCCAGGACGGCCTTTTCGGCGTCTTTGATCCTTTCAGGGCCCAGAATCTTTTCATAAGCCTTTTTGTAGGCACCCAGTAATCCGGCAAGGCCCGCCATCAAATGCCGGTCCGTCGTATTGCCGTCTTCGGCCAACGGTTGAATGTCCCGGTCATAATCAACCGAAACGGCGATCCCAAGCTGCTCCAGTTTTTCGTTCACGCCGGCAATCATTTTCCTGTTGCGCGCTTCTTTTGACGCACGCATCGCCAGAAGAAGCTCGCGAAGTCTTTGGGCCCGCGGAGAATGGATATTGGGCACTGCATGGGAAAGAAAATAAACCATATTGGCAACGCCGGGCGCATTCAGAATCAATTTTGAAAAATCAACGCCATCCACCACCACACCGTTAAGATTGAGCCGCATCTCCAAACCCGACGTGGATTTGATACCGAATTGATCGGCGGCCTGCGAAAAGTCAGGGATCCCAGCACCGGTATCGTGATCGATGATCCCGCCGTTTCTGAGACCGGCCCGCCGCAGGCGGTAAGCAATCTCTTCGGGATAATAAGGCGCATAAGAAAATTTGCTGTGGACATGGACATTATTATTTAACGATAAAGGCGAAACAAAAATCTCACCGGCCTTAATCATGCCGGCAAGTTTCAGAGCAGCCTCTTGCCGGATTACGGCATTGCGGACGCGCAATTTCTGTTCCAGCTCATATTGTTCCGGTGTCGCGATCAAATAGGCCATCGCCTGTAGAAAAGGAGTCCTTGTATCCAGGAGCCTCGACCGTAATTGATCCGCAAACATAGGCGGAATATAGGTGATCAGGTAAGGGAGATAAGTTTCTTTGAAGATTTGCTCGGCACGGTCGCTGTCAATCTGCGCTGCACCGCTTAAGGCTTCAGCCAGAAAGGCCATCGCCTCACCATATTTTCGTTTCTTTTCATTCTCCCCGCTAAAGAAACTATGGAATTGATTAAACTCGGCGGCTGAACCGAACTCCTCCGTAGCGCGAAGTTCGGAGCGCTTAGGTATGCTAACACTTATCAAGGCGCTTCCTTTTCGCACTTCGTTTTTCTTGAAAGGACGCGATCCTCCGATTTCGCCCTGCCGGTTCGGGCCATTGGCTGTAACCGATACCGGCTCGACGGCTCCGATCCCGAGATAGGCACCCGTGTTGCCGCCCCATAAATGAACAAGCGCTTCTTCACCGGGTTCTGCGGCAAACATACCTGACATCCGGAATGTCGTCGTTACGTCTTCCTTAGAATCCGTCACGCTTACGGCGACAACACCGCTGTCATCCGCTCGCACCGTAAAAGTGTTATCGAGTTTCTCGTTAGCAGGCCGGGGCTGGTTAAAATCTTTTTCCGCCGGAACATCCACCGGTCCTCCGGTAGGAATC
>JAFGHI010000051.1 GCA_016930235.1 Candidatus Omnitrophota bacterium
CTCCCGTCAGCGGCATCATCGCCGTTTGCCTGAACTTCAGTCGTGATGACGGTCGTCTTGTCGTCAATCACGAACTGCTTGAAACGCGCTGATACACCGTCAACAAACTCGCCATCTTCGGTAACTTCTGTTGTAATAACTACCGTATTTTCATCAATGACATGCTGGCGGAAACGAGCGCTCTCAGCAGTTTCACTGCCGTCGGCGTTCACTTTCGTCGTGATGACAACATCTCCATCATCCAATAACTTCTGCAGGACCCGTTCGCTGACGCCATCGATTTCGGAACCGTCGATATTGACATCGGTAATGATTAGGACGCCTAATTCTCCCAAGCTACGCTGTAACGTATGGCTTATAAATGTGTCGGCTTCGTCGCCTGCGGCAGGCACAAGAGTAAAAGGAGGTTCTTCATCCGCGAAGATCACCTGATCGAGACTTCCTTTAATCTCATATTGCGAGAAGATCTGGGTGTTATCATCGAGGAAGGTAAAGATCGTTAACGTATCCGGTTCGCGGGTACCTGAACCATCCCCGGCTCCCTTATAAGAAACCGTGTAGCGGATCTCGGGCTCAAGAAATTCATTCTTCCCGAAATAACTCTCGGAAAGGAGATCCCCGCGTTCAGGATCCGCAGTACCTTCAGGATCGTATTGCCGGATAACCTGCAGGAAACCTTGTCCCACAGGATCATATTCATAATATGTGGTAAGGCCGGTCACACGGTCTTCGACACGTTGAATGATTTTCTGTTCAAAGATCGTCTCAGCGAAATAAGTCTTACTTTCAAGCTCCCCTTGTTTCGCAGTCCAGAAAGATGCGGGGAAATCACTTGCAATATCTTCACCCAGGCCTTCATTATTATAGGTAAGCGACAACGACTCGCCGGCAACCGCTCCCTCCTCGATCCGTGCAATGATCTCTTGATCCTGATTGATGACATACACGACAGCTTCAACCTGAAAATTGCCGCCTTCAACTTCATGCACTGAATTATCCGCTTCCTCCTCGGTTAAAAAGACGCGGACGGATATCGGCGCCGCACCAACTTGACCGTGCAAGGCCGCATCCTCCTCATTCGCATATTCCGTCACAGTCCTAGCAAAATAAGGATCGGCTGCCAAAGTATAGCCATAAATACTTACATGCCCCGAACGGTCAAGTACCCGATCAATCACCGGGTTGTCGTCATCATCCAAAACCGTCCCTTCCGAATCTTTTCTGAAGTAGATCCGGACGCCGTCACCCTGGGCAATGTAATCCAGATCACTCAGGTTGCCGTCGGCATCATAAAAATAAACATCTTCCCGGCCCTGGACATTCTGCGAAGAAACCAAACGGAGATTTCCGGGATCCGCCGGATTATCTTCAAACCGAAGGAAAGTCGCGTTGCCCTGGAAGACGATTTGAAGGATGACAACGCCTTCCTCCTGAGTGACATAAACAACATCAAAACCCGGATAGGTCACCGCATCAATATTGATAATCGAACCATCAGCGGCGATGTCATAATTAATCGTAACCCCGTTGCTTAAAAGAAGTGTCTTCTGATTCTCTCCACGGTCCAGCACCGTACTGAAGATACTGCTGCCGCCCGCCATCATAACTTCAACATACTCACCCTCCGAGGCATCATAAGATAGAGGGTTGGCACCATTCAGACTTGCTCCCACCACCTGGCCGTCACTATTGCGGACAAAAGAGAACTCATGCAGCGTTTGCATCGTCGAATCCAACACAGTCTGGATAAGTCCGCCGGAATATTCCACGGTATAACCGGTTTCATCATTCCGGCTCCAAAGCAACGTCCCAAGGCCGTCATAATGGTGCGTCATCTTCGTCACATAATTCGTGATCGTGCTGCTCATAAATTGGCCTTCGGCATTATAAATATTGATCGTATCCACTCGATTGACGAAATCCTGGACGGTTTCAGTGACAGACCCGTCGGCGGCATAGTTATAAGAAATCGTTGAAAGAAGAAGGCCTTCAGGATCATAAGAATCGATCTTCGAAAGGTTGTCACCGAGATAAGAAAAAATCTGCCGCATACCTTCCGTATCGATGCTCTCAATCAACCGCCCTTGGGGATCATAGATTTCAATCTCACCCGTGGAATAGGTCAAGGTCGTTCGCTGGAGTTCATTCGCGGCATTGAAAAGGTAATCGTAAGCGGCATAAGTGCCGTCGGCCTGAGTCACACGCGTGACTAATCCGGAAACCGGATCAAATTCCGTGACCATGCCGTTGGGATCAACGCGACGAATAACGCGGCCCTCGGAATCAAAGAAAAACTGGGGGACCCCCTCAAGGATATCTTCAGGCCCAACACCCTGAATCACATTGATAAGAGTCCCCACCGCGTCATACACTTCGGTAAACCGTACTTCATTCGCAAGGCCGAGATTACGGACATATGCGATTGAAAACGACCCGTCGGCGTTATAAGTATATTGCCCCTGGACATACTCACCGTCTTCATTCCAGAACGAAATATAAAGGGCCCGATCGTCGGAAATTTCGCCGGCCAAATTCAAACGATGATCGCTTCCCAAATCGAATCGTTCGACGGAAGCATGGGCCGGATCACCCGCCAATTGCCGCGTAATCGTGGCTTGGTTGGTCACCGAATCGGAATATGAAAAAGTTGTTTGGATCCGCACAAAGGTCCCCGTCGAACTCCCGTCGGCGGCCAGGACCGCCTCATAAGCGTCCGTAAAAAGGATGCGGCCTTGGACATCCTGCCTTTGCATGAAAAGATTACCGTTCGAATCAAAACCTTCCATCTGAAGAAGGACATCATCGGGCGTGGGATCATTCAAAACGTCAAGCTCCCCATCCGCCCCCAAGAAAACCGTCTGTGCCGTCAAAAATCTTGTCGGATTGCCTTCGCCGTCCACGACATTTTTCGTGAAGCTGACCGTATTCTCCCCCATGATGCCATACGCATATTCGGTTTGGATCCAGCCGAACTCACCCGTGGAATTACCATCGACCCCATAAATCTCCTCAAACTGGAGGATCCAAATCCTCTGGTCATCCGCACTGAGACGCCCATCCGAACCCAAATCCAATCTTTCGCGGGAAATTAATTCCAAAAAGCCCAGATCCTCGTCCCTTTTCTGGCGTTCGATTTCAACGGCATTCTCATTTTGATAATATTCAAAAGTAGTGAGAATCCTTTCGCCCTCGATGATCTCTTCGGTCGCAAGAACGAGGTCGTTTTCATCCAGGACGCCGTTACTCCCCAAGTCAATTACCTGGGACGATCGGAATTCAGGAATAGAACCTTCTTCGATCACATATTGCTGGACACTCACCCGGTTGGCATTATCATATGCATATTCCGTCCGAATGCGTTCAAACTCGCCGGTCGGGATCCCCCCCTCGACGATCTCCTGCATCCTTTCGGTCGCAAATATGGTATCGTCCTGCACCGCATCACTCGCAAGATTGAGCCGCCCATCGGCCCCCATATCAATTTCGTTACGCGACAAAAATACCAGGGCATCGCCTTCCCAATTGGAAGCATATTTCTCGACGGAAGCCCTGTTGGTTTGCACGTTATCATAAGCATAATCGGTCCTGACAACCTGCCCGCCCTCTTCTTGAATTGTTGTCAGGACAAGATCATCTTCACTTAAAACGGAATCCTCTCCCAAACTGATGACCTGGCGTGAAAGCGTTTCGAGAACTGCTCCTTGATCACTTACCACTTGCCGGCTCACCATCACCTCATTGTTCTCATCATTAAAAAGATAATCGGTCCGAACCCGTACGTTTTGTTCGACCGCTTCATACTGAATCACCCGGTCGCCGCTACTGACGACACCGTCGTCCCCGACCTCTACCACCTGCCGGCTTCTAAACGCCAAATTGCCGTTGGCCAAAACGACCTCCTCCGTAATCCCCACTTGCCCGGCTCCCACCGTATAGTCATAACTTGTCACAACCTCTTCATAAGCACCGGTCGGTTGCCCACCAGTGCCGATCACCGCGATAAAATGACGCGATTGCGTCAGTTGTCCGCTCGCGTTATAGATGTTGGTATACAGATGCCCTTCCTCATCGGTCCCATGAAAAGTCCCAAATCTTTCTGTCACCACATCATCGATGGTAAAGAACTCCTCATCCATCCCGGCGTCGTAAGTGATCCGGCTGTAAGTATTGGCGGCGCCTTGAAGGCGAGTGGTTATCGTCAAATGATTTGCAACCGACCAGTCATATTCTTGACGGATAGCCCGGCCGTCATCCACAAACTCAGCGGCAATGCGGCGCCCTGTTTCGTCAAATTCATAATGTTCATCCGGCGTCAATCCCTCAACCGTTTCGGTCAGGAAATTATAAATGTCCTGCTCCCGGATACGGCTCTCACTATCGAGGTGAATCACACTTGTTCGCGAATCCGGGTGAGACATAATCAATTGACGCCCAGCCTCGAGCAGGATGATGGTTAAACGTGGTTCGATACCTTCCACATTCTCATGGAGACCTTCGTAGACTTCCTGGCGGACAAATTCACCCTGGTCAGTATAGGTATTCACGACCGTTTCATTTTGATCCGGGAGCTGGATCAGCTGTTCGCTGTCGGAACGGAAGAGAACTTTTTCGGACTCCGGAGCTTCCTCGAATTGCTCCATCGCGGCAATAAATTGATTCAGTTCGGCTCGCGCGATCACTTCACCCGCCACAGCATCTTCCATGGTTTCGACAGCCCAAGAAACGGCATCCAACATTCGATCGGGCGAGTCGGCAACATTGACGACCCCATTCCGGGTATAGGCATACACCTCACCTTTTTGATTGACCATGTATTCGATCGCTTCACCGGCATTTTCGAGATCGACCTGACTGGGGCCCAGTCCGTTCGGTTGGGTGTGCGCGATGAAATCCGCACTCGAGGCTAAATCCGCAACCGATTGGAGCAGTCTCAATTCACGGCCATCTCCGCTTGTAAATAGAACAATCTGACCATAAAGAACGAGAATTCCGATCTCGACATCCAGCAGGAGAAGCTTATCTAAATCTTCAGCGGTCAATTCATCGACAAGGACAGCGACCGGCAATTCCTGTTCTAAGAGCTCATACGCATAATCAAAGGTTCTCGCTTGCAGGGCATCATATTGGAAAGTTTCTGTTTCCGGGGTTTCACTGAATAAGGCAGGTTCATGGGAAGGTGATTTGCGAGTCCTGATTTTTTCTTCAATCGACTCGCGAGAATCAAGCACATTTCTGAAGCGTTCCTCGGCTGGCGGCCCCCGGGCCGGGATCAATTGATCCACGTACGACTGAACATTCTCCTGATCGGTTTCGATCTTATTGATTTCAGGGTCAACAACAAAAAAACGGCTACCCTGCTTAACAACTGTTGTTTTTAATTCGCGGGTTTGTATATTTGCGATGATTCCGCCCTCGACAAATTCAACCGGATTCTCAAGATTCCCGTTCTTGTCCGTTTTGAAATTTCCCGAGACTCTAAATATCATATATTCCTGATCCGTATAATTATAAACAAGGACCGAACTTTCACTCTCACTGCTTTCATACTCGTATTCTTGATTCACATAGCGGCCCTCTTGATCATACCCCCGGTAAATAAGTATTTTCCCGATACCCCCTCGTTCCAAACGCTCCCGCACAATGACCGACATTGCATCCTGTGAAGCAAATTTATAAACGGGGATCTCGGTCGAATTCCTTTCGATGGTCGTCATCTCAATAAAAGATTCAATGGCATAATCGTTATCTTCCTCAACAAATGTCATTTTCCCCACGGCCAGCATTTCACCCACCCTACCGTTAGCATACCGTCTCATCTCAAACCTTTCGCTTTCGGTATCCATCAGGGTGATTCGATCTCCCTCATATCGACATTCGATTTCAGTCACTTCGCCCTCTTGCTCAGTCCGATAACTCAAGAGACGTTCAGGCCTGCCCTCTTCATCCATTTCATAGATGGTTTGATATTCGCTATTTTCTGCATTTCGATATTCAACCGTTCCTAAATTCCAATTCTTTATCTCTTCAGGCTGCCTCTGCGATTCATGGATTACACCGCGTTCCTGAAGACGCATCAATCTCCCCTTAAAATCTAACTCGTATATTTCATATTTTTCAGAATCTTCCTTCTGGGTATCAATCTCAACATAGGACTCAAATCCGTCATCGCGATACTTCATCCTTCTCGTCATCATTCGATTGGAATCCTTGTCCTCGTAGTCTCCGATTTCCAGAATCCTTTTTCCTTTCTTCTCAACAACAAAATAAGCACCATTTTCGTATTCATAACGTACTTTGTTTTCATCGATTTCCTTCGTCTCCAGAATCCCTACCTTGTTTTCGATGGGATCGATTTCCTTAACAGCCTTCAATGGAATCTCATCTCTCTTTTCTGCATCATATTGCTTTTCCATAATTTCGTACTTTTGAAACAGATCTTCAAAATCTTGCGAATAATGAATCTTCTCTTTACTGTCTCGATCAACATTGCTTTGATGAATTGGCGGATTAACTGCAGAATATTGTGGCATTGAGAAGGCCAGGCGAATATCAAATTGCGTCACGAGAAAGGTAACAATGACAAAGACACTAATGGCCTTAATATGAACTGGTTTGCTCTCTTCGTGATAACTACTCATCGAAACCATCAGGATAGACACGCCTCCTCTCGTAAGACTCTTCTTTTTCCTCACAAAAGCATTACATACATTATCATGCGATTTTTTTTACTCTTTCTATCTCTAATGCTAGAAATAAGTAATCGTTACTTAATGCCTTTAGAATCTATATATAAAATGTACATTAGCCGATACTTTATGTCAAGTATTTATAAAGTATCTATAATTGACGTATCCCTTTATATAGTACAAAGGTAGAATCATGACAAATAATATGCACGATCTGGTAGGTATTAATTGCCTTTTTTCTTATGAATTTAGTTGTTGCATAACTTCAGAATCGGGCGGGAATTTTCTCTCTATGCAGAATCAATCATACCCATTATTTCACTTACGATCGATTTTTTATCCCTAAAATCACCAAGATCTATCCATTTCACATCATTTTCCTTCTTAAACCAAGTCCATTGTCGCTTAGCGAATTGGCGTGAGTGTTTTTTGATCTCTTCCCTGATAATGCTTTCTTTCGTCCCTTTACTGCTCTTCATGAACTCTTGATAGCCGATTGCTTGACGCGCTGTTATCGAGAGATTCTTTTCTCTTACTTTCTCCGTTTCCTTAACTAGACCGCTTTCAAACATTTCATCGACTCGCTTATTAATGTCAGCATACAATAAACTTCTTTTTTTTGTGAGTCCGATGACGAGCTTTCTATAACCCAAATCGTCCAATGAAACGCATTGTCCCCGCTGACCTTCGTCATGTTTTTCTTTAGACACTATGATTTCTAGAGCTCTGATAATTCTTTTTTTATCGCCGGGTTTAATCGTTGTCGCTCTCTTTTCATCCATGCATAAAAGTCGCTTGTATATCGCTTCGGATTGACCCGATTCCCACTCCGTTTCGAGTTTATTTCGCAGAATTATGTTCGGCGCAGGCGTTTTCTCCATACCTCGAAGGAGCGAACGAATATATAAACCGGTTCCCCCAACAACAATGGGCAATTTACCTCTTTGACATATATTGCTGATGCTTTTCATTGCGCCTTGATAATAATCATGGACGGAGAAACTCTCTTCGACGGATATCAGATTGATCATATGATGCGGGATTCGCTCGAGCTCTTCTTTGGAGGGCTTGTTCGTTCCAATATTCAATTCACGGTATACAAGCATAGAATCGGCCGATACGATTTCGCCGCTTAACCTTTCGGCTAATTCCAAGGCTATTTTCGATTTTCCGGTGGCCGTTGGGCCAATGATCAAGAGGACAAGAGGTTTCACATCGTTTCAGGCCTGGAGATTCCAAGCATAGCAAGCCCATTTCTTAAGACTATCCGAGTTGCCTCCACGAGAATAAGCCGTGCGCCTGTCAACTCCTCATTCTCGGTAACAACACGATGGAACGAATAAAATTTATGGAACTCCGTCGCCAACTCATGAAGATAATCGACAACTCGATAAGGCTCAAGGGCCTCACCTGCTCTGGCTATCGCTTTAGGATAATCCACAATCCGCTTAATCAGTTCGCGTTCTTCCTTGGAATCAAGCAGGTCGAAATTGGCCGTTTTAGGAACGGTCCTTTCTGCATATTTCAACAAACTGGCGATTCTGGCATGCGCATATTGAAGATAATAAACAGGGTTCTCTTGAGATTTTTGTTTTGCCAAATCCAAATCAAAATCAAGATGGCTGCTTACCTTTCTCATGATAAAAAAGAACCGGGCCGCATCGGCACCGACTTCATCGACTAATTCCCTCAACGTCACAAATTCTCCAGCGCGCGTCGACATTCGAACCGGCTGCCCCTTGCGATAAAGAGTGGTAAGCTGGACAATGCAGATAGCCACTTCCTTGGCGTCATGTCCAAGCGCCTGACAAGCCGCCTTTAAACGCGAAACATATCCATGATGATCCGGGCCCCACAGATTAATCAGCCACTGGAATCCCCTTTGAAATTTGTAGCGGTGGTAGGCAATATCAGGAGCCAGGTATGTCCATTCCCCTGTCGACTTTTTGACGACCCGGTCCTTGTCATCTCCAAATTTCGAGGACTTAAACCACAAAGCACCGTCCTCTTCATAGAGATGCTTATTTTGATTCAGGTAATCGATCGCTTCCTGAACGCTCCCCTTTTTATATAAAGTGCTCTCTTGGAAATAATCGTCAAATTCCACATCAATCTTTTTCAGATCCGTTTGAATCAAACCCAGCAAATGCTTCACGGCATATTCCCGGCATAGATCCACCGACTTGTCTTTCTTCTGCGCTAACAATTGATCGCCTTGTTCGCCCGCCAGCTTCTTAGCCAATTCCAGCAAATATTCGCCTTGATAGCCTTCAGGGGGCACCTCGGCTTCATGTTCGAAATGCTGAAGATACCGGGCATAAAGACTTTCACCGAGCAAGGTTATTTGACGTCCGGCATCATTGAGATAAAATTCCTTAACGACATCATATCCTGCGGCTTTCAAGATGCGGGCGATCGAATCCCCGACCGCCGCTTGTCTGCCATGGGCTATGGTTAAAGGGCCTGTCGGATTCGCGCTGACAAACTCGATTAAGACCTTCTTCTTTTGGCCCGAATCCGATTCACCGTATTTTTCATCCTGTTTTCGAACCTCCTGCAGGGCCTTGCCTAACGATTCCTTTTCCAAATAAATATTCATAAACCCGGGCCCGGCAACTTCACACTTTAAAATGCCCGCCTTTTTAGCTTCCTTGTCTTTTTGGATCAAACCGGCTATTTCAACTGCAATCGCTGAGGGTTTTTCTTTCATGGCTTTTGCCAGTTTAAAAAAAATGTTTGTCGAAAAATCGCCATGAGAAGGATCTTTGGTCACGACAAGATCGACTGCCAAATCTCCGGGCAAATCCACACCCTTTGCTTTTGCATATTCCTTCAAATGATTCATGATAACGCTCTCGATGCTTTCTTTCATAACCGTGGGGCCTCTCCCCATAATCTCTCTAAATTATAGAACTCGCGTACGTCCCGATGAAAGATGTGGACAATCAACCCACCGTAATCCAGCAGGGCCCAGCTACCGCTTTCCATCCCCTCAACATGCCAGAGGGATACCTTCTTCATCTTAAGTTGATCCATAATGTTCTGGGCAATCGCCCGCACCTGCCTGTCCGAATTGCCGTGACAGATAAGGAAGTAATGCGCAACACTCGTGTGCTTGGATACGTCTAAGATGACGGGATCTCTAGCCTGTTTATCTTCGGCGGCTTCCCGCGCAAGGAGAGCAATACGTTTAGGTTGCAATCTATCCAACTACCTTTACTTAGAATTTGGTTTGGTTCTTCTTATTTTAGCGATTTGACAATCCGCGCTTTATTTTTATGACGAGAGTTCATTATAACATTGATGACAAACGACTCAAAATGGGTTTTTCCGCATCATGATTTAAAGCGCGTCTGTTTCTCGAGGCGCAACAATCTCCTTTTCCAAAATAGGCCTTGCGAAAATCCTCCAAGATATGAACCGGCTTTTACCACACGATGGCACGGAATAATCAGCGGGGTCCGGTTTTTTTTCAACGCCTGCCCAACGGCTCTTGCACTCCCGGGTGAGCTCGCCATTCGACCTAATTCCTGATAGGTAATTGTCCTGCCCCAGCTAATGTTCCGGAGCTTCTTGAGGACTCTCACTTCAAACTTCGAATATCCCTCCCAATCCACTTTGATTTTTGAAAATGAAACCTGCCTGCCCTGGAAGTACAGTTTTAGGACTTCACGGAACCTACGAGTCTCTTGTCTCCGTTGATGGGAGATCCTTAACTTCTTGGCCCAAGTTCGCTTCCTCGGAAACTGAACTCTGTAAACGCCTTTCGCGGACAGAGTTATGCGAAAGATCCCGCGAGGGGTCTTAATATCAACTTTCATTCGGGAAACCAACGGTTTAAAAGCGACACTTTGAGCGGTACATGCTTTCAAGGAAGGCAATCCTTATCGAAACCGGTTCGTGATGGGCATCCGCCGGCCAAACCAGGCCTTTTCCGTCACCCGCAGGATGGGGGGCGTTTGGCGGCGTTTATATTCGTTATGATCCACCCGATTGATGACATCATCAACGATCTGTCTATTAAAATTGCGTGATTCGAGATTGTCCATAATTTCAGTCCGGCTGAGATTCTTTTCGATATAAAGGAATAAAATCTCATCTAAAACATCATAAGGCGGCAGGGAATCTTGATCCTTCTGGTTGGGACGCAATTCTGCCGACGGGGCCTTTGTTAGAATATTCACCGGAATCACTTCTTTCTTCTCATTACGATACCATGCCAAACGATAGACATCCGTCTTATAAACATCTCCCAAAACACATAATCCCCCGGCCATATCGCCATAAAGCGTACAGTACCCCATCGCCAATTCGGATTTATTGCCTGTCGAAAGCAGCAATCGCCCTTCATCGTTTGAAATATACATCAAATCAAGCCCGCGCAATCTCGCCTGGAGATTCTCCATCGCCGGTGTCACTTTCTTAAACCCTTTGCCGCCTTTCTGAGCAGCATACCCTCGATACTGTTTGATCATCAATTCATAATTTTTTTTGATCGGCCGGACCCGAAACTCAATCCCCAACCTACTTGCCAATTCCCTTGAATCGCTCCAACTCCCCTTTGAGGAATAACTGCCGGGCATGGTAATCCCTAAAACATTCCTGGCCCCTAAAGCATCGACCGCTAACGTCGCAACCATAGCAGAGTCAATTCCGCCGCTCAAGCCAATGAGCACCTTCTTGAATTTATTCTTACGGCAATAATCCTGAATACCCAGGACAAGAGCCTGATAAATTTCCTGAGGAGAATTTGAATCCGAATAAACCGACGAATCAATTTCAGACGATTGCATCCTTTCCCAATCATAATAAAAAAGCCCCTCTCGAAAAGCCGGAGCCCGGAAAAGAATTTTGCCTTTTTCGTCCACAAAGAGGCTCCGGCCATCGAAAATAAGATCATCCTGGCCTCCCACTTGATTGACATAGAGGATGGGAATACTGTGGCGTACGGCATGACGCTTCATCAATAAATCCCGGCGCTCAGAAACACCCCGAAAATAGGGAGATGCCGAGACATTGACCAAGAGATCAATCCCTTTTTTTACCAAGTCATCAACCGGCTTCTCGGAATAAAAATCATCCCATAAATCCTCGCAAATGGTAGGACCAACTTTAACCCCCTTGGAGTTGATCACCTGGCTGACCTTTCCGGCCTCAAAAAAGATTTCTTCCAGGAAAACATCATAAGTCGGAAGTAACCGTTTGACCTGCACCGCCCGAACATTTCCCTTTTCGATCCACGCCATCGCATTGGTGCTTCTTCCCATACCCCGGATCCCCTTACCGACAAATCCTAATGCCACAGCTATTTGTTTATTTTTTGTCGATTGCGCAATAGCCTTCAGTCTTTTCAGTCCCTCATCGATAAAGGATTTTTTATTGGCAAGATCCCAGACAGGATATCCCGACAAAGCAAGCTCAGGAAAAACGATCAAGTCAGCTTTCTTCTTATTCGCCTGGGTTATCCAGGCCATGATTTTCCTCACATTACCCGGAAAATCGCCCACGGTGGGATTCATTTGAGCGATGGCGAATCGGATTTTTTTTCTCATGGCAGCTCTCTCGTTGGCTTTAGCTTGCTTTATCGTTAATCGGATATGGTGGACCCGACCGGGATCGAACCGGTGGCCTCCACAATGCGAGTGTGGCGCTCTCC
>JAFGHI010000052.1 GCA_016930235.1 Candidatus Omnitrophota bacterium
CTTCTGACCGACGATCAAATTCGTTCATTTGGTGAGTTCCGTCCGCGAGATCAAATTCATGAATTGATTACGATGGCGAAGGGTAGTCTGTCCGCGGAGGGTGGGAGAATCCAGGCTTATCGGTCGGTTAAAGGGGGATCGTGCATAGATGTGGTTCTTGATAACGGAGAATTCGTCAGAGATTTGAAGACCAAAATTTCGAGCTTAGAAGACAAGCTGAATCTATCCAATCGAAAGGTTGCCGAAAGTGAGGTTCTAGCCATTTTGAATACATTGGGAAGAATGAGCCGGAGAGTGGGTCAATATGTCCGTCGATTAATCGGCTAATTCGTTGATGCTCTTTCCTTTCTAAACCCGAAACACCAATCTCTGCCAAAAGTTCCAAGTTTTTGTTGAAAAACCGCTGTAAATTAAGCAAAATCCTCCAGGTACGATCCCGCATTGTGTCGTCTAATGCCGAGTGGATGCGTGGAATAGAATCGGTCGTTGACGATCCACTTTTTACCTTCATTCTGATGGTAGAGTGGCTCGATGCAATGGCGGAGTCTAAATCCTCAATATCGGAAGGGGGCACAATGAGAAAATTATTAGCGGTCTTGTCACTCGTCGTTTTTCCCGTCAGTTTATCGTGGGCAGTCGGATCTGGCGGATACACTAACCAGGTCGTCGGCACAAAAGCCCTTGGAATGGGAAACGCCTTTGTGGCGACCGCAGATGATCCTTCCGCAATTTATTTCAATCCCGCCGGTTTAACCCAACTCAATCAAATTAATCTCTCGCTGGGCTTGGCAGCCCATAAGAATGATACGGATTATAAGTCGAATGCCGGCGTGACGGATAGTATGGAAAATGCAACTCCGATTGTCCCCAATTTTTATGTAACCGTTCCATTTCGTAGCAAGTGGGTGTTTGGGTTTGGAATTAACTCTCCATTTGGCTTGGAAACGCATTGGAGCGATACGAGTCCCCTAAGATATGTCGCGACAGACTCAAAACTTCACTTATTAAATTTTAATCCGACAGCTTCTTATAAAGTAAATGACAAAATTTCTGTGGGTGGCGGTGTTGTTTATGCTCGGGCGAGCGCAGATTTGAAAAGCAAAATTAACCAGGTAGCTGTGGGTGGAACTGATGCCAATAAAGAGCTGAGCGGTGACGGAGACACATGGGGTTATAATTTCGGCGTCCTTTATGTTCCCCAAGAGAAACATAGGATTGGGTTGTCATACCGAAGCGAGCTAAGCCCGACAGTCAAAGGTGAAGTTAAATTGGCGGGGCTTAGTGGCGGGTATCAAGCTTTGATGGGTGCAAATTACCAAACTGATGTTGAAACAAAAATAAAATTTCCTCAATCCGTCATTGCAGGGTATTCATATAAACCCAATAAATGGAGCTTTGAAATTGACGGAGAGTGGGTCGATTATTCTGCTGTTGATGAAACAAAGATAAATTATATGAATGAAACTGATCCTACAAGATTGGGATTTTTGAATGCGGCAGGAAATCCCGCTAACAGAGATTGGCACAACACCTGGAATCTTGGCTTGGGAACAAATTATGAGTTCAATGAAACTTGGCAGGCCCGTGGTGGCTATTTCTATTATCCTCAAGCCATCCCCAATAGCACCTGGGACCCCAGCAACCCGGAAAGTTCAAGGAATGGTTTTACACTTGGGGGGAGTTATGTCAAACAGAATTTTTCAGTTGATTTGGCATACAATCTAATTCTTTTCAACAATCGCAAAGTCAATAACACCGTCGGAAACTCAATAGGCACATCAGTCAACGGTGAGTATAAAACAACAGCCCAAATCGTTTCAGCCAACTTCACTTATAAGTTTAACACCAAATAATATAAACGCAGGGAGAGAATGGGTGTCACTTCAAAATAGTTTAATTGATAGACGAGTTCATCCGCGATTTGATTTTGGGCAGACAGCATCTGTGCTTTCATCGGCGTGGGTGAAAAAAAAACCTGTTGACGGGCATATCGCCGATATTAGTTTGTCGGGCCTATCACTGAATTTGCCTGAATCTATTCCATCCGGTCGCGATGTCACCATTTTTCTCCCTCTTCCCATAGTCGAAAAACCTTTTCAGATACTTGGACGTGTAATCTGGACAAACCAGCGAGGTCCTCTCTCAACAACCCATGGCATCGTGATATCGGATTCGTTGGTCAATAAAGACGTTTTCGAGAATTTCATCGATGCGCTAGCAAAACTCAAGAAGCCGGGTAGTCGTCGGTTGATTGATGCAGAACACCACGAATATCCATTAAAGAATCGACGGGTGGACTATAGGGTGCTTTCTCATGAAAGTCCCTATGTCAGTTTTTTTCAAACTCTAGAGGAGGAAGCCAAACGGGAGCAGATAGATACAATCGTTCTCAGTAATTCGCTCGCATATCTTCAAAAACGAATTCGTCGTATCGTAGCGGATTTTCCACGGATTACATTGGCATCTGATCTGAAACCAAGTGCGCATGGAAATACACTAGTCATCTTGAATCTTGATTGTCGTCGAAAGCATGAGCATTTCACCTTACTCGATTTCGACGAATACAGGCTTAAAAACCACGGCGTTGCTGAACCCGTTTTTACACTTAACAGGGTGAGTGAAAGTTTGGCAGAGCGCGAACACGTTACCTTTTTAAGCTTAGGTGTTATTCGTAATCAAAAGCTAGCTCAGAAATATCTTCAGATTGCGCGATTCGAAAAAATTAATTGGGATGGTAATAATAGAAGAGTCACAGCTTCGAAACGGAAACTTTTGAATCAGCCCATTAATGGAGGAGGATTGATTCTGAGAGAAACGCAGTCGCAATCTGATATCCACCGGCTGCAAGAATTCTCAATCAAGTTTTATTCGGCCGGATATAATTTTAAAAAAGAAATTGACGGGGTATTTTCTGAATATTCCCATTTCTATTTGGTCGAAAAAGCGAATACCAATGAAATTGTCACCTGTGCCAGAGTCACGTGGCATCTCCCGGGTCTTTATTTGCCCTGTATGCTGGCCGTCAAGGAAGGGACCGAAGACCATATTCAACTTCAAGACCCCGATAAATTTTCATATGGGGAAATCTATGCTCCATATTTCAGCTCCATGTCTGCTTTAAAGGCATACGGAGAATTAGTGCGTAGGTTTATTTATTACACTGAGGAAAAATTCATCGATGCTTACCTCACGACACACAATGTTGATCGGTCCGCTGAGTCGCGATTCCTCTCACAATATCTTGGATTTAAGGAAACGAATGTGGTGCTCAAATATGGGGATTTTGGAGGTTTGTGGAATTTGATTTATTTAACGCAAAACAACCTCGATAAAAACATTCGACTCAATTTCTCTTGTCCCGAGAAGTCTCCTCGATTCATAAATACCTTCCGAAATCATTAGGTGGTCCCAATGGACCTTCTTTATTTCACTTCCATGATATTTACCTCAGTGATGTCGCTGAGCCTTGCGCTATTTTTTAAATCTGAAATCGAACGGAAATTAAATCTATCCTGGCGTCTCTTCATGATTGCCTTCGTAGTTTGGAGCTTTGGACGGGCCATGATGGATATTTCGAGCCAACCTCAATGGGCTTTGTTCTGGATTCGGTTTGCCTATTGTGGATCCATTTGGCTCGCACCGTTATGGACATGGATGGGGTATGAAGTTCTCAAAAAGAAAATTCCGCGATCTGTGTTCATCGTTTCTTTACTCGTTTTCGCATTTTTTACAGTGATGAATTGGACTCCCCATTTTATCTCTGGGGTGAAACCGAAATTGAATTTCCCATTTTACGACGATAATCCAGGATGGGCATTCAGTATATGGTCAATCATTTTTACAGCATATGCAATCTGGATTCATGTAGTTCTTATTCTGGCGATTAGAAAGTCAAACGGATTAATGAAAAACAGAATTCGCTGGATCTTGCTTGCGGGAATTTTGGGGTTCGGCGGGTCAGCCTCGACATTTCCTCTTGTGAATGACATCCCGATGTATCCATTTGCGGTGCCGTTGGTTGCTCTCTCGCCTTTGATCCTGACATATGCAGTGGTCAGATTCCAACTAATGGATCTCTATCTCCTTCTGCGTGATACTTCTGTCCATCTCATTTCATCATTAGTTTTCGCGGGGCCTTTCGTTGGACTAGCAGGATCGATCAGTGATCATCGTCTTTATGCCATCAGCATGATTCTTATGGCTGGTGTTATTCCTTTGGCTTACCCTCAGGTTAGTAAGTTTGTAAGGCGTAATATTAATCGAACAAGGCTGGGAGATGTGGATCGTTACTTGGATGATATTGAAGGGAAGACAACATCACTGTTCAGTGCCTCTTTCTCAATCAGTTCCTTGTCTTCTGCTGCACTAGATTTAATGACATCGATTTTTCCGATTAATGAAGTGTCGGTTTATTTTATGAAGACGGCGACTAAGTCTCTTCATCTTTATGCGCGAAGGGGAACTCAGAATGAAAAAATCGATATTAGTCAAAACTCGGATGTCTTTAACCTCTTAACCCAAATTCATGATGTCGTTTGGAAAAATGATCATCAAAAGCAAAAGCTTCCGCAATATCAAGCCTTGGAGCAATTTTTCGTTGAATCTAAGGGGGAGGTGCTTTGTCCGATATTTACTACTAAACAGTTGACGGGATTGGTCGTTCTCGGTCCGAAAACCTCTTTGTCAGAATATCACGCAAAAGACTTGAATGCTTTGAAAGCGTTAATTTTAAAACTGGAGATCGCTTGTGCTTTCGCGATGGCATCGGAGAAATATGCCGTGGTTATGGGAGAATGGTCTCATAGTCTGAATCAGATAACGAAACCGATGGAACAGAAAGCCGAGGTAATTATTGAGTTTTTTGATTTATATCCTCCCGAAAAAATAAAAGCGCTTGCATCGGGAATTCTTCAAAGGATTCATGAGCTTCGTCAGTTTCATGATTACATTACCAATACAACGGCGATATCTCGCGAATTAATTACCGGTGAGTTCAAGAGAGAAATAGTCGATCCCGGGAAGATTATCAGAGAGCTATCTGAAGGTTACAAGTTAGGCGATGAAGATAAAGAGGTGATCGTAATCGATATTCCAGATGTTAATGCACGAGCAAATATAAATGTTGGCGGTCTCAAAAGGGTTGTGGACGAATTGCTTGGAAATGCGCTGAGGCATACTAGACAAAAGGGTAGTGATGCAAGAGTTATAGTTTCAGGTCGGCTAGGCACATCTGGGTTTGAGGTCAAGGTATCTGATAATGGAGATGGGATTGACGCTGGCAATATCAATAAGATTTGGGACGCAGGTTGGCAATCGAAGGATATGAATTCTGGCGTATCGGGATTAGGGCTTTCTATTTGTAGGCAGATAATTGAAGCCCACGGAGGGAAAGTATCTGCATCCTCCCCTGGAAAGGGTCAGGGAATGGAGATATCATTCATTATTCCAGTAATCGAGTCCACAACACTCGAAAAGGAGACGGGGTATGTATAAAATTCAAAGGAGGCCACCAAAGGTCCATGAGAAAGTAAAAGTCATGGTTGTAGAAGACAATGAAGGGACAGCAGAAACTGAACTCGACGTTTTAAGGACGTTAGGATTTGATGTTGTTTGGGTTGCCGATGGGGGCAAAGCATTTGATGAAATGAAGATTTTAAAGCCAGATATAGTGGTTCTTGACCTAGAGCTTCCTGGAAAAACCGGAGATCAGATTTTGGAACAAATGCTACAAGATTCTGATTTGAAAAATGTCCCAGCTATTGCTTGTTCTGTTCATTTAAAAGAATCAGTTGATCCGGAAAACCTAGGTAATAAATTCACGCGCATCTTCCACAAATTTACTGGAGCAGCTCCAGAGATGGGAGTTGCGAAAGGGTCAACTTCGTCCTCTTCCATTAAAGATTTGGTTGTTGAAGTGACGGTGGCTTGCGGCGAAATCTTTGGGGCACTCCCACGTGATCTTTATGACTATTGGAAAAAAACGTCGCCCTATAAAATGCCACCCTACGGGATTTTGGATGAGAAATTATAAATCTGCTCTGGCCTGTTCCGTCACCTCTAAAAAATTTTAAATTACCTATAGACACCCCCTTAATCGGCCCGAAAAATAAGGTCGATTCTTAAATTATCTCCCACCTCATTGCGAAACGGCTCTTCTGGGCCCATATTTATTATTAGGCCCAATTGTTGGTTTGCTCGGGGGTGCCGCACTCACCTCGTGAATTCACAAAATACAGATTGGCGGGCGATGATGTATCGCTTCGCCGGTCTCGTCATTCCCGACCTTCCAACATAATTTTGTTTTGGACCAAAGCGAGAACGGATGATTTATGTAATCGACATACTCCGGAGACTTATTAACTGGACAATCGCGACTGCGATGGCTTTCGGGATATTCGCAGGGACTCGGGGCGCTGTTAGTTATCTATTCCCAGGTTACGGCCACAGCGAGGCAATCGCATTCGGACTCGCGTCCGCCTTAATTGCCTTAGCCCTGCCCACCCTGTGGTATCACATCAAAAATCTTGTTGACCGAACCCTATTCCCCGAAGCCTACCAACAGATGAAAAAATTACACAATCTTGCTGACCAGATCCCGAACTGCGCCGACCGAGAGGAACTTTCGAATAAACTGTTTTCGAACTTGCAGTCCATTGGATTTGGGAACGTCGGTCTATTGTTAAAGGATGTCTGCACGGGAACATTTCGAATCAGAAAATTCTCTGGGCAAAATAGCGTGAACGCTGATTTCAGCATTGGGATCGAATCACCACTCATCAATATATTAGAGAGAGAAAAACGAGGGTTACTCCGAAAACATGTCTCCAAACTTGGTTTGAGTGACGCTGTTTTGAAAACCGTGGCCGGAGAGATGGACGCGCTACACTCAGAAATATGCTTCCCCTTGCGTTCCCCCGACCCTGCGAAAGGCGTGTTCGGCATCGTCGTCCTCGGGAATTCCAAGTTGGGCCAAGTGGGATACTGGTGGGCTCGGAATCGATTCTGGCTGACGGGAC
>JAFGHI010000053.1 GCA_016930235.1 Candidatus Omnitrophota bacterium
ACTGCATCAGAAATCGATTTTGTGTGGCGCCCCCGTCAACCCTCAATTCCCGTATTCGGCTTCCGGCTTCTTCACACATCACATCGATCACATCCACAGTCTGATGCGCTATGGATTCTAAAGCACTTCGGATAATCTGTCCGCGACCCGTCCCGCGTGTTATTCCGAGCATCATCCCCCGGGCCCTGGGATTCCAGTAGGGCGCTCCCAATCCAACGAAGGCTGGTACGAAAACAATACCCCCATGATCCTTCGTTGTGCGAACCAAACGATCCGTCTCGGAAGCTTTCTTGAAAAATTTCATTTCATCTCTTAACCATTGCATGGCAGCCCCAGCAATAAAAATGGAACCTTCTAAAGCGTAAACGGGTTGCCCCTTTTCATCGCAAGCCAAGGTCGTTAACAAGCCTCGAGTCAAAGTTCGTTTCTTCCCCGTATTGACGACAACAAAACATCCTGTTCCGTAAGTATTTTTCGTTTGCCCCGCTGAATAACAACCCTGACCGTATAAAGCAGCCTGCTGATCACCCATCATCGAAAAAATCGGTATTCCGGAAATAAGGGAATCCATTCGATGAGTCTTGCCAAAATGATGACCGGATGGATAAACCTCCGGTAGAATCGACTGAGGTATTTTAAGAATCTTCAGGAGATCAACATCCCATTTCTTATGACGGATATTAAAAACAAGCGTCCTAGAAGCATTGGTAAAATCTGACGCATGTGATCGTCCACCGGTTAAGTTCCATAAAAGCCAGCTATCGATAGTTCCAAAAGCCATTCTTCCTTGGCGGGCCAACCTCGACAACTTCGGATAGGTTTTCAGGAGCCAAGAGACCTTTGTTCCGGAAAAATAAGGGTCTAAAACAAGACCTGTCCGTTCCCTAAAATACTTCTCTTTACCATGCCGCTTGAGGACTTCACATAGTTCGGTTGTCCTGCGGTCCTGCCAGACAATAGCAGGATGGACGGGTTGACCGGTCCTGCGGTCCCATAAAACCGTGGTTTCCCTTTGATTGGTGATTCCGATCGCTCGAATCTTCGGGCTAGCGACCCGCCCCTTTTCTAAGGACTTTTTAATGACCTGCTTTGTTGTCGCCCATATTTCCAGGGAGTCATGCTCGACCCATCCGGGCTTGGGATAAGATTGACGGAATTCCTGATAGTGAGATGCAATAGCTCTGGCAGAAGAATCGTAGAGAATGGCCCTGGTTCCGGTAGTCCCTTGATCGATGGATAAAATGACATTTTGCCGCATACCACACCCGCTTAATCTACGGCCAGTCTCATGTTTTTTTGAGCCCTGATCTTAACGAGGAGCACTTCGGATAAACAGACTCCATAAGCCAGTTGACTTTTTTTGGAAAGAAATTGATATCGTCTTTTGGGGCAAAAAAAACGACAAATGGTGTCAGACTCTTATTCTGTTACTTCTTCCGGATCTGTAAAGTCATTGACCTTGGTTTCAAGCCAGTGGTTATAGGCATAATCAAGTATTCGAAACTTATCCACGGGATCCATATCGTAAAAATGAACCCCCTGGTCATACCCTTGCTGATTTCCTTCCGCTGGTTTCGACCACATAACTTTTCCCGATGTCTGTACCGGTTTTGGATCGTCCGGAATGGTAATTTCCATATCCAACATCGTTCCGAGTCTGAGATCCGCGCCCGAGTTGATCTTAATGCCTTCACGGCAAAGATCTTTGCTCAGACTAACTCCCTTGATGACCTCACTCCCAGGAACGTGATATTTTACGCTCATGTAGGTGTCAAAGCGTTTAAATTTCCTCCGCTCCTTTTCCATGAGCACCCCCCTTTTTTATGCTAGAAATTGTTCCAAAAACCCCGTCGATGTTACCTTGATGTCTTGGATGATTCACAAAAATGACTTTTGAAAGTCATGGAAAGAACTGATGACAAAACTATCATCTACTATCCGAATGAAAATATAGCATATGAAAACCATAATTACAAGACCAGCTCTCAAAATTTCCGAAAAATCGCATCATCTTTCAGGGTTGCGTTTTAAATCGAAACGATAACTTTTAGGCCATTGCGTATCTTATTATATATCAACGCGTTACGACGAGTTGTTTCAAGCCCGTCTATCGATAATTCGTAAATTGAAGCGGGATATCCGGGGGATTATTTCTTAAAAAAGTGATCACCGTCTGCAATTCATCCTTACTCTTCGAGGAAACTCGTATTTGGTCCCCTTGGATTGAGGGCTGAGCCTTTGTCTTAAGGTCCTTGATTGATTTGACAATCTCTTTGGCTTTCTCCTGAGCGATCCCCACGACAAGATTTACCTCTTGGCGGAGAGTCCCCTCGAAAGCCTTCTCGGGATCCTTAAACTGAACCGCTTTGGTCGAAATCTTCCTTGAGGATAAACGCATTTTCAGGATATCCTGCAGGTTCCGAAGCTTCAAATCATCATCCGCAATCAATTGAATTTTCTTATCGGTCTTATTGAAATCGATCGAACTCTTACTCCCTTTAAAATCGAACCGGGTCAACAGTTCCTTCTTCGCTTGGTTGACTGCATTGTCAACCTCCTGAAGATCTACTTGAGAGACAATATCGAAAGAGAATTGTTGGGCCATAAGTTTCGTGAATTATGCTGGTGACTGACTCAGGTGTTCTTCGATGAATTCTCGTATATTTTGGCTGTCAGAATCGCTCATCTCCAAAAATTCAATGCCCGTGTCATAGCAATATTTCGTACGGGATCGACCTTCCTGAGTCTTGACAATCCAAACGGTTCTCGCAGAACATTCAACGGCTGGCTTATCTTTTTTTAATTCCAATCGAATACGGCATGGTGTAAATCGTTCCAAAGGTTCATTCAAGAGCACACAAGCCCCTCGGGCTCCCAAATTCTCTGTTACGGCTTCAATCGGCTTCGGCGCCGTATGGGGATGAATAACAACCTGACACTGAATATTCACCCGGGGAAATTTCCGTTTATTAAATCCGTCCCACATGAATTTGACTCCCCATAATCTACTTGTAAAAAACTAACGTGTGAGTTTTCTCACAAACGCATCTTGAAAAGGTTTTGAAGTTTCGCGCAGCTTAAATTGCTCAAGCGCGGCATCAGCACGGCGATAGCTTTCATACCCTCCGAGAAAAACACAATAATAAACCCGTCCGCCGGTCCGACTCAAGGGGTGCACAAAAGCAGGCAATCCATCACTCATAAGACGAGCGGCAGAGCGCGAAGCATCCGACTCATTCGCATAGGTGGCAATCTGAATCACGTATTCTTGAATCTGAGCACCCGAAGTCGTCGCTTCGGTATTCTCCGTTATCGTTGATTCCGCTATCGATTCTTTGGGACCTTGCATCATTTCATTTCCATCCAAATCCGTCGCGGATGTTTTCTCAAGAACTGTCGGAATCCGCTTACCCTGATCAGTCGATTCCGGATAAGTTATCACGGGTTTTTTCGGGGCCTTCATAGCTGTTTCCCGCTGGACATTGAGGAAATGTATCCCGATCAAAATGGCCCCGATAAATAAGATAGCCCCCGTCCAATATGCAAGCCTCCCGGACCCCAACTTCTTAAAATCAATGGACGCCATTAAACGGATCAAACCCAAAAAGGCAAACTGGACAAAACTCCAAATCTTGGCAAAGATAAATCCCAAACCCTTCCCGACAGCAAAGGTATCTTTCTTTTTTCGCCCGGGGACAATTTTCCCTTTGGGCGTCAATTTCGCTAGTGTGTCTTGTTCCTTTTGAACCCACTTGCGAATAGGCACATCCGTCGTTGATTTCTCTTTGGAAATCGCTTCATCCTCGATGCGATCGAGCGCATCATTCGCATGATTTTCTTTCCCAGGAGATTCCGAAAATAGCTCTCCTAATTCTTCTTCCTTATCCTGATCTTTAGGAGGTTGTCCCTCGGAGAGTTTCACTAGGGGTGGTTTTTTCTTGCGGTTTTCGCTAGATAAAATTTTATTCGGATGAGTAGTTTTAAGCGAACCGTACAATTTCTTTTGAATCTCGTCTTCGCTAAGGGTCCTTAGCTGATCATCCTTCTTATGTGATTTATTGAATAGCTCCATGAGATTGATCCGAATTACGAGACCTTTACCTTCTTTAAGCCATCGCGTAAAGAAACCGCTAATTTATAAAGCTCAATATCACCCATCTTTAATTTAGCGCGTGGTGTAAACCCTTTTTTCTGACAAATCTTGGTTGCTGATTCCATGCGAGATGTTGTCCGAAAAATAACTTCTTTATAGCCGACTTCTTCGCAAAATTCGAGTGCGCGATCGATCAACTGCAACCCGATTTGTTTCTTCCGATAAGCCGCCGCCACAAAAAGACGCCGCATGAGCGCAATTCGATCATCTTCGCGCTTGACCGCCACCGTCCCGACAACTTGCTGGCCATTCGTGGCGACAAAAAAGGCCTCCCCAAGACCACCGTAGGACTGTGGAATGTTTTCGATATCGGCGGTAGGGAAAACCGCTTGGTCTTCTTTAAACTCCTCCGACATAATCGTCGTGATCAATTCTCGAATCTGCTCTTGATCTGTCTTCTCAAAACGGCGTATGCTTACCATCCGACTACTCCCTTAAGAGGCAGGTTTTTCAGCCTTCCCCTCTTCGCCTTCTTTTTCCGGACCCTCACTGGAACTCTTAACTTTAATCTTGAGGGACTTAACTTTAGGCAGTCCGAAAGCAGATTTCCGATTATTCCACTTTTTATCGTTTTGAAGCTTTTTGACGCGTTCTAAGCGCGACAAAACATTGCGATGCTTTTTTCCCACGCTATCAACACGCAAACTGCTGTGCTGTGACATCCTAAAATTTCCTTTCTTTCGTTTCCTTTGACGTCTACCCGGCCCTCTACCCCGCTTTTTTCTTCGGACCTTGTTTCATCGCAGCGCTGATGCTTTTAATCCTCATCGCCGCTTCAAGGGCATTGTCACCCTTTCGATTGAGGCTCAGGTAGGAACCATAATGCCTTAACGCTTGAGTAGGATTATACTCATCTTCATAGATTTTGGCTAGTTTAAAGTGGGCATCCGCATACATTGGATTTATCTTAATGGCCTGCTCGTAACTGGTTCTAGCCTTCGACATTTCCCCCTGTGTTACATAAAGTTCTCCCAAGTTATAATGAGCAAGGAAGAGCTCAGGATTGAGACGCACCGCCCGGTTCAGGTGATGTTCAGCCAATGACAATATCCCTTTAAGCAGATAAGTATCCCCCAAATTATTCTCCGCTAAGGCATTCTCGGAATCCAGTTTTAAGGTAACTTCATATTCGGCAATGGCTTCGTCGTAATGTTTCTGGGCATAATAGGTATTAGCTAAATTGAGATGAAACGCCGCGGTCTCAGGTTTCAAGCGAATTGCTTTTTTGAAAAAATTCTCCGCCTTTTTGAACTCATTTTCCTGAAAGTGCAGATTCCCTAAATTACTGAAGGCGATCGCCAAAGTGGGATCAATACCAATAGCCGCCTCATATTTCGCTTTGGCCTCAACAACCTTTCCCTCAGATTCCAATTTGAGAGCCTCATTGTTCAAAAGGGTCGCTTCCTGCCAAGGCTCCAATGTCTTTCCTGCATAAGAGGTTAGAGAACTCAACCCCGCGATAATCGCCACAAAAACAATACCTTTTTTAAGATTTTTCATGGCTCTATATTAACAAGAAAATAGGACTTCGTGAAGGACTGATTACTAGAATTGATTTGATCGATTATCGGGTAATTGGACGCACATAAGCATCCGGAGGTATCATGCCTTGGGCCTTCAACTGACGCAATGTGGTTCTTGCCTGATCTTTATCATTGAACCGGTTCATACACACCTGCCTATAACGTCCACTTGGGATGACAAACCCCTTATGTCCTAAAGATTCCAGCTTTTTGATTTGTTTCTCGGCATCATTTTCATTGGTATAAGTCACAATTTGAATCGTGTATTTACCTTTTTCAACAACGTCGATACTCTTTGTGTCGGCCGTTGCCGCGGCAACACTGATTTCTTGAATAGCAATCTGCGTCGCCTTTATTGCGTTATCTTGATTCTCTTTTTTCGTATCTACCGTTACCTTCACCGTCTCCGCTTTTGGGATCACCCTCCGGATTAATCCCTCCGCTTTGGGCTGTTTGGCCCTTACCCTCTCCATTTTTCGGCCATGTTCAACCCCGACGCCGAAAACTAATGCTGAAGAAACCAATAAAGAAATGCAAACGACAATCATTTGGTCTAAGCGCATCGATAGACGATACCGCTCCAAAAAAGATGATTTTGGGGCCGCAGAACGGACACCTCGCCACTCGGATGTTGGATCAAATAAATCTTTTTGCATACGAACTCACCTTTACTTGATGATTAACGGCAAAAGGAGATATTTTCCTGAGTGTTTAGCGGATTTTTTCTTCCCGGACAGAAAAGAGACCCTACAGAAGAGACCATCACTAACGGTTGGCATTTCTTTGAATCAGTATCAGTTCACAAGCCTGACTCGTCTTGGCGGCCACCAGATACACACGGTCCGCCCGACAATATTCTCCTGCGGAACAAATCCCCAATTCCGGCTGTCAGAAGATTTTCCGGAATTATCACCCAAAACGAAATAGTGGCCCTTCGGGACGTCGATCATGACACCATATTTCCCATAATCCCAATCTTCACGGTTATAGTAGTAGAAATTTGAAAAAGGCGGCACATCCAACGGCTCCCCGTTGACAAATACCTTCCCCTCCTTAATCTGAAGAGTTTCTCCGGGAAGTCCAATCAATCTTTTGACATAGTCCTTCTTCTTTTCAAGAGGATATTTAAAAACGATGATTTCACCGCGTTCCGGATCGCGAAAACGATAACTGATCTTATCCACAAAAATACGGTCTCCCACTTGAAATGTCGGCTTCATCGACCCAGTAGGAATTTTATAAGGCCCCAGCAAAAAGGTTCTGATCACGATGGCCAAAACCAAGGCAACGACAAAGGGTTCGCCCCAATTTTTCCATTTATCATAAAACCAGGCCTTCCGCTCGGTTCGAAAGAAATGCCATTCGTGTTTCAATTTCTTTCGGAATAGAATCAACAAAATAAGTCCCGAGATGCTGAGAAAAACTCCGAAGGAGTTTTGTTGTAAGAATTCCGCCATTTGTTCTCTCATCCCCATATCAGTCTACCCTCAGCACTGAAATAAAAGCTTCTTGCGGTAAATCAATTTTGCCAATCTTTTTCATCCTTTTTTTCCCTTCTTTCTGTTTCTCCCACAGTTTCCGTTTACGCGTTATATCCCCGCCATAGCATTTACTCGTTACGTCTTTGCGCAAGGCCCGGATCGAATCGCGGGCCAAAATCCGGCTCCCAATCGCAGCCTGGATAATGACCTCAAAAAGCTGCCTGGGCACGACTTCCTTAAGTTTCTCAACAAGCGCGCGGCCGCGGTAAAAAGCCTTTTCTTTGATCACAATACTTGATAAAGCGTCGACGGGATTTCCATTGATCAAGACATCCAGTTTGACCAATTCGCCAGGGCGATAACCGATAAAATCATAATTTAGAGAACCATAACCGGAAGTTACTGTCTTTAGTTTATCATAGAAGTCCATAACCACTTCGGCAAATGGAATCTCATAGGTCAAAACAACACGGGTCGGATCCAAATATTCGGTGCTGATGTAAACTCCTCTCCGGTCCTGGCAGAGCTGCATCACAACGCCCAAATTATCCGAGGGAATCATGACATGAGCGCGAATGTAAGGTTCTTCGATCCTTTCGATTTCCTGAGGCGGGGGCAGGTCCGTCGGATTTTCGATTTCGATTTTCTTTCCCTTCTGATTAATCGCATGATAAGCAACGTTGGGTGCCGTAATCAAAAGTTCCAGCGCAAATTCTCTCTCCAACCGCTCTTTTGCAATTTCCATGTGTAGAAGCCCTAAAAATCCGCAGCGGAAACCATGCCCGAGCGAAGCGGATGTTTCCGGTTCGTAGGTGAAAGAAGCGTCATTTAGCCTTAATTTGCCCAGGGCATCGCGAAGCGAAGAAAAATCCTTCGCGTTGATAGGGTAAAGACCGCAAAAGACCATGGGCTTCGCCTCTTGATATCCGGGAAGAGGTTTTTCGGCAGGACGCTCGGCCTGCGTCACTGTATCTCCAAGTTTTACCTCTGAAATGTCCCGAATGTGCGCAGCAATATAACCGACTTCGCCTGCCGACAATTGCTCGACAGGTTCAGGATGCGGATTAAAAACACCCATCTCATCCACGATGTGATGGGTTCGTTCCTGCATCATCAACAGGGAATCCCCTCGCTTAAAACCGCCGTCGAAAACACGGACATAGGCAATGACTCCTTGATAGTTATCATATTTCGAATCAAAAATAAGTGCCTTTAAAGATGCTCTCTGATCCCCTTTGGGCGGGGGTATTCTATCGATAATTGCTTGGATGATCTCGTCTGTCCCCTGACCTGTTTTCGCGCTGGATAAAATAATAGTGTTGGGATCCACCCCTACGAACTCTGCAACCTCCTGCCTTACTTTTTCCGGTTCTGCTGTAGGCAAATCGATCTTCGTAACCACAGGAATAATGGTTAAATCCCTTTCCATCGCAAGATAAAGATTGGTCACCGTTTGAGCCTGGATACCCTGTCCCGCATCCACGAGAAGCAATACACCTTCACAAGCGGCAAGACTCTTGGAGACTTCATAGGTAAAATCAACATGCCCCGGCGTATCGATCAAGTTCATGATGTAACCTTGATACTTGATTCTGACCGCACGGGCCTTAATCGTGATCCCCCGTTCGCGTTCGAGGTCCATATCATCAAGGATTTGCTCGCGAAATTCCCGGGGGGATATAGCACCGGTATCCAGAAGAAGACGATCGGCTAAAGTCGACTTTCCGTGATCGATATGAGCAATTATTGAAAAATTACGTATCTTCGAACAATCCATCTTATCCCATTCTTAATTTGCGAATTGCCGCGGAACGGTCTCTTTCACCAAAAATCCCCGTTCCCGCAACTAACACATCGACTCCCGCCTCTATAACGGTTTTGACCGTGTCAGCAGCAATTCCACCATCCACGGAGATCAATCCCGGAAATTCGCCGCGCAAATCCTTAATCTTTTGCACCATATCGGGCATAAAGGCCTGACCGCCGAAACCTGGCTCAACGGTCATGATAAGCACCAAATCGATCTTAGATAAATAAGCTTTCAAAGTCGAAACCGAGGTTTTGGGGCGGAGCGAAAGCCCCGCCTTGGCACCCAAATCCCTGATTTTCTTGAGATCGGCATCCACATCGCTAGAAGCTTCCACATGAATGGTGATCCAATCCGACCCCGCCTTCCGATATTCGTCCAAATACCGCCCCGGCTGCTCAATCATCAAGTGTACATCCAACGGTAACTTAGTCACCCTCCGAATCGCTCGAATCACAGGCGGACCGATCGTTAAATTGGGCACAAAATGCCCATCCATCACATCCACGTGAATCACATCACATCCGCCTTTTTCGACTTCTTGAATTTCTTCGGCCAGACGTCCAAAATCAGCTGATAGAATGCTCGGCGCTACGAAAATTTTTCTCTTTGCAGACGTCATATTTCCCTCATCAGTGAATCTAGATTTCAAAATCCTTTTTGATTTTTTGTTGAAGCTTTTCTTTGACAGGCCCGATTAAAGACAAATGGAGGTTCTTGGTCATAAATATATGATTTGCCATTTTCATCACATCTTCCAAGGTCACAGCTTCAATCTGAGCAATAATTTTTTCCCGGTCCGGAATCTCACCACGATCCATCACCCGCTCACCGACCCATAAAACGTGATCAAGCGTGTCCTCTAAGGCCAAGGCAAGCTGCCCTTTAAAATAGTCTTTTGCACGCCTCAGCTCACCGGTTTTAACTTTTCGGCGGCACAACTTGCCCAATTCCGCCAGAATCACCCGAATGGCAGAATGCGCCTTTTGCGTGTCCACGCCCGCAGAGATTGTAACAGCTCCCGTATCGTGATGATAACTTCCGCTTGAACGAATTTCATACGCAAGGCCTCGTTTTTCCCGGACTTCTTCAAACAAACGACTCGACATATTTCCACCCAAGATCACGTTCAAAATGCCCAGTTTAAAGCGATCCGGATGAAACCGGGACAATCCATGCAACCCAATGACAAAATGAGTCTGCTCGGTATCTTTTTCGATAAAGTGAAATTTCGGCGAGGAGGAGCGCGTCAAAGCCGGCTTAAATCGCGACCGTCCGTAACAACTTCTTCCTGAAAAATGCTTCCGGGCATAATCCTCAACCTCAGTATGTTCTACAGGACCCGAAACCGATACCAAAATATTTTTTGTGTGATAAAACTGATTCCGGTAATCCAGAACGTCCTTTCGGGATAGATTCGAAACACTTTCTTCGGTCCCGGCAATTGGACGTCCTAAAGCTTGATCAGGCCATAAAAGCTCACTCATCGCTTCTTGAACATATTGTGACGGTAAATCCTTATACATTTTAATTTCTTCCAAGATCACGGTTCTTTCTTTCTCAAGTTCATGCTTATCGATCACCGAATGATTAACCATATCCGAAAGCACATCTAAGGCTTTGGGATAATGCTCCCTCAACAATTTTGCGAAATAACACGTGAACTCTTCTCCCGTAAAAGCATTAAGGATTCCTCCGACACCCTCGATCTCCTCTTTAATTTGACGAGTGCTTCGTTTCTTTGTCCCTTTGAAGAGCATATGTTCAAGGAAATGGGAGATGCCATTCGATCGCTTTGTCTCGTAGCGCGCGCCGGCACGGATCCACAGAGCGACAGAAACCGAATGTCGGTCACGCATCGGAATCGTCAAAACACCCAAATGATTCGGCAAATAATTCAAATATCCGCGCATTCCATCCTCCGGTTATGATCCCTGCTTGTTCCGACACTCCAAATAACTTTGCAAAATCCGCTGAGCGGCCAAACGATCCTGCACTTCTTTTCTCCGCGCTCGGCTAATATCGGCGGACAACAACACCCGCTCGCTTTCCTTCGTACTCAAACGTTCGTCCCACAACTCCCACTCAATATTCAGCATCGTCCGGAACCCTTCGACCCTCTTCATGATTTTTTTGGCAGCAATTCCAATCTCACCTTTGAGAGTCTTCGGGAGTCCGACGATGATTTTACGGACCCGATACTCCTCAACAACCTTCTTAAGCTTTTCGATAAAATCAGATTGGCTTTGATAATCAAGGGTTGTCAGTGGAAATGCCATCTGCCCCAACTCATCCGTCACCGCAAGGCCAACCCTTTTTTCGCCCAGATCAAGTCCTAAAAGCACCTGGTTTGATTTCATGACCCGTTCCCGAAAATTCTCTCGTCCTCAGAACCGATACGGCACGTCCAACAACAGCGAGAAACCGGCGGCGAGATACGCCCATAACCCATATGTCTCATCCGTGCTTCTTCACAGCATTGACTAACGTCCTGACAAAACGTACTGTTGGGCTCAGACGTCCTCTTGAATTGCGCAAGTGATCAATGATCGCACTTCCCACGATCACGCCTTGACTGAGTTTAGCCAATCTTCTTCCTTGTTTGGGGGTGGAAACACCAAAACCGATGAGCACCGGCTTATTCGTCTGCCGACGCATAAAATCGAGGGGTCTTTTGATGTCAATCGGAAGGCTCTTGCGAGCCCCCGTAACACCGCGAAGAGATACATAGTAAATGAATCCTTCCGAATGTCGAACAATCATTTTCATGCGGGGCTTCAAGGTTGTCGGCGCAACCAAAAAAACCTGCGAAAGCCCTTCCTGACAGCATATTTTCTGCAATAACTTTTCTTCCTCCGGAGGACAATCAGGCACAATGAGACCATCAAAACCAGCCTTCTTGGCATCCAAGACAAACCGCTTAATGCCATAATGATGAATGGGATTAAGATAACTAAAAAAAACAATCGGTATCTCGACTCCTTTTTTCCTCAGATCGCGTACTTGTTGAAAAGCATCCTGCATCTTCACCCCGAGCCTCAATGCCCATTCGGATGAAAACTGAATCGTCGGCCCGTCCGCCAAGGGATCCGAAAACGGGAACCCAAGCTCAATAAGGTCCACACCTTCTCTTTCAAAAGATTCAATAAGTTTCGACGTTGCCGCGAGGCTCGGATAGCCCAGAGTCAAGAAAGCACAAAAAACCTTTTGGGCCTTTTTTTTCTGCTCTTCAAGTTTTCGGATAAGCCTGTTTCTTTTCTTCATTGTTTTCACTTTATACATGCAAAACCCGCTTGATGGTGTCAATATCTTTATCCCCGCGTCCAGACAAACAAACCGCGACCATATCGCTTTTTTTTGTCTTCGGCATCAGAGATTTCAAGTAACCTAAAGCATGGGCCGGTTCCAAAGCCGGCATAATGCCCTCCGTCACGGTCAGCAACTTAAAACCCTCGATCGCATCCCGGTCCGTCATCGGCTCATAGCGTACCCGGCCGCTGTCCTTTAAGAAAGCGTGTTCAGGACCAACGGACGGATAATCCAAACCGGCGGAAATCGAATGAGCCAACTGAACCTGCCCTTCCGAATCCTGCAAAAGATAACTTTTCATTCCGTGAAGGATCCCTACCTCCCCCTTCATTAAAGAGGCTGCATGATGACGAGTACGGATACCCTCTCCGGCAGCTTCAACACCAATCATCTTCACATTTCGATTCTTAAGAAAGGGGTAGAAAAAGCCGATGGCATTGCTCCCGCCGCCGACACACGCTACAAGATAATTGGGGAGCTTCCCGCATTCTTTCTCAAAAAAGCGCCTCGTTTCCTCGCCGATCACGGACTGGAAATCGCGAACCATCATCGGATAAGGATGCGGGCCGACCACCGACCCCAAAAGATAATGAGTATCCTCGACGTTCGAAACCCAGTCGCGTATGGCCTCATTCGTGGCGTCTTTTAAGGTTTTGGACCCCGAAAAAACAGGTCTCACTTCAGCCCCAAGCATCTTCATTTTGTAGACGTTCAAAGCTTGCCGATGAATATCTTCATCGCCCATGTAAACCACGCATTTCAAGCCGAACACACAGGCGGCCGTTGCGCTCGCCACCCCATGTTGCCCAGCCCCGGTTTCCGCCACAATCCTCGTTTTCCCCAATCGCTTGGCAAGCAAACCTTGCGCAATCGTATTATTAATTTTATGAGCTCCCGTATGGCAAAGGTCTTCTCTTTTTAAGAAAATCCTTCCCTTCCCAAATTGCCTCGTCAGATTCTTGGCCTCATAAACCGGCGTTGGCCGACCAGCATAGGTAGACAAATAGCCAGCCAGTTCTTTTTTAAACGAGCGATCTTTCCTCAAAAAGGCATACGCCTCCGTCAATTCTTTTAAGGCCTTCATCAAAGTTTCAGGTACATAGCGCCCGCCATAAATGCCGAAATGCCCCGCCTGGTCAGGTAATCTTTTTTTCATCCGACAACCTCACTGATTTGACTACTCGGAACCCACCCGCTTTCACCGCTGGCTAAGAGGATCCGACTCCATTTCTCACGCCGATCCATGACATAAACTTTCAGACCTTCACCCATTTGGAAAGCCACCTGATCCGCGCTCGAGGGACCATAATGAACACTGACGTTTTTCTCCAATACAATAGCATCACGCATCATATTTCGTTCAATATTTTTCGCTCCCAAGAAAATTAAAGATATAAGAAACAAAACGATCAAGGCTTTGCGCCCCCAACCCCAGGGAAGACCATTTGCAAAAAAGAGGACAAAGACCCAACTGCCGACCACAAGTAAATAGCTAATCAACGTACCCAGAATTACTTCTTCCCAACGAAAATACTGCAAAAAAGCTTCGACAGCTTTCATATACCAATTGCGCTTGTCTTCAACTTTATATTCCAAAAGACCCCTGGCATAGTTCAAATTATACCGGATGTCGGCATCTCTTGGAGATCGATGCAATGCCTTTTCATAGTTGAGGATCGCCAATCCCAGCTTATTCAAACGAAAGTAGGCATTGCCCAGATTATAGTACAAATTACCCGAGTCGGGATTTTCCTCTAAGGTTCTCGTATAAAGACGCGCCGCTTCCTCATAATTCCCGTCACGATACGATTGATTGGCTTCATCAAAACTCGACATTGCCTCAGCCGCCCAGACAAATCCCGCCTGCATCACGAGCATCATGACAACGCCGCCCAACACAACCTTCTTGAAATTGAGACAGCTCTTCATTAACATTTTTTCCTACCGGCGCGTCTTTTCAACGCGCTGGATCGTCTCCCTTAAAATTTTCATCGCCCGTTGTTTTAATGATTCCGAAACTTGAGCCTTTGCAAACCTTGATTCTTCGCAAATTTGATGCAGCTCCAAAATCTCTTTAGACAAAGGATCTTCCGAACCAAACGTGTCGGTCAATGTCCTTTCGAGATCATATTCGGTCATTCCATGCACCGATAATCCAAATTTATCGGCCAAATACTGCGTTAATATCTTCCCGATCTCATCAAAATATCGATTGCTCTTCTCCGGATCCTTGGAATGCATCAGCGATTTCAAACGCCGCATCCGGGACTCCGCAAACGCCTTGGCCCGGCGACGGCGCCTTAACGCATTATCGCGCGCATAAAGCCGCTCTTGATGATCGCGGAATAATCCAACTCCCAAAAGAAGCGTTAACAAAATATTCGCGAAAAGAATTCCCTGAATCGCCCCGCGATAAAAAACATTGATGTCTCTTGGGGGCATCCTCTCACGAATATAGTGAATATCCCTACCTTCAACCTTAATCTGCTTTTTGAATTCATCTTTCTCACTCAAAGCTACCGGCAGCTTGAACTTCGTTTCAGAAGGTGTCACGTTCAAAACAAACTCGGGCGTATAAAGCGTCTGATAAGTTTCCAACCTGGGATTGAAATAGCTGAAAGACAATTTTGGGATTCTGATATTTCCGGCCTTCACGGGAATGAATACGACCTCAAAAGTCTTCTTCCCGGCAATAACATCCCCCGACTTATAAAGATTCGACGCTGTATCCGCATCATAAACCTTGAATTCATCAAGTTCGGGAATATCCGGTTTATGGAGAGTTTCGATATTGCCTTCCCCTTCAATCACCAAAGTCATAGTCACAGGCTCATCTTGCTTGACCGTTGCTTTATCGATGCTTGCAGACATCCTAAAATTACCGACAGTCCCCTTGAAATCTTCAGGTTTCCCCCGCGAAGGAAAAGGAACGACCTTCAATGCAATCGGAGGCGGTTCAAGCAGCCGATTCTCCCTCCTGGCAAAGAATCCCCCTCCCGTAAAAAAGCTATCGTTGAAAAACTCATCGAAGATACTGGTTGCCCGGGGTTCTTGCCGGATTGAAACCTTAATCTTCCCGGGACTAATGGTATAATCCGCGGCTGTGGTGGGAAAAAGGGCCAGTTTCTTGATCTCAGCCTTAACATATCTCATCCCCCCGACACGTACGGTCTCCCGTTTCACTTCGCGCTCCGGCGGAAATTCCTCAATCCAAAATCCGCTCACTCCAGGCTCTTCCTCAAATCCTTCGTAACGCGTGTCATAACGCGTATAGAGCGAGTAAGTGAGCAGTACCTGTTCGTTGGGAAAAATGGTTGTTTTATCTACGGTCGCCTTGACAAAAATGTTTTCATCGCCTGGGGCAAAAACCGGTTCCGGTTCCTGGATCGTCTGTTGAGAACTTCCGGTAGAGGCACTTGTATATGAGGCCGTCTGAGTTTGAGTCCGAGAGACTTGATTCGCATCCTCAACGATCTCGAGATTAATAGGGCCTGTGGTGTATGCCCTTCCTTCGACTTGAACCTCGATCCCCTTCAGGGTAAACCGCCCGGGTTTCTGGGGGACAAGGACATAGCTGAATTCAACCGAAGAACTGGATCGTCCATTGACGAATGAGATTTGCGATGATCGCCCCGTATAAAAGGTATCGAACCCGTCAAATCCGGGAAGCCGCGGGGCCTGTAAACTCCCCTGGGCTCCTTCGATTCGGATCGTTAAATGAATCTCGTCACTAACCTTGGCCGAATTTCGATCCGCACTCGCGGTGACAACAACTTCGCCAGCCTCGAGGCCCAATGCAACGCTCAGGAACATGACCGTACTAAACAGTAATATTTTCATGGGTGTATGCATAAAGGTATTATTGTAGCAATATCATAAGAGAACATCAAATAATGAGTTAAGCTTATTCTTCTTCGTTATCAATTCTTTCAAAACCTTATCCAAGGCATTGCGATCTTGAACCCTGGCTTTTAACACATACCCCGTCTCTTCAAAGGACTGAGGGGGCTCCAATGATATTTCTCTCAGATCCCGGTGAATATCCCCCGCAACCTTTTGAAATTCCCTTTCTTGTTCCGTTAGATTCGGAAAACGCTTCCGGCGGACACTTAGATAGAGCCGATCCCCTTTATGAACACAATCCAAATCTTCACTTTCAAGAAAAGAATCCGTATTGATTTCGCGAAGCCAGTCGCCCAACGGACTCTTCGCCTCGCGACTGATCTCACCCATCCACTGAACAAGGTTCCGGAACTCGCCTAACGACAAATGAATTTTCCCGGCAATTTCTGATGAAAAAAGAATTTGATCTTCCTTGGTCCAGGGGTGCATATAACGGATCACTCGATAAGGAACTTTTTGTTCCGCTACCCGGTCCAAAACACAGGCTTCCAAAGTCATCGATTTCAGGGCGGTTTCATAAAACTTGATTTCGCCCGGTATCCCTAAAAGAGGCAATACTTTCGAAAGGGATTCATCCTTAGAAATCCCAAATTCGTGAGCAGCGCGCCCAAGGCAAAAAGCCCTGTCTAAATCTGTCCACGACTGATTCCAATTGCTTAAAAGTGCGATATAAAAAAGATCCTTCTTGGTCCATTTCGGATCCACTGCAATTCCATCGATGGATTCTTCCCCCAATCGCCGGAGAGCATTGAGTCTTCGATGCCCCGAGAGAACCTGAATGCCTTCCTCATCCCGTACCATTAAAACCGGAGTTATTAAACCGTACTTTTGAATCGAATCCTGCAACACAGGATCCTCGATGCGATATCGCAAGCAGTAGTTTTGCTTGACCGGTATCTCGCAAACCCGTACTTTTGTTATAACGTTTCTTTCCATTCCCGCTCCAAACGATCCACTGAAATTCTTAAAACCGACCTGATCGCCTCATCTGAATTTTTCCCCGCCGCAAAGGCCTCGAGTATCTTTTTGATCCGGAACATTCCATAGCGGTCTTCCAGGAAACTGATTAAATGAAATACCTGCCGGTAAAAAAGCGTAACGCTGACAGGATCTCTTAACTGCATCACACTTCCCTGACTCATGATTTGCATCAGAGGAAATAACCGGCCTGAGGAAACAGCCGATTCAAAAACACTCATATCCAACGGCTTGACTTTATTTTCCTCGTATTGGGCCAAGCCCTCATGAATCCAAATCGGGGCTTTCATTTCGCTCATCGCTGCGACAAAAGCGTGAGTGACTTCATGCGCCGTCAGCGCACGCAACTGGGTGTCCGTATAGCCTCTCGCATTTATCGGCATCCGCACCTTCCCATCATAAAAACCCGCCACCCAATGGGGCGCCTCTGAAATCTTCCGGTAGTCGGCATAATCGTAAAGCAAGACAACAACCTTGTGATTGAAATAATAAGCAAAATCTTCGGAAATATCCCGGTAAACATTTCTCAGCAGCTCGCGCAGCTCAAAACCTTCATAATTTTGTTCAGAATCGTGATATTTGATAATAAAATTCTTCTCGCGGTAAGTCGAAAGACTTCTCTCAATCTTGGTTTCCTTCCGCAATTTTGAAATTTTCTCTTTCAAGTCTTTCGAAGGTTGAAGGTTGTAAGCGACTTGATAATTCTCTTTGGCGCTTGCCATATTCTGCTGGAGATACTCAATATCACCCAACAATTCATAGGCCAGCGCATTCTCTTCGTCTAGCGCAATGGCTTCAAGAAGGGCGTCCTTCGCCAAGTCATATTCGCTTTTTCGCATGTGGCCCACTGCTTTATTGTAAAGTTCAACCGACATCGGCGTTGTCGGCACTTCGGCTTCACTTGGATCTTTAAGAAAAAAACTGAGCAACTCGACTTTCTGCCGTCTCTCTAAGGACTTCTGGGCGTCCGTTTTTTCATCCGCAGCAAGAGCATCCCCGGACCCAATTGAAAAAACCAAAAGCAGAATGATCATTCCGGCGAACCCCTGAATCTTTCCCGCTTCAATAACCGGTATATGCGCAAGCAAATTTTTCCAGGCACTTGTCATATTATTTTTCTCCCGTCCATTGTTTCGCCATCTCAATCCTTTTCCCAAGCGGCGGATGATCAAAAAACAACCATTCCATGATGGGGTTTGGATTCGGATCCGCTAAATTCATATCGCCGAGTTTCTCCATGCACGAAATAAAAAAAGCCGGCCCCTGGAGGGCCTCCAGGGCGAAACGGTCTGCGGCCCTTTCAATATGGCGCGAATAACCGTTTTGAATCGGCATCAAGATAAGATGAAACAGGTAAAAAATTAAGAATAATAGCGGCATCGATGCCATGTCAGCGGCCCCTTCAAAATTCAATCGAATGGCCAGAGGCCCCAACATCATAAAAGTGATCCAGAAAGCAACCAAGGACGTCACGACTCCGATCGCAAACTGCTTCCAAATGTCGTGATGACGGTAATGCGCAAGTTCATGAGCCACCACCACATCAATCTCATCATGATTGAAATTGTCAAGGAGCGTATCGCTTAAGACAACGCGTTTGGTTTTCCCCAAACCCATAAACGCCGCATTTGCCTTTTTGGTAGTCTTACTCAAATTGATTGAAAATACGTTTTCGACGGGCAAACGAAAACGCTCGCACAAAGAGACCACTCTTTTCTTCAAGGCATCATCCTCCACCTTCCCGTACCGGTAAAAAAGGGGCACAATCACCACCGGAAATATTTTACCCAAGACATAACTCACAAAAGCATAAGCAACCCACGCGAGAAGCCACCAAGTACGAGGAAAATTCCATATTAAGGCGTAAAGACCGAGCAATAACGCACACGATAACCCAAAGGATAAAAGAGCTTTTTTAAACCATTCGACGAGCCAAGCACGCCACGTTTGGTTGGACAATTGAAACTGATGCTCAACCGCATAACTTGAGTAATAAGAAAATGGGAAATCGAAAACAAGCATGTAAAGAGAAAAAAAGAAGAAATAACAGACAAACCCTAAATAAGGATTGTCCGTGAGAACCAACGCCCCATCACGAAAAAAGGCTGATACCGGCGTCAACATCGCAATCAAAAGAAAAAGTGGCGTTCCGAAGAGATGGACAAACAGTAACCGATTCTTAATCTTTTGATATTCCCTAGCCTTTTGATGACTATTCTCCACTGCCTTTTCCTTTCATCTCGAAAACCGAAAAGACGCCGGAATGATCCGAGCCAAAAACACCGCGCGCATTCGGTTCCTTTAAAATGATTTCTACGGATTTCAAATCCCCTAAAACGTCTTTTTCATTCTTGGTGAAAATAAAATCGATGCGTCTGTCCGGAAGTTTCACGCTCGAACTGCTTGCATAAAGGTTGCGGTTGTCCCATGTAAAACCTGCCTCACCCGGATGCCGTTTGGCATAAAGGTCCGCGTAACCTTTTTCGGTCATCTGCTTCACTTCCCGGGTCTCCGGCGCTGCGTTAAAATCTCCCATCACAACGGTCGCATGCCCCTTGCTTTTTTGATCCATATAGTCAAGAAGTTCCTGGATCTGGCTGAATCGCACACCGTCTTCCTCGGGTTTCCATGAAAGATGCGTATTAAAAACATTCAACTCATCCTTCCTTATTCGGAGCTTTGCGTATAAAACATACCTTTTATAATCTTCCGTCCGCGATTGTGTTTTCATCTGATAACAATCCCATTCGAGCACCTCATGATTCGACATCATCACAAGTCCGGCATACTGCCGGGGAAAGGCAAGATACCGGTAACCCAAATATTTTCTTGCTTCCTCAGCCCATGCTCCGTCAAAAAGTTCTTGGCAACCGAGAATATCAGGGACTAACGGCCGGACTTCGTTAAAAATGACCTCCCATCGCTCCCGCCACGGCCCTTGAATGTTCCATGTATTCAAAGTCAAAATTTTCATTGTTCACGGCCCCTAATCTTCTCAAGCTGACGGACCATTTGATTTCTCAGGTCTTCTTTAATCTCTTCGATTGATTTTTGATTTTTGCCCGTCACTCGTATGGGTTTTCCTATCCACAACACAAATTGTGTCTTCTTTTGGATCTTCCAGGATTTCTTCGGGATAGCGCTGCTTGTGCCATCAATCACAATAGGCAAAATCTCAATCGCTTCATCCCTGGCTATTTTGATGGCGCCCGGTTTAAACCGTTGGATATAACCATCCAGGCTCCTTGTCCCTTCCGGGAAAAAGACCACACTCACCCCACTCTGAAGCCACCGGCGCGCCGACTTGATAGCCTGCTGACCGCTGTCCTTGTTGCCCCGGTCAATCGGAATATAGCCCGCCAGGGCCATATGCCAACCCAGGAAAGGAATGGGAAACAATTCCTTTTTAGCTAAAAATTTGAAATCGACCGGTAAACCGCTTAAGAGGACGAGGATATCCAACATACTCTGATGATTGGCAACAATGACGTAGTTTTTTTTAGGATCAACATTCTCTCTGCCGATCACCTTCAGATGCCATATAGGATTTGTGAAGATGAGGGAATGTGCCCAATAGACAGACACCCGGTGCAAAAGATTTCTTTTAATCCTATCCAATAAAAAGGCAAAAGGGGAAACGATAATAGATCCGATCATCGCAAAGATGATCGTCAAGAAGCCAACGACAAACCATTCCCATACGGAAAAAATGAAACTCAACCATCCAGGAAGCTTTTTGTCCCTATTTCTCATAAGTTGCTTATTTTAGCGACCTTACGACCAAAAGCAAACTTGTTTTTTCGCCCGTCTTACATCTCGGATATCCAGACTTCCACGCCCGATGAAAAAAGAACCTCGATCACCGTCATAGACGCCATCCCGGGCCCAACTTATTCACTTTTCGAATCGACGCTATCCGTTGCTATGATTGACTTTGTCTCAAGAAGCACCTCAAGACAACCGATGTATTAGGCATAGATTCTCTTTGTTAAGCACGAGCATCAACCGTCACTTTTAGATTAGAGCACATCATGAAAGATAAAAGTTCCGAACTCTTTTTTCTTACTCTGGCCATTCTCACGTGGGCCCTTCTTTTCAGTTACCATCTCGGGTT
Organism: Candidatus Omnitrophota bacterium; assembly: GCA_016930235.1. Taxonomy (GTDB): domain Bacteria; phylum Omnitrophota; class Omnitrophia; order Omnitrophales; family Aquincolibacteriaceae; genus JAFGHI01. The sequence goes on from JAFGHI010000053.1 coordinate 21,269, forward strand.
TCCCGCTTCGGAATACTATGATGAAGTCTACTTTGTCCCGACCGCACGAGAATACCTGTCTCTGAATCAAACAACGACGGATACGGCTCATCCCCCGCTCGGAAAACTGTTTCTCTCTTTAAGTCTGTTGACGTTTGGCGACACGCCTTGGGCCTGGAGAATCTTTTCACTTTTCTGCGGAAGCCTTTTTCTTTTTGTTATTTATTATCTAACCAAAATTCTGACTAAAAACCGTTGGCTCGCATCGTTGGTGACTTTTCTAATGGCCGTTGAAGGTATCCATATCACCCAATCCCGGATTGCGATGCTGAATGCCCAAATGAGTCTTTGGATGTTTTTGTCCCTTTTGGTCCTTTTACCCTATCTTCAGGGAGAGACTGAGAAGCGGCTTCGTTCTTTTTTCTTTTCGGGCATTTTTCTAGGCCTCACGATCTCGATTCGCTGGGTTGGCGCCGGCATTATCGGTATCATCGGCCCTTTGCTTTTAATCAAATTCCTGCGTGACAAGGATAAGCTTGGATTTCTTCGTGACTTTTTTATGGCCTACATTCTGATCACCACCTTGATTTATATTGCCTCGCATTCGATTATCCCTCTCGGGCAGGGATATAAGTGGTCCAATATCTTTACCTACCAGGCCCATATGGCGCGTTATCACGCAACGCTTCAGGAGGGACACACCTATGGATCCGAATGGTGGGGGTGGCCGCTGCTGGTGCGTCCGATTTGGTATTTCTTTGAAAGGAAGGGCACGATTGTTAACGGGATATTATGCATCGGAAATCCCGCCATTTATTGGATGATCCCAGTCGCGATGTTTTATGTTCTCGGGATGTGGCTGAAAGAACGAAAATTCCTCTACGGGTTCGTTATTTTCGGATTTTTGTCCCAGTGGTTACCGTGGGCTTTGATCGGCCGCGTAAAATTTTTCCATTATTTCTATGCCGCTGTTCCCTTTGCCCTGTTGGGAATCGCACTGCTTATCCGGGAAATCTGGCGGTACGGCACACTTGGAAAATGGCTTGTCTGTTTTTATATCTTGCTAGTCTTCATCATGTTTATTTACTGGTTCCCGTTGTGGACGGGATATCCCATTTCGGACCCTTCCTTCCAAAGCCATTTGTGGTTCAAGAAGGCTTGGATCTGACATGACGAATAAAACGCAACCTCTCCCCAGCAAACCTATTTTTCTTTATGGCCTCGGCCTTGTTTTAGCGGTCAAAGCAATCATCTTCATCGCAGGTTCCTTGGCTTATCAAATTATTTGGAACAATCCTATCAACACCGTTTCTAAATTCTTTTTGATTTGGAACCGCTGGGATGCCATCGAATATGTCCGGCTTGCTTCGGCCGGTTACGAAATTATTTTCCAGCAAACGCCCTGGGACCTGGGCTTTCCGCCCCTTTTGCCGTGGATGACAAAAGCCGTCTCCTTTTTATTTGGCGGCAACTGTATTTACGGGTCCTTTTTTGTCTCCGGGATAGCCTCCCTCGTCGCAGGCTATTTCTTGATCAAACTCGTTCAACTCGATGAACCCGACGATGTGGCCCGAAGATCCCTTTGGTTTATGCTGATCTTCCCGACAAGCTACTTTCTTCATATTGGCTATACCGAAAGCCTGTTCCTCGCTTGCCTGCTGCCCGCTTTTCTTGCAGCCAGAAAACGTTTTTGGCTGGGTGCCGGCTGTCTGGGGGCCCTGATGGCTTGCACGAGAATGAATGGGCTTTTGATCATATCGGCCCTTGCCGCCGAGGCTTACCTGGAATTTCGAGAAACCAAAAAATGGAACTGGACGTGGCTTTACATCTTCATCCCCATCCTCGGCTTCGGTGCCTATCTTTGGCTCAATCATCACCTCACCGGAGACTTTTTTGCCTTTTTAGATTTTAAAAAAGATAAATGGTACCAGGAGATCACCTGGCCGTGGGTCGGGATCAAGACCCATATCCAATCGCTTGCGTGGCGGAATCCCAATGAATCTCAGATGATTGTTTACCAGGAGTTTTTCTTCATCGGACTGGGTCTTGTCATGACTGCCATCAGTTTTTTAAAGATGCGGCTTTCTTACAGCATTTGGATGCTGACCAACATGGTACTCTTTATCAGTACAGCCTTCGTGATCAGCGTCCCCCGCTACGTTCTAGTCCTGTTTCCCATCTACATTCTCTTTGCAAAACTGAAACCCGAAGGGATCCTCGCGCGGACGATTACGATTTGGGGGATCCTGATGTTGGGACTTTTCATCACCCTTTTTGTCGACGGACGCTGGGCTTTCTGACACCTCTCATGCCTCTTCATTGAACAGATATCACCAGCGAACAGAATCCAACTCTGTTGATGATTAGAAAAAGAATTTTATCTTGATTAGGATTAGGCGGAAATAGCAGCCATAATCTCGGCTTGCGCTTGAGCAATGAGACTGACAAGCTGGCTCAGGCTTGCGGTATTGATTTCATAACCGTCACGACCGCGGACAACAACAGCTTCCGTGGCGTCTTCCTGTCGAATGAGTTCGGCATTCAATAGTTCCGCATTGCCATTGTAGTGGGCAAAACGGTTCCCGACAAACGTCGCAGCGCTTCTAAGACTCATTTCATGACTTTGATTTCTCAACAAACGAGCCGCGATCGAACTCGTAGTCACAAGATCTTGGACGCGACCAACCCCCATCGGCATCACAGCGATGTGATCACCAATCGCAATATCGGGATTCTGTATCCGCAATTGGGAATGCAATTGATTGATCTGGCCATTGAGAACGCCGCCAAATCCCTTGATGCCGCGAGCCGTTGTCAGCGGCTGCACAAATATCCTGAAGCGTTCGCGGCCAATAGGCTGTCCGTTAATATCGACCCATGCCTTTGCACTCTCGGAGATTGTATCCACCTGCGCCAATGCAGTTTCAAGCTGATTGTCTTCGAAAACAGGAACGACGAAACGAAAACTCTGTCCCGGATTCACCGCAAGCATAAATTGAACGAGGCCGAGTTCCTGGGCCGTCGGGACATCGGAGGTAACCACCACAACCGAAGCCGGCTCGTTACCCGAAGCCAATTGCGGGTATTGATCCATAATCTTGCGGAAGGATTCGGCAATACCGGGCTCAATCAAACTGACAACCTCAGCGACCGTCGCGGCATTCGCATTGGGAACAAAACCCATTGTCAACAACGCTACTAACTGTTCAGGCCTTACACCGTCAACGCCTTGTCGGATAAGTTCCATCATAGCGGCAGGACTTAAAAATGGCGTCGCCCGAACACTTCCAATCGCCGAAACCCCTTTAGGGGCAATAAAGCTTCGATCAGCTGCTGCACCGGCTTGAGAGGCAATTTCCAGGCCTGGTAATTGATCAACCACAGTGATTGATTCAGCCTGCTCGGTACGGCTCGTTTCACGGTAGGCTCCATAACCCGATACAACATCCCTCAAATTAAAGCTTTCAGCACCATGAATCATTTGCTGTAAAACCAAAGGTGCTTCTGGAAACTGTGCGCGGAAACTATTCAAAACCCGTGAGCCTAGATTGAATCGCTGGATCAACTGGGGAGCATTGGGTAAAGCTTGAATTTCTGCCGGGACTTCTGTGCTTAAGTCGGGTGAATTCTCGACGAAAAAGAGCATCGCGGCCAAATGACTTTCGGATAATCCCAGTCGAGGAGTTACACCTGAATAACTATATTGACTTGCCATGTCATACAACGTTTGAACGTTATCGGTAACGTTCGTCAAACGCAATTCGGAACGGAAACGAAGGCCATGCCGTTTAATAAAGTCACCAAAAGCAACTCGAAAGTCAACCCCATGCTCAAGCGGCTCGTCTGCGTGGCCCTGTTTTATATTTTCCAATCTTTCCATTTCCAATACTCCTACGGATGTCTGCAATGATTCAAACAGCTCTTGGAGCTGAGAAAAACTTACTGTTCCTTCGTTTACAGAATCTCCCCCGACCATTTTTAATTCAATTTTTGACCGAGCAGAACCTGGAGCTGCCAATATCATATAATCAGAAATACCTTTGTATTTTTTCCAATCTAAACGGATGGGGTCTCGACGTTGAATTCTCTCCAATGCTTCAGGGATCGAATTTGCTAGAGCGTATTGAGCCTCTTCTGATCTGCTAATCGGCGACCTTGCCGTAGCTTCCCTAAGCGCTTTACTAACGTTTTCATCTGCCAAATCCGGCCTGAGGGCAACGAGTCTGCTAAGCATTGTTTTAGCAATATTTATTATGAAATTCGTTTCTACCGTATGCAGTCCCAAGCCTTCTTCCCAGTGATCATTTGTAAGGATTTCCAACAAGACATCCTTTAAAGAATCGCCTATCTGCTGCTTGACGCTTTCCAAGCTTTTATTGAAAACATCGTCACGGAAAGGTCGCGATCCTGCAGATTTTTTATAAGCATCCACGATTAATCTTATTCCTCGGTCTATTTTTCCACTCGGTCTCGCAGTCTGTTCAGTCGTCGCAGGGGAAATCGTGGCGGCTTCCAAGCCACCCAAGATCTCATAAAATTCCTGAAAGCTGTGGTCAAACCTCGTTCCTCGTGTCGCCATGCGAATAAGCCCGCCAATTAAAGGAATCGAATTCACTGGGGCGCTTATGCTGAGAGCCGTCAGCGTATCCAAAATATAGGACTCTAGCGTCATTCCTTGCACAAATTGGTACCGATTGAGATCATAAGTTTGATCGATTCTGCCCCTGTAATGAGCAGAAGGACTTTGAATTCGAACGCGCAACTGATCCTGTCCTGTCTCCACCCGAATTTCATATCCGGGAAAAGCTTGCCAATTATATACACCTGCAATACTACGAACTTCCGAGCGGGTCACCGCTCCTTCCCGCAATTCGGAACGGAGTGCTGTTGCAATGGCCCCATTTTCTCTCAATTGCCCGACAGCACTAAGCGAGGCAAATCCGATAAGCGTCTCGCCCAGCATAATCCTGAAACCGTCCGGGATGCTTTCTTTGCTCAATAACCCTTCCCTTACCATCCAATCCCTGACGGCGTCATTCACAAAAATACTATTATCTACCTGAACAACACGACCTTGAATAAGCCCCTGCCGTTCGGAAGGGAACGTTGTTTCAATGGTCCAATTTTCTCTCAATTGCCAGACAGCGCTACGCGAGGCAAATCCGATAAGCGTCTCGCCCAGCATAATCCTGAAACCGTCCGGGATGCTTTCTTTGCTCAATAACCCT
>JAFGHI010000054.1 GCA_016930235.1 Candidatus Omnitrophota bacterium
GGTATTTGATCACAGCAGACAAGTTTTTCGGTGTGGATATGACTCAGATTCGCGCAATGGCATTTGTGTTTACGGGTGAAGGAGCACAATCGGTTCGTATCGATTGGGGCAATTTTGATTTCATCGAACCGATTGATCCTGATTCTTCGATGAATGAAAATGATATCACCAAGCTGCCGCTTCTTTCGAACGGTCATGAGCCGACGATTAACGGTTTTGCTTCTCAAGATCAAGATGAACAGCCCACAGCGGATGTAGAAGTTACTGTAATGACAGAAGCCTTGGTTCAGGTGACTTATTCGGGGGATGCCGAGACCTCGTTTGGCGGTGCTTATATCAATTACGATGACGGTGGAACCACCGAAGTTGAAACCATTGATTTGACTTCAGAATTTCCGGCGGGGATTGTGCTTGGAGTTTCCAGTCCCAACGTTGATAACGTTATCTTTGAAGTGACGGATATCGATGGTAAGCAGTCCAAAGTGCGTTTGCGTAACTTGACGAGTGACAATCAAATGTATGTGATCACGGCGGATAAGTTTTTTGGCGTCGACGTGACGCAGATTAAGTCCATGGCGTTTGTCATGTCGGGTACGGAAGCTCAGGTCATTAGTATTCTGTGGGGTGATTATGAATATACACCGGCCGTGGATGGAGACGCCTTTAATGCGTCGCTCCATACGGTATTGCCCAACAGTCCAAGGGTTTCTGCGACGGGTGGCAATTCGATCCCGACCCGGTTGCCTGGGTTTATTACCTTGACGCAAAATTCAGAAAGTTCTTTTGAATATGTTTATGATCTTAATTCTTCGGCGACAGCCTTTGTGTTCTCACAAATTCTCTTCGACCGAGGATTGGCGAGTCTGCCTGAAGAGATCACTTTCGGTTTGGAAGGCCCGGAAGGGACACAACTTAAAGTTGAGATTGTGGATAACGATGGGGATAAGGCAATCTTTTTGCTGAACCTCACCGGGAATCCGCAAAATTATACGTTGGATCTTACCGGAACCAATATGCCTCCGACTTTTGACCGTTCACAGGTTTTTTCGATTACCTTTGTGAATGATCGCCTATTGGCGGGTTCGGCTCTGCGCGATACGATTATGGTCTATACCGCTGGATTGGATTATAAACCGGTTCTTCAGGGGGATGCGTACAATGCTGGGGTGCATACGGCATTGCCGAATGGCCCAAGTGTGTCGGCGACCGGATCCAATGTCAATCCGATGAGATTGCCTGGATTTGTGACCTTGACGCCGATTTCAAGCAGTGCGTTTGATTACGTTTATGATTTGAATGGGTCACCGTCGGCGTTTGTCTTCAGCCAGATTAATTTTGGCGATAGCCCGGCGGCTTTACCGGAAGAATTAACCGTAGGAATTAATGGCCCTGCGGGGGCTTTCATGAAGGTGGAAATCATAGATAATACCGGCGCGAAGCTTGAATACACGCTTCGCATGGCCGGCGAACTTCGAAATTACACCTTTGATCTCTCGGGAGGTGAGATTGACCGGAACCATGTGACTTTCATCAATTTTGTTCATGACCAGAATCTTTCGAGAGGAGTTACAAGGGGGACGGTTCAGATTCGAACGCAGGGATTGACGGTTGTTCCGATCTTGACGGGCGAAGCCTGGAATCCCGCGCTTCATACGTATCTCCCGGATCAGCCGACGATATCGGCAACGGGGGCAAACGTTTCTCCGAACCGAATCCCGGGTTTTGTGACGATTCAATCGCAGACCGATCGTGAGATTCAATACGTCTATGATCTTGGAGGATCACCGACGTCTTTTGTGTTCACCCAGATCTTCTTCAGTAAGTCGGTTGGGAGTCTTCCGGAACAATTTGTCTTAGGAATTCAAGGCCCCAATCAGTCCATGATAAAGGTTGAAGTCGTGGATAATTACGGGAACGTTGCGATTTTCTTGGTCAGAATGACCGGAGATCTGCAAAATTACACCTTTGATTTAGCGGGTGGAAATGTACCGACAGGGTTTGACCGTGAGGATATTGCCTTTATTAATTTCGTCACGGATCGTGATCTTGCCAGTGGTTATCCGCGCGGTAATATCCTGATTCAGACCCGCGGACTTGATTACACGCCTGTTTTAGACGGGGTGGCTTTTAATGAAGATGCGCTTACCGTTCATACCGGGACTCCGACGGTGACGGCTGAGGGGCTCAATATGGTGTTTGGGCGTCTCCCGGCGGGTGTCACCCTGGAACAGGAGAGTGCGGATGAATTTAGTTATGCCTACAGCCTGGTTCCGAGTGAAACGAGCTTGGTTCGGACCACCCTTAAGTATCAGACACCGCAGACATTACCGGCGGAACTGGTGATGGCGTTAAGAGGCGGCGAAGGTTCACAGGTTAAAGTTGAGGTCTACGATGTCAATGGAGCGACCGCAACCTTTCTTTTGAACCTGAGAGCTGTTTATCAGAACTATTCGCTTTCTCTTTCCAACGGCCATGTGCCGCAGGGATTTGATCGCACGCAGATTGACCGGATCGAATTGATTCATGTTCGGGATATTTCGAATGACCAGTACATGGATGTCGTGAAGGTCAAGACGAAGGGTCTTCATTATGAGGAATCGATCATCCTGTCGCCTGAATTAGAGGCTTTAAAAGAAACGCTCATTGATGAAGGCCATCTCTATTTTACACAGGCGGCCGCGATTGATCCGACCACGCATTTTCCTTATGACCGGATGTATTCGGATGGAAGTACCACAGACGGTTTTAAATTTACACAGCCGGTTTTGATTGGATTTTATCTCCAGATGTTAAGTGATGTCGTCATACAAAAATCCAACTGGGACGGCATGACAGTGAGCGGTGCGCTGGCTGAGATCAACACAGTGGTAAATAATTTGTTATCCGTTCAGGCAGATCACGGTTGGAACGGTCTGATCCCTTGGCTGGATCTTGCAGACGAGGCAGGTCAACCTCGTATCGATCCAGCCGATTGGGTCGGAATCGGTGACAGCGCGAGTCTTGCGCAAAGTCTAGCTGTGATGATCGGCGCGCTTGAAAGTGCTGGTTTGACCACGGCACAAAGAATCATAGCCAATAGTATTGTTAACCGGTCGGATCAGCTTTTGGATAATATGCAGCCTGGCTTTGAGGCTTTTGTGGATGATCAGACAGGTTTGTTCCGGGGGGATGTGGACACAACCAATGATGATTTTGATTATTATATTGATCGCTTTGCGACGGAATTTCGAGGGCCTATTGCATTCTTGTTAGCCCGGTATCCTACCTTGCCGGATACTGTTTGGGATAACCTGGAAGTTTTTACGGGCGAGTATGTTGATTATCGAGGAAGAAGTATCGATAACCTGACCACCTATGAAGGTGGTGCCTTTCAGATTTTCTGGCCGATGCTGAGAAATGACGAAAGAGATTTTATCGGATTACGGAACATTCTCTACAATCAGTTCGCAATTCAAGCTGATTATGCGCGCCAGAACCGCATCCCCGGTTTTGAGTCGGCCAGCGATATCCCGAGCTGGGGACACTATGTGGGGCTTGTGGGTGTGCCGCAGATCGCTGAAACCGATAATCCTATCATTATGGATGTGGGCTCAACCTATTCTTTGGCTGCCGCTTATCTCGTGGATCCAGTGGCGACCATGACTTGGCTGAAGGCCATTTATGATCAAGTTCCTGCTTTGGATGGACCTTATGGGCTTATTGATTCTGCGCGATCAAATACCGAAATTGCAAATCGTTATTTCGGTATCGATATTGCTTCAATCATTCTCGGTTTAACTGGAGCGGGTCCCGATAGTTTCGAAACTTATATGAGGAATCGCGGACTTGAGCTGGATTTCAACCTGCTCTATGATCGGGCGGCAAAACTGGGAATCAACAAAACAGATGGTATTACAACACCGCCCGAGTTTCCTGATCGGACCCTTGCGGTTTTTCATAACGTGGAGTCCGATTGGACCTTAAATAACTTCCCTTCGGTGCCGGCGGATGAATATGGTGTCCGGATGGTCTATGGGGATTTATCTTCGCGGGGTGGCTGGGGAGGCCAAATCTGGAATCTAGATCAAGTCTACGATGCCCAGGCAAATAAGCTCCTTATCTTCTATTCTTATAAGGATTCACCGCAGGAGATCAAGATCGAGCTCAAGACAGCCGGTGATGAGCTTCTTTATGAAACCGTTGTCCATTTTGAAGAGGGTGACGGCGTGCATAAGGCTGAAATTGATCTTCCGAACATTACGGATCTTCAAGAAGTCAATCGTGTGATTGTGATTGTTGATCAGAACGCGACGGGGGACAGGAGCGGTGACTTTAGGATCCATGCAATGGATTTTCAGCATCTTCCCTCATCTCAAAATATTAGCTCCAAAGCGGGTTTGACAGCTGGGACTTTCAATATTGCAGGTGATATTGACGCTATCAATTTGATTAGCTCAAATCCCCCCACGACCGGCTCGATGAGTCAAATCAATCCAAGCACGGTTCGGTTGACCTATAACGTGACTCAGCCCAATTACTTTGCGGGAGTTTCGGTTGATTTCGGACCCGGCGGCAAAGATTTTTCAGATATTTCCAAGGCTGTGCTCGGTTTACAGTCTTCCACTGTCAGCAAGGTCAAGCTTGAAGTCGTGGACACGGCCGGCAACAGGGCTGTCTTCTACTTGACGAATGTGAGTTCGACGCGGCGCTACTACGAGTTTTTGGCATCGTCCCGGTTGAACGGAAGCATTGATCTAACATCCGTTCAGTATATGAATTTTGTTGTAGACCCAACATTGGTCCTACCAACAGGCCAGACAGGGAGTTTAACGGTTGAACTGGGTGAATTCTCTAATTCTTGATCTGACAGCAGCTTAGAGTTAAGGATTCGTGGTTTCCTGCCGATCTAATACTGTCGTGGCATTTATCCCCGACTGTGAGAATTTTCACGAAAATAGGGAGCAGGGACTCCCTTTTTTTTAACGATGTGGTATATTTCAAAAGGGGTAATTAAACTATGAAAGCGATCAAAAAAATAAGTTTTTGTCTGTTGCTTGCAGTGCTTGTGTTGGCTTTACCCGTCAGCTTGTCTCATGCGGCAGTTGTTTTAGAGGCCGATTTTTCCGGGACCATTGTCGTTGATTTGCCGGACGGTGAAATGTTGCTGCTGGAAGCCGGTGATCCGATTCCGGAGATTCCTTCAGAGGCCACCATTGAGATTTTCGATGGTGAAATCACAGTTTCAACGGGACCGGAAGATACCGTCGAAGTTGTGTGTCTCCAGCATTATGTAACGCTTGGCGGTGGGGGATCTGTTAGTGTTCAGTGCGGTGACGAATCAGGACTCGTGAAGGTCAAGAAGGGCCGTGTTCGTCTCGTTGATGCCGCTGAACGCGAAGTGGATCTTGAAGAAGGGACCGAATATCCTATCCAGTTAGGCGGGCCTGAAGAAGGGGTCGAAGAAAAAACCGGGGAAGCGGTGGAAGAAGCTCCTCCCGTTGAAGCAGGCGAAGAGTTAGGCGGTCCTGGAATGGGCGGCGACGTTGGCGATGTTGAAGAACCTTCGGGGCGGGATATCACTGAGGGATTAGGCGAAGACACAAGAGATCAACAAACAAGTCCATCGTTTTAACCGAATGCTGACAAAAAAAATTATCAGCCTGGTTATTTTCGCGCTTTTCTTGTCCTTGGGGGCGAGAACAGTCCGAGCGGATTTTAAGCTTCTCGATGCGATGGAGGAATTTGGGGAAAAGCGTTTCTATAAAACGAGTCCCACCCGGCTTCAGGCCGGACCTGTCCGCGTGCATCCCACTCTCCGTACAGTCGGGACCTATGATACCAACGTCCTCTTGGAAGATCAGGATAACCGGGAGGATTATATTTTTAATATCCAGCCCGGCGTCGTTCTTGAACTCCCGATTAATAAGCATCAAGTGGTTGTTGGGTATGAAGCCGATATCGAAGTCTTCTCCAAGTCAAGACATGCCAGACAAAACGACCAAAATCAAAATATGTTTGCTCTCGTTGACTTGAACTTTCCCGATTTTTATGTCAACGTCCTGGAGAAATTTAGTGAAACTTCCGGCCGAGGCGGCACGACGTTTACGGAGAGGATTCCCCGATACGATCAGTCGATTAACCCTAAAATCGGTTATCGCTGGAACCGTTTTATTTTCGAAACGGGATTCCGGCATTTCGTGAGGGATTTCAGGCGTCAAGTTCACGATTCGCTCGATTTTCAGTTGTCAGAATGGACACAAGTTCTGTACTATGAGGTTTTTGCTCGATTAAAGGCGCTTTTGGAGTATCAAATGGCCCAGATCGACTATGACGATAATTATCAAAGAAACGGTACCTTTCATCAGGCAAGGATCGGGTTTGATGGCGAAATATTCCCGAACTTTGTGGTGAAAGCACGAACGGGAGTTCAGTTTAGGAATTATGAAGAAAGTTCAGAGACCGATTTTAACGGCTGGGTTGCGGGATTAGCCATTGATTACGATGTTCGTGAGAATCTTAAACTCAAGCTGGAATTTGAACGTGAACCCATCGAGGCGACTTTTGGGAATGTGAATTTTTTCACGCGGCATATTTTTAGGGGAGGTCTGGAGTATAAGATTCGTCCGAAATGGTTGGCCTACTCGAGAGTGAAGTACTACCGTGATACTTATGCGGAACGATCAACCATTGGAACAAGAGTCGGTTACCGTCGCGATGATCATACGACCCTGAGATTGGGTGTTCAATATTCGCCTGTGGATTGGTGGAATTTGGAAGCTGCGTGGGAATATTTCAGGCGGGACTCCAATTATTCGACCCTTGATTATACCGATCACCGTTTTACCGTCTCTTCAACGCTAGCCTATTAGCCTTTCAATTTTTCCCCGGAAATAGCCGTTAACCTAGAGGAGTAATAGAGATCGCAAGCAGAAGAGTTTTTATGCTAAACTCTAAGGGGAGATTCTCTCGAGGTAAAAACATCATGAAACGTGGTTTTTTTCTTTTTTTAGGGATCGTTCTAGTTTTACTGATAGGGACACACCCGCTCTATGCGTATGATTGGAATACGAATTGGGATAACCCCGAGTCCGGATCAGCTAGCGTCAGCGATGATCCGGCGCCGAAGGTGATCTCGGACCAGGAATACAGAGTAGGGATTGGGGATCTCCTTCAAATAGAAGTTTATGATGAAGAGGATCTCACGAGAGAGGTCAGGGTTCTTACTGATGGCATGATCTCTTTCCCGTTATTGGGTTCGATTACCGCCGCGGGATTGACCGTCCAAGAACTGGAACAATCTTTGACGAAAAAATTGGGTGAAAAGTACCTTGTGAATCCTCAAGTCACGGTTTTTGTCAAAGAGTTCAGCCAGGTTTTTGTTTTTGGAGAGGTCCAGAGCCCGGGGGCCTTTCCCATTTACGGCCGGATGACCGTTTTTGAGGCCATTACGCTTGCGGGAGGGTTCACCGAAGTGGCCAATGCTTCGAGCGTGAAGATTATTCGGACGACCGGAAGGGGCGAAGAAGCCTTTGAGGTCGATATTAACCGGCTTGCCAAAAAGGGAGATACCACTCAGGATATTGAGCTTCAGGCCAATGATCGGGTGATTGTTAAAAGGGGATTTTTTTAAAACATCGTTTAAAGGATAGGTTATGAGAACGCCGTTTGGGCATGAAGAAGTTCACCTTCATGATTATCTCTACGTTTTAAAAAAGAGACGGATGATTACAATTGTTTTCTTTTTCGCCGTTTTAGGGGTCGGCATTCTTTTTACGATGCGTGAAAAGGTACTCTACCGAGCCACTGCCACTATCTTGATTGAACGCGAGAACCCTAATGTGGTGGATTTTAAAGAGGTTATGGCTTTCGACGCTTCAACGACCGATTATTATCAGACCCAATATCAAATGATTGAAAGCCGCTCCTTAATTAAGCAGCTCATTAAGGAAAAAAATCTTGCTGAAGATACATATTTAAAAACATTGCAGGGCGGCGGCCTGAGAAAGTTGATGAAGCAGCAGGGTATCCTCAATAATTTATTGGGGGATTATGTTACGGACCCGAGCCTTGAGGATCTTTTTGTGCGGCATATGCTCCGGGTACGTCCCGTTCGCAATACGCGTTTGGTGGAAGTGTGTGTTTTACATCCCAACCCGAATATGTCCGCGATGATTACGAATGATTTGGTGCAGTTATTTATCCGAAGAAACCTCGAAGAACGTTTTTCGATATCCCAACGGGCCATGGATTTGATTTCCGGACAATTAGTGGATTTGAAGGAAAGAGTGACGCAGGCGGAAAAGAAACTGCAAGAGTATAAAGAGAGCCATGGGCTCATCAATATTCCTTCAATCCGGGAGAAGGATGAATTCATCCAGGACGCAAAGTTGGAATTGGTGAAGATCCAGGCCGAGGAGGCCAAGCTTGCGACGCGTTATCTTCCGGCTCATCCGAGACTGATTCATATTCGTTCGCAGATCGAAGGGCTGCAAAAAAAGATTGAAGAAGAAGAGCAAAAAAATTTGGAGTTAAGCCGCATAGCTTTGGAATATTCCCAGCTTGAAAGGGAAGCCGAGAGCGCCAAAGAGATTTACAAGACATTACTTGCCCGTTTGCAGGAAACGACGAGTGAGGCTCAGACGCAAGCCAGTAATATCATGATTGTGGATGCGGCAGAACCCCCGATGCGGCCTTTTACCCCAAGGCCTGTTCTTAATATTTTGATCGCGTTATTTATTGGGTCCGTCGGTGGTGTTTTGCTGGCTTTTTTTATCGAATATCTCGATAAAACCGTCCGTATCCCGGACGATATTGAAAAAGGTTTAGGGCTCGATTTGTTGGGGATTGTTCCTCAGGCGCCGAAGTTGCGGCGGGGGCCCGCAAAAGGGGAAATCTTTTTTGCTCCCGGTCAGCCGTCGGCGGCTTCCGAATCATTCCGGGCTTTGCGGACAGCACTCTTGTTCCGTTTACGTCATGTTCCCGGTTGCCGTTTCTTGATCGTGACAAGCCCGAATCCCGGTGAGGGAAAAACAACCGTTTCTGTTAATTTGGCGGCTGCTTTCCAACAGAATCATCTTAAAGTCTTGTTAATCGATGCGGACTTGAGAAAACCTAGATTACATAAGATCCTGGCCGAAGAACGCAATAAGGGTGTGTCGGATGTCCTGGAGGGGCAGCTTTCTTTAAAAGATGTCATCCGGCAAAATGTCAGCGATTTAGGTTTTGATTTTTTAAGCTGCGGGTCGCCTTCGCACCATCCCACGGAGATTTTGGGCTCGGATGCGATGGACCGGATGATTGAGGAAATCAAACAACAGTATGATATTGTCTTGATGGACAGTGCTCCCTTTCTGGCGGTTGCCGATGTGGCTGTCTTAAGTGAATACGCCCAGGGGATTATTGTGACGGCACGGTATCATCAGACGCACCGCCGTCATTTGAGGGATTTAAAAAAGAGGTTCCAACATCACAGCATTCAAGTCATGGGGGTTGTGATTAATCACGTCAGCGTTCGCGAACAAGACTATTATTATCACCAGTATTCCTACTACGGATATGGCGATGGTGCCCGGCCCAAAAAAAAATGAAGGCCGGAGAACTTTAGCTCCTCTTGAGATCGGTCTTCTCGTTATTTTATGGTTCATGTCGTTTGCTTTTGGTGCTGTCCATTCTTGGAGTTTGATGGCAGCTTTGGCGGGCCTTTTTTTTCTTCTTATCTTTTATCCCGAAAGGCTCCGGGAGGCTTTCCGATTGCCTCGTTTTTTACAGCTAACCTTTTCCATCCTGCTCGTTTATCTGATTCTTCAATCAAACTTTCTTTCTGCGAATCGATACGTCACAACACTGGAGACATTCAAGTGGGTTGCTTTTGCCTGTCTTTTCTTGGTTGTGGTTTCGCTGCCGGTGAAGTCGATCCATCGGCTCGCAATCGGGATTATCCTTTTGGGTGTTTTTCAGTCGGCTTATGGACTGTTTGAAGTACTCTCCGGCAGCGACAAGGTTTTGGGGCAGGCCAAAGGTGTCCATGCCGGATTTGTATCGGGAAGTTACTTTAATCGTAATCACCTCGCCGGACTTTTGGAGCTTTGCTTAGGTCTCCAGATCGGTTATTTGTTTTGGGCTTTTTGGCAGCACAAGTTCTGGGCGGGTTTATTTTCATCGTTAGGTTTTCTTCTCATGATGGCGGCCTTTGTGAAAACGGGTTCCCGGACAGCAACCTTGAGTTTTATGGGGGCACTCGGCTTGCTCTGTTTTCTGATTCCCCGGAGAAAATATAAAGCAAGCATCCTTTTTTATTTGCTTCTGGGGATTTTTATTTCAATCGGACTTTATGTCGGAAGGGATGTTTTATCGTTACGGTTTTTGCAGTTGACGGACCACATTAAGACC
>JAFGHI010000055.1 GCA_016930235.1 Candidatus Omnitrophota bacterium
CGCCCACCGCGTAGGTGGCCTTTTTTAAGCTACAAGCTGCAAGATTCAAGCTTCAAAAGTCTTTTGCAGCCTGCCGCCTGTGGCCTGAAGCCTGGGAAAAGGCCACCTACGCGGTGGGCGCTAGCGGTGGTAGGGCAGCGCAAAATATCTCCTTTACACGAAGAACAAAATTAGTAAAATATTTTTTCAAAATGACGAAAAGAATTTTATGATCGACGTACAGAAACTTACCATGCATTACGGGAATTTCGTGGCGCTCAAGGGGATCTCCTTTCAGGCCCGCGAAAAAGAGATAGTCGGTCTCCTCGGGCCGAACGGGGCCGGGAAGACGACCGCCATGCGGATTCTGACGACCTACCTTTATCCTACCGCAGGGACCGCCAAAGTTAACGGCATTGATATCATCGAAAAACCGGTCGAGGTCCGAAAACTCATGGGGTATTTACCGGAGACGGCACCGCTTTATCCCGACATGCAGACCGAAGAATACCTCCGTTTTGTGGGTCATGCCAGGGGAGTGACGGGGCATACGTTGATTGAGCGATTGAGATGGGTGCGGGAGGCCTGCGGCCTGGAAGGTGTCTGGCGGCACACGATCTCGGAGATCTCGAAAGGTTACCGTCAGCGACTCGGTCTCGCGCAGGCCCTGATCCATGATCCGAAGGTCTTAATCTTAGACGAACCGACATCCGGTCTGGATCCTCTGCAGATTATCGGGATCCGGGATTTGATCAAGGAACTGGCAAAAGAAAAGACGATTATTTTTTCGACGCATATCTTGTCCGAGGTGGAAGCGATTGCTGACCGGATTGTCATTATTAATGAAGGCGAGATCGTCTCGCAGGGGACGCAGAAAGAATTGGAAGACGAGGTCCGCGCCAAAGGTGAAAACAAACCGGACCTTGATTTGGAGGATATTTTTATCTCGCTTCTGAAGCCCAAGAAAAAGAAGGGAAAGGCCTGACGATGGAAGGGTTCTCAAGGCTTTGGACAATTTGCAAGCGTGAATTAGCGGCCTACTTTAATTCCGCTATTGCCTATATCTTCATCATTGTTTTCGTCCTCTTAAACGCCGGTCTTTTCATGACGCAGTTTTTCATTATCAGCCGGGCCGACATGCGCCCCTTCTTTGCAACCTTTCCGTTTGTGCTTGCTGTTTTTATTCCGGCCGTTACCATGCGGCTTTGGGCCGAAGAAAAGAGGGGGAACACCCTGGAGCTTCTTCTGACTTTCCCGATGGCGACCCATGAACTTGTTTTGGGCAAATTTATTGCAGGATTCATCTTTTATTTGACGGCACTTGCCGCAACCCTTCCGATCCCCGTGATG
The DNA here is from genome assembly GCA_016930235.1 of Candidatus Omnitrophota bacterium. Taxonomy (GTDB): domain Bacteria; phylum Omnitrophota; class Omnitrophia; order Omnitrophales; family Aquincolibacteriaceae; genus JAFGHI01. The sequence goes on from JAFGHI010000055.1 coordinate 1,330, forward strand.
ATTCAAATCATGGGGAACCCTGACATGGGGACGATCCTGGGAGGCTATCTCGGGACGGCTTTCATGGGGGCCTTCTTCCTTGCGGTCGGGATCTTTATTTCCGGGTTATGCCGCGATCAAATTGTTGCCTTTATCCTTTCGATGCTGATCTGTTTCGGGTTTCATCTTTTCGGGACGGACTTTCTTGCGTCTTCCATTGACGGATGGATCCCGGGGTTTGGTTCGCTCTTACAGCAATATATCGGGACGACGGGACATTTTGCTTCTTTCGGCAAGGGCGTGATTGATAACCGTGACATCCTTTATTTTGTGGTCGGGACCGTCCTCTTCCTGGTCTTGAACGGATTCTGGCTCGAAGGCCGGATGCGTCCCGGGGCCAAAAAGATCTTCACGACCGCGACGATAATTTGTGCCGGCATCTTCCTCATGACCAATTGGCTTTTTGCCGGAATGCCCATCGGCCGGTTTGATCTGACGGAAGGAAAGATTTATACGATTTCTCCGGCGACGGTCAAGATTATGCGGGAATTGAAAGCCCCGGTCACGGCCAAGTTCTATGTCTCGCCGCAGGATAAGATGCCGACGGGGATGAAGACCCTGGAGCAGGATGTCATCGACAAATTGGATGAATTACGTATCGCGGCAAAGGGAAATTTTGATTACAAGATTTTTCATATGGAGGCCGCCAATGTGACGGGCGGCGCCGAAGGAGGCGGAGAATCGCTTGAAGAGAAACTTCAGGCCAAGGGGATTCAACCCTTTCAGGTTCAGGCCGTTGTTTCCGATGAAGTGGCCGTCCGTTTGATTTATGCCTCGCTGAGTTTGTCCTACAAAGAAAAACCCGAAGAGATTATTCCGCGGGTGATGCCTGGAAATTTGTTTGAGCTTGAATATCTCCTGGCCTCCAAGATTTACCGGATGACCTTACCGGAGATCCCGAAGATTGCCCTTGTTGCCCCTTATGAAGATAAGGAGTTGGACCCTCAGATTCAGGCGTTGATCGCCCAGCTGGGAGCTCAGGCCCCGAGTGAGATCCGGGAAGATGAGTATGAGCTTTTAGGGATGGCGCTGGATTATGACGGTTATCCCGTCGAGCGGGTCACGCTGACCGAAGAGGAGCCGATCCCCGAGGGGACAAAGACCTTGGCGATTGTCGAGCCCCGCAATCTCAATGACCGCCAGCGTTATGAAATCAATAAATTTTTAGTGGGAGGCGGATCGCTCTTCCTTGCGGTTCAGAATTACACTTACCGCTATTCCCCGAAGGGCAATGTCCTGGACATTTATTCCGAAGAAGTGAGCCCCGGGATCAACGTCCTTTTAAAGGAATGGGGTTTCGGAGTGGATGAAAACATTTTGGTCGATGAGCAGCATGATGTGGTCAACTTAAGCGGCGGGGCCAATCTCGGCCCCTTTTCGATGTCGGTCCCGGTGAAGATTCCTATTCAGGTCTTGATTCCCCAAAGCGGCATGAATCCCGATGTCTCAATCACCTCACGGCTTTCTTCGCTTTTTTATCTTTGGGGAACAGCCATTACGATTGACCGGGATAAGGCCGACGAGCAGCAGCTGAATATCGTGAAGCTTTTGGAATCGAGCAAGGATTCCTGGACCGTCCCATTTCAGACGCCGACATTAAGCCCTGCGGACCTCGAGAAACAGCCGGAAAGCCAGCTGGGCCCTCTGCCTTTGGCCGTGATGGTATCGGGACAGTTTAAAAATGCCTTCAAGGGGAAGAATGTTCCCCGGTGGCCGAAAAAGGAAGATGAAGAAATGGGGACGACAGATGAAGAGGGTAGCGCTTCCGAAGAACCTTTACCACCCGAAGGACTGGATCTTGCGGCAGGGAAGATGATCCTGATGGGATCAGCGACCATGTTTCAGAAATCCCTAGTTCGGGGCGGCGGTCATCTCAATTTCTTTTTGAATGCGATTAATGCGATTACGTTGGGGGAGGATCTCGTGAAGATTCGCTCCAAGCAACCGATTGACCGGTCCATCGGCCGGGTTTCCACGGCGGCGAAAGTGGGCTGGCGGCTCTTCGTCACCTTGCTTGTTCCCCTAATGATCGCGGTGATCGGAGGCTTCCGGATGCTGATGCGCCGGCGGTCCAAAAGCACTTATCTTAAAGCCCTGATGTTGAGTGATTCCTGATGAAACCAAAGCAAATCCTTATTTTAGGCATCATCTTCGGCCTGCTCGTTTTAGGAGTTCTGGCCAAACAATTCCAAAAACCCGCTGAGCTCGCAACGGATGAATTTGTTGCCCTCGATCTGAGTTTTGAAAAGGATCAAGTCAAAGGGATCGAGATCTATAAAGGCGAAGGGCTCCGCGAGGAAGAAAAGGTTGAGATTGCTAAGGTGGGAGAGGGATGGCGGGTCTCGAGCCTTTTCGGGGCCCGGGCGGACAAGAAAAAGATCGATGAACTCTTAGAAGGGATCCAGGCCGCCAAAGGTGAGATTCGGGGTCGTTCACCCGAACTCTTCGGCGATTTCAAAATCCGCGATGAAGAGGCCTTCCATATCCGTCTTTTGAACGGAACGGGTAAAGAGGTTTTGCATCTTCTCGTCGGTTTGAAGAAAGCGGGTTTTCAATCCATCTTCATCCGTAAAAAGGAGATGGCCTTTGTTTTCCTGACCGACGCTAATCTTCTTACGCAGATAGGGGTTTTTGGGGACCCCGAGGAGGACAAACCGGGAAGTGATTATTGGGCCTCGACCCAAATGGTCACGATCGACCCCGAAAAAGTGAAACGGATCGAAACGGTCCGTTTTGAAGAAGGCAAAGGGGTGATGACGTCGAGTGTGGCCCTTGAAACGGACCCTTACGATTCGACGAAGAGTGACTGGGTGCTCCAGCGCGATGAAGTTCCTTTCCCGGTTGACGGCGGTAAAATCACAAAATTCCTTGAAACTTTAAATAATGCCCGGGCCCAGAAGATTGTAAATCCCGAGGATAAGGTCGGGGCCCTGGAGTCGCCGGTTTGGCGGTTGACCTTGTGGGTTGCCGAGGAGGAGCCTTGGGTGATGACGGCCGGCGCGAGGGATGAGGCCACGAATAGCTATCCTGTGCGTGTGTCGACCGAACCGGTTGTTTTCCAACTTTCGGAATATTATTTCAAACGGTTTGATATCGATGACAGCCAGTTTTTCAGTGCCAATCCGCTCGGCGTTGAAGCCGACAAGGTTGAGAAGCTTTCCTTGAAGGTAGACAAAAAGGAGAAGGTTTTTTCGTTTGAAGAAGAAAAATCGGAGGAGATGAAAACATACTTAAACGGCCTGAAGGATTTCAAGGTCGAAAGGCTCCTTTTTGACATCAAAGAAAAAAGCGGCGTCAAATCGCCGGGGGATGCCTGGCTTGAAATCCAAATTAAGGATAAACCGCTTGCCCTGATCGATGTGACCCAAAAGAAGGATGACGACAAAGAATATTTTGCCGTGATGCGCGGCAATACCCACCCTTTTGTGATCTCCAAGACCACTTACGAGAAGCTCTTCAAAGATATTGATAAGCTGAAGTAAACGTGTAGACCCAAGACAAAGCCCACCGCTCATCCCGCGCTTGCGCGGGATTCGCCCACCGCGGCGGTGTCCTTTTCCGACGAACCCAATGTTAGAAATGATTGAAAAGACCACCGCCGCGGTGGGCGAAGCGGTTCGAATTTAAGCGCCTGGGATCATGGTGTGAATCTTGATGAGCGGTGAGGCCGGCTAAATCCTTTTGACAACGGCGATGCCCCAGTCATCCATTCGGTCTTCAAAGTACTTTTTTACTGTAAATAAACCTCCTGCCCGAATAGCTTTCAGAAGCTCGACAGGGCCGGGGTGTTCGTTAGAATCATGGATGACGATGACGCCGTTTTGATCAACATAACTAGCAAAACGCCAGTCATCGAGTATCTGTTTGACAGAGTGATAGCCGTCAATGAAGAGGAAGTCGATTTTGGTTGTTCCGCTTGCTTCGCGGATACCGTTTAGAATCAGATCCAATTTCGAGGAATTGGTTTGAAAAAAATAAATACGTTGATTGCGGTCTTCCTTGAGAAAGGGTTTCTCGAGGAGATCGACGCCGAAATAAAAAGTTTTGGGACGTTTAAGCCTTAATAAAACCCGGGTGGATGAATTCTTCTCATGCCTGGCTGTGCCGATCTCTAAAATGACCCGGCAATAATCTTTAACTTTTAGAAATTCTTGTTTGAGGATCTTTCTATCGCGGGGTGAGAATTCTTCGGGGACCCCCCTTTTGGTTTTAGGGAGAAAATCCCTGTTATTTTCTTCCTCGCTGCCCAGATCAGGAATGTAGGCTAGCCCTTCCCCAGACCGGATGTTTTCCTCGCTCATTCGTCGAAATGCTCCTAGGCGGCTTACCCTTCGTGCAACAACGCGACGATTATACATCAAGGATTCGCGCAAAGACAAAATTTTAAGGAAACCTTAAGCCGGGAGCGGTTGAAAATTGTCCCTTGTGCGATAGCCGCAATGTTGATTTTCTTTTTCCGTCCGGACGGAAATATGACTTACTTGCTCATTAGTTTTCCAGCCGGCTGGAAAACTGTGCCAATTTGAATTTATCCGGTGCCGGAAAAATCGAAATCGTTGAATTGTCCAGACGTCTGGACAATTCACCTAACCCGGTACGTCCGGAAACGTTCTCGAAGAAATATTTTGAAAAGCTGTTTTGTTAAAGGTCTTTGGTCTTCAGTCTTCGGTCTTGGGACTTACGCTTTTTACTCCCCTAGTTCGTTCTAGCATGAGCTAACAATCCTTAACATCCCCTAGGGACTTTTCTGTCCGATTTGTAATTTGAAAAACATCGGGTAAACTTCTAACAACCTATTTATTTGCCGGTATTTAGGATAATATCTGATGAGCCAAAGTAAGACCCGTAAGCCAAGAGAAGTCCATACTTTCGCGAAGAGAGCCATCGCTCTCTTTGTGACTATTTGCTTCCTTAGCTTAAACGTATCCGAATCTTTGCCGGCTTTGTACGCCTCGAATTTTGGAGAAAACAATCTAGCTTCTAGCTTCAAGCTTCAAGCTTCAGGTGTAGCCATTCCCGCCGAACTTGGCTCCATCGAAACAACTTATCAGGCCAACCCTGAAAAAACGATTCTCTACATCCAAGATGCTCACGATTCGCTCGAGGCCCAGGAAAATATCGCGAAGCTGATCGAACACCTCATCGAGCGCGAAGGCGTCAAAACCGTTTACGAAGAAGGTTATGACGGGAAAGTGCCTACCGATGAATATTTCAGCTTGATCGAAGATGCGGTCACGAAAGAGCAGGTTTCACATTACCTGATGGATCAACTCAGGCTCGGCGGTGCCGAGTATGCACATATTAATCGCAAAAAAGATTTCAATCTTGTCGGTGCCGATAATATCCGGTTGCATCTGGAAAACGTTGATTGGTACCGCCATACAGCAGAAGTTCAGGAAGAAACCAAGTGGGACCTTAAAACCATTCACGAAGAGCTTGAAATCTTGGCCAACCAAAACTTCCCCAAAGAACTCAAAGAGTGGATGAAATTAAAAGACCGGTTCGACCAAAACACGATCGAGGTCCTGGATTATATTAAGAGAATGAGCCAATTGCAAAAAAGCCCCGAGATGCTTCGGGATTATCCTGTGATCTCACTTTTGTTGGCTGCTTCCTGGATGGAAATGGAAAACAAAACCCTGGAAGAGGAAGCCAAGGCGATTGTCCCACGCGCCCTTTTTGATGAAATCCACCGGTTTGAAAAGGATTTGGCCTCGGGATATTTAGCCGAATCTGAGGACCAGGATATTTTTCAATATTACCAGGGAATCCGTCTTGTGGAGAAGCTCAACAACCTTGAGGTTTCTCCGGCGGAATTTGATGCGGCTAAAATGGCTCTTCAAAAATTACCCACAGAGCAACTTGCGCCTTTTATCGCCAAGCAAAAAGGTAAATCTCTCGTCCTTTCTGATTGGTGGGAAGAAAGTATCGAAAGGGCCGTCCAGTTTTATGAGGCCGCCCAAAGCCGTGACCGCTCCATCGATGCGAAATTGGAAGAATTTATGGCGAATCCCGAAGAGGATGTTGCGATTCTTGTCTTCGGAGGCTTCCACCAAAACGCTATCGAAGAAATCCTGCGGGATAAAAAACTCTCTTACCAGATTGTCACACCTAAAATCACAGAGCTCGATGAGAAATACCGGGAGCGCTTCCGGCAAATGATGTCTCAAGGGTATCAGCCCTTCGAAGTCCCCGAAAATTTATCCCGTGCCGCACGTTATCCTCCCATCTTTGTGGATGGCACCGTCATGGATCCTGAGATCGTAAAGAGGAATATCGGGTTATTGGCAGAGAGGCTGCAAAAGATTGAAGGGGCAAGTGGCAAGGGGCAAGGGGCAAGATTGCAAGATAGGCGAAGCGAGTTACGTACAGAAAGCGCATCTTGGGCTCCTCAGCTTGTCTTGATCGTTGAAGATGATACCGATATGGCTAATTTCTATGCGCGGGGCATAAGAGAGTATTTTCCGGGTTTGCCGCCAAGCCATATCACGCAGGTGATGTCGGTGGAAGACGCACGGATCTTCTTGGAGGCCGGAATCGAGTACGACCTTGTTTTCCTTGATAATGATTTGGAAGGGGACCGGCAAGGGTATGAATTGCTGCCTGCCCTGCGTGAAAGATATCCTGGCGCTGTCATCATCTTTAATTCCGCAAATAGCCGCGCAAGAAACAAGGTTCAATATGACGACGACTTTCGCGGTCTGGCTGACATTGTTACCTTCGGCAAAATCCTCACCAATGAGGAAGGGAAGCGGAATCTTAAGATTTTTCTAGGCGAGGCTGTCCGGCATGGCGTGGCACACCGCTCCGAGCAACGGTCCCTGCCTTTTGGCAGGGACACGGATAAGCGTTTCGGAACTGGACGTTCCGAAGATCGTCAAGTTGCTCGCCCGCCCAGCAAGATGGCGGGTCCGCCTTTGGCGGAAATGCCTGCGGTGCAGAATCAACAAGATTCTGCCCGCTCCGAGCTTAGGGCTTTTAGTCAAATCGGGATTGATCGGATCGGTGATGATTATCTGGAGTTTCATGACAACGCATTGCCGGAAGCAAAGATCCAAGTCCGGCGCACGGGGGAAGGTTATGTTCTTGGTTCCAATCGAACGATGGAAACGTTTTCTACATTAAACCCCCAAAACGAAGTTCTCGCTTTTGAGATAAAAGGAGATGCGCTTGGCCGGCCGGAAGAGGACTGGCATGTGGTTGTGATGCTGCCCTTTTACCGGGAGGGGATCTATTTGATGCGTGCGCCGAAGCGGATTTTCCTCGAAGATCTTTCGGGGTGGGATCTCCAAACGCTTCGGGATATTGCTATCGCCGAGCTAACAAAGATAGACGAAATTATGGCAGAAATTGCAGCTCTTCAAGGACTCGTGCGGAATATGCTGAGGAATCCCATATTACTTCCTTTTGATGATCTCATGGCGTCGGTTGATGAGAAGCGAAAAATCGATGAGAGTTTAGAAGTTTTACCTTCGCTAGCACAAATTGCGGTCGAGTTTAATCAGTGGCAGCAGGGATTAGCCGAGCGGCTCGGCGGGGTTCGTCTTGTGGAAACAATCCGGGATACCAGCGAGATAGAAGAACTCATCAAAATAGTCCGCAAGATACGTGCCGAACGTGAAAGAGGAGAAAAGATCCTTGATCGTTTAATGCTGGCTGACGGCAGGTCGCGCAGGATTCTTGAGCCGCCTTCATCCGGCGACAGCGATGCCCGCTCGGAGATTCGTCAAGAATCTCAAATGTTTGCGGTGCCTGATCAAGAAGATCAGGCCCGCTCCGAACTTAGGAAAATTCAAACGCTAGACTCTAGACATCAGACCTCAGACATTAAGCCCCTCACCCTAACCCTCTCCCCGGAGGGGAGAGGGATGGGTGAGGGGGATCCAAGAGCTGAGCTTAGAACGGATGAGTCGAAAGCTCTCACGCTGAATGAACCCCGGCGGCAGTTTATTTGGGACCTTTTGACGGAAGTGAGCGATACGCACCGGACGATCCAATGGAAGAGCGGTGAAACCTACCGATCCCTTAAGGAATTTTTGGAAGAAAGAGGAGGACAGGAGAAAGGGGAACCAGGACCGGAGACCGAGGCCCAAGTGTTGGCATTTAAGGAAGAGATCGCCAGGCGTTACCGGCAAATTCGTGAAAAGAGCGAAAGTCCGGAGGCGAAGGCAAACGAGAATCAGATGGTTTCGGCGTTGATGAAATGGGCAAATGAAGCAACGGGTACTGAATTTCGTGACCGCGTAAAAACGATTATGCCCTACCTTCCCAGGACGCCTTACGGACTGGCTCATCGTAACCGATGGATGCGCCATCTTGTCCCCGGCATGCAGATTGTTTGGCCGGATGTCCTGATCGGCGTCGAGATGGAAGACATCCCGGCCGGTGAACGGGAACAACTTCATGATTTGATTCTCGCCTCCTTGATCGCTGATTTCCGGCACGTCGCTTCCGTTACTTACACTATTACCCGCCATGCCCTTTCGCAGAGAAAATTCGATGCCTCTACGGTCCTCGAAGAGATAGCCGCGGCTGTTTCTGAGATCCAGGACGTAACGGAGGCTTATTTAAAAAAGAATGAAAAGTCGGTAAAACTTGTGAATGGTGTGCCGAAAGGCTTGATGGAGATGCAGCGAGATTTGAAAGAAGACGTACCGTTCCTCTATGATGAGTTGGGCGCCCTGCCGGCAATTTTGAGTGAATGGGACGAGCAAGTCGATATCAGCTTGGAAGCCTACCGCTTGCTTGATGCCATCCGGAAGTATTCGGCGAATTCAAAAGAATATCTGCCCAACATTTTTCATGCCTTTGTCCGTTTTTTTATTTATAAATGGGTGGATTCTCGCCTGAGCGAGGGCAGTTCGGTCCCCGGCAGGTTTTCGCGTTTCTTCCCGCAATACTTTCCTTCCGAAACGGCCGGTTCGATCGAGCCGTTACAGAATCTTCTGGAACTGCTTGCCAAGGTGGGGCTCCGGGCAGGGGTCGACCGGACGGCCGTGTTGCGTTCGCTGCTCTTGATTGCCCCCAATCCAGGATCGCACCGCTTAGGTTCGATGCTGGACAGGGAGAGCTTCTATTCACCCGCCTACCTTCAATCCTTAATGGATTCCGAAGCCCGTTATTCGGCAGAAGAAATTATGAAAGAGTTGGCCTACGAAATGGCCGGCGATGTGATTACCTTTGAAGCGGATGAGATTAATGGCTTGCAGGCACGTCACGATAAAATCGTCCGTGCCGTCCAACACTGGCCGCCGGTGCTTCTCATCCTGAAAAGGCACCTGGGCTGGGACAAGATCCTGGCGATCTTGCTTGATGTTAAGACTTCTGAAATTCAGGTCAATCAAAGGGGGATCGATATCCTGGGCGCGGGCTGGCTGGCCGTGCCTCATGAGCTGGAATATGCCCAGTCCTTCGGAAATATAGTGCCTGCTTCGGGTCGTCCCCAGGACCAGTATGAGGCCGCCGTTTTCGGTTCTTTCTATCAAATCTTTTATCACCGGTCTCAGGATATCCTTTCGGGAAAACGCAGCGTTTTTGATCCCGAAGAAGATGTCCCTTCTTCGGTGAAAGACGTTTTGAAAAGCCGCGGTCTCTACGAAAAATTCCGGAGCGTTACGAAGGCCATTGATGAGAGAAAGGCAGACAGGATCAAAAGATGGCTTACGGAATTGCATGAGACCGGCGATTTGCCCGCCCGCCGTAGTTTACGGCGGCTTGCCACGATCCCGGCCATACCCCTAGAAGTTCAAGCCGGAATCATGGATATGCCGTGGTCCTTCGATTGGCAGAGCGGCCTTGTCCCTCCGGAATTAGTTGAGAAGGCGGAAGGCCTGGCGGGGCAGATCCAATTGAGTCGATTGTTCCGTTTCGAAAACGGCGAGGTCCTTTTCCGCAGACGGGCCAATGTCGTGGGGCAGTTCGGTCTTTGGGTCCCTTACGGGCGTTATGTCGTGAAGGCGGATTTATCGGTGATGCTCAATCAAACGAATCCCGGGGAGTTGGGGCCTTATACGGAAGGCGAGCAGGCTATTCTTCGGGATACAGGCGGCACATCGGAATATTCCGGAGAATTTTATGTTCCGGGGACCGAAGGTGAAATGTTGCATTTGACGGCCGATTTTGAAATCGGATTGTTGGAGACATCGCCGAGTGCCGGCTTCGATATTATTCTCCCCACAACATTAATGAGGCGTCTCGGAAAACGGATCGAAGAAATGGATTTGGGGGAAGGAGACGGCAGATCGGAGGTTCGGACGAAAGCAGAGACGCGGACCGATGCCCGCTCGGAACTTCACTCGGCTCTGATTGAGCCGAGTACTACTCGGGCCTTGTCCCGGCGGGCTCGTTCCGAGCTGCGGCCATTGAAAGATTTGACGTGGGAGGATGAAGAAGAAGTTTTGGCGCATTTTCAGGCGCTTCTCACCGAACTTGAATGGCCGCTGCCGCGTGAGGTCAGAGTGGATAGCGGCGAGAAGCCAATCCCGGCCGGCGAATGGAATATCGGAAATATTCGAAAACTTGCCGGCCATATGCTGCCTTACGAATATCACACTCAGTTAAGTCTCTCGGCAGACTTTCCCGAGTATTTCCATGTTTATGCCGGTCCTTTTTTGAAAACATTGGGGATCCTGAGAAACTGGGTTGTCTGGTTCCGTTACGGCGAACAGTTGGCAGCCATCCGTGATCATGTCAAAAAATTGACCGCGGATCAAACAGTCAATATTCTGGTTCATGCCACATGGAACGGAGAAGATGCCTATGCGATTGCCCTGATGCTGGATTATCTTTTCCCCAAACGTAAATTTAGGATCATCGCCTCTGATTTCAGTTCGCTTCCGGATCCGGCAAAACTGGAATGGGCCAAGTTATCGAGGGTTCCAGGGTTTCTCAAAAGTGCGGCGGGTAAGTATTTCTCCCGAAAAACAAAGGATATTCTTCAGTTTCACCCGGAAAGATTAGGGAAAAATATCCGCATTGAATTCCGGCAGGGTGATCTTCTGGATCCGGCTGATTCTCCGAAAGGGCAGGATATCGTCGTTGCCAATGCCGTCCTGGGCCAGAGTATCATTAAAAAGCAAAATATCGTGACGGCGATTGAGAATGTCTGGACGTCCTTAAAGCCGGGGGGCCGCTTTTATGTGGATAATCATTCCTTTCGAGGGCAACCCGAACAGCGCGAAAAGGTGATCCGTATCCTCCGAGATCAGTTTGCCGGACGATTCGAGCAGGTCACGGAAAGTATTTATAAGAAAGCAAGCGGACGCTCGGAAGTCAGAGAAGACAGTTCAAAGTTGAAAGTTCAAAGTTTAAAGTTAGATCAACTAGGGAAAAGGGAAGAGTCCCCTAAATTTACAGATGTGTCACCCCTCACCCTTCCCTCTCCCCGGCGGGGAGAGGGTTTGGGTGAGGGGCTTAAAGAGTCTGATGTGAAGAGTTCCCAAGCCCCACGCTTTACCCTTCATTCTTCACAAGACTTAGGTCGCTCCGAGCTGAGGATAGAGGGGGAGGCGTTACAGGGACGGTTGGAAGAAATCGATGAGGCCTTTCGCAGAGTACTGAATTTTGAACCGGAGGCGGCGGATAGCTTTAAGGCGGTCGAACCTGCCTCTAGTACTATTAGTAAAATCGATCAGTTATTTCGGGAATTGGGCCCGGCCCAAGAAGGTGAAGAGAGGCTTCGCGGGGACCTCTATTTTAAACGGGGCGTTGCCTGGGCTATTCGCGGCCGGAATTATCTAAATTCAATATGGTTAAAAAACGGGTTGAGTGATTTAAATCGTGCCCTTGATTTGCTGGATCTTGATCCCGAAGGGGATGACGAGGAACGGGTTCGTTTTGCCAGGATCCATTATTGGCTCGGCATCATTCAGGCCAGTTTGGTTGATTTCTACAAAAGAAATTTAAATGAGGATGAATGGGCCGCCTATCAAGAGGGTATCGCCAGAGCCCATCCACATTTCGTGAGGAGCCTGGGGCAAATTAAGTTTAAGGATGGCAGCGCGCTTAGCCTTTCGGACTTTGATACCGGTCCGCCTCGCTGGGATTCCTACACGCGTTTTTTTAAACGATTTGAGAAGCAATTCGGCCCTGCGGAAGGTCTCCAAAATTATCCGTGGTTTCACCCCGAACTTTTCATGTGGCTTGCGGAGAGTTTGTATGCTTTCCAGATCGATGATGCCGGAACACTTTTGGTGGCGGGTGACGGTGAGGGAACTATTCGCCAGCTTATTATGATCGATAACCTGTTTCGGTTTGCTCTTCATTTCCAGACTTTTTCTAACGGGACCCTCCTATTTGTGAGGCGCCGGTTAGTCAAGATTAACAAGTGCATTAGAAAGATAGAAAAATATGTACCTAAGAAAAGGCGGCAGCTTCAAGCAAGCGTTCGCGATTCTTTAGGAGAGATTATTCAGGCTTCTTTATTGAGCCGTCGCGATGCCCGGCAGGCAGTAGATGCTCTAACGGAAGCCCTGATGGATGTTGTCCACGCCGATGTCCAAGGCCATGAAATATGGGCAGTCTATCATAAGGTGATGGATTGGGACATTTCCGATGAATTAGCGGAAAGGATCGCCGAGCAATACCGGGAATTTTCAGGCCGCGAGGAATTGAGAGACGAGTTTGAGATCCCCGAAGCGGTGAGCCGTAACTTAGCAAAGCTGCACAATGTGTTAGACCGTTCGCGTCGTCTCACGGATGATTTTCTCAAAGCAAGGCGTGCAACGCATGAGAATTCGGATTTTTTGGAGCATATCTTAGGGGGCCCTGTTGAATCGGCGCGCAGTTTGATCTTTGATGCCGAAGAACTCTACTCTCATAGGAAGAATTTCGATCTTGCTCTTCGGTCAGCGCTGAGCAGGATGAAGATTCTTGAGGAAATCGCCGGCTACTTTTCTGATCTGGACAAAGCTCAGGAGTGGGCCGAAACGTTTTTACGTGGTACGGCGGGCGGGAAGAAGTCCGGACTGGAAGATTTAAGGCGAGCGGCAAAATTTGTTAATCGGGGGGATTTAACCGGGGAATTGGCGGAGGCTATTGGCCAGCTCAAGGGTTCGGTGGGTATGCTCGCAAGTGAGTTTGAGGAGATCGTTCAATCCTTGATTGCTGGGGAGGAAACGGGTGTATCCGGGAGCGTCCAGTCATCGGGTGCGGTCCAAACATCAGGGAAGAAATCCTCGGCGGGCGAAAAAAATCCTCAACAAACAGGCAGACGCCTCACGGATATCTCCTTATGGCACCAGATACCCGAGATGTCCTCGCTTTTTTCTGAAGTAAAGATCCGTAAGCGTCAGGAAATGGTGGATGACCTCTTCCGGGAATATCTAGAAAGTTACGGTATGGAATTGGAGAGTGAATTTCTGATTGATAAGAAAGAGTCCCGCCTCAAGCGTTTATTCGGGAAAATATTCAGTTTTCTTAATTTTACCAGTATTGATAAAACAAGCTACAACGTTGTAATCAAGGAATTCTTGGAGATGATCGGGATTGGGATCCCCGCGGGTATTGTGAGGACGCTGGCCTGGAGGCTCTATGCCGGAATCAGGCGGTTGCTTTCTCTGCCGCCCTACAGGATTGATCCACGAAGCCCCCGCGGGGCAAAGCTGATCGAAAGGATGCGGACAAGCATTGACAATGCCCCAACGCTTGAAGAGAAAAGGCGGCTCCAGAAAGGTTACCGGAAATACCGCGGTTACCTTTGGGCTGAAAGGGTGATGATGAGATTTGAAGAAACTCCGTATGATCTCAATGAAATTTCGTCGGTGACTAAGACAAGCCCGAGAGAACTGCTCGTTCAAACGCTGGGCGGGGTTTTCCGGCGGTTACTAAAAAGAAAGGAAGGGAAGATCCAGGATCAGAAGGATAAGGAGATTCTGGAATTCTTGATCGAAAGGCTCAGGGACAAAGACCCCTGGGTGGTGAAAGCGGCTGTTTGGGGGATTGGGGCGGTTTCGGATCATTTGGATGATGTTTCAAAACAGGTCATTTTGGATGAATATTTCAAGATCCTCGAAGGCGCCCGGACAAATGGTGCCGAACAAGAAGATATTGTTTCGCGGGGCGCTGTTGCGCGAGGTTTAAGGGAAGTTGTCAGCCCGCAGAGTTTGTCGAAGCTGCAAGAATTTCTTGGAAAAGAGAAATCCGAATGGGTACAAACGTATATCGCCGAGGCGATCGAGTATCTCATTCACCATTACGATACGGAGGCGGTGACTTATCATTACGGGAAAGGGTTAAGGAAGCTTCTGCTTGAAAAAGCGGTGGGGAAGCCCGATGAGCGGCGGTCTTTTATTATGCTTCGCGTTGCCAGTATCAAGGCCTTGGCCCGTCTTGAACGTTATGATAAAGAGGTTTTTTACGCTTTAGAACAGATGTTTCTTTTCGATCCGGATTCGACCGTTCAAGAAGCCTCGCTTTGGGCTTTGGCCCGGCTCTATGTTTCTTCCCAGGAGGGGATGCAGCGAATCGATCATTTTATCGGGATTCTGATGGACTATCTGAGGGGAGAACATAACGGGCGGAAAAATCCTTTGCTTGAGAATTATGCTAGGAACCTGTTGAGAAAGCTTTTGCGGTATTCGCAGGATGAGGCCCTCAAGAAAGAAGCGCGCACCCTTGTGACTCAAGCTCAACCGTTATCTTTCTTTGAGAGAATGGTTCTCTGGGGGTCCCGGCGATTGACCTTGGAACGGGGTTCTGTTATGAAGGTGCTCGATAAAGTTCTGGAACATCTTGTCCGTGATTTAAAAGGAGATCCTTTGCCCGAAAGGTTCCGGTCCTTTTTTTCGCGTCACATCGAATCACTTGCTGAAAAGAAAAAGGCCAGGCCCGGTGAAGAACCCTTCAAGGGTACCAACCCCGTCATTCTTCTTGATATTGATCCGCTTGTTCCGGTCTCAGGGAAAGACGCGGCCCGAGGATCAGAAGCCGACAGCGTTTTTGATCTTGTGAAAGTGCTGCTTACCCGTCAGTGGAGCGTTGTGATCAGCGACCGTTACCGGGAGGCCCGGGACAGTTCAAAGTATCACAATCTCTCAGGTGCCGAGATGGCGCTCAGGACAGACATCCTGGCGGACAGCTTGCGGAAGTTGGTCTATAACCGGCCTATCCGGATACCGTCCCGCGATGATGTGCGGGGCAAACCCGACCGCCGCTTGAACGGTGTCCTTGTCCCCGTCCGGGGAAAACCGATTGTAGTTTTCTCAGGCGGTAACGAAATGTGGCTGAGCGAAGATCTCCTGGTCGTGGATCCTGTCGCCAAACTGGATATTAAGGATTATCCGGAAATATTGGCCGGGGGGGATTTTAATCGTTTAATGCAGGATATTGAAGATGCGGTCAAGAAGTCGGAACTCCGGATTGCGAATCCGTCACAACAAGAGATGGAAAGAGCCAGACGGGAATTGGCACAAGAAATTCAAACCGCGATGGATGGAATTCTGGAATATCTCCAGGGTTATTTTAAAAGAGCCGGGGATTTTGAAGCTCGTGTGATTCAAACTACGCGCCGTCTCAGGCAGGTGACGGTTGCATCGGCGGGCACCGAAGAGATAATGCAGATTGTTCAAAATCAATTCGTGCCGGGATATCGGGATTATATTCAAGCGTCAAATGTTATTGAAACTACGGAGGAAGAATCGGGAGAGTTTTCGGTTTTTATTCTCTCGCCGGCTTTTTTTGGAGTCCCGCTTGAAGAATTATACACCTACCGGGCTGAAGTAGCTGCCCTCAGGGCTTTTTACGAGAAGCAGGTACCTCTTGCCGATCAATTGCGGGAAGCTCCCGCGAAGCTCCTTGACCAGATCCATACCCTCTTGGATCAGAAAGGCAAAGAAAAACGCTCCGAACTCAGGCAGATGATGATCCCTGAGCCGGTTTTGTTTTTAGGGACCGTTGCGGTTGGGTTTTCGTTACTCCTTTATGCGGGGGCACGCAATGTAAGACGGGCAAGTTCTATTCATCCTGACAGGATCCGTGACATTCGCCGGCGCATACAGGACGATCATAATCCAAATTTTGTCGGCGTCTTAATTGCCCCCGATCAGACGAAGACGGGCCCCCTGCGGCTCAGGGTCCGGCCGATCTTCCGCCGGGGCCATCCCAAGATGCGTTATACCGGCAGAGACAAAAGATCGGTGTCAAACATACAACGCTTGTCCTTTATTCCCAACGGATTCTTCGGGTCGCTCATTTTGGAAGGAAGCCGGGGTGAACGCGATTATACAAAGCTGGATAAGAGTGTCCGGAGACTTCTCCTGCCTTACAGAAGATGGGGGCTTTCCGCATCGTTCGGTTTGAGCGAAGAGAAACCTCTTTTTGACGATTGGACGGCGGTGACAAGAAATCCCGAACTGGACGGTGAAGTTATCAAACTGCTCCGAGACCGGATCTCGGCGCTTAGAGGCTGGAGAGCGGAACTGAGGAAAGACCTCGAGACTAGAGACTGGAGACTAGAGACTGGAGGTCAAGAAAGACAAGCTCATTCCGAACGTCATTTCCCCCTCACCCTCTCCCTCTCCCCTAAGGGGAGAGGGCTGGGTGAGGGGTTGACCAACGTGGTCCGTGGTCCGTGGGACGTGGTACGTCATGTCCGGTCCGAATTGCGTACGGTCGATATCAAAACCAGAATTATCCGGAAGTTGGAGGCAGTTTTGCGGCCCGCGCTTTTTCCGTGGTTGGCTGAAGAAGGGGTGAAGCGGAATATCGCCTTATGGATCTTGCGTCACCTGGTGGATACAAGCGTTCCTTTAGTCGCCGATATCGGGCCGGATAAAGAAGGCAGTGAAACGGTCCTGCCTCCGGAGCAAGTCGAGCAGTTCTTCCGGGAATTGTTGCCGGCCTATTCAACTTTTTCGTTCCCTAAAAGGAATTTCGAGCGTGTTTCGCGCTACTTTGTTTTGGGTATTCCTTTCTATATCGCGAGAGATCCTGAAACGGGCGTCATGTATCAGGAAGCGCTCCCCGGCCGGGAATATCTCGATTTGATCTATTCGGATTGGTATCTCCAATCGCCGTTGCGTCCGTATTTTGGTTTCGCGGATGATTCCAAGGTGGATTGGGCAAGACGGCTTAAGGCCTCGGAGAAAAGGGCGGAGGAATTAATGAAGGCCTACCGGGAATTTTTCCCGGGGGCTGCGTCGGATTCTTTCGTCGATATCGGTTCCGGGCGCAATATTGTTGCTTGGGCGGCGACCTTGAAACAGGCCGGCTGGGGAAAAGTGACGATGGTGGAGCCTTATCTGTCTTCACCGGATCAAATTGAAGAGCTTCAAAGATGGGGGGCGGAATATTCTCAGGGTATGGAGGCCCTTATCCGGGACGGTAAAAAATTCCAAGGCGTAAGCGCCTTAATGGTGCTTGAACATGTCTTGGACCCTTTGAATTTTCTTAAGCAAATGGCCGCAATAATGGAAACCGGCGGGATCCTTTTTCTGAGGATTCCCAACACCCCCGAGGCCGGGGTTCCTGCGGCGTCGATCATGGAACACATAAACCATTTTGACGGGGAGTCGATCAAGCCGCTTCTCAGAAAGGCCGGGTTCGAGTTTGTGACGTCGGTCTATTCGCCCTCGGTTCATACCGCCCAGAGTATCGGAATGGCCGTTATCGCAAGACGCTCGGAATTACATGAGAGTGACGTGGTTGCGGAGGGCACACAATCCGTTGAGACAGAAGCTTCCTTAGAGCGGCAATTACAGCTTCTTCTGGGTTTGTTTGAGCGGGCGAAGATGAATAAGGAGAAATTGGAATATATTCTTCAAGAATTATTCGGGGATGAGGTAATTGATCAATACCGAAAAGTACTGAATAGTCTTTTAAGGGATTACCAGCCGTTTTTTTACAATGCGGACGGTTCGATGTTCCGTGTGACCATGACGGATGAGGAAGTCGTCAGTCTTTTGACAAAAGGGGCCTATCAATACACTGGCGAAAAAAGTTCGTTTGGGAACGAGCTTTTGGATATTTCAGGTCTCTTCTATTCTTTGGTACGAGAAACAGGAAAACAACCGGTCGTTCTTGTTTTCTCAACGGATTTCTATAATCATCTGGCCCGGTATGGGCTTGTTCGCCGCACGTTCAGCGGGGATTTCCATGAGCGCTATTTTTCATTTGCACCGGGTTATGCGCTTCGCGCCGAGGATCTCGACTATATTCTAGTTGACCGGAAAACTTATCAGGAAATGGACGCTGATATATTACCGCAGCTACGCTCCAAGATTATCGTTTATGATTTTCCCGAGCAGAATGATAATTTTCTCCCCTACATGTTACTTGAAAGACTGCGCCGGGATGTTTTAGAACCTCGCGATATTGTGGAGGCTAAACAAACGGAATCCAGACAGCTGCCTTTGCATGTGTACCCTCATTTTGATTCGAAAGAGGCCCCTATCCCGAATGAACTGATCTTCCTTTTAATGCCTGAAATGAAAGAGGTGCGGGAGCGATTGTTGAACGATGAATCGCGCGTCCTTCGGCTTGCAAATGCTGTTGAGCGTTCAGAATTAAAAAAAGGTCAGACTGGAGACCGGAGCTTGCCTGCCGAAGCTTTAGTGAAGGCGGGACTCGAGACCGGAGACCAAGAAAAACAAGCTCATTCCGAACGTCATTTCCCCCTCACCCTTTCCCTCTCCCCGGAGGGGAGAGGGTTGGGTGAGGGGATCGTTACATTGCCCAAAGCTCACCGTTCGGAATCTCGCGAATTCTGGTCCGGGGAACCGCTCTTTTTAGATTTGGAGAAAGAGGGATTTGTCCAGGTCGAAAGTAGGATGCACCCTGGTTTTGGGGAATCGGATCGATATCCTATTTATCAAAAAGAAGATAGGAAGATCATTGTTAAAAATCGAGCTTTAACGCTGTGGTTTTATCCTTTGATGGAAAGGTTAGCCTATGAAATTGCTTCCCGTGCCGGGATTGAAACGTCACCTGTTTGGCTTGTCCGAATGCCTTCGGGGAAAATTCGCGCGGCGATTGAAATGTGGCCTGAAAGCGAAATGCTTTTATACAAAGATCCTCTCTTCGGTCGAATTATCCATGCAAGCGAGCTTGCCCGGAGGAATCCGAAACTGGTAATCGTCGCGCCTTTGTCCGTCGATTACTCTGAATGGATACCTCGTCTGGCAAGGCCGGAGCAATTTGTCGGTTCCGATATCCTGAGATTTTTTATGAGTCATGGAGACAGCTGGGATCCAAGGCAAGTTCTGGTCCGCAAAGTGAAGGAAGAAGCAGACAAAGCGGGGTTGTGGGAAGCCCGCTTTATTGATTATGAAATGAGCTTGGTTCAGTTCATGATTGATCCGAGTAACTTTAAGCAGTATCTAAAAGATGAGAAAGAGATTTTAGCGCAGTACGGAATAAAGTTTTTGGAGAACCTTGCCGGGATAAGCGATGAAGATATCGAGCAGCTTATCCGGGATTTGTTTGCGGGGGGAGAACCTGATTTTCCCGGGTGGCCCCTAGATTATGTCCGTCAGCATATTTTAGATGGGCTCCGAGGAAGTCGGGACAGTGTAAGAGAAGCTCTTCCTGAAATCCGCAAGACTGCCCAGGGCCGTTCGGAATTAAGGGATGATAGTTCAAAGTTGAAAGTTCCAAGTTCAAAGTTAGAACAACTAGAAACTAGAGACTTGAAACTAGAAACTCAAAAATCCGAACAGCGCTTCCACACGGAAAAAGTCACGTTCGCCGGGAAGCGGTACGAATTCCAGGAAATTCCCGAGGACACCATTTTCGAAGTGCGGGTGACGGGTCTCCGGATAGACGAAGCATTTACGGGAAAGTCGGGCGTTCATTTGGAGAAGTTTGAAAATATCAATGAATTTGCCATGGGTTTGGTCAAGGCCCACCGCGAAGACAGGGACCGGGAAACACTTTTAAGCCCGTTAACGGCCGCCCAGCAGCAATTGCTGGATCGGGCATTTCAGGAAGTTTACCAATGGGATAAAAAGTCTTTCTATCTTCTGGTCCAAGGGTTGCCCCAGGATGAACTTGCCTTGCTTAATGAGATTGTGATGAGTTTTTTCCCGGCGCGCGAACGTGAATTGATGAGAGAAATTCAAGTGGTGAACGGTGAAATGGTGGGCGCATCGAGGGAACAGAAATTCCTGCAGGCTCAGGCCCATCAATTATCTTTGCTGGTCTTGAGATTGCTGAAGGACAGGGAATTTTTTAGATATTATGTCAGGTCGGTGGAAAGGAATCTCAATCGCTGGAAGACACAGGCTGTCCGGGGGCGTTTCATCCCTCAAATTGTGAATTCGATTTGGATCCAATATTATTACAGTTTTTCTGATTATCTTCCGATGGATGCCGAGACAGCGCGCGCCTCCCGGATTTTCCTGGATAGGAATATCCCGACAGGATTTGTCAACGCCGAAAGTCTGAATGCAAAATGGCTGAAGGATATTCAATGGATACTGCCTCATCGGGCAGGTCAACCCTTCTACCATTTAAATGTTTCCGAACCGGCCAGGGTTGGTAAGACGCTCGAGCAATTTTTCCAAGACGAGGAGGGCGATTATCTGAATGTCGGCGAGGGCGGGGCCATGGTGGCCGGGAACGGCGAAACGCCCTTTTTATTGGTTTCCGACGCTGTGGATGCCGGGGAGCTTCGGGAGTTTGAAGCGTGGCTTAAGGGGCGCGTTCCCGCTTATCAGGGGCTTAAGACTTACACGCTTCCCGGGGCTTACACAACCCTTCGGAAAGGGGACGAATATTTTCTTCTGGGCAATGATCACCTGGATACGGTGATGGGATTTATACCCCGGCATTTTACCGATCTTGATCAAGACCTTCTTTTAATCGATCCGCTTTATCACGGGGAAATGCAGTCCAACGAAGAATTCCAACGGTTTCTTCGGGAACAGAACGTCCGCGTGGTCGAGGTCGATCCCTCCGAGACACATTTCAATCCTGCCAACTTCGTGAATTACCTGGATGAAACGCTCTTTTTTAATTACTCACCGAAAACAATTGCGCAATTGAAACTTAAAAAGGGGATGTATCAAACAATCGAGGCAGAAGATGACGCCTTCATCGGTCTTGCGGCGCTCGGCGCCGGGCTTTCCTGCCTGATCGGGCTTAAGCCGTTTGTCAGTTTGAAGGAAATTCTTCGCCATCCGGCAAGTAAGACCGTGGTTGAAAAAAAGATGACGGAAATCATCAGCGAAATTATCCGGGATGAGGATTTGACCGCGAAACAAAAGAAAAAATCCGGCGAAGAAAGAAAGAAAATCATCAGACAGTTGATTGCACTTGGCGGGAGCCGAAATATCACGAGGGGTACGATCGGAGAAATCCTTCGGGGAGTCCTTAACCGCGGATTCGTGGGGTCGGGGCGTTTTGATGAGATTGTCCGGCGACTGGAGGCGGCATTCGATCAACCCGTGATGCGCTCCGAGATGCGGGATGTGACGGCCCAGGGCCTAGGGACCGGGGACTTTGAAGCCGGCCGCACAAAGTTAGAAAATCATGCCGGTGCCGTCTTGATAAAATCCGGAAATCTTTCGCCTGCGGCTATCCCCGGCGAACATACGGAAATGAGGGAGGCCGATTTTGAAACGGAAGAGGATATCGTCCAGGGATTAGAAACATATTTGAATGGTGAGCAGGTCGTAATAAGTTGGCCGTACGGTTCCTGGGGAGAAGTTCAAGCTTATTTAAGCGAATTGGAACCTGTCGATAGCAGGCTGTACCGGCTCTCAGTGAGGGCAGATGCCGTGTGGGCTAGTCAGCAAAAAGGGTTGAAGTCCCTCTTTGATCCTGGTTTTTTACCCGGGGCTTTTGGGCAAATTTTATTGGATTTTTCTTTTATGCAAACGGCCGAAGGACAGGCCGTTCCGGCCTTAATCATCCGCGAGATACAACCAAGCGGCGGTTTTCGCGCCCTCAATAAAGCAAAAAGGCAGAGGCTTGCTCCTTGGCGCGAAAAGGCGATTGAAAAAGTCCTGAAATGGGCAAAATCCCGGGGGGTCGACGTATTTGCCGCGACCGGGTCGATCATTAAGGATTATTATCCTTACGATTTTTCCGATTACGAATTAAAGTCGAACTATCTGGCGCCTTTTGTGGGGGATCAGTGGACAGTTGCAGAACTTCCCACAGAAATTATTTATTTTTGGGAAAGTTTTCCAACCTACCTGCCGGATACAAATCACCAAGGCCTCAAAAAGTTTCCCTGGCATGTTTTTACGGGTAATCGGTCGATAAGCAGGGAACGCTCCGAGCTGCACTCAACTCCAGCTGAGTTGAGTACTGCGCGGGTCTCGGCCCGGCGGCCTCGCTCCGAGCTGCGGGAAGATATTTCAAAGCTCGACTGGTCCGAAAGATTGAATATTGTTCATCACAAGATCCAAGAAGGTCTAACACCCCCAGTTTTACTAACGGATGAGGAGATTCGAACTTATTTTGGTGAGGAGGTTCTTGAAAAATCAAAGTTAGAAGGCAAGCAATTTTATCTTCGGCTCTTAACGCCGGAAGACCAGAAGTTTTTAGAAGACTGGAAGCGTGGTCTTGCGGAGGACCGGGAATGGAGGACATGGTGGCACTCGCGTCCTAACGGGCCTCACAAAGATTTGCCCTATTTTCCCGGCCTTGTTTTTTCAGGATTCAATATCGGCCTTGTTTCGAAAATGGAAGGAGAAGAATATCTGGAAGGATACTTTTTGGGCGAACCCATATTGCGAGGATTTGATACCGATGCAAAGATGTTTACGTTTAAACTCGCCATCCCGCGCATGGAGCTTTCTTACAAGAATATCGGGGAACGCGCTCAGATCCAAGGGGTTTCCGATTTACTTTTTGATTATCTCATCAAATTTGCTGCTGATGACACCCATTTCATCCGGCATGGAATCAGTTTTAACCCTGCGACCCCGGGCAGTCATTCTTTTGTCGAACGTCGGGCCCTTGAAAAAGTGGGCGGTCAACGGGGGCTGACGCAGAAGGGCATTGTCTCCGAGTTTGGAAGGCGAGGACTTGAACGGATGTTTAATACACGCCAATCAGAACTTCGTCGCACCTTTGTGCAAACTTTCGACCGGGAGAGTGTGGAAACCTTATGGTATCCCGCCTCCGGGCAGGATGATGCCGAAACGCTCGCAAAAGCTGTCAAAGTTTTCCCGAATCTTCATACGGCGGTATTCCAGACGCTCGATATCGGAAAATTTCGTTTAGGAACAACGGCCGGTCATCAACAGACTGTGCTTTGGAAGGCGTTACGTCATAGCGGGTTCACGGTTTTGGGGGAGACCCTTCAGTTTGATGGTGATTTCAACAAACCGCTTCCGCAAGGGGGGCATTACAGTTTCAAGATTCGTAAACCGGACGGCAACGAACTGACTCTTTGGTTTCTGCATGAGGACGCTTATCGGGATTTGCCGGAAGGCATGGGGATTTCAGGGCCTTTTGATGCGACGGTTTTAGAGCTTCCCGGAGACGGCAGTGAGCTGGCCAAAGATCAGAACTTCTGGGATAAGGTTTTTAGGATGACGAAACAGGTTGTCTTGAACGGCACTCCATTTTTGCCCGAAGATTTAAGAGAGTTTGTGCCGCTTCATCCCGCTCAAACTTTGGATCTTCAGCGCCAGCTTGAATTTCGTTCCGTTCATCATGGTGAACCCGGCTTTGTCCAGCCTTGGTTTCCGGGCTATATGAATATTTTGGTTCGCCCTCCGCTAACAGGCGAAGCATCTCGGAATAATCTTGAATTGATGCCTCCCGGTTTTGATGAGACTCTGGACAAACTGCAACGTGCGTTCAGTCAGCTTCTTTACGAAATTCAGCATCGGGAAGGCTTTTTGGATTTAATGAAGCACGCGAATACGCGTTCAAAAAGACCGGTAGGCCTTATTTTGGGTGAAAAGCTGGGTTTTCCCGTTCTTCATCTTCACACCCATCGTTATGAAAATGAAACCTCCCGCCAGCCTTTTACCCTGAAGGACCCAAGCTTTGTCGTATCGCCCGGCATTCAGGCCGGCCGGCTGACTTTAAACTTATCAATTTATGGTGAGGTCCCGGAAGGCCACGGCCTCTGGTATCTCTACCAAGATCTTGTTTTCCGGTTGGAACAAGTGATTGCCAAGGAGTTCGGGATGACCTTTGTGAATCATACCGTGAAGTCCAAAGATAAAATCATCCCGCGTTCGGAATTAAGAAGACCAAAGACTGAAGACCAAAGACCACAGACAAATAAAGCCCCCCTCACCCTTTCCCTCTCCCCTGAGGGGAGAGGGGTGGGTGAGAGATCCACCGCAGGGAAAACAGCCGAGGAACTAAGAACTAGGAATTATGGATTAGGAACTAATGATTTCAAACGGCGGGGCCCCCAAGAGGTACCGGCAAATACCTACCACTCATCAGAGTCTTGGGAGGCCTCGCCCGTTTTTGAGACGGGAGACAGGAGACAAGAGACCGGAGGAAGACATCCAGCGTCAAGCCTCAAGCCTCTAGCTTCGGTTGATCAAGCACATCTCCAATTCCGCAAGCTGATGCGGAAGATGGATGAAAAGTTTACGGTGTTTGTGGATACAGAAGACGCAGCCAAATTGACGGAGGCCCAGCTTGAAGAATTTGAGATGATGGCCCACCTTTATAAGGGAGTGAAACTCATTTTTTACAATGATCAAGGACAGATCTCCTCACCCGTAAGATCGCGGCTTGAGTTATTAAGAGAAGAGTTGGGTGCTCATCGTATCCTTTTTGACCGGGACCAGGCGGCGTCGGTTTTCCGGCTCTACGGCGGAAAAGACAAAGCCATTCATATTTCAAAAGGGGAAATTAGAGCGGATCTTCTGTCCCGTGTTCCGAAGAAGAAGGATTTTTATTTCTTCCGGTATCTGGATCGAGAAACGGGGCTTCTCCCGGTTGCCCTCCTTTATGCGTATAAAGACCGGGATACCGAAGGGCGCGTGATGGACCTTACGACCGTTAATCAAAAGCTCCTCGCTGAAATCCAGCAGTATATGACCCACCTTGTGTTCGCAAGAGCGGCATAATTCAGACCAAAGACGTACGCTGGCCCCAGACGTAGGGAACAGGCATGCCTGTTCCCTACTATGTCAATATCGGTTAACGTGAATTTTGACAAGGCAGCAAATAATGTTTTTGCTTTTTGTGTTTTTCTTGTATTTTGTTGTTATGATTACCCCAAAAGGTCTTCAGTCCCGCCTTCGCTAAAGCTTCGGCGGGCAAGCTTCGGTCTTTAGTCTTGGGTCTAAAATATGTTAAACTGGCTGATCACACTTATGATTACATCGATGATTTTTTTTCCGGAAAAGGCTTTCTACGAGGAACCCGAGCAATACGGTTTCCGGTGGCAGGATGTTTTTGTCGAGACATCCGATCAGGTCAAGATCCACGGCTGGTTTCTTCAAGCCGGGAATGAGAAAGGCGTCATCCTTTTCCTGCACGGAAACGCCGGAAATATTTCCGGGCGTCTTTTTAAAGCCAAGGGCTGGGTGGACCGCGGTATTTCTGTCTTGCTTATAGACTACCGAAGTTATGGGAAAAGTGAGGGTGAGATCAAGCACGGGGAAGATATTGTCCGCGACGCCGAAGCGGCTTATCAATGGCTGGTTCAGGAGAAAAAAACTTTGCCTGAGGATATCATTTTTTACGGAGAGTCTTTGGGGTCTTATCCGGCGATTCGGTTGGCCAGTGAGAAAAAGGCCGCTGCCTTGATTCTTGAAGCCCCTTACACTTCCTTTGTCGAACTGGGGTCCGTTCATTACGGCTTAATCCCCGAATTTATGCGCAATATGCTTGTCCGGGATTTTTCTTTCCCGAATCGCGAAGAGATCCCGTCCGTCAAGGTCCCGATTTTCATGATGCACGGGACTGCGGATCAGGTCTGCCCTTATAAAATGGGGGAGGAACTTTTTAAGTTGGCGCCCCAACCCAAATCATTTTTCTCAGTCCCCGGCGGCGGGCATAATGATCTACCCATGATTGCCGACGAGGACTACTGGGAAAAACCTTACCGGTTTGTGAATCGATATTTATGACGCCGGATCCGATCCTCTCAATTATCACACCTGTCTTGAATGGGAAACGTTTTATGGAAGGGTGTCTCCAAAATGTGATCGATCAAAACTGTCCCCATGTTGAACATATCGTCCTCGATGGGGAATCGCAGGACGGAACGGTGAATATCATCCGAACTTATGCCGAGAAATATCCCCATATCATCTGGGTTTCTCAGAAGGATCCCGGGATTTACGAGGCCTTGAACCGTGGGACCGAAATGGCCCGCGGCAGGATCATCGGGGTCCTCAATGTCGACGATTATTATGAGCCGGGCGTGCTTAACCGCGTCCTTGAGATTTTCCGGGATCTGCCGACCCCGAGTTTTGTCGCGGCGAATTGTAAGATTGTAGATGAGGCCGGTAAATTTTTGGCTTTAAAAAAACCTTCCCGCCTGAAGCTCCGCGAAATTCTTCTGGGGAAGGAAGTCTGTGACCATCCCGAGAATCCATCTTCGTACTTTTATCATAAGGCCCTCCACATGAAAATCGGGGGGTATCCTCCCATGCCGGCGATTTTCGATTTCGATTTTCTCTTGAAGGCCTTATCGAAAGCTCACTGTGTTTATGTGGATGAAACTTGGGGAAATTTCCGGTATATGGAGGGAACCATCACCTTTCGCGAATTTACGAGCGGGCGGGGCGAAAAGATCTACCGCGGGTTATTAAAAAAACACAGGAAAAGTTTAAGCTTTAGGGAGCGGCCCGTTTTTTATAGTCGGTACTTTTGGCATCATGCCGTGAAGAAGTTATGGCATCGCTTGAGATCATGGTTTGCTGGCAAGTGATTTAGAGGTTCAATAATCACCCAATAAACAACAAACGTCAAATGACCTGCAGGAAAGGTCATCCTGAGGCCGAAAGGCCGCCCGCCCAAAATCGTGGCGGGTCCGCCTATTTATTTTGGAGGAAAGGATCTGTCGAGAGATCCCTGCCCGACTGCTGGCAGACAGGCTTCGCTCAGGATGACAGCAATTGTAAGATCTTGGCGATTTCTTTTTTTAACCAAACCAGTCGATTTCATCCACCCAGGTTTTTTTCTTTCCTTTTTCGCGCTGATAGGCTTTGCCGGAGGGTTTGACGCGCGATTTGGGATTGATTGCCCAGGTGTGGCGGGGCTTGGGCGTTTTGGATTTACGTTTCTTTTTGGGCATCGGTTTGTGTTTGAGTTCGTGTTAAATAGCTATTATGAGAAATTTTGGATTTTAGATTTGGGATTTTGGATTGATCCTTTATTTGTTTTTCCGAAAATTCTAAAATCCGAATTCCAAAATCTAAAATACCGCTACCTCTTAATGTCTTTAAACGGTTCCAAGACCTCTAACATTTCTTGATGAAGGAGGCCATTGGAAACAAGGTTTTGCGTATCTTCGAGTGTTAACGGTTCTCCCAGATAATTGGTGGCTTTTGCGCCGGCTTCTTTTAAAATGACCAAACCTGCTGCTTTGTCCCACGGTTGGAGCTGAAATTCCCAGAATCCATCGAACCGTCCGCAAGCAATGTAAGCAAGATCCAAGGCGGCTGAGCCTGTCCGGCGAAGTCCTTGGATCTTCATCATGAAAGCCTTCACGATCGATAAATAAGAATCAGGCCTTTCGCGCCTGTCGTACGGGAATCCCGTGGCGACAAGGGCATCTTCGAGCGAAGTAATTTCTGAAACTGCGATAGAGTTCCCGTTTAAAGTTGCGCCGCGGTCTTTTTCCCCGATAAAAAGTTCATTTCTGAAAGGGTCGAAGATGCCTCCTAATACAAGTTCTCCGTGATCTTCAAAGGCAATCGAGACACAAGCGACGGGGTAACCGTGTACGAAGTTGGTGGTCCCGTCTAAAGGATCAATAATCCACCGGTAAGGAGAGCCTCCCGCGGGAGGGGATTCTTCGGTGAGAATTGCGTGATCGTGGAAGGAACCTTTGATATGGGAGATCACGATCTCTTCTGCCTGCTTATCCGTTTCGGTGACAAGACTTAGCTCACTTTTTTTTTCGATCACTTTCTTCTTTGCAAGTGAGGTTTCGAGCAGTCTTCCCGCATCTTCCAGGGCGTTTAAGAGGGTGCTTTTAATTTTTCCGTTATTCATATAGAATTAGCAAACTACCACGAATTGTTGGAATGTCAAGATGTACGTAAAGGATGGTGTTATGAAGACTTATGATGTGACTTTAATTGATGGGGACGGGGTCGGGCCTGAACTCGCAGAAGTCACCAAGGGTTGTCTGGAAGCGACGGGGATTTCTTTCAAGTGGGATATTCAACATGCCGGGGTGGATGTGTTGGCCTCGGAGGGGACTCCTTTGCCGGAGCGTGTCCTTGAGTCCATTAAGAAAAACAAAACGGCCTTGAAGGCGCCGATTACAACGCCTGTCGGAACGGGGTTCCGTTCGGTCAATGTTGCATTGCGTAAAGAGCTTGATCTCTATGCGTGTCTCAGGCCGTGTAAGTCTTATCCGGGCGTCAGGTCGCGGTATCAAAATATTGATTTGGTGGTTGTCCGTGAAAATACCGAGGACCTTTATGCGGGGATCGAATTCCAAAAAGGGACCAAGGAAGTGGATGAAGTGATCCATTTCATCAACAAATATTCGGCCAGGAAAATCCGCCCGGATTCAGGGGTCAGCATCAAACCGATTTCGGTGACGGGGACGGAACGGATTGTCCGGTTTGCTTTCGATTATGCCAGGAAAAATAAACGCAGGAAGGTCACTTCCGTTCACAAAGCGAATATCATGAAATTTTCAGACGGTTTGTTTCTTGAGGTTTCCCGGGAAGTGGCCAAGAAATATCCCGATATCGAGTTCGAGGACAGGATCGTGGACAATATGTGCATGCAGCTTGTCCAAAGGCCGGAGGCTTATGATGTGCTGGTGCTCCCGAATCTTTACGGGGATATTATTTCGGACCTTTGCGCGGGATTGATCGGAGGGCTTGGGGTTGCGCCCGGGGCGAATATCGGAACCAACGGTGCCCTCTTTGAGGCTACTCACGGATCGGCCCCGAAATATAAGGGTTTGAACAAGGTGAACCCGACGGCGATGATCCTTTCCGGGATGTTGATGTTAAGACATCTTGGCGAGATGGACGCGGCGGACTGTTTGGAGAAAGCCGTGAGCGATGTTATCCGCGAAGGGAAATCCGTCACTTACGATATGAAAGAGGACCGGAAGGATCCGACAGCTGTCGGTACGCGCGAAATGGGACAAGCGATTATTAATAAGTTAAAAGCCAAAAGTTAAAAGTCAAAAGTAAAAAAAGAAATAGGTGGAAGGTGAAGGGTCGAAGGGGAAGATCGTTATATGTTAAATGTTTGATGTTGTATGTTTACACATTAAACATTCAACATTGAACATGAAACAATTTATGTAGCTGAGGTTTGATTAAAGTTTTTCCTTCCACCCTCAACCCTCGACCTTCCACCTTTGTTTGAAAGGAAGTCAAGATGTCCAAATTACCTAAAGTAACAGTCGTCGGAGCGGGATTTGTCGGAGCGACAACCGCCCAGCGGATTGTTGAAAAGGACCTCGCGGATGTTGTCTTGATCGATGTGGTGGAGGGCCTCCCGCAGGGCAAAGCTCTCGATATGATGGAGTCGGCACCGGTCGAAGGTTTTAAGGCCAAGGTAACCGGCACGAATGATTACGCCGAAACAAAAGATTCCGAGATTGTGGTGATCACAGCCGGCCTTGCCCGTAAGCCGGGGATGAGCCGGGATGATTTACTGTTAAAAAATGCCGAGATTGTTTCGGGGATTGTAACAGAGTGCGCCAAGGTCTCGCCCAAGGCCGTTCTTCTTGTCGTGACCAATCCTTTGGATGTGATGACCTATTTGGCCTGGAAGAAATCCGGGTTCGGGACCAAAAGGGTTTTGGGCATGGCCGGGGAACTTGATTCGGCCCGCTATGCATTTTTCATATCGGAGGAAGCAAATTGTGCGCCGATTGAAGTAAAAGCAATGGTCCTCGGCGGGCATGGTGATCAAATGGTTCCGGTTCCCAAGCAAACAACAGTCAAAGGCAAACCGATTACAGAGTTTCTTGAACCGGCCAGGATTGAAGCAATCAATCAAAGGACCCGCGACGGAGGGGCCGAGATCGTCCGTTACTTAAAAACAGGATCGGCTTTTTATGCACCGTCATCCGCTACTGTCCGGATGGTCCGCGCCATTTTGGAAAATCGTGACGAAATCATTCCCAGCTGTGTTTATTTGAACGGGGAGTACGGGCTCAAGGATGTTTATTGCGGTGTACCGGCTAAATTGGGGAAGGGCGGGGTGAAAGAAGTTGTTGAGATCCCCTTGAGCGCAGATGAAAAAAGCGCGCTTCATGCTTCCGCGGAACACGTCCGGGAAAATTGCGCAAAATTGAGTGTCTAAATGGATTCCTTCAATTCCAAATCAAAGATCAAAGTTGGCAAGAAAGAATATACCTTCTGGCGGCTTCAAGCGCTTGAGGAAAAGGGATTAGCCCGTCTTCAAACGTTACCTTATTCCATTCGTGTGCTTTTGGAGAATCTTCTCCGCAATGAAGACGGACAAAATGTCAGAGCTGAGGATATTAAGGCCCTGGCGGGCTGGGAACCGAAGCAAAAGCCGGAACGGGAAATTGCTTTTCGCCCTGCGCGGGTCATCTTACAGGATTTTACGGGGGTCCCGGCTGTTGTGGATTTAGCGGCGATGCGCGATGCAATGGTGAAAATGGGCGGCGATCCCAAGAAGATCAATCCGTTGCAGCCGGTCGATCTTGTGATCGATCATTCCGTTCAAGTTGACGTTTACGGTTCTCCGGAAGCCCTTTCAGAGAATGAAACCGCCGAATTCAAACGCAATAGGGAACGTTATGAATTTTTGAGATGGGGATCCAAGGCCTTTCGGAATTTCCGGGTGGTTCCGCCCGGGATGGGGATCATTCATCAGGTGAATCTCGAATATCTTGCCAGCGTTGTCTTCACTCAGGAAGAGAAGGGCGGGGCCTTGGCTTATCCGGATACCGTCGTCGGGACGGATTCTCATACGACGATGATCAACGGACTTGGGGTTTTGGGATGGGGTGTCGGTGGAATCGAAGCCGAGGCAGCGATGCTGGGCCAGCCGATTTCGATGCTCATCCCGGAAGTTATTGGGTTCCGCTTAACCGGCCGTTTGAAAGAAGGCGTCACGGCTGCGGATCTTGTCTTGACCGCTACCCAAATGCTGCGGGCGAAGGGGGTGGTCGGAAAATTCGTCGAATTTTTCGGCCCGGGGCTTGGCGAACTGGCCTTGGCGGACCGTGCGACCTTGGCCAATATGGCCCCCGAATATGGGGCAACGATGGGATTTGTCCCTGTCGATCAAGAGACGCTCAATTTTCTGAAATTAACGGGGCGTTCCCCCGAAACCATTCAACTCGTGGAAGCTTATTTAAAAGAGCAGGGGCTCTTTCGTTTGGCCGATTCTCCGGACCCGGACTATTCGGATGTTTTGGAGCTTGATCTTGCCAAGGTCGAAGCCAGTTTGGCGGGACCGAAACGGCCGCAGGACCGGATCACCTTGAAAGAGGCAGCATCTTCGTTTAAAGCCTTCTTGAAACAATCGGGAGTTGATGTGCAGTCTCCCAAAAAGTCTGAACTCGATCACGGTTCTGTTGTAATCGCCGCGATCACAAGCTGCACTCATACGTCTAATCCTTCCGTTATGATGGCCGCAGGGCTTGTGGCCAAGAAGGCCGTAGAGAAAGGGCTTCAAGTGAAACCCTGGGTGAAGACCAGTCTTTCTCCCGGTTCCAGGGTCGTGATCGATTATCTTGAAGCAGCGGGGCTGCTGCCTTATTTAGAAAAACTTCATTTCCACAATGTTGGGTTCGGCTGCATGACTTGTATCGGAAATTCGGGGCCTCTCCCGGAGGAAGTGACGGCTGCCATTCAGAAAAATAAGCTGATCGTTGCTTCCGTCCTTTCCGGAAATCGTAACTTCGAAGGAAGAATTCATCCGTTCGTGCGCGCGAATTATCTGGCCTCTCCCGGGCTTGTTGTGGCTTATGCCTTGGCCGGCCGAATGGATATCGATTGGGGAAAGGAGTCTTTGGGAAAAGATAAAGAAGGCAAGGAAATCTTTCTTCGCGATTTATGGCCTTCTTCAGGAGAGATTCAAAAGAGTTTATCCTCCTTGGATGCCTCGATGTTTCAAAAAGAGTATGCGAAGGTTTTTGAAGGGGATTCGAAATGGCAGGGTCTAAAAACCTTATCGGGAGATACTTTTTCGTGGGATGGGGAATCGACCTATATTAAGAATCCGCCTTATTTCCAGAAAATGAAGCCTAGAGCCGAACCGGTTAGGGATATCCGGAAGGCGAGGGCCTTGGTTGTCGTCGGGGATTCTGTCACCACGGATCATATTTCGCCGGCCGGCTCAATTGCGAAGGATGGGCCTGCGGGGGAGTATCTTTTTTCTCACGGGGTAAAGGGAGAGGATTTCAATTCCTTTGGTTCACGGCGCGGGAATCATGAGGTGATGATGCGCGGGACCTTTGCCAATATCCGGCTGAGGAATCTTCTAGCGCCCGGGACCGAAGGCGGCTGGACCCGCTGCCTGCCGGGCGCAAAACCGGTGTCGATTTATGAGGCTGCGATGAAATATCAAAAGAAAAACGTTCCACTTGTCATTCTTGCGGGAAAAGAATACGGGACCGGATCTTCCCGGGACTGGGCCGCCAAAGGTCCGGCCCTTTTGGGGGTCAAGGCCGTCATCGCGGAGAGTTTTGAACGGATACACCGTAGCAATCTGATCGGGATGGGGATTTTACCACTTCAATTCTCCGAGGGTGAGACGAGAGCCTCTTTGGGGCTGACGGGCGAAGAGACTTATGATTTTTTGGGGATTGAAGAAGGGCTGATCCCGGGCAAAAAGATCAAGTGCAGCGCGTTAAGTCCGTCTGGCGGGAAGATATTTGAAGTCATTTGCCGTCTGGATACACCCGTGGAAGTTCTCTATTACGGAAACGGCGGCATTTTGCCTTTCGTGCTGCGGCAATTACTTAAATCTTAACAAGTATTCCAGGAAGGCCTTAAAATCCTAACGGGATTCAAGGCGGAAGATCAAATTTGAATATCCACGAGTACCAGGCCAAGACGTTATTTCAACATTACGGTATTCCTGTCAGCGAGAATGGTGTCGCTCGAACTCCTGAAAAGGCTTTTTTCCTCGCGCAAGCTATCCAAAAACCGGGTATCTCTTTTGTTGTGAAAGCCCAAATTCATGCAGGCGGCCGCGGAAAGGCGGGCGGCGTCCGGATTGTCCGGACACCCGAAGAAGTGCGGAGTGTTTCCGAAGCACTTCTCGGCCAAAAGTTAGTGACCCCTCAAACGGGGAAAGACGGACGCGTTGTGAACCGCTGCTTGATTGAGCATGCAACAGAGATTGAAAAGGAATATTACGCAGGACTTCTCCTTGACCGGAGTTCGGGGGAATTGTGCTTGGTGACGTCTTCGTCCGGTGGAATGGCGATCGAAGCGATAGCGGAGAAACACCCTGAGAAAATCATCAAACATCTTTTTTCCGTAAAAGAGAGACTCTCGGAAGAAAAGGCGCTTGAAGTGGCAAGTACTTTGAGCGGTGATGAAAACGAGAAGAAGGCCATCGCTCGCATCTTGATTGCGATGGTCAAGATCTTCCTGGAATTGGATGCCTCGTTGATTGAGATCAACCCGCTCGGCCGTACAAAGACCGGCGAAGTGATTGCAGTCGATGCCAAGATCCAGTTTGATGATAATGCCCTTTACCGGCATCCTGAAATCGAAGCGCTTCGGGACGCGAGCCAGGAAGACCCGCGCGAAAAGGAGGCACAAGATCAAGGACTCAGCTATGTCGGGCTTGAAGGGAATATCGGGTGCATTGTCAACGGGGCCGGTCTTGCGATGGCTACGATGGATATGATCCGGCTTGCCGGCGGGGAACCTGCGAATTTTCTTGATGTCGGGGGCAATGCCACCAAGGATCAAGTGAAAGCCGCTTTCGAAATTATTTTAAAAGATCCTCACGTGAAAGTGATTTTAGTGAATATTTTTGGGGGTATCCTTCATTGCGATGTGGTGGCGGCCGGGATCCTTGAGGCGGCCGAGGAAATTCAAGTGAAGGTTCCTCTTGTGGTCAGGCTTGAAGGGACTCGCGCCGGGGAAGGAAGGGATATCCTCGGGAAATCGTCATTAAGGATCCAAACGGCATCCAGTTTCCAGGAAGCGGCGGAAAAAGCGGTGAAGGCCTTATGAGTATCTTGGTGGATCAAAATACAAAGGTCTTGGTGCAAGGGATTACGGGTAAACACGGGGCTTTTCATACCGAACGGATGTTGCGCTACGGTACGGAGATCGTCGGCGGCGTTACGCCCGGAAAAGGTGGAAGCAGGTTTTTGAACGTTCCCGTTTTTGATACGATGAAAGAGGCGGTCCGGATGACCCAGGCAGGGGTGTCCGTGATTTATGTCCCTGCAGTTCATGCCCCCTCGGCCCTTTATGAAGCGGCCGAAGCAGGGGTCCGGTTGATTGTTTGTATTACAGAAGGGATACCCGTTCTTGAGATGGCAAGGTTCAAGGAGTGGGCGAAAGAAGAGAACGTTCAATGGGTCGGGCCTAATTGTCCTGGTATTATCACACCCGGAGAATGTAAAATCGGTATTATGCCCGGAGAGATTCACACGCGGGGACCTATCGGTGTGATTTCCCGGAGCGGGACATTGACTTATGAAGCGGTTTGGCAGCTGACGCATTGTGGTTTGGGACAATCTACCTGTGTCGGGATTGGAGGAGATCCCATCGGAGGTTTTGGATTTGTGGACTTGCTCGCGCGCTTCCAGGACGATCCTGAAACAAAGGCTGTTGTTTTGATCGGAGAGATCGGCGGGACCCAGGAAGAGGAAGCGGCCCGTTTCATTCGCGAAAAGATGAGTAAGCCTGTGGTGGCTTTTGTCGCGGGATTGAATGCTCCCGAGGGAAGGCGAATGGGACATGCGGGTGCGATTATTACTGGCGGAACAGGGCGTGCTAAAAGTAAAATAGAGTGTTTTCGGGATCACGGGGTTGTCATCGCGGAAAACCCGGCGTTGATCGGCGAGACGATGAAAAAGATTTACAGGGAGCAATATGGCGAACAAGAATCTTGATTATGAGTTTGACGAGTACCTCAAGGCGGACTCAGCAACCGTTGTAAGGGCTATTCCGAAATATCTGGAATCGTTAAAGAAGACGTGTTTTCGTTACGGACGTTTTACAATTCCGACCTTCTATAAAGGTTATTTTCTTTCTACTAAACAAGAGCGGCTTCTTAAGAGGGTCGTTTCCACGCTTCATCAGGTCGTGAATACCGCAATGCGTCTTTACTTTGAAGAGAGCCATCTTTCCTATGTTTTCCGGATCCCTCAGGACGCAGCGGAGCTCATCAAGATTGATCCGGGTTATTCCCGCGGTGTTGTTTTCTCGCGGTATGACGCTCTTCTGGAAGGCGAGAGTCTTAAGATCATCGAATTCAACTGCGATTCCCCGGCGGGGGCGGGGTACACCGATGAGATTGAAAAGATTTTGCTTCAAGAAAAACCGCTCCAGAAATTTTTCAAGGATTATCATATTCAGGGGACTTCCAAGATGCAAAATACCCTCAATTCACTCTTGGAGGTTTATGAGGAGTTTGGCGGATATCAGACACCCCACATTGCCATCGTTGATTGGAAACATAACCGGACGACGCCCGAGTATGAATATTTGAAAGTTTTTTTTGAACAGAAGGGTTATCGGACCTTCCTTGCCGATCCCCGTGAGCTAAGTTACAAAGGCGGGAAGCTTTATTATAAGGCGACACAGATCCATTTGATTTACCGCAGATGCCTTTTTGATGACATCCTGGAGAGAATTGATGAAGTGGAAGATATGATCCGGGCCTACCGCGATAAAGCTGTTTGCATTGTCAACCCCTTGAGCACAAGGCTTGCAAGCACGAAGGCCTTCATGTCGATCTTGACCAATCCGGAGTATGACCGGTTTTTTACGGAGACCGAAAACAAGGTCAAACGCGAATGCATTCCCTGGACACGCCGTTTGATCGATGCCGAAGACTTCTACGGACGGAAAAAGATTTATTTGATTGATTTCCTGAAAGATGAAAAGGAAAGTCTGATCCTGAAGCCCTCCACCAGTTATGGGGGGAAGAATGTCTCGATCGGCTGTGAGACGCGGGATGAAGACTGGAACGCGGTGATCGGCAAGGCCCTCAAGGAAGACTGGGTCGTCCAGGAATATATCAAGGTCCCCATCATTACGGTTCCGGTTGTGGTGAATGATAAACTGGATTTTGCCTATAAAAAGTATAATTTTAATATCTTGGTTGCCGACGGGAAACATACAGGAAGTTTTGTCCGTTTGAGCGATGACAGCGTCATCAATGTGGCCCGTTACGGAGGGCTGATGCCGTCTTTGACGACAGAACACATCCCTGAACGGTATGGGGCATGAAATGATTCGCGTGGATATGCATCTCCATCTGGGAAAATCAATAGACGGAGCCGAGATTTCCGCTTCTCAAATCCAGGCTTTCTTATCCGAGTATGGATTTAGTCATGCCGTTGTCTTTCCCATTGATGAGCCGAATCCCGGCCCCAGCTACAGCCGTTCCAATCAGAAGGTGGCGGCCTTTGCCAAAAAGGATAAAAGGATCATCCCTTTTTGCCGCTTGAACCCTCATTATCTCAAGGAGTCGTGCGAGGAGCTTCAACGGACGATGCGTTTGGGGTTCCGGGGGGTGAAGCTTCATCCACGCTCTGAGAGTTTTTATCCTCATCATGCCGAGGATCTCTTTCATGCAATTGAAAAGGCAAGGTTGCCGGTCGTCATCCATACGGCGCATGAACACCACTCGCACCCTATTTTGTGGGAAGGAATTTTCTTGAGGCATCGGAAGATTTCTTTTATCCTAGCACATGCCGGGAAGGATGCTTACCGGGATGCGGCAGCGATTGCGTTAAAATACCCGAATGTTTATCTGGATTCAGCCACCGTATCTTTCAGGAGGACTCAGTACTTGATCCAAAAAGTCGGACCGGGGAAACTTGTTTTTGCCTCGGATTCGCCTTATTCGCATCCTGCTGTTGAATCGTTGAAATATGAACTCCTTTTGAAAGGGAACCCAGCCGCGATGAAGAAGATTTTTGAAGAAAATCCCAAAAAGATTTTAGGAGGTCTTCCATGAGTGTCGAACCGAAGGCCTATACGTTAGAAGAAACGAATGCCTTGGTTTCCAGAATGGAGACCATCTTGAACCGCTTGATGGATAAAAAAGAAGACTACGACAGGCTTCATGACCAGCTTTTTATGCATGAATTGCTTGTGAAAAACAGCCCGCACGGGCCTTATTATGATCCCGGCAAGGCCATGGAAAAGGAGGCGCGTAATCTGGACCACTCCTTGACGAACGGGTTCACCGAAGAATTTAAACAAATCCAAAGCTTGGGTTGTTTTGTGCGGGACCTTGAAAGAGGAATTGTTGATTTCCTTGGTTTTTTTGAGGGGCGCAAAGTCTATTTCTGCTGGAAACGGGGAGAAAAGAAAGTCCAGTATTTTCACGAATTGACGGAAGATTGCCGAAGCCGGCAGCCGATCGACTAGAAAAAAGTAACCATCTATAAGGGGTTGACTGTGATCTTACCGAAGAAGGTTTTTTTGACTAAGGGCGTAGGGACTCACCGGGAGAAGCTTTCGAGCTTTGAGCTGGCTTTAAGGAATGCGGGGATCGCACCTTTTAATGTGGTGCGTGTTTCGAGCATTTATCCGCCCTATTGCAAACTGATTTCCAAGGAAGCCGGGGTGAAGTATCTCACGCACGGACAGATTCTTTTTACTGTCATGGCTGAATGCGCCACGAATGAACCTAATCGTTTGATTGCCGCATCGGTGGGGGTGGCGATTCCTAAAAAACCCGATCAATATGGTTATTTATCCGAAATCCATACCTACGGCTGGACGGAGAAACGCACAGGAGAGTATGCTGAAGACCTTGCAGCTTCCATGCTTGCGACGATTCTGGGTGTGAAGTTTGACCCCGATGAGAGCTATGACAAAAAGAAAGAAATTTGGAAGATTTCCAACGAAATCTATAAAACGAAAGCCATTACCCAAAGTGCCGTTGGGTCCAAGAACGGAAATTGGACCACGGTGGTTGCAGCCGCTGTTTTGATTCACTAAGGTTTTAAAAGCGGAATCTTTCCGTAAGCACACTTCAGGTTTTCTTGGGGAAGCCTTATCAGTCGGTTAGTTCAAATAAGAAATGAAACTATTGTCTCAAAGCAGAAAAAAACAATTGAAGAAAATCGCCCATCTTCCTCACGAATTGGGTTTTAGGATGCCTGCCGAATGGGAGCTTCATGAAGCCACCTGGATGGTTTGGCCTCATCAGCGTTCCTCCTGGCAGGGGCGCGACCGCCTTGAGCGTGTCCGTAAAAGGCTGTTGGATATTTTTGAGGTCCTGCTTAATGATGAAAAGGTTAATTTGCTGGTCCAAAACCAGGCGGAGAAGATCGATATCCAAAAACAATTGAAAGACCGCGGAGGTCCGTTCAAGCGGCTGCAGTTCTATCTCATTTCCACGGCCGATGTTTGGATCCGGGATTATGGCCCCATTTTTATCCGTAATCCGGAAGGCAGGAAGGCTTGGGTCAAGTGGCAGTTTAATGCCTGGGGGAGGAAATATCCGGAAAGGCTTAAAGATAATCAGGTTTTTTCACCCCGCCGTCCTTTTTTTCGTATGCCCTGTTATTTTCCGGATCAAGTTTTGGAAGGGGGGGCCATCGATGTGAATGGCGAGGGGGAAGGGCTTACAACGGAGTCTTGTCTCCTTCATCCGAACCGGAATCCAGGGTTTTCAAAAAGGGAGATCGAGATTTCATTGCGCCAATATTTAGGAATTCGCAATATTGTTTGGCTTAGCGGGGGCATTGCGGGAGATGATACCGACGGGCATGTGGATAATCTCGCGCGGTTTGTAAGCAAGGATACCATCCTCGCAGCATATGAAAAAAAGACCGCCGATGAAAATTATGAACCGTTACGGAAGAATTGGCGCCGTTTGAAGGCCGCTTCCCTGCGCCGGACCCGTCCTTACGAACTCGTGAAACTTCCGATGCCGGGACGCGTTATGCACGGACGGACGAGACTTCCTGCGAGTTATGCCAATTTTTATATTGCCAATCAGGTTGTTCTCCTTCCGGTTTTCGAAGATCCTCAGGATGACAAGGCCATTCAAATCATAAAAGAGCACTTCCCCAAGAAACGGATCGTGCCGATTCCGGCCCGCGATATTGTTTTTGGTTTGGGGACCATCCATTGCCTGACTCAACAGGAACCGAAGTAAGACCCAAGACCCAAGACCCAAGACATGGTGATAGTAGAAACTGGAATTTTTTAGGTCGTGGGTCCTGAGTCCTGGGACTTGGGTCTTCAGTCTTTTGTCTGTGTTTTTTCTGACCCCGTCAAATTCCAGGCGGTTTCTTCGATCCAGGGCCGGAAGGTAATCTTTTCGAAATAGAGAATTGTTTTTTCGATTTCACCGTGGTTTTTCTTCAGGCACTCCAGTTCAATCCGGAAAGGGAATACCACTTTGCGGTCAAAACCGGATTCGGGAATTTCTATGGAGCGGAAATCGGAGCGACGGATATCGAGAGTGGGGTTGCCTTCGAAATCGTAATAGGTTTCTTCCAGGACGTCGGCTGTTTGGTTGATTAATAGCCGGCGGGATAAATAAGGCGTACCTCGATAGTCCCCTTGGACATTTAAAATCGTCATGTTCCCGTTTTGGTAAACCAATTCAGATTTATCCCGAGGGATGAATGCCAATTTTAAGCCACGGTATAAATCGCGCGGTTTCAGATGGCTCTCGATGTCAGGTGAATCTTCCAGATCAAAGATAGTTCCCTGATAGACCAGGTCCTCTGCCGGGACATAAAGCGAAAAGTTTGTGTCTTCGGATTTAAAACTGAAAAGCAGTTTCTCCTCGTCATTGAAACAATTAAGCAGGATTTTTTCGTCCAGACGATGATAAAGCATTTCTCCCCGGCAGGAAGCCCGGAAGGTCTGCGACGTGAGGAAATGGAGGGTCAGGTCGGCTTGAAGCCCGATCCACCCCGTGGTACGGTCCTCGATCTTTTGGGCGAGTTTTTCGACCTCGGTGAAAGTCTCGGGTTTTCCCCAGCTTAAAAGGGACCAACCGAGAAGAAAACTCAAGAACGGGATAAGGAAAAGATGATAACGGTTCATTTTCATAGCACTCTCAATTCTCGGTCGAAAGAGGACGAAACTTGAGTTTGGCTTCGAGGGGCTAAGAGGATTTTTTTTCTTCCTGAGCAGCAAGGGTTTTTCTGACAAACAAGATACGCTGCAAGGCCGTTATATTGGTCCCTAGGAGAAGAACCCACAAGACAAGCGGGAGAATAAAGGGAAGGAGGGTCCCTAAAGCGATCAGGATGACCCGTTCCGCACGCTCGAAATAACCGACCGAACAGCTTTCGATCAGGTTTTCTGCCCGTGCTTTTGAATAGCTTGTGACGAAAGCGCCGGCGATAATCCCGAGGGTTACGAGAAACCACCCGGCTTCATTCTGCCTGGCAAAACAGAGGGCAAGTCCGCCGAAAATAAAAAAGTCCGAGTAGCGGTCCAGAGTTGAATCAAGAAAGGCGCCAAACTTTGTGACTTGGTTGCTTGTCCGGGCCAGGGGGCCGTCTAAGAGATCTCCTAACGCGGCAATCAGAATCGTGAACCCACCCAAGAAAAGGAAGCCAACAGCGTAGAAACAGCCCGCAATAAAATTGAGAGCAAGTCCTGCCACGGTCAGCTGATTGGGCGTAAATCCTTTGGTATGCAGAAAAGAAGCGATTTGCTTCAGCAGTTTTTCGACTTTGGGATAGACAGCTTTTCTAAGCATACTTTAGACCTCAGACATTGGCTTATACATCATCTTTTTTATTGTTAAATGTTACATGTTCAATGTTAAACGAAGCCACATAAAACATTTAACTTTTTGACTTTTGTCTCGAGTCTTTTGTCTGATTGTTTACCGAGGACAAGTTCCCTGAATAAACTTCCGGACCAGATCCTTGGCTTCGTTATCAGGAATCTGTTTAGGCGGATGTTTCATCGTGTAGGCTGATATGGAAATCAAAGCCCCGCCGATCTTCCTGTCCCGGGCAAGCCGGCAGGCCCGAATGGCGTCGATGGCACAACCTGCGCTGTTCGGGGAGTCTTCTACCGAGAGCCTGAGCTCAAGGTTGACAGGAAATCCCGCAAACCCGCGTCCCTCCATTCGGAGGTAACAGACTTTGTTGTCGTTCTGCCAGGGAACGTAATCGGAAGGCCCGATGTGGATATTTTCTTCCTCAATCGGGACGGGCAGCTGGCTTTGGACAGCAGCCGTTTTCGAAATCTTTTTTGATGCCAGGCGTGTACGGTTCAGCATGTTGAGGAAATCGGTGTTTCCTCCGGTGTTGAGCTGATAGGTCCGGTCAATCTTGACGCCGCGGTCATTGAACAACTTGGCAAGCGTTCGATGGACAATGGTGGCGCCGACCTGGGCTTTGATATCGTCACCGATTACCGGAATCCTCTTGGCTTCAAAACGCTTGGCCCAGTTCGGATCGGAAACGATAAAGACCGGCATGCAGTTAATGAAACTGACCCCCGTTTTGAGGCAGGCTTCGGCATAGAATTCCGTCGCCTTCTGGGAGCCTACGGGGAGGTAATTCAGGAGTATTTCAGCGCCGGTATCTTTTAAGATTTTTTCGACATTCACAGCTTTCTTGTCAGCAACAATAAAAGTACGGTCAGCTGGATAACTGCTCATATGTTCAGAGACTCCGTCGAGCACAGGGCCCATTTCGACCCGGACCTTGCTTTTAGGAATATCCGTAAAAAGAGGGAGGATGCAGTTGGGTTTGGCATTGAGAGCGACATCAAAGCGCTCCCCAACCTTTCTTTTATCGATATCAAACGCGGCAACGACTTCAATATCTTCGGGTAAATAGCCCGAGACATCATAATTCATTAAGCCGAGATGTTCTTCCAGTTTCTTTCCGTTCGAATTTGAACGATAATATTCAATCCCTTGAATGAGGGAAGCCGCACAATTGCCGGTACCGGCAATGGCAATCTTAATTTTTCCCATTGAATTACCTCCCAGGTTGGAATAATGATAGCGTCATTATAGAGATTCGTTTGTTCGGAATCAAGCAAAAAGGATGTACCGTAACTCATAGCCAATAAATAAGATAAAGCGTATGAGTCCTATAATATATTAGGTTGTCTCTCTATCCTTGGCTCCTTGTGTGAAAATTGCTCCAAAAAGTGGATGGGATTTCGTCTATGACTCTTCTTTTGTCTCCATGATTACGAGGTGACGCGTTCGTGATAAAATACGGCAAGAACATGAACCGGGGGAAGGCTCAGGACTTGCCCTTTTTTAGATGAATTTGAAGCAAGTATAGGAGGTTTGGAGGATGGTATCTTTCGAGGAATTTAAAAAATTGGAATTAAAAATTGCAGAGATTGAATCGGTCTTGCCGCACCCCAATGCGGACAAGCTTTACGTGCTCAATATCAGGATCGGTGATGTTCGCAAGCAGTTGGTTGCAGGAATCCGGCCTTTTTATCAAGAAGAGGAACTCAAGGGTAAGAAGATTGTCGTTGTCGATAATTTGGCGCCGGCCATGATACGCGGAGTCGAATCTCAGGGCATGCTTTTAGCCGCCAGTCAGGGCGATCAGTTGGCGTTAGTGGTGCCCGAGAAACCCATGCCGGATGGGGCCGTTGTCCGATAGAGCCGTCAGGGCTTAAGGGTAGGGGAAAACTTCAAAATATCCAGTGAGGTTAAGCCAAGATTGGTAATGAATGTAAATGACGAAACCGATGAAGGCCAATAAGCTGAGCAAGCCGACTTTTCCTGACTCCTGCAAGAGCTGTTTCAAGAAAAAACCGACCAGCCCATAGTAAGTAATCGTGAGCGGGAGAAGATAAAAATATTCCCTCAGATTTTCACGGGAGGTCATGACCGAAACATAAGGACCGAAAAGTTTTTCAATCCCATAAGCCAGGAAAATGGGTGGTCCCATTAACGC
The DNA here is from genome assembly GCA_016930235.1 of Candidatus Omnitrophota bacterium. GTDB lineage: Bacteria > Omnitrophota > Omnitrophia > Omnitrophales > Aquincolibacteriaceae > JAFGHI01. The sequence goes on from JAFGHI010000055.1 coordinate 44,489, forward strand.
CAAATTAGCTTTTCCGAACCACCGCATGACAAAGGCAACAAAGAAGATCACGCCCGCAAGTACAAAATAGCGGATGACCCGGCTCGGTGCTTTAAAGGGAAGTTTATCAAAAAGTTTCTTATCGACCATAGTTTCCCAGGGTTATGTGCTGGTGATGCATCATATTATTATGGGCTATGCTGGCTGTCAAAGAAAAACTCCCAAGTGGAGGCTTGCCAATGTTCTCTTTTGTGTTAATATCTCTGAATTATGTCTTTGGATTCATTAATGCATTCCAGGAAGGCAATGATGGCTGATTTTCGCCCCTTTCAAGCTTGGCGTTTCCAATCCCAAAAAGTGCGTCCTCAAGATGTGATGGCTCCTCCCTATGACGTCATTTCTAAGGAGGAGCAACAGGTTTTGTATTCCAGGTCCCCTTATAATTGTATTCGTTTGATCTTAAACAAAGAAGAACCCGCGGATACCGAAATCAACAATCGTTATACCCGGGCGAGGGATTTTTTTAATGCGTGGAAAAAAGAAGGAATCCTTATTCAGGATGAGAAACCGGGATATTATCTTTACCGCCAGATTTTTGCTTGTCCTGAGAGGCGTGAAAATTTTACTCGGTTTTCCTTGTTGGGACGGCTCAAAGTCGAACCTTTTACAAAAGGGGTTGTGATCCCGCATGAGAAGACCCTTTCAAAACCTCGTGAGGACCGGCGCCGTTTGCTGGAAATGACAGGGACGAATTTTTCGCCTGTTTTCTGTCTGTATGAAAATACAACCGGAGAGATACAGTCCATTCAGAAGAAAATCGCACAAGGACCTTCTCTGGTCGATACCAGAGATGACCGGGATGTCCGCCATACCCTATGGCATATCGCTCAGGATGACGATGTCGCAAAGATTCATGAGATCTTATCGCGGGAGGCCCTCTATATTGCCGACGGACATCACCGCTACCAAACAGCACTGGAGTATGCGCAGAAGCGGCATGAAACAAAGAATATCCCCGGTGATGAGGTTCAGCCTTTTGATTTTGTCCTGATGGCCCTCGTGGAATTTGAAGATCCCGGACTTGTGCTCATGGCTACCCATCGAATCGTTTTAGGTTTCGAGGATTTTCGGAAAGAAAAGGCCCTGGAAAAACTTCGGCTCCAGTTTGAAGTGAAATCAATCGCGCCCAAAATATTGGTAAAAGAATTTGACGGCTTGAAAAAGGGGGATCCCTCAGTGACGGATTTTGGACTCCTTCTTGGACCTGAGGAGGCCTATCATTTGATCTTAAAAGACCCTAAAGAAGTGAAAAAAATACTCGGATTCAAAAAACCCGAGGTTTGGTATGGGTTGGATGTCAACGTTTTGGCGCATGCCGTTTTTTCAAAGCTCTGGGGGTTGACCGAAGAAAAGTGGGAAGCCGGTTTGAGATTTACGCATGCTACAGAGGAAGCGGTTCAAGCGGCGTCAAAAAAAGAAGTGGCGGCTGTTTTTCTGCTTAGGCCACCTAACGTCAAAAGTCTCAAGGAAATGGGACAAGCCAAGGAATTGATGCCTCAAAAGTCGACCTATTTTTATCCAAAACTTGCGAGCGGTTTAGTCTTTTTCCAACACGAATAAGGAGGTTTTTATGGAAGTCAATTTTCCGTCGGAGGAAGGAATGCCGAAGATGCCGAATTTTCGGTATGGGCCGTGGATCGGGCCTGTTTTATTGCTGGCTTTTGCTTTTATGGCGGTCGGGACCGTTTTCTATAACGTGGACAAGGATGAATCGGGGGTGGTGCAGCGGTTTGGGAAGTATGTCAGGACCACGAATCCGGGACTTCACTTAAAGCTTCCCTTTGGGATTGAAACCGTGAAAAGGATCAAAGTTCTTCATGTCTTTAAGGAAGAGTTTGGTTTCCGTACAGTTTCATCCGGAGTCAGGACTGTTTATACGGGTCGCGAGGGTGTCCAGGAACAGCGAGGATGGTCTTCACGACGGGTCGGAGTGCAGCAGCAAAGATCCGGATATGCGGCGAGCCCGTTCTTGGAAGAGAAGATGATGCTCACCGGCGATCTGAATGTAGGGATTGTGGAATGGATCGTCCAGTATACGATTAAAGATCCTGTGGCCTATGCTTTCCGGGTGAGGGACCCCCGCGAGACGATCCGGAATATGTCGGAGGCTGTGATGCGGCTGGTTGTCGGGGACCACAGCATTAATGAAGTCTTAACCTCCGGGCGCGAAGAGATTCAGTTTGCAGCTGAAACGAAGTTGCAGGAAGTCCTGGACAGTTACGGGGCCGGGGTTGCCATCCGGAATGTGATCCTTCAGGATGTGAACCCTCCGGATCCGGTGAAGCCGTCCTTCAATGAAGTCAATGAAGCGAGACAAGAAAAGGAAAAAGTCATCAACCAGGCATGGGAAGAATATAACCGGGTGATTCCGCGCGCCAAGGGGGTTGCAGAACAGCAAATCCGTTCTGCCGAAGGATTCGCCCTTGAAAGGGTTAACCGGGCCAACGGAGATGCCGAACGTTTTCTTTTAACATGGGAAGCCTATAAAAAGGCCCCGGAAGTGACCAAGCGGAGGCTCTATTTGGAGACCTTAGAGAAGGTCCTGCCCACTATGCAGGATAAGCTGATTTTAGATGATTCTCAGAAGGGGATTCTTCCGCTTCTCAAACTCAATCCTGAGAAAGGGGGGCAGGAGTCATGAAACAGAACACACTGGCTATTTGGATTATCATCGGTTCCCTTCTTGGGATGGTGGTTTTAAACAGTGCTTACATTGTGGATGAAACCGAACAGGTCGTGATTACGCAGTTTGGAGAACCCATCGGAGCTCCCATCAAGACGCCGGGACTTCATTGGAAAATTCCGTTTATTCAAATTGTACACAAGTTTGATAAAAGGGTCCTGACTTGGGATGGTTATCCGTCCGAGATCCCGACACGCGATAAAAAGTTTATCTGGGTTGATGTCACGGGACGCTGGCGCATTGACGATCCGCTTAAGTTCTTTCAAACCATGGATCAGGAGAGAACAGCGCAGTCGCGGCTTGACGACATTATGGACGGTGTGACCCGGAACTTTATTACCCGGAACAATCTGACCGAAATTGTCAGAAGCAGCAATCGGCTCTTGGAGGTTCAAGAGGAGGATGAAGGGGAAGGGATGGCACAGGAAAGAAATGTGAGCAAGATTGATGTCGGACGTGATGCCATTACCCGTCAGATTCTGGATGCGGCGCGAAAAGTCGTTGCCGAGTACGGGATTGAGTTGATTGATCTCAGGATCAAAAGGATCAATTATGAGGAAAAGGTCCGGAGCAAAGTTTTCGAGCGGATGATCTCTGAAAGAAAGCGTGCGGCTGAACAACTTCGTTCCGAAGGACAGGGTGTTCGTGCCGAGATTGAAGGGAAAAAAGAGAAAGAACTCAAGCGCATTCAATCCGAAGCTTATCGGACGGCCCAGAAGATTAAAGGGGAAGGGGATGCCAAGGCCACAGAGATTTACGGGAACGCTTATTCGAAGGATCCCCAATTTTATGCCTTGATAGCAACCCTGGAGAAATACCCGACAACGCTCAAGGACGGACGGCTTGTCCTTACGACGAACAGCGATTTTCTGCGGTATTTAAAGGAAGTGGAATAGTTATCAGCGGTAAGCGGTAAGGGATAGGGGATAAGTAAAAAACATGATTTTCCCTTCCCCCTTATCGCTTCCCCCTTATCGCTTGAACGATATGCTAACTCCCATCATTGAACGATTTTCATCACCTTTGTCTCCCTGGGAAGTCTATCAGAATCTTGAAGGCTTATCGGCGGGGAGCACTTTTTTTCTTGATAGCGTCGAGTATCGCCCGCCCAATCAAAGATATTCCTATTTGGGCATGGATCCTTTTCTTGAAGTCAAGGTTATCCATGACCGGATCAAAATCAGCGGGGCTGAAGAAACGAATCATCCTGTAGACAAACTTTTTGAGGTCCTGAGAGGTCTCTTTCAACAATATCGCGTCGATCCGGGATGTAAGAATATTTTTTTTACCGGCGGGGCTGTCGGTTTTTGGAGTTACGAATTGGCGGCCCACTTCGATAAAATCCGCTTTCGCTCGAAGCCGAAACCGGATATCCCGCTTCTTTCCCTTGGATTTTACCGGGACCTCATCGTTTATGATCATCGTGACCGGGTTTATTGGCTGGCGACCCATTTTTCAAAAGGGAAAAGGACTGAGATGAAAATTGCCCGCCGGAATCTTAATCGCCTCAAGAGTTTTTTTTCAAGAGAGCCCGTGCTTCAAGGCCTCGTGAATCCGGGATTGGCGAATCTCCCTTTGAGGAATTTCCGTGCGGAAATTTCGAGATCGGAGTTTGAAACAATGGTCCGCAAGGCCAAGACCTCTATTTCGGCAGGGGAAATTTATCAGGCGAATCTTTCCCAGCGGTTTTCTTTTGATTATGACGGATCTCCGCTCGCTCTTTACGGGTGTCTAAGGAAGATCAACCCTTCTCCTTTTTCGGCTTATTTAAAAATGGGCGATTTAACGGTGATCTCTTCTTCGCCTGAAAGGCTGATCCGTAAGAGGGGAAGTCTTTGTGAAACGCGGCCCATTGCCGGAACAAGGCCGGTCAAGTTGGGCTCCAAATCCCTCCATGAAGTTGAAGAAGACCTTTTGGCCAACGAAAAAGAAAGGGCCGAACATATCATGCTGGTGGATCTTGAGCGTAATGATTTGGGCCGGGTTTGTGATTTTAAATCCGTTCACGTTGAAGAAATGATGACGATCGAAAGATATTCTCACGTTATTCATATTGTCTCGAAGATTGTCGGCAAACTCCGTCAAGGTAAGGACGGGCTTGATCTTATCCGTGCTGTTTTCCCGGGCGGGACGATTACGGGATGTCCGAAGATCCGGTGTATGGAAATCATCGACGAACTGGAACCTGTCGGCAGGGGGCTTTATACGGGATCTTTAGGCTGGATAGATTTCAAGGGAGACTTGGATCTCAATATTGTGATCCGGACGATCCTTCTTCGGAAAGAAAAAGGGCATTTTCAGGTAGGCGCCGGGATTGTTCATGATTCCCACCCGCTTCGCGAGTACGAAGAGACCTTGCATAAAGGAGAGGCTTTGGCGGAGGCTTTGGCCCAGGCCAGCGTAGGGGCTGGTGTCGTATGAGTTCTTTCCGGGTCTATCTTGACGGCAGAAGAATTAGCGACAAGATTGCTTTCGGAAAAATCCGCACGGATGGGATTGGGCTTTTCGAAAGCCTGCGGACTTATGGGGGAAAGATTTTTCGTGAAGATGAACATCTCGACAGGCTCTTTGAATCCGCGAAAACAAGCGGTTTTTCCTTGATGCCGGACCGCAGGGAAATTAAGGCTGCTTTGAAAAAGGCCGTGACGGCCTTTAAAAAAGAAAGATGCGAACCGGATCTGGATGTTTTTGTCCGTTTGACGGTCCTCCCGGAAAAGATTTTTGTCTTTGTCGGGGAAAGAAAACACCCGCCGAAAATTTATGAAAAAGGAGTTTCTTTAAAAACTTCCCCGGTCAGAAGATCGTTTTCCAACGCTGCCTTTCCGGAAACCAAGACTTCGGCTTATCAAAACGCTGTCTTGGCAAGTCTCGAAAAGGGGATGACCCAAACTTATGAGTGGGTTTTTCTGGACCGCGAAGGATTTGTGACCGAAGTCCGGATCGGAAATCTATTTATGGTCAAAAGCAGGAAGCATTGCGGGCGATTCCCAGAGGATTTCTGGTTGCTGACTCCGCCGTCGTGGGGAATCTTAAATGGCATCACCCGTCGCCTTGTGATAGAATGTGCACTCCAATCCGGCATTGGAGCCAAAGAAATACCGTTGATGCGTCATGATATTTATAACGCCCGGGAAGCATTTTTGACCAATACCTCGTGGGAAATTCTTCCTGTTAAGGAACTTGACGGCAGGTCCATTGGGCATGACGTGCCGGGCCCTGTGACCAAGATACTGCAAAAACGACTACGAAAGAGAATTGAGGACGAGTGCCTATGAAATCCATACGACGTGCATTGATCAGTGTTTCCGATAAAAGCGGATTAGTCCCATTCGCGAAAGTGCTTCATAAACAAAAGGTCCAAATCCTTTCAACCGGAGGGACTTTAAAGGTTTTAGAAGAGGCCAAAATTCCCGCACAAGCGGTTGAATCCTTGACGGGGTTTCCGGAAGTGTTTGAGGGACGTGTCAAAACCCTTCATCCTAAGATCCACGGGGGACTTTTATACCGGCGCGATAAAGAATCTCACGTTGAACAAGCCGTAAAGCTGGGGATTGAGCCGATTGATATGGTCGTCGTTAATCTTTATCCTTTTGAAAAGGTGACTTGCGATCCTAAGGTTGAGTTTGAAGATGCCATTGAGAATATCGATATTGGCGGGCCTTCCATGCTCCGGTCAGCTGCGAAGAATCATCAGGACGTTGTTGTCATTTGTGATCCGGAGGATTACGTGAAGGTTGCGGATGAGATGAAAGAAAATGAGGGAGCGGTTTCCGATGCGTTGAGGCAGGCGTTGGCTTTGAAAGTTTTCGAGAGAACCTCCGCTTATGATAAGGCCATTGCCTGTTTTCTGATGAACCGCCAAAAAGGTCCGGAACATGAAGGGAAAGCAGCCGCCCTTCCCGATAAGTGGCAGGATGACTATGTGAAGGTTCAGGACTTAAGGTATGGTGAAAATCCTCATCAGCAAGCCGCCTTTTATGCCCCGGGGAAAGAAAAATGCGGTCTTCCTTTTAAACAGCTGCATGGCAAGGAACTATCCTTTAATAACCTGCTGGATATCGATGCGACGATCGGAGTGATCCGGGAGTTTGAAGAACCCGCCGCTTGTGTGATCAAACATTCCAATCCTTGCGGTGTGGCCGAGAACGAAAATCTTGTGAAGGCCCTGGAAAATGCGATTGAATGTGATGCGATGTCCGCGTTCGGAGGCATTATCGGGATCAATCGGTCTTGCACATCCCAAGTGGCTCAGATGGCTATGGATAAACTTCATTTCTTTGAAGTTTTTGTCGCGCCGTCTTTCCAACCAGCTGCCCAAAAATTACTGCAGCAAAGAAAAAATCTTCGGCTGATTGCCACAGAGGAGATGACCGAAACCGCTTCTTACGATGCCCGTTATCTTCAATACGGGCTACTTCTTCAGACAAGAGACATTCCGATGTGCCGGCAGATGGATGAGATTAAGCAGCAGCTTCGTTTTGTGACGAAAATCAAGCTTGCCGATGATGAAATCGACGACCTTCTTTTTGCGATGAAATGCGCCAAGGTGGTCAAGTCAAATGCGATCGTGATTACCCAAGGAAGGCAGACAGTCGGGATTGGTGCCGGGCAGATGTCGCGTATCGATGCCGTTGAGCTGGCCTGCCGGAAGGCCGGGTATCGTACGGAAGACGGTATTTTGGCGAGTGACGCTTTCTTTCCGATGCCTGATTCGATTGAAGTTGCCCGCGACAGGAAGATCAAGGCCATTATTCAGCCCGGGGGTTCCCTGCGGGACGAAGAGGTGATCGCTGCCTGTGATCAATTCAAGATCGCCATGGCTTTTACGGGGAAACGCCACTTCCGCCATTGAAAAAACGCGGATTAAACGCGGGATCCCGACGCGGATAAACGCGGATTCATGTATGAATTATACTCAATCTCTTCGGTATCTTAATTCTTTCCTCAATTTGGAGCGTATCCTTTATTCTCCGAAGAATCGTCTGTGGAATCTCAAAAGGATGGACTATCTGCTCAAGTGGGGCAAAGCGCCGAATCGTTCATTTTTCCCCGTTGTGATTGCAGGGACGAAAGGAAAGGGGTCGACAGGTTTTTTCCTTGAGTCTATCCTCCGCGCAAGCGGTATCCCCGTCGGTTTTTATTCTTCACCGCATCTTGAAAGTCCTCGCGAGAGGATTCGTTTAAACGGCCGGGTTATCTCCGTAAGCGATTGGACTCGAGGGGTGCAAACGGTTCAGCGGACCCTCAAGGGCCATCGCTTACCTTCCGGGATGGGGGCGTTTACTTATTTTGAAATCATGACTTTCATGGCGATGTTGGTCTTCCGGGAGAAAAAGATCCGCGCCGGTATTTTTGAGGTTGGGATGGGGGGGCGTTTGGATGCAGTAAATGTTCTTCGCGCACCTCTTTCAATCATCACCCCCATTGCGATGGATCATGAAGCCCTGTTGGGAAAAAATCTTCAAGCCATTGCCTGTGAAAAGGCGGGCGTCATTCATAAGAAAGCCGATGTGATTACCGGCCCTCAGAAGAAAGAGGCCATGAAGGGTATTCATGCCAGGGTCAAAAAGATGAAGGCCTATCTATGGAAGGCAAAACCTTTGAGGCAGGAAGCGTTTTCATTAGCAGGAGATTTCCATCAGGTGAATGGCGGATTGGCTTCTGAGGCTGCCCGGGTCCTTCGCGAAAGTTACGGATTCAGTCAGATTTCCAAAGAGTCGGTTCGATGCGGATTGAAGGCAGAAGATTGGCCGGGAAGAATGGAATATTTTAAACGTGGGCCCCGTATTCTCTTGGATGCGGCCCATAATCCTGCTTCCATGGAAGCCCTTGTGAGAAATCTCAAGCGGCAACACCGGGAAAGAGAGGTTGTATTAATCTTTGGGTCTTCACGGGATAAAAACGCGGGGGAGATGTTCAAAATTCTCAGCCGGTACTTTTCAAAGGTCATTGTGACACGCACTCCGAATCCCCGCTCTCAGGAGATCCATGAGCTTCTTGTGGCGGCGCTGCCTTATTTTGACAATATTATTCCGGTGAGTTATCCTCTGGAAGCCCTGAAAACAGCCGGGGCTGTGATTTCAAAGAACGGATTGATTGTTGTAACGGGGTCTTTTTATCTTTTAGGAGAGTTGAGGAAACATGTCAAAAATCCAAATTGACGACACGATTGCCGCGATTGCAACACCGGTGGGTGAAGGCGGGATATCGGTCATCCGTGTGAGCGGTCCCAAAGCCATGGATGTTGTTTCGAAGGTGTTCCGGGCGGGGAAATTAGGGGAAGAACCCGTGAATTTCCTGAAAGAATGTCCCTCGCATACGATTTATTTGGGAAAGATCGTGAATGATCGCGAAGAAACAATCGACCAAGTTTTGTTGAGTCTTTTCAAGGAACCCCATTCCTATACGGCAGAGGACGTTATCGAAATCAGCTCACACGGCGGTTTTGTGGTGACGAAGAAGATCCTCGATCTTCTTATCCAGCACGGTGCCCGGCATGCGGAACCCGGGGAATTCACGAAGCGTGCTTTTCTCAACGGGAAAATCGACCTCACACAAGCCGAAGCCGTTTTGGATCTGATCAAGGCCAAGAGCGAGAAATCCCTTGAGACGGCGGTCCGTCAGTTAGCGGGCGAATTGTCCATGAAATTAAAGGGCCTGAAGGATGAAATGATGCGGATGTATGCTCAGCTGGAGGCCTTCATTGATTTCCCCGAAGAGGACCTGGAAATTTTTGATGATAAAATTTTCTTAAGCCGTTTTGAAGTCCTGGAACAGGAAATCGGCCGGCTGCTTTCGAGTTTTAAGCGCGGGAGTCTTTTAAAAGAAGGGCTTTCGGCGGTCATTGTCGGAAAACCGAATGTCGGGAAATCGTCTCTCTTTAACGCGCTTTTGGCCAGAGACCGTGCACTTGTTTCTGAAATGCCGGGGACGACACGGGATGCCCTCGAAGAGGCCATTGAGATTGAAGGGGTTTTATTCCGTCTGACCGATTCTGCGGGACTTGCCCCGGATATCCATCATCCGCTCGAGCGGATGGGTATGGAAAGAACAAGGCGGGTCCTTCAAGATGCGGATCTTGTGCTCTTTGTTGTGGACGGATCGATTTCGCTGGATGAATCCGACCGGCATGTTTTTGAAACCATTGACCCCGAAAAAAAACGCCTCATTGTAATCAACAAGAAAGATCTCCCCGAAAAAGTGAGCGACCAGGATTTAAAAGAACTCACCAAGACGTTTGATTTTATCCGGCTGTCCACCAAGACGCGCGATAATTTTGAAATTTTAGAATCCAAAATGGTAAAGTCTTTCTTGGGAGATGGTTTCGGGGCCGAAGGCGAACAGATCACGCGGCTTCGGCATAAAAATGCCTTGGAGAAAGCCAGGCAGTCGATGACTCGCGCAAAAACGTCTTTTGAGAACCGTGAATCTTTGGAATGTGTTGTGATCGATTTGAAAGAAGCCTTGGATGTCCTGCGGGAATTAATCGGCGAAGTGTATTCCGAAGATTTATTGGATGTCATTTTCTCCGAGTTCTGCATTGGGAAGTGATGAACCGGAGGTTTTGAGAACGAAGAAGGGTGGGAAAGCAAGAGTTTTTTTCGGGTTATTTTAAGCGGCCCGGGATAATTTTGGGCCGGCCGAAAAAAGCAATCTTTTTCATTTGACAGCTTGTAATACTTTGATAAAATGCACCACACATGAAAGGTAAGATTGCTCTTTGAGTTGTTGACCACGAAAAGAATAAAACAAACGGAATCATAAAAACCACGGCTTAATTTCGATTCATGATGGATCGTGCAAAAGTTCAAAGACAGGAAAGTGACTAAGATAGTGATCGGTGCGTGACCGACGCTATCTTTTTTTTTCCTCATCACGCGCCGTGGGATCGAGCGGAAAGCCTGAACGGGCGGCCCACTCGGGGTAACAGCCGTAATCTTAAGCCAGAGAACGGCTGTTATGGGTTTGAAGTATCCAGCAAGCGATGACCCCAAGAACGGGAATTTTTTTAGTGAAGGAAGGAAGTTCCTGAATGCCTGAGAAATCAGGAGCTA
>JAFGHI010000056.1 GCA_016930235.1 Candidatus Omnitrophota bacterium
GGTAATCAAACCCATGGAACATCAACCCATATCCGATTTCGTCGTCCCCATCGTACGCGCCTTCACCTTCACCGAAGTCGCATGGCGCCACATATCCTTGACAGTCTCGCGTGCCAAGAAAAATATCCTGTCTTCCGCCCCGCTCAAGCATCCGTCTGGCTATGGCAAAATGTTTACCGTCAATGCGGTCTCTCCCCAGTGCCTCATGGTGATCGTTCCATTTAAAATGCGCCCGAACCTGATATTTCACATCTGAAAGGAATGTGTAAATCGCAAGGTCATTAAAGTTCTCTTGCTTTTTGCCGGGAATCTTTTCGCTGGGATAGACGCCTCCATAGTTCAGCGGCTTTGTTCCTTTGGTCTGTGTTCGAATCCGCCTCATCACCCTTACCGCATCAACCACCCATACAATCGTAGGCTTCCAGTAGATAGATTTACAGACACCTTTCAGGGCTTCGTAGGTCGGAAGATGATAAGAGCATTTTTCGCCGCCGACTTTGGTAAGCGGGTCGGTAAAAAGCGCGTATCGCCCCCATAGCGCAAATTCAATAGTGTTTTTGGGAATCAATGAATTCATCTTTGAATTGTTCCTCCTTTCTCACTGGCTCCAACGATATGCCGGTTATTTTGCTGTAGTACCGATAATCAAGGTAAAATATCTCCGTCCCTTCCTGAACCCGACAAAGCGCATCCTGTTCCACCAACTTTTCAAATTCATAAGGAAACAGATTGACCGCGTATTGCTGTGCTTTTTTGATCAGGCCATATTGCTTTTCCACTTCAAATGCGGAACAAAGCTGATTAACCAGTTCTTTTCCTTCTTCGCCGTAACGGACAATAACACTTCGTGTCGGGGCATCAATCGACTTAAATAGTTTTGCCGCTGTCATAAATGACTGGCAAAAATTTACTGACGGCATAGTTCTATTTGCCCGCCGATAATCCGCAATAGCATTGCTGTTAGTTGACAGCAAATTCAGAAGAGTGTCGTTGCGATTTGCATTGACAGGATAATCCATGACATCTTTTCGATCATAGAAGTAATTTTGATAGTACCATTCCAGCATCTTCGGGCCGATGATGTCCCTGTCGTATTTTGACGGATCGGATTCATAGTCATCAAGAACACGGTTTGATTTTTCTTTGCCGACTGCAATGTCCTTTAGAAAATTAAGATTCTCTTCTGCGGGATTGACAATAAACACATGGCCGATTTCCGGACCACCGTGGCGGTTACACCGGCCAGCCGCTTGTGCAATGGAGTCAAGCCCGGCAAGCATTCGGGTAACAGATCGGAAACTTACATCTACGCCGGCCTCAATAAGCTGTGTGCTGACGCAGAGAATCGGCTCTTCATCATCAAGCTTTTGTCGAATTGTTTTGAGTATCTGTTTTCGATGCGCGGGGCACATTCCCGTGCTCAAATGGAAAACTTCAAGTCCGTCTTTTTTAGCTTCCTCAAAAATGATGCGGGCGGCTTTCTTTGTATTGACAACAACAAGGCAGCTTCCATTTTGCTTGACCTGCCCAACAGCAAGCGCCGCTATTTCAGGATAAGTCCATCTTGGTGATTTTCGGCAGTCATGAACATGAACCCTTTTCAGGTCGTCAAAGAGTTTGCCCACATCCGGCATAAGTTCATTCTCTTTTGAAAGTTTGAGAGCACCTTTCTTCTCATCGACCGATCCCAAAAGAGGCTGTGTTGCGGTGCAGAGAACAACGGTGCTCCCACAATGACTAACCAGAAAATTGATGGCGTTATTGAAGAGATGAACGCATTTTATTGGGAGGGTCTGAATTTCATCAAAAACGATGACAGCCTTCGCTAACTGGTGCATTCGCCTTGCTCCGCGGGTTCCTGCTCCGAAAAGTGTCTCTAAAAATTGAACCATCGTGGTAAAAATTATCGGTGCATCCCAATTTTCAGTCAGCAGTTTTTCTTTCCAGCTTTGCACGTCGGCTCCGATGTTCGAATGGTTCTCCAGAACGATTTTATCGGTATCTTCAGGACACTCCTTCGGCTCAAGGATTGCCCGCACGACCTGCGCATTTTGATCAATAATTGTTGTGAATGGAATTACGTAGAGAATCCTATCCATGCCATGTTCTTTTGCATGGCGTAACGCAAATCGAAGGCTCGCAAGTGTTTTTCCGCCACCGGTTGGGACTGTTAGCGTGAACAAACCTTTTGATCGTGTTGCCGCATGAAGACAATGCACAGATACTTCTCTGCGAATTTCATCCACCCGGTTATCCATTTCAAAAGATTCATACTTTTGTTCAAGTCGATCAATCAGTGTACTCCATGGCTTGTAATTTCCTTGCAGACGATACCGCGCGGTCTTTGGTTTCTCTGAATCCGCTGTATTCTGACGATCAGCGTCAATAAGAGCACTGAATAGAAATCTCGCGAGCAAACCTATGTGTAATTGCGCAACCATTGAAAGAGGACTTTTTTCTGAAGAACCACGCACAATGTCCCGGCACAGTTTTTCAAATGGTTTTGTAAAGGAGTTGTCTGCAAGAATGTCATTTATTTTTTCAAGAATGTTCTTATCAATATTTTGGGCACACTCCTTGAAGTGCGTCTTGTCATCTTTCTTTGATAGCCGTCTCGAATAGGAATCCCATGTGCCACGGTTGTCAGTCGTTAAGCAATCGATCAGTCCTGAGTGATGCGAAACAAGGCATAGAGAGAGAAGCTGAGCGAGTATTTTATGAGCATTGGATGAATCGCTTTTGTTGGTGAGCAACTGAGCCCCGGCGGTAGAGTGGTCAATTCTGCCTTTCCTCCCCGTCGGGTCCTCAAAATCTTCATCTTCGTCTGGATTAAACTGTGGATCATTCTTTTTTATCGCATCCGCGATGTACCTTTGGAAATCAGCGCTATATTTCCCAAAATCATGTAGAAGGCCTAATAGCTGGCCGTAATTACCCATTCCTATTTTTGTGGCATGTAGTTTAGCAAGTTCAGCAACACCTTCGAGGTGTTCATGCAGTTCCTGATCTTTATGGGCTATGTATTTAGGCATGAATTCACACCTCCTGCCACAGACTGACCAGCACCCGTTCCCAGGGTTTGGCCTTCTGATCGACGGCGGCGATTCCGGCGCACAGGCGCACATCCTGATCCGCGACCAGGGCCGGCGAATAGTTGCAGGCGCGCGGCACATAACCGAGTTTGTGTTCGTCCTGGGTGAAGATGGCGATGGCCAGGGAATCGTGTTGGTTGTCGGGTTCGCGCCGCAGAACCAGCGCTTCGCCTTCCTTGAGGGTTTTGAAGACGCCCGAGTTCATCCCTTCATGAAATTGAAAGCCGGCGATGAAAAATTCAGCGAGGAGAATCCGCCGCTTCTCCGCCGGCGCGGGAACCGGCGCTTTCATGAAAGGAATGAGAGGGATCAATCCGAACAGTTTCAAAAATCTTCTTCGTTCCATCCTGGAATCACCTGCCTCCCTATTTTTATTCAATAAAAGGTGTCAACTGTCCTATTGTTATGGATTATGAAGATTAAGCTTCGCTTTATGAAGATTAATCTTCGATTTCCTGCTTCTGCGGGAAAGCCTCATGCCACGCGTGGCGCTACGCAGGCATGAAAACAGGTTAAAGTCGTCACCCCGGCGGAAGCCGGGGTCCAGAGGTTTTAATACCGTAGCAATTTCTATAGGGGTAGGGACGACACATTGGATTGCATCGCCCCTCCCTCCGAACCGGACTGGCGGATTTCCCGCATCCGGCTCTCCA
>JAFGHI010000057.1 GCA_016930235.1 Candidatus Omnitrophota bacterium
TCATCATAGATGCGCTCTAATCCGGCCCTCCCAATATAAGAATTCATACCTACCCGGGACCGATCATGACTTTCAAACTCATGCCGGTTGACTTTCCCGATATAACCCACAACATGCGAAGCAATCTCCCCATAGGGATAATACCTCAAACTTGCAACTTCAATACTCACTCCGGGAAGCTCCGGCTTTCTCTCTTCAATTTGAAAGGCAAGTTCCCTTGAAATATCTTCCATGACAACGGCCGGAGCAAAAGGATATTCGCGGGGTGCGCTCACGCGCTTGCGAATCTCCTGCGGGGACAAGTCTAAAAGCTCTGCTAGCAAACTAAAAACTTCGGGTCTTAAGTCCTCTGGAGTTGCGATGACATTATAAGCCGCACGATTGGTCGCTAATAGTTTCCCCCGGCTGTCGAAAACCCGACCTCGTGTGGCCTCTAGGGGAATAAGACGTATACGGTTACGCTCACTCAAGTGTTGATAATGTTCTCCATTCAACACCTGTGTTTGAAACAGGCCACCGCCTAGAGTCGTAAGGCCCAAAAAAATTGTGATTTGAAAGATAATCGTTCTCATCATTAACCAAACAGTTCGTATTGCCGGATAGGGGCCCGGTCACGAAAAAAAAGCGCTGTGCAAAAGAAAACGACCGGCATCACAAAAGTTGTTGAAACCGCCATTTTAAATACCTCCAGAAAAGTCCCCCATGACAAAAAAACTCTACCCCCCATCATAGGCTCAATCACTAAGATTAACATCCCGACCGACAGTAAAAAAAGAAAACTCATCATAAACCTTACTGCCCAAGCATCCCTTTCAACCTTATGAACAAAAATATCAAGAAAATGAGCGGTCACCACAACAGCAATTGTTTCAATCCCAAAAGGGTGATTGACCGTTAAATCTCTCAAAAGTCCGATCACGAGAGCTAAAGCGGTCGTTTTTTCCCACCGCCAAACAAAAGCCGCATAGGGAACCATCAAATAAAGCAAAACCGGGAAAAAAATTCCCGAACGGACCAAGGGCATCAAACAAAAATCGACGACTAGCAAGAAAATCAGGTAGAAGATAACTCTTCCTGAAAATAATCGAGGCATAAGACCTCTTCCAATTTTGAAAATTTGATCGCCGGTTCAATTTCAGCCAATAAATGCAAACCATCCGGATCACGTTCCAAGGCTACAATTTTTCCGATCCGAATCCCTTTGGGGAAAAGTCCGCCCACCCCCGACGTTAGAACTGTTTCGCCAACGCTCACTTCGCTATCCAGCTCAAGATATTTCATTTCGAGCATCGGCGTTCCGTCACCGGCCACAATCCCCTGAGCTCTTTTCTCCGATGTGATCGCGCTTGCGCGTGAATCGACATCCGTTAAAAGAATCCCACGACTTGTTGAAGGGCCGACTTCGACAATTCTTCCGATTAAATCTTGATGCAACACAATCGCCATCCCCTTTTGGATGCCCCCATGGTGCCCTTTATCCAAAATCACGGTCTTCTGCCAAGGCAAGGGATCCCGGCCAATGATACGGGCCGCTACAGCCTTTGGACTTTGTGTTTCCTTCAAATCAAGTAATCCTTGCAACCTCTCATTTTCCTTCTCAACCTCACGAAGCCTGATCACTTCCGATTCCAACCGTGCTAACTTATCTTCCATCTCCCCCCGCGCATGGAAAGTCTGCCAAAAACGAGCCATTTCAACCTTGAGGTGAGAAACTCCATTGGCAAAGGCAGTCCCCGTTACAAGGGCAGGTTTCAAGACAGTCAGAGTCCACCCATGGATGGATTCACCGAACCCAGGTCTTTGGATAAGGAAAATGAAGGATAAGATGCCGAATAGAAATAAAACATAGGTGCGCTTAAACCGCATATTCTTTTTCTCTGCTTTTTAGAATCCCACCAGCCGGTAGGTTGCCTTGGTTTGAAAGTGACAAGTTATTATAACCCCTTCATTTACCTAAAGGAATACAATTTGTGTGGAAGAGTGGGAAAAGGAACTTCGAAGATTTTTAGTATTCGCGATGATTGTTGCTGTTAACAGCCAATCGCTTCAAAAGATGGAAATCACTCAAATACCGGCCTGTTCCTAACGCGATCGCCGTTAGAGGATCATCGGCAACATGAACCGGGAGTCCGGTTTCTTCACTGATGAGTTTGTCGAGTCCGCGCAATAAGGATCCGCCGCCCGCCAAAATCAGACCCCGGTCAATCAAATCAGCCGACAATTCCGGCGGGGTTCTTTCCAGCGCAATTCGGACTGCTTCCAAAATTGTCGAAAGCGGTTCGGACAAAGCTTCGCGAATCTCTTCGCTTGTAATCGTAATTGTTTTGGGAAGTCCTGCAAGAATATCACGGCCTTTGACATCCAACGTTGTTTCTTCTTCCAAAGGATACGCCGAACCGATTCGAATCTTGATTTCCTCCGCCGTGCGTTCACCGATCATCAAGTTGTAGGATTTCTTAAGATGCATAATAATGGCTTCATCAAACTCATCGCCGCCAATCCTGATGCTTTTGGAAAAAACAATGCCGGACAAAGAAATGACGGCAATTTCCGTCGTCCCGCCGCCGATATCGATAATCATATTTCCGGCCGGTTCCTGAATGGGCAGGCCCACACCGATAGCCGCAGCAATCGGTTCTTCAATGAGATAAACTGGAGTGCGCGCACCTGCACGCTCTGCGGAATCTTTAACGGCGCGTTTTTCTACCTCGGTGATTCCGCTCGGGACGGCAATGACGACTCGAGGACTCACCAAGCGATTTTTGCGATGAACTTTTCGAATAAAATAACGAAGC
The DNA here is from genome assembly GCA_016930235.1 of Candidatus Omnitrophota bacterium. GTDB lineage: Bacteria > Omnitrophota > Omnitrophia > Omnitrophales > Aquincolibacteriaceae > JAFGHI01. The sequence continues at coordinate 2,796 of JAFGHI010000057.1, forward strand.
ATCGATTCGGTAATATCAAAATCAGCAATGACACCGTCTTTCATGGGACGAATCGCTGTAATATTGCCGGGTGTGCGGCCAAGCATCCGCTTAGCTTCTTCTCCAACAGCAAGGACGGAATAATTGTTGCGGTCAATGGCAACAACGGAAGGTTCACAAAGCACAACCCCTTGCCCTTTCACATAGACAAGCGTGTTGGCTGTTCCTAAATCAATCCCGATATCACTTGAGAAAACACCGAGTATTCGATCCAATAAAAACATGAGTTCTTTTTCCTCTTCGCGGGGTTCATTTTCGAAGCTGGGTCAGTATAGCTAAATCGTTTAGGACTGTCAACGAAAATCCTTCAAAAATCAAGGATTGGCAAGCTATTTTAAAAGGTTCATATACCCTGACTATTTGCTTTTAAAAAGCAGCATCGACCTTTCCGGCATCAAACACCCCTCAATCGGTCAAATTCAGCAAAAAAGTCTGGGAATGACGTCCTCACACAATCGACATCTTCAATTTCGAGAGCCCCTTCCATAGCTAAAGTTGCTATCGCCATACTCATTGCCGTTCGATGGTCCCCAAGACTTTGGACTTTTCGGCCCTGGAACTTTTCAACCCCCCTGATCAAGCACCCATCAGGAAGTTCCTGAATATGTCCGCCAACTGCCGTAAGGTTCTTGACCATCGAATGGATTCTATCGGTCTCCTTAACCCTCAATTCTTCGGCACCCGAAATCAGACTTTCTCCTTGAGCTAAAGCCATCGCTGTCATCAAAATCGGAAGTTCATCAATCAAACTCGGAATTTCCTGCTTGACGATTCTTGTCCCAACCAATTTTTTTCCTTTAACCTCAAGCCTGCCAAGAGGTTCCGGCTTATCTTGGGTCTGTTCGATTCGGATTTCAGCCCCCATTCTTTTCAAGACTTCGAGCACCCCTGTCCTGGTAGGGTTCAGACATATTTTCTCTACGACCAACTCCGATCCCGGAATCATGGCCGCTCCGGTTATGAAAAAAGCAGCCGATGAAATATCCCCGGGTATCTCCATTTGAAAGGATTGTAATTCTTGAGTTCGTTGGACCTTCGTCTCGGTCCCTGATTTCTGAAAAATGGCCCCACAGCTTTCAAGGAAACGTTCGGTATGATCTCGCGAAGCGATCAATTCCTCAACGGAAGTTTCCCCCTCCGCAAAAAGCCCCGCCAATAAAATCGCCGATTTGACTTGTGCGCTCGAAAGTTTATTCTCGAAACGAATCCCGTTCAACTTCCCGCCCCGAATGCTCAAGGGGGCAAAATTACCCTTATCCCGCCCTTTAATCTGAGCACCCATTTGTTTCAAAGGTTGTGTGACCCTTTTCATAGGGCGGGATGATAAAGAATCATCACCGATTAATGTTGCTTCAAAATTTTGTCCCGCCAAAATACCGAGCATAAGCCTCATGCTCGTTCCAGAATTTCCAAAGTCGAGCTCTTGGACGGGTTTCTTGAGCCCTTGAAGCCCGACTCCATGCACAACAACGTTACCGCTCCCCGGCCCATGCTCAATCGAAACACCCATATCGCGAAAAGCCTTCATTGTTCGGAGACAATCATCCGCCTCAAGAAAATGAGAAAAACGGCTTGTTCCTTTGGCAAGTGCTCCAAACATTAATGCACGATGGGATATAGACTTATCCCCGGGCGGGACAAACCTTCCCAGGATAGGATTCGTTTTGCAAGATACGACTTTATTCATGGTAACAATCCGTGAGTTTTATTCGAATGCCCTGAACTTAAAGCGCGGAGAATATCTTTTAGGAAGGTCGCCGAACAGTATCTCCTTCTTTTATCTGATAATTTCTAATCTCTTCAAGGATGGTTGCTGCCGCAAATTGGTCATAGAGCTTCTCGACTTGAACGTTCCCGATATAATCCCCATTACGCTCAATTACAAGCGGATCCCCTATTTTTAACTGATCCTGAAGTCCGATATTGACAACGATAAAGTTGAATTTCCGGTTCACTGTCATGACTTGAGGTGATGCCGGAAGAGAAGCGCCTGCCCCTACTTCTGAAGTCGTTGGAATCTCCATATTGCCCACGGCACCCGTTGACTCAAAAAATGAATCGAAATTCATCCCATCATCACCGTTTGACGTTGCGGGAAAGTCATTCGTCATGGCTCCCACACCTAATATGGTTTGAGGAGACCCAGAATCTTCAATGACTTTCAACTTCTTTTGCAAATTGGAGATTTGAATCCGGCTTCCTTCCAATTCCCTGTTAAACTGACTGCGGGTATCCGCATAGGTCTTAAGTTGTTCCCGCATACGTTCCATTTCACTTCGGTATAGTTCGGATGATTTTTCTAACTCCGCTGCCTGCTTGCGTAAAACAACTTGCTCGTTCTGTAAGGATTCTCGCCGAATTTGTTCGGCTTTGAGCGCTTGATATAACACGAATGATCCCGTCAAGGCAGCTATGGAAAGAAAAAAAGCTACGGCGATCGCGATCTTAACTCCCATAAGTTTGGGACTCGGAAAATCCTGGGGAAATACCTCTCCGAGCTCGTGTTTTAGGCTACTCTCTTCCTCGGATAAGTGGTTGTAAATAGTCGACATAGTTTGTTTGTCAATCGATTCGAGAGCAACTCGACTCGTGAGGGTTAAATTAGCACATTTTAAATACAAATGCAACCATCGCCAGGGTAATTGTCTCAGGCCACACTTCCTGAGATGATCATACCCACTACGCTACGGATCTCTACTCACCTATCAGAGATTCTTGCGTGAAGGATAACAAACGGCCCCTTCACATCTTCCGTAAACTGATTTACGAAAGATGCTTGGAGACAAGTTTCGTCATTTCGAACATATTGACGACGTCTTTCCCTCCGAACACCGCTTTGAGTTTGGCGTCGGCATTAATATTGCGCTTGTTACTTGCATCTTGCAAATTGTTATTGCGGATGTATTCCCACAGCTTTTTGACGACTTCGCTGCGAGGCATGGGACCTTGCCCCACGACCGCTGAAAGTTCTGAACTGATGTTCATTGGCTTCATAAACGCTGCATTCGATTTTGCCATAATTATTCTCCTTTTCTTAAAATGACTAGGCAACCTCTTATCGTAAATCGTTATCGTCATACTACCCTGATAACTTCAGTCTGCCTAGCAAAATTCTCAAAAATACTTCTTCCTCCCCAAAAGGAGGTCCGTGCCACTTATTTTGTCAATAAGCCTTTCAATTCCTTCATAAAATGGCTGATATCCTGAAATTCACGATAGACACTCGCAAAACGAACATAAGCAACTTGATCAATTTTCGCAAGTTTTTGAATAATAAACTCGCCAACAACTTTGGAAGAGACTTCCTTCTCGTATTTTTCCCGAAGCATTCTCTCAAGGTCATCAGCAACGCTATCTTGAACCTCCAGTGATACAGGCCTCTTTTCGCAGGCTTTATGGATGCCTGCTAACGCCTTTGTCCTGTCGTAAACCTCGCGACGGTGATCCTTTTTGATGACAAAAAGCGGAACTTCCTCGATGCGCTCATAGGTCGTATACCGTCGATTGCAGGCTTCACACTCCCGACGGCGTCGAATCGCAGTCCCTTCATTCACAGAACGCGAATCGATAACTTTGTCATTTTCTTTCTTGCAGTACGGACAACGCATTAGATTTGAATGATTCCTATTGTATGCTCTTTCCCTCTCAAGGCAAGTACGAAATCTTAGCGATACTTTTCTTGAAGCTCCGGATATAAAGGGAATCTCTTAGTCAAAGCCCCAACCCTCGACAGGATTTTCTTGAAATTGGATTCGTCTTGAGGTGCTTTCAGGGTTTCATCAATAAGACAAGCAATCTCTTCCATTTCCTTTTCGCCCATCCCACGAGTTGTAACAGCCGGCGTTCCTAACCGAATGCCGGAACCTTTAAAAGCCGACAACTTATCAAAGGGAATCATATTCTTATTCACCGTAATATGAACACGATCAAGGACTTCCTGCACTTCCTTGCCGTTAAGCCCCTTTGAAGTAACATCGACCAGCATTAAATGATTGTCGGTTCCTCCCGAAACAATCCTATACCCTCGGTCGGCCATTGCTTTTGCTAAGGCCTTTGCATTTCGAACAATATTCTCTGAATATTTTTTAAATTCAGGGCTCAAGCATTCCTTCAAAGCAACCGCTTTGGCTGCAATAATATGCATCAAAGGGCCGCCTTGTGTTCCCGGGAAAACAGCCGTATCGATACTTTTACCGTATTTTTCCCGACAAAGAATGAGTCCCGCACGAGGCCCTCGAAGTGTCTTATGTGTTGTGGTCGTCACAACATCCGCATAAGGTATCGGACTTGGATGATGTCCTGTCGCCACCAAACCAGCAAAGTGCGCCATATCCACCATCAAAAGGGCTCCGACTTTATCGGCAATCTCACGTCCGCGCTTAAAATCAATGATCCGAGGATAAGCCGAAGCCCCCAAAAGAATCATCTGCGGCTTATGATCAACCGCAAGTTTCTCCATTTGGTTATAATCAATCCGCTCATCCTTCTCACTGACACCATAAGGAATGATTTCATAAAATTTACCGGAAAAATTAAGCTTATGTCCGTGTGAAAGATGCCCTCCATGAGCCAGATCCATCGCCAGAATCTTTGCCCCCTTTTCTAGTAGTGCCATAAAGACAGCGATATTGGCGGAAGTCCCCGAATGCGGCTGCACATTGGCATATTCGGCTTCGAAAAGCTCCTTCGCCCGTATAATCGCAAGTTCTTCAGCCACATCCACGCATTCGCATCCCCCATACCACCTCTTGCCAGGATAGCCTTCCGCGTATTTATTCGTCAAGACGGACCCCATGGCTTCCAGAACAGCCGGCGATGTAAAATTCTCGCTGGCAATCAGCTCAACGTTCTCATTCTGCCGGCGAATTTCACCGCAAATGGCCGCATAGATTTCAGGATCCTGTTTTTTGAGAATCGATTCAGCACTCATGGTCACGCTCGTATTGGGTGATTTTATGAACACGCTGTTCATGCCTTCCTCCTTCAAAAGGGGTCGAAAACCAGGCTTCGAGAATCGGCCCAAGAAGACTGGGTTCCAAGAACCCCGCACCGAGAATCAACATATTCGAATCATTATGAGCACGCGTGAGCTGGGCTTGTTTGAGATCATGAACAAGGGCTGCCCGGACTCCGCGAACTTTATTGGCGGCAATGGAACTTCCTATCCCCGTATAACAAACCCCAACGCCACGGAAACACTTCCCATCACGAACCAATTCTGCCGCTTTTAAGATATGATCGGGATAATCAACCGATTCAGACGAATCGCAGCCGCAATCGATAATTTCGTAACCTCTTGCTTTTAGAAAATGGATGATTTTTTTCTTGATCTCAAAACCACGGTGATCACATCCGAAAGATACTTTTTGGCTCATTGGATTATCTCATTCCACGATTCTCTTAGTTTTCGTTGAATACTTTCGATGACCTCTTCATAGATCATGATACCAAGCCCAATGGGATCCGGAATATTCAAAATCCGAATCTTCTCCTTAGCATTCGGGACCAACCCCGTGATGAAATGCATATGATGTTCACTCATCACGAAAATCAAATCCGAATTAAGAACATCTTCTTTGGTACACGGTAGTGCTCGATGAGCCGAAATATCGATCTCGCGGTTTTTCATCACCAGTTCGGCTTCCATCGTTGGGGTACCACCCTTGCGGGCCCCTATACCGCAGGAAGCAAGCTCAATTTGATCATGGTATCCGTGATTCTTCAATTGTTTTCGCAGCCACGCTTCTGCCATAGGTGATCGACAGGAATTTCCCGTGCAAACGAAAAGGATCCTCTTCCTCGGATACGCCTTGACTTTAATCTGCTCAACAGCCTTTTGGACGGACTCAATCTCGGCGCCTTCTCGAAGAATCACAGGTTCTTCAGCCGTCAAATCGACAATCGTGGAATCCTTTCCGATTTGGCAGGGTCCTGCATCGATAATATAATCCAGTTTTCCGCCCAATTTTTCTATCACTTGACTCGCATTCGTTGCTGAAGGTTCACCGCTAAGATTTGCGGATGTCGCAATAAAAGGAACGCCCACCGTATTAATTAAAGCGGCGGCAACCCTGTCTTGAGGAAATCTCAGCCCGATCTTTTCTTTCTGAATGTTATGCACTAAAAGCGTTAAGGGGCCGGGCCAAAAAAGACGCGTCAAATAACGAAACGGCGGTGTTCTTAAAACATCTAAAACGGCCAGCATTTCCCATTCGCCGATGTGGTAAGAACAAGCCTTGCTGATATCACGCCCCTTTATCCGGCTCAGGATTTCCGTTAAATTGGACACATTCATCGGCGCCCCAATCCCATAAACTGTTTCTGTCGGGAAGGCCACGATTTTCCCTTCACGGCATGCACGCGCTACTTCACGAATTTTAGGCAGGCTCGGATCCTTGGGATCGACTTTGATAATCGTTGCTGTTTTCGCCATAAAACCTGTTTGTCTTTAAATCAAGGTTGGATTTGAAAAGCTAATGAATCACTGATGAGTCAATATATTGAATCGCCGCGCAACTTAAGCTATCAAATATTTTTTACCTTTTCGTCCTTCTTACGGACACCCGCTTCGAGGTCCTTTTTGTAGTTTTCCAATTTCTTACTTAATTCCTTATCCGACAAAGCCAGCATTTGAGCGGCGAGGATTGCCGCATTTTGTGCGCCTGCTTTTCCGACAGCCACTGTAGCAACAGGTATCCCCGCTGGCATTTGAACGGTCGCAAGAAGTGCATCCATCCCATTCAAAGGTGTCGCATTAATAGGAACTCCGACAACGGGTAGAATCGTGTGAGCCGCCAACACACCGGCCAAATGAGCAGCACCGCCTGCACCCGCTATCAGCACCTGAATTCCACGGTCTTTTGCAACGCCAACATATTCACGCACCAATTCCGGACTACGATGCGCAGACAAAACCTTCACCTCATAGGAAATTTCGAATTTCTTAAGAATGTCCACGCTTTCTTTCATGATGTCCAAATCAGAATCACTTCCCATCACAATGGCAACCTTCGGATTCTTCATCGCAAAACCTCCATAGCGCGTCTTCCAATGTCGCGTCGGTAGAAACTGTGCTGAAAATTAATTTGGCCCACAAACGAATATGCTTTTTCATTCGCAATCCTCAAATTATCTCCGAGAGCTGAAACCGCGAGAACCCGCCCCCCTGAAGTCAGAAACTCCCCATGGTGTCCCAATTTCGTTCCAGCATGGAAAATAAAAACATCTTCCTGTGAACTTAAGTTTTGGATACCGTCGATCTTAAAGCCTTTTTCATAATGACCGGGATAACCGCCGGATGCGACAACAACCGAAAGACAAGCTTTGTCATGCCATTCTAAAGTATCCGCGGTTAACTTTCCGTTAGCGACTTCGACTAAAACCGGTAAGAGATCAGATTTTAATCTCGGTAGAACTGCTTGCGCCTCAGGATCGCCAAAACGGCAATTATATTCCAGAACATAAGGGCCTTCTTTGGTCAACATAATCCCGGCATAAAGGAGGCCACA
>JAFGHI010000058.1 GCA_016930235.1 Candidatus Omnitrophota bacterium
GACACCTTTGCCGGGCTATCATAACACTCTAAGCCTCGATCCAAATTAAAAAAAGGTCGATAATTTAAATTACGTCTTGCCCGTGAAATATCCATCACCTGACTTTTACCCCTATCTTTTTCAAGCGTACAAACTATTCTACCCGATGCCCCCCCATGTTTTTTTAAGATATTTACCGCGAGATTTTTCATGCTGGTTGCCTGTCCAGATCCGACATTAAACACACCCGATTGCCGGCTTTGGAGCGCTAAGACGTTGGCCTGCGCAACATCCCGAACATGAACAAAATCCTGATAGCGGTTCCCTTCGTCAAACAATTTGATCGGCTCTCCCCTCTTTGCCTTTTCAAGAAATAACGGCAATACCGTATTCGGATTTTGACCTTCGCCGTAGACCGAGGCATAGCGTAAAATCGCATACGATATCCCCTGCCCATCACAAAACTTTTCAACCATTAACTCGCTAACCCACTTGGAGAGGGCATAGGCGTTATTCGGTAAGCAGGCATCATTCTCCTTTAACGTTCCGTCATGCTCTCCGTAAACAGATATCGATGAACCCAGAACGAACCGCTTGAGATTTTGATTATTAAAACATACCTGCATCAAATTTCGCATGCCTTCAACGTTAACCCTCCAATTCAACGGTGAATCATAATCCTCACGCAACCTTGGAACATATGCAGCCAAATGCACCACATAAGAGAAGTTCCGGGGAATTTGCCGAATACTATCGGGATCCGATAGATCGACTTCGTCCCATTCCACATTCGGGGTAGCCTTCTGCGGAAGACCTTTTCGTAAATCGCCCGGTTTTCCCAAAGCCAGGATTCTAAACGCCGGCTCGTTATCCGTCAGACATTTCAAGAAAGACCTGCCAATAAAGCCAGTTGCCCCTGTTAAAAGAACAAGTCCGCTTTTCGCCTTAGTTCCTAAACTCATCATCACCCCCGGGAATTATTCCTTCTCAGAATCGGGAACCCGGGATGGGTCTTTATAACATGGAACAAATAGAAAACCGGCGTACTCCACAAGCTCGTTACCCATCTTATCAAATGCATTCAATAGCTCATCGGACCAATCCACGAGCTTATCACTGGAAAGGGGTTTAAGAAATATTCCCTGGACCCTCCCGCTGTACAAACCAGCGTCCATGACTTCCTTTTTGATGGATTTAACCGTATAAAGTTTCCGATGCCCAACCGCATGATCATTTTCACTTAATTCATCCAAAGATTTCAGCATGCCGCAATGGTAACCAATTCTCCGATGCAGAGAAACCATGTTCGGAACAACAATAAGAATGATGCCGTCAGGTTTCAGCCAGGATGCTGCCAATTTAACCACGTGAAGCGAATCGACCACGTGCTCGATAATGCAGGACATCACAATCGTATCGAATTTTTCTTTAGGCTGATACTCTTCAAAAAGCGTATGGATAATGTTTAAACGTGCCGCAAATTTTTTCTTAGCATAATCAACATTAAACTTCGAACCTTCGATGACGGTCAGATCAAAGCCCTTATCCATCAAAGCATCGGTCCATCCCCGATCGTTATAACTCATCTCAAGCACTTTTGGACCCTTCACATAAGGCAGGGCCCGGCGCACCATCATCAAGATTTGCTTTTTATCGATCGTCATAGCCTTTTCGCTAAAAAATTCGGGCCCAATTTCATTTAACCGTTTTTTCTCTTTGGCATAATCCAAGTTATCCATTATTCCGTTCCCCTTTCAAATGATTAAAACGAACCCGACGACGTCCCTTGACAACATCGATGGTTGCTCTTTTCATCGTTAAAGCATTACCGCGTCCTTCATAAATAGCCAGATCTAAATTTCCGGACATTCTTCCTTCGACCGTACCGGTTCCTCGACCACCTTTGAATTCGAATTCTTGAAGCCTTGTATTCATCCTTGTTTCATAATACCTTGCTATATCCTGATATCTCGCATGTGTGGCATGAAAATTTTTACTTAGTCTTCTGATATCTTTCACAATCCTTCTAAATTCCCACGGTCTCAAATAGTGAATCAGGGTTTCATGCGTAAACAAAGTCGAGAAAAACATATTTTCATTCGTCCAACGCAGATAACGGGATATCCTATCACGGACCTCACGGTACTGATTGAATCTTTTGCCAGGTATTTTGAGCTTTAAGCCAAACAGGAAATCGAATCTCGAGGTTACCGAAACATCTATTTTCCCATCCGGCTCCACTTTTTTGGGAAAAAAAAGGGCGGACATCACGATAAAGTCTGGATCATCAGGCCAATAATCGCAGATGAGCCCCCAACGGCCAAAAGGATAGCGCCGCCACTTATAAGCACCCACTTGATTCAACGGACTATTTACCTTGAATGGAAATCCAAGGTACCGGACCCCTAGTCTTTTTAAATGTTTCAACGCCGTCTTGCCTATTTGGCAATAGTGATAGGTTAAGACCGGGCTGAATTTGATTCTATTTTGATTTTGAAACTCGTCGAGCCGCTCAAAATTCTTTTTGATTTTTTGCTTCGAATAAGCCCCGCCTTGGAAAGGACCATAGATCAAATCTGTCTTTTCTGTGGGAACTCTCTTGTAATGAGTAAACGCATGCGCAGAACATTCAACCTTGCCATTCTGAATATAGTGAACAAGTTTCCTTGCATAGCAAGTCTTAAAATCATTAAGGTCAAGCCCCAAGTGGGCCTTAAACCCTTGTCGAATCAGATGATCCAAGTATCGGTAATTGCCCTCGCCGATAGAATCTTCAATGCGAAATGTAACAAAGGCCTTCGGCAACAACTGAAAAAATGGCTTCCGGGCAAGATAAATGATGCTTTTCCATAGGAAGACGTCAAAATCACCACCGAATCCAATGGCATGGATTAGATCATGGCCCTTCAGCATACAACAGCCTATTCGATATTTTGGGTGATGTAAAAAAACGAAGGCCGGATTGTTTCCAGCCATTAAAATAATATCCAAAGGCGTTTTCTTCTTATGAATTTTTGTGATCTCACAGACGGAAGAAAGATCGATTTTTTCTCCCACGGCCTTTGTCGTAGCGATAAAATGTCTATTCCGGATCACCCGCAACGTATTCGATCGAATTCGTCCCATTGGCTTCGGCAGAACATTCCCCAACTCTGTTTGATGACGATAGGGATTTTCAAGCAAACTTGGCTCCGCTAAAAATAATCCGCATTGATGCTCCAGGGCTTCTTCAATCACCTTGATCACAGGTCGCTTTAAGGCCTTACCCAGATAAGGCTGGATCAGCAAAACCAAACCTGCCTGTCGAATAGCTCGCACACACTGCGACGCATGGACATCAACAATGCGATGCGGAAATTTCCAATGCTGTAAAACAGGAGCAAATTCCTTCCAAAATGAAGAATATCCGGCTAACTTTTTATCGATTAAGACAAGAACATCTTGTGAAACTTTCACGGTAGCACTCACCAGCTTCTTTTCGGAATACGATCAATCGTACCTGCGGTTTTTGCCCGAGGGACCTTTCTAAAAACCATCCAAATCAACCAGAATCGGACAATGTCCGAAAAGGTCTTCCAAAGCGATTTCAGGCGAGCTCCCTTGGCCTTCCCTTTTTCCCGCGCCAAAAAGGTCATGCCTTCTTCTTTGATCCGGGCCCCTAAATAATAAGCCTTAATACCGATTTCAGCATTGGTAAAAATACTCCCCGATTCAAGGTGAATTTTATCCATCAACGTCTTTCTGACAAATTTAACATTCTGAAACTCACTCATGGGAACATTAAAGAGAAAACGGATGAGATAATAATTCACAAAGGTGGTTAATTTTCGCATCGCCGGATTAGCCGAAAGATCCGAACGCACACCCTGAACTAAATCGTATTCGCCGGTCCATCTGAGAAACTTCGGTAATTCCGCCATGTCATGGAATCGGTCCACCGTATTCCAGAATATGATTTCTTTTGTCGCTAGAGGAATCGTCGAATGAAATCCGTAGCCGACATCCATATTTTTTTCATGCCGCACGATTTTGAGCGCAGGATATTTCCGGGTTAGCGACTGCATCTTCTTCCATGTGGAATCGGTACTTGCATCATCCACGATAATAATCTCGTAATCATCCGAAACGGCTCGCAAATCCCGGTCCGAGACCTCGACAAACTCCTCAATCAAGTCCTCCTCGTTATAGGCCCAAGCACACAACGATAGACTATATTTCTTCATTAGTACGCCACCTCACCTTTCAGCGGCTTATTCTTTGCAGGAATACCCACAGCAATATGCTTTGCCGGCACATCCGACAAAACAACGGCATTCGCCCCAACAACCGCACCATCGCCTAACTTGCAACCGCCGACAACAACAGCCCCGGCAAAAACAGTGACCTCCTTACCGACCGCCGGAAAATCAAATATCCTCTTAGGGTCAAGGTGCCTGGCCCCGAAAGTCACATTCTGATAACAGGTAAACCGCTCACCAATCTTGGTTCCGCGTCCAATGACAATTCCAACCGGATGCGCGATAAGCATCCCTTTAGCGATTTCTGCGTTATATTCAATTTCAGCACCGGTCACCATAACACTGAAACGCTGAATCAGCCAAGCAATCCAGGACAGTCCAAGCCGATAGAAAAGATAGCTGAAACGATACAAGAAAACGGCATGGAATCCCGCTTTGAACAGAAAGGTTTCGAAAATGATCTTCGGTTTATTGATTTTCTTTTGGGCCTTTCGAAACCCTGTCGCAAAATAGCGTTGGAGATCTCCTTTCAAGTTCACACTAAATTCCCGGAATGGATTTAGAATTTTCTTTTTAGTCATTTTTCTTTTTCCTCACAAGAAAACAGGTTTCGTACCATACCTGGAACATGACAAGATTCCAAATTTTGTAGCTATTTTTATGCCGTCCCGAGAGATACCCTTCAAAGAGGTTCCGAACGCCTTGGGGATTGAAGAAACCATGCATCCCGAGTCGTTCATCGGAGAAGAGGTCATGAACATAGTTTTTCATGCAACCCTTGATCCAGGCATCCTGCGGTAAAATAAAGCCTTCCTTGGGCCGATCAATAATCTCTATGGGCAAATACCGCGACGCGACTTTCTTTAAAATATACTTGGGCACACCGCCCTTAATCTTCAGGGTCCCGGGCATCGTTGCAACAAGTTCAACAAAACGGTAATCCAAAAAGGGCGAGCGCAGCTCAATTGAATGCGCCATCGACAAACGATCGGCAAAAGTCAGAATCTCATCCGGAAGCAACGTGTTCACATCAACATCAAGGAGACGATTCATCGAATCAAGACCTTCGGTCGGTTCCAAATTCGTTCTCAAAAGCTCCAAGGAGTTATAGGCCTTCATCTGCTCATAATAGGACGACGATAAAATGTTTTTCTTATCGCCATCCGTCAAAGCATAGAATTTGATCCGCCAATCCGCCAAATGATCCTCGGCAATACTTTTGACATAATCTTCATTTCCGACATAGGGGCGAAAATCCACTTCGGATTCCGGTTTATTCAACCGACGTGCCCGAATATAATTTTCGATCGGCCAGCATAAACGATGGTGCGCATAACTTCCAAACTGGTCATCGGCACCATCACCCGTCAATGCAACTTTGACGTGCTCTTTAACAAGCGCTGATAGAAAAAAGGTCGAAATCACACCCCCGAAGGGTTCATCAAAATAACGTATGATTTCTTCGATATTCGCAGGCAATTCCGAAGAACTCATCGTATATTCGTAGTGCTCCGTCCCGTACATCTCGGAGACTTTTTTTGCATAAATCGAATCTTTTTTATGGGCAAGGTCTTCGGCATAAGCTAAAGAAAAGGTCTTGATCTTGCGATCCGACATCTCAGTCGCCAAGGCTACAACCAAACTTGAATCAACACCTCCGCTGAGATAGGCCCCGACGGGAACATCACTGATGAGACGTAGACGAACAGCATCCTTCAAAAGCTCCAAAATCCGATCTTCCGCTTGCTCCTCGGTATAAGATTCCGTCTTAGAAAAATCTACCCGCCAATACTTTTGTTTTGCGACAGCTCCCTTTTCAAAAATGATCCGTTCCCCCGGCCGTAAACTATAAATCCCCTCATAAATTGTCATGGGCGAAGGAACTGCCCGGTAGGTTAAATAATGAGAAAGTGCCTCGAGCGATATCGTATGTGGATATTGAGGCGATTCCAAAATGCACTTAATTTCAGAGCCATAGGAAAGATTCTTGCCATCGAAGCGATAATAAAGAGGCTTGACGCCTAATCGATCCCTCGCAAGGAACAACCTTTTACGGGGAATATCCCAAATCGCAAATGCGAACATCCCGTTCAAACGATGAATAAAATCATCGCCGTATTCTTCATACAAATGCACCAAGATTTCCGTGTCAGAATTGGTATAAAAACGATGGCCCCGTTCCTTAAGCAAAGCTCTCAGAATCTGAAAATTATAGATTTCCCCATTAAAGGTGACCCAAATGGATTCGTCTTCATTGTGAATCGGCTGGTGCCCCGTTTGAAGATCAATAATGCTTAAACGCCGCATCCCCATATTGATCCCCTGATGCTCGAAATAACCTTCGTCGTCAGGCCCCCGATGGACAATCTGCCGATTCATCCTGAGCAGAAGATCGTGATCCTTATTTCCCGTAAAACCAGCTATCCCGCACATGCGTTTCCTCTTTTAATCCTTCGATTTTCGGAATTCACGAAACCTGAGCGAAAGAGAGACTCTTGCATGAATCAAATCGGCATTCTTTGAACTGAGCAGCATCCAGATTGACGAAGGTAAAATCAACATCGCGAAACTTACAGCGATCAAAAACTAACTTATCAAATTGACAATGCCGCATATTGACATCCAAAAAATCACACTCGGAAAAGCAAGAATTCTTCATCACCGAACCCATCAAACAAACTTCCTCAAATCTTGCGTGCCGTATATCCGCCTGATCAAAAACGACATTTAACATTTGTGACATCCTCACGCGGATTTCCTTGAATCTCACGCCTTGAAATTTCGCCTGTGTTATATTACCTTCATCCCAGTTAATCTTTTCGCCGTGCGATCGATCAAGCACAGTATTCATCAACTGAGCAAGCGTAAAGTCACATCCCGTCAAGTTACATTCAAACATTTCGCAATCGTTCAAATAGGCTTCAAAAAAACGTGCCCCCCGAAAATCCGAGTAACTCAATTTAGACCGATTAAAGTTAACTCCCTCAAAATTGGCCTTCTGAGCCTTGATATGAGTCAGATTGGTTTCTCTTAAAAAGGAACGCGAAAAATTGCTTTCCTCCAGATGCGTAAATGCGAAATTGCATCGCGGCATTCGTGAGAGTCTCAAATCAGCCCCCTGCAGATAATACCCAAGCAGCTGCCCCCGGCACTGATCCATTAGGATTGTAGCAAGCGCTTCCCCGCCGGGGTACTTGGCCCCAAAAGCATCCATGAACTCCTGCGGCTTACGGGCCTGATGCCAAAAGCATAAGGATTCGCTATCCCCAACCATCCGATCACATTGATATGAAATTTCATCGACAGCAAACGAACAGGTTTTCATCAAAAGAGATCCTTCGTTCGAATATGAGCGGGTTTTTCCATTTTTAAACCATCGAAGGTCATTTTGCCCTCATACATCATCTTCAGTGTCCCTTTTAAGGGTTTTGTTTGCCAATCCCGGCATTGTTGGCAAAATTTCGGACAATTAGAAAAATCACCCCGCAATTGCCGGTTCTGCCATTTCCGGTACATCGTCTGCCAAACTTCCTGGATGCTTTGTTTTTTGATATCACCGACCGGCAATCGATTGTCCCAGTCACAGATGCAATAAGGAACGAGTCCGTTATAATAAATGGGAAAACTATCAAAGATCCAAGGACATGGATACCGATTGTCATGCGAAGGATTATGTTCGCTAAGATATCCGAGCCATGTTAATTTGGGGCGGATAAAAACCTCGACGCCGTAGTCGGCCCAATATTCTTTAAATTTCTCAACCTCGTGTTCGTTTTCTTCGTAAACGCCAAACTGGACAATAACGCGAAGATTATCCCTCTTGTGTTTGAGTAGATAATGGATGTTTCCAACAACCGTACCATAATCACCGCGCACACGAATCTTGGCATAAGTCTCGGATGTCGCAGCATCGATCCCCACATAAATTTCATCCAGGCCCGCATCGATCAATTGATCGCAAACCTTGGGTAACAACATATTGCCGTTGCTATTAATAATCGTGGTTTCGATCCCTTTTTGCTTGGCCATCCGGATCCGATCCCAAACCACCTTGGAGAGTGTCGGTTCGCCAAAATAGCAAAACCAAAATCGGGTTTTCGGATTCACCGAGGCAATTTCATCAATAATCTTGACGGCTAGCCATTCCTCCATTTGCCCCACCTTCAAGGTCCCTTTTTCAAGCGCAGCCTCGCGGGCACACATGATGCACCGGAGCTGACAAGCGCTTGTTGTTTCCATCAGGACTTGATGAGGAAAATAAGGATTGACTCTCGAATCGTATGCGACAGCCGGGTTCGTCGCTTCAGCCTGCTTCTTCGTCATTCTGACCTCTTATGTCGATGATGCCACTAATTTCGTCTAACTGCGCCTGGCAAAACGAGTTATAATACATGAAATCGACTGTTTCGTCCAGGTAAACGCGGTTTATACGATTCAAATTACGCGTAACCTGTTTCGAATTATATAGTTATGGATAGTCACCAGCTTATAAGAGCCGATCGGCTAAATAGGTAGGTAATCCCACAGACTTAATTTTCTTGGCTGCAGTTTGATTATCATATTTCAAACGAATTAGCTCGAACGAATATGCCTTATCGTCAAATAACCCAAAGGCCAGCCTCGGATCACGGTCTCGCGGCTGTCCTATACTTCCCGGGTTGATGAGGTATTTCTCATTCCCCCGAAGTCTCATAACTCCAGGTTGTAGATGTCTGGCCATCTTTGACTTTCCCTCAATCAACGTAGGAATATGGGTATGACCAAAAAAGCCAATATTTCCCTCAAGCAGCTTTAAGGAAGCTACAGCATCTTCATAGGACTTTAAGTAAAAAAACATCTCGGGCTCATCCAAGCTCCCATGGAAAAAGACCAGCCGGTCTTTGACATGAACGTAGGGAAGCCCTCTGATTATATCTCGATAAGATTCATCTAAAACTTTCTCTGTCCAAGCAATGGCTTCAGCGGCTAGCGGATTGAACCCCTCCCGGATTTGTGGGGTGATCACAGCTTTTTCATGATTTCCCATCAGATTAACATCCACATGTTGCTGAACCCAATCAAAACACTCATTGGGATTTGCGCCATAACCGACAACATCTCCGAGATGAATAATGCCATCCACCTTTTCTTTTTTGATGTAAGAAGCGGCCGCCTCGAGCGCTTCCCAATTCGAATGAATGTCAGCCATGATCGCTATTTTCATAAAATTCCTACGGATTTAATCGACCGAATTTCGGGGCATATTTCAATCGAATTAAATGGCGTCCTTTCTTTAACGCAATCCCGCTCAAGATCCCATTCGTTTTCATGATTTCTGCCTCTTTTCCATCAACCGTCGCATTCCAACCGGAATCATAAGTTTCAGAGATCAGTAAGATCTGGTCACGAAAGCTGTCCACTTCCATGGATCGGCGCATTGTATCTTCAGAGATGATATGAACCCGATCCCTTTGGACATTTGCTCTATTTTCTCTGCCATAAAAAACCGGTTTTTGTTTTAGCCATATTTCTTGAAAGGGATCAAATTGAGAGTCCATCACCTTTCTGATTAAGGCATCCTCATTCGGTTCTATACGATAACTCGGGATAAGCCGATACCGCTCCATCACCGCAGGATTTTCGTAAATAGACCACGGTCCGTCTTGCAAAACTTTTTCTAGTTTATCGAGGGCAAGATTTCGATCCGAAACGACATACTTAACATTCAACATACCCAAATGCTTGAGATGATCATACAGATAGTCATCGTCAACAGGATGGTAAGCAATGGAATCGTTAATCCCTCCCATAAAGGACATGAAATCATAATAATCCTTTAACACCAAGGGACTATAAGCATTTGCCGTCCTTAAGCCATAAATCATCCCCTTGGAGCCCGGCAGAGGTGCTTCACTCGGATTATGAGAATAATTAAAAATTCTTGCGCCATTTAAATGGCTTTCCAAAAAACGAACGGTCTTTGATCTCTCGAAAAAGCTTTGATAAGCTTCATAATCACCCTGAATATCCGAGTAACTTAGATTAAGATCGGCCATCAATAATACAAGGACCGCCACGTAAAAAATAGTTTTGCGAATCTTCTGCAAAAGGAAGAGATAAATAATCCCAATGGCAGCTCCGATTTTTATCATGGGGAGGTAAATAATTTTGTTGCGAGGATCCAAAATGACTTTTGCCTGTTCCATAAAAACAAGAAGCTTCGTTTCATAATGCCCCCACGCGAAGGGGTGCCCCGGCTGACCATAGATGAACTTCTTCATCAGCCATTCGCCTAAAACCATCAACGGCCCTTCAAAGAAATAAAATGTCACCCATGCAATCACACTGAGAATAAATGCAGCCATTGCGGCCAAGGTAAAAATCATGGCCCCACGTCTGACTCGCACATCCTTTTCATTTTTTAATACCCATTGCATTCCGTACGCACTCAGAACGCATAGGAAAAACCCTGCAAAAAAGATGAATTTTACAGGCGTTCTAAAGGAATAAAACCGAAACAATTTGACCAGCATCACATAAAGAGGGCTCCACTGCCCCAACGCCAAAAGCAAAGAAAGAATCACCAGCCAGTAAAATGATTTTTTTTCGCTTTCTCGAAAACAAAGAAAAGCAATGATCATAAAATAAAGAGGCACCATGCCGAGGTAAAGCTTACTGACAAACATACCTTCGAGACTTGGAAAGAAAAGGCACGAGAGCGCAAAGGGCGAATAAGATCCCACGTAAGCAAAACCTTCCTGAGGATTTGCGCGGTTCGATTGGATTGCAAGTTTAAAGGTCAAAATGAGCTGGGGATAAGCCAGGACCGCGGCAATGAATACAGCCAAGACAAAACCCGCTAGAGACATGACTAAGATACGGTAATCTTTTTTTTTCTCATCAAAAAAACGCGCCAGGAGGTAGAAACCGGAGAACAAGATCGCATACGCGGCAAACTGCAGGTAACCCGCCAAGAGTTGTAAAGAAAAGAGAACGCCAAGAAGAATACTTATTCGCCACATCTTCATGCTGCCGGAGATCATGCGATCAATCATCCACAGTGCCAACGGAAACCATGTCAATACCTTCAGCGAAGTAATGTTGTAATACGCACCTCCTAACGTCGATCCAAAGAGATAAACAAACGTCCCAAAAAAGATAGCTCGGCTTTCTAAACCAAGTGATTTCAAATATTGAAGCATAAAGAAAGCTGATAAAAGGAGGTGAAAGCAAATATTCCAGGCATATCCCTCTCGAATAGGGAAAAGGCCATAAAACAAAATATTGGGCAAATAAAAGGCGCCCACTTGGCCTTCTGCAACCAAAGGGAAGCCTGCCTGAATCTTATCCGTCCAAAAAGGAAGTGAGCCGGATTTGAGGTTTCGAGCAAGCTCAAAAGCCCAAGGGAAATGTTGTTCTGCATGGTCGGCAACCAGCCATGCTCCATGAGCTAGGAATATATTTCGATAAAAAACCACAAGTACAGTGACTATTAAGAAATATGGCCAATAGACAAGAATGAGTCTTTTTGCTTTCTCCATAACGAATAGTTTACCTTTGATGACTTACTGCACGTTTTCGAGTCAATAACTCGTTTTTTACTCGTAAATGCGTCAACTCCTTGCATCCCAATAGGTTGTGGTATCTTTTCTTGACTACTCCGAAAATTATACGTAAACTTATGGTTCGAAATCTAGCACAAAAGGGGAAAATCTCAAAGGATATCGTCGTATCCGAGAGTCATCATGCCATACACGTCTTCAACCGGCGTACAAGATCAAGGCAAAACAGATTCATACTCCCGCGCTTCTGAATTAAAACAAGGTATCGTTTTCAACCCTGAAGAATTCAGAGGTTGCCAAAAAAAGCGCGTGATGCTTGTTGTCCCACCTAGTACGCTCGAAACCGAGTTTGGCCGCTTAGCCTCCGCCGGAGCCGAGCTCCCCCTTCTGGGGATGGCTTATATCGCTTCAGCCATCAGAAAAATCGGACACCCTATTTTCCTCAAAGATTACTATGCCGAGGCCCAGAGCTGGGACTCCGTCGAAAGAGATATCGTTATTTTTCAGCCGGATGTCATCGCAACCGCCGGTTTTATCAACAATATGGACAGGTGTCTTAAGCTCTTTGAAATAGCAAAGCGCGTTAATCCAAAGATAGTGACGGTTTTAGGTGGCCCACAGGCTTCCATTTTTCCCGATGACGCCATGCAATCCCCCCACCTTGACTGTTTGACAACAAGTGAGTCCGAAATATCCTTCAGCCGTCTTGTCTCTTACGTTGAAGACATTGAAGCATGGTCAACCTTCAAAGGAGTTGTTTATCGACATCCCAAAACAGGCGAAATCATAAAAAACGAGCACCAGCCCCTCATGAAAGATCTGGATTCGGTTCCCTTTCCAGCGCTTGATCTTTATCCGATGAGAAAATATTACCCGGCGGTTTATATTCGAGGGAAAAAAGTTGCGACCCTCGTGACAAGCCGGGGATGTCCTTACAACTGCACATTCTGCAATGCTAAGATGACTTATGGGCGAACGCTTCGCTATCACAGCGAAAAACGTGTCATTAACGAACTTGATTACCTCATGGATCGCTACGGGTTTGACAGTTTCCAATTCTATGATGATATGTTCACCGCCGTCCGATCACGCGTTATCAAGCTTTGCGAAGTCATGCTCAAAACAAATCGAAAATATCAATGGATGTGTTACACTCGCACAGACCGGGTTGATCTAGAGCTTTTAAAACTCATGAAAAGAGCCGGGTGTTATATGATCAGTTACGGAATCGAAGCCGGAGATCAAGTTCTCTTGGATAAAATCAGAAAGAATCTTACCGTAGAGGACAATCAAAAAGCCGTCGAATGGACTTCTAAAGCGGGAATCCTCAATATCGGTACTTTTATGTTGGGCCTCCCAAGCGAAACTCCCGAGCAGACAAAAAACACGATTGATTTTGCATGCAAGAATAAATTCGACTACGCCATTTTTGGAATTACGGAACCCTATCCGGGCACTGATTTGTGGAATGACGCTTTACAAGAGGGCTATTTCATCGAAGCCGATGATCAACACACAAACGTCCTCTTGCCGAACTTCTCGAAAATTTGGGTCCCCAACGGTCGAAAGCGTAGCGAGCTGGAAGCGATGAACCGACGGGCTTATAAAAGTTTTTATTTCCGCCCAAGGGCATTTTTACGATGGCTGATCAATTTTGCCCATATTCCTCTCGGACGTTCCTTCCGGTATATCAAAGCCGGGGTTGAATACATCATCCTGTTTCCGGCCAAAGACCTTCTGGATCGCTTAATCACCCGATTTTTCTCCGCGCTCCCATTTTCAAAAAACAAAAAAGATAAGCCCAAATCTCATTTCGGAGTTAAATACGGCTGAAGAACATCCAGCCGCTACCATCATCCGCAGACTCTATTCAATGCAAGACAAGTGCTAAGAGATTTTGTTGCGGGTAAATTCCCGAGCATAATCAGCCGTAACGACTGTTTCATACCTCGACTTCAAGAGACCTATGGTTTTCCGCATCGATTTAAGTTTTTTTTCCAGAGGCATTTTGACGTTGGGATGAACCGCTAGTTCGGGCGGGACATGGCGACTCAGATCGGCGAACTCTATCAAATGGAACAGATAAGCAATGTACGGCTGCCGAAAGAATGGAACGGCCAATCTCTTATAAAAATCCCAGATCGAAAGATGAAAGTTGCTATAAAACGGTAAATGGAAAATACGCGTCCTCGCCATTGGGATTTCCATAATGCGGCGGGGCTCTCCCTCCGTCATCCAATCAGATTTAGAGGGAAAATAGGGGCGATGAGGGATCCTAGCTTTTCCCGATCCAAAACCGCGTGGCGCTCCTTTTTGACGATAAATCCAATGGTAAATCTGGTACGGAACATTCATCCGGCTCCAGAAAGCCGACCCATCGTAAAGGTAAGATCGCTCCTCCAACATATCCATGATTTCATTGTTCATCTCATAGCTGGGAGAGCGAAAACCAACAGGCCGAACACCTGTAACTTCTTGGATAAGATCGGCCGCTCGATCAATTTGAAAAGCAATCTGGTCTTCACTTTGTGTGGTCAAACCAAATGGATGAGAATAGGAATGATTTGCAATTTCATGCCCTTCCCGGTGGGCACGCAAGACGCTTTCCCTGGCTGATGGACTTTTCTCGAGGTCTTCCCCAACGCAAAAGAATGTGATCTTGATCCCACAGTCCGAAAATAAATTGAGTGCCTCATCCATCGCCTTTCGATAATAAGCATCCATTTCTTCGTTGGAATAAGGCACATCCCTGTAACCCCAAAAATTAAGGAGAGGCCGCGGCGAATCCATGTCCATGTGATAAGAAATCTTCATCGGATGATACTTTCTTGACGATCTAGGCCGTCTTAGAATCCTTCTGGCATGCCAATTCTGTTATGAGTTCCGATAATCCTTGAATCGTTGAAAACCTCGGATCCTGAAAATGGTCTTCTGAAAACCGGATATGAAATGTCCCTTCCAAAGCCGTCATCAATTCCATTAAGCCGAGCGAATCGACCAATCCGAGTTCAAAATAATTGCTTTTGAGACTTTCGCCCGTCTTGTCAATATTTGTGCCGCGTTTTTCAAACCAATCGATCAACCAGCCTCGTACTTGGTCGCTTTGCATTTCTTCCCCATAAGCTGATTCGCTCAATTTCTACCTCCACCCAATTCTCGCGCATTCTCCTTTTCAAATTCAATGAGCTCAATCAATTCTCCGCTTGGCCCTCGAGCGATGGTAATCCACAACCGTTTCTTATTGATCAGATGCTCGGAAGACTCACTTGCTTCGAGCGCTCCATATTCGAGCAATCGCGCGCGATCTTGAATAATATTGTTACTCAAAAAGGCGATGCACGTAAAACCTGAATCATCCAAGCATAACGGCACGCTCTTTGATTCCGTTTCAAAAAGGATAATTTCCAGTGACCATCTCGGAATCAGAGACTTCCAAGCCAGGTGGACCCAACCCCTTCCATCCACATGACCGTCATTGATTCTTCGAACCCCAATCCCCTTCTCCCAAAAGGTGTTCGAACGTTCCAAATCGACCACAGGGACTAATACGGCACGAACTGTCGCATTTTTAACAACCTTTTCCTGTTTCTTTGTAATGGGACTAGGCAAATACCATAACTGGGCATGAAAAGGGTCCCATAACCCCGCAAGAGCACCCTTACATCCCACTGTTACTTCCCAATCCTTCGACGAACATGGCAAGTCACCGGCAAAAGGCTTAGTGCCATCAGGAGCACTTTCCATAAGGATCTGATACCACGACGGCCTATCTTTGAGTGGCGCGTCGTGCCCGGTAAGCTCCAGAGAAACTCCACGGTCCGTTTGGCAATAAGCGACCGAGTGAATAGGCTGGTAGCATGACAAAAATGGCTTCTTGGTCTCGCTATTCGTTAATTCGTCCTGAACAAATTTGACACAATAACCTTGGTCCTGGAGGTTTCTCAGCCCTGCAGACAAAATATGATTTGACGAAAGCGCAAGATGGTCAACACCAAGAATCATGGCAGCGGAGCTCGTACCTTCTCGGTTCTTTTTGATTTCTGCTTTTTTCCGGCCGTGGTTTCTTTGAGGGTGGTTTCAATCTCAGCTTGCCCTTGGCGTTCATCGGGCCCACTTGAATCATCAGCTTCTTGATTTTGTTCAGTGGTAAAAACAGCTCCTGAAGCCTTGGTTTCGACAATCATCCCCTTAATTTTCTTCAACGCATAGAGAATTCTCTCTTCGGATTCCGTCCCGATACTTACCCGAATAAAACGATCCGTGCTCTTTCCGTAAGCAAAACCCGGTACCACCGATATCCCGTAGCGCCCAAGAAGGTCCGTGGCAAAATCAAAGGAGGTCCCAGGATAATCCCCCAAGGACACAAAGAAGTAGAATGTGGATCCTCCCGACAAGCATTCCAACCCCACCCCTTTCATCATTTCTGCGACGCGCGCGCGTTTTTCCACAACGGCACGAGCCTGAGGAAGCGTATAGGAGAGAATCTCATCAAAATATTTCGCACAATACATGAGAAGAATGGTCGAAGCGCAAGTGATCACATGCTGATTCACTTTCAACAGCGCCTGGATGAATTCCGGATGACCGATCGTGTAACCAATACGCCATCCCGAGATACCCATATTCTTCGACAATGAATTGATGATAATGATAAACTCTTTACCGGGACTAAACTTTCCGACCGATTGAAAGGCATCATCCAGGACAAAATCGCTATAGGCCTCATCCACCATAAGGTAAATTCCGCGATCCGCACATAATTCCGTCAGCTGCCTAATTCCTTCTGCCGGATAGATACGCCCCGCAGGATTGTTGGGATTGTTTAATACAACCATCCTTGTTCTGGGCGTGATAAACTTCAAAAAATCCTGGATATCCACATCGTATGGAATAAACCGCGTCCTCGCACCGCAAAGCCGGGCCTGTTCCGGATAACTAAGCCAACAAGGCTCGTGAACAACCACTTCCTCTCCCGGCTGCAGCACACATAACATGCTCATGAAGATAAGCGGCTTTGAGCCTGCAGAAATAAGAATTTCGCTTTTCGAATTGACGGGCACACCATACTGCCGGTGATAAAAATTGGCGATTCTTTCCCGAAGCTCCGGAATCCCCTGCGATTCTGAATAATGATACCCTTTAACAAAATCCAGCGCTTTGAAATCAAACATGGGTATATCAAAAAAAGCTTCCCCCAATGAAAGAACGATCACATCCTGCCCCGCACGCTTGCGCTCATACACCATCTGGTTGAAGCGGATCGACATCGCCTGCGGAATCTCTTCCACCGCAGGATTGAATAAATGCTTCATGATGGGCTTTCCCTTTTTCGGAGTCATATTCAGCGCACTTGGATCGAATCCAAAATCCCTTCTCGAGAATTTAAATTAGAGACAAGATGACGCTTCAAAATCTTCCCGCTTTCCGTCCTGGGAAAAGAAGACATCACCGCCATCTCGGTCGGCCATTTATACTTTGCGAGTTTTTGAGACATTAAAGACTTGAGTTCGTTTAAAACCTGACGCGGCTCCGCCTTCTCGTTCTTTAATCTCACACAAAGGGTTGCCGACTCCCCGTAAAAATCATGCTCCACACCAACCGCTGCGGCTTCGCTAACTTCCGGATGCAATTCGGCAACTTCCTCAATATCCCGGAGTACAAGAAGATAACCGCCTTTTTTGACGATATCCTTGGATCGTCCTTTAAGAATCAATAAATCCCCTTCCAACACACCGAGGTCCCCTGTTGCAAACCATCCGTCGGAAGTTAATGGCACGTGAACTTTTCCATCGACCTTGAGATAACCCTCAAAAAGGAAGGGCGTTTTCACCTGAATTTCAGCGGGGCCTTCAGGTGAAGACGACGGTTGAGTACGAACCTCAGCCCACGGAAGGACAGAACCCATTGAGCATGGAACACGCAAAGTCGCATCATTCAGTTTTTCAGATGTCAGAAAGGTCGTCTCCGACAAAGCGTAATTTTCCAGAACCGGAATGCCGAACGTCGATTCGAAGCGTTCTTTCTCTTCTTGACGCGATGTCGCCATCCCTAGAAACGCGGACTTAACCTTTTTCCAAGGAATCCGACCATCATTAACCGGCCGATGAAGGTGAAGCAAGGTCCTTAAAACTGTCGGTGTCAGCCATAGAGTGTTAACACCCTGCTCTTCGACTTCGCGCCAAAATTTGAGTGCCGATGCGGCAGAAAAGGCATCGGAAATCACCACACTTCCACCCGAGGCTAACGGAATAAGTCCCAAATTAAATAGCCCGCCCAAATAAGACATGGGAAGCATATTGTAAAATCTAGACTCGGAATCCAAAAAATCATGAAATTTGACCCAAGCCATAGCGCTGGACCAAAGCCTGTCGCCATTGACCACAATGGCTTTCGGATCCGCTGTCGTTCCGCTGGTAAAAAGGATGATCCGGCCAACAGGATTCTGAGACCCGCTCGCACCTTGCCATCTTCCCGATCCGACGCAATTTTTTAGATCACCATTCGTGTCCATCGGGATCAAGGAATTCCGCTTGGATGCCTTGCGTAAATCTTCGGCAAGCCCGGAATCAATTTTGTGCGGAACAAGGCCTACCGCCCCGTCGCACAGGCGGACAAACCGTCGAAGTTCTTCCCGAGTCGACATCGGTGAGATCGGACAAAAATCGATTCCGCACCATAAGGCCGCCAAAAAAGCAACGAGTTGTTCCACGCTGTTGGGAAGAATCGAAAATACCCGATCGGAAGGCCGGACACCCGCATCCCACAGGAAATCGCAAAAATGCTGAACACTTTCGAAGAGGGCACCGTAGGTGAGCACACGTCCTGTCTTTGAATCCAAGATGGCACGTTGCTGTGCCTGGTCACGGCATATTCGCTCGAAATCAGCGTGAAAGGACCGAATCACCGTTTCCGTTGCTTTCTGACTCATCTCGAACCTCCTCGGAATCCATGCTCCGGTTCTTTTAACCGGAGATCTCCACCCTCTAAAACAACCTTATTATCTACTTTTAGCGTCGGTTTTTGAAATACAAAATCCAGATGAAAAGAAACCTCGTTAACCCCGCCTACCGTTGAATTTGAACCAAAACCAAAGTGCATAGTACCCGCAGCCCCTTCATCTGTCAACATCACTCCCCTTAGCGAAGCCCGGTCATTTAAGCCTACACCGCACTCGGCTAAAATGAATGCTTTTTCAGAGGAAACGTCGTCAAATAAACGCTTTAAAACCTCTTTGATTTTACGATTTCCCTCCATTTGAACAAGATGTCCCCCTTTAACTTTCAGCATGACGGGTTCCTTCAATAATCCAATGCCTGGATAAGGAATGGCGCCATCCACAACTACAACACCCTCGGCAGAATTTTCGATCGGGGAAACATTCGCCTCGATATCCGGCGGTGAGCCCAATTCACCAGGGCCACGGACATAACCCGGACAACAATTCCCGACCCGGCCGGCTATACTCATCCTGATATTCGTCCCGGATACCGATGTTACTTTCACCTCATTACCTTGGGTAAAAACATCCGCCACATACCGTGCCAAGACACTCCTCTTTTCATAATCAACCCTTAACGATGGATCTGCAAAAAGATCCATCGAATATTCCGGAAGACTCAGATAACGACAGCCTTTCTGCGATGCCATTTGCCGAGCTCGGGTATGGGCCATCGATTTCGACGTTATTCCCATACAAAGATCCGACTTCAACATGGCATTGGCAGCTTGCTCATTGGGTTCTTCGCCATGCATTTTAAAAGTAGGTATTTCCAACATTGTTACCGATGACGTTATGAGTTTAGCCCTTCGTGCCAATAAATCCGCCGCCTCTCGCGTTTGAGGATCACAAACGATTGTTAGAGCTTCACCTTTTTTAAGATTTCCGCACCGCTTTAAGAGAAGATCAGCGCCTTCAATTACTTCTCTATTCTCTCTTACATACTGCATTATCTAGAACTCCTGTCTTCCCGCTCGCACACTCATTGCTGTTGCTTTTCGCTACTATCCGACTGGGCATCCAAATCGAGAATCCACAAGGATAATTCTTCCTTGGCCAACCCGCGCGGATTACAACTGTCTACAACCTTCTTCCATCCCAAATACCCGAGCGAAGCGCTGACAAAAACATTTGCTTTTCTCGTATACCCCTTGATCTTTCTGACGCCCATTTTGGCTAACACCCTGGCCATTTCCATGTAAAGTGTACGCCCGATATTAATCCCTGTTTTGCGGAAAAACTCAATACTCCGGTAAGGCTTTGCAACCGCCGTACTCATCCCTTCAGCCAAAACATCGGAATAAGGCTCGTTCTTCATCGATAAAAGAGAAATGGTAAGTTTCCAAACCGTTAAAATCGTTGCCGGTTTTCTGATAATCCGTTTTACAACAGCCCATGATAACCCTGGCCAATAGCGGCAAACTGCCCGCTGACAAACCTTTCGGCTGTTGATGCTAAATGACGTAAACCCCCCGACGACTCCATCAACAATGTATATGTAACAATAATAGTCCGGATCGTTTAAAAGAACTCCATAATAAAACTGCATCAAAAAATCTTCGCCGAGAGCAGCTAAGCCGCTATCGGCAAGTTCCTCGGCATGAATTTTCGCCACCTCAACGCGCTCCTTGACCATCGAGAACTGGAGTCTGAGGATATTTTCCTCCGGTTTACCGTACGGCTTTCTGAGATAATCGGGTATCACTTCCATGCTCGTTGAATTGTCCTAATTTTCCGATGAAGGGCTTATGCTTAAACTTTGATGCGGCTTCACCTTGGCTTTGCCTTAGACGCGATTGATTTGTAACATTTTAAGAATGGTGCGTCAAGGCAAAAAGCCGATCAAAACCGATCCTAATAGGGTATTGCCTATCGATCAGCTCAACACATATCTCTCTATAGATATTGGAGTTAAAAACACGTCAAAGGGAGAACCGTACCTCGGAATCGGGTGAGAACTTCCTAAAAAATCACAGGCCGAATGTTAATCACATCTTAGGTCGGAATGCTATAAATGAGGATACTTTCCATATAGCTTTTTTGATCTAAGATCTTAAAACCACGAACCTTTAGAAACTGTACGATTTCAAGTTCGAAGAAAAGAGCGTGCTCCCTCTTTTCTTCCTGAAACACAACATATTTATACTTGGCATAGCCCAAACTGCGGATAACCGGAAGCGAACAAACCAACTGGGTTGTTCTGCGGAAAAAATTCCGTTCGGGTTCTACCAGAAAAAATTTCCCCCGAGGCTTTAAAACCCGGCGCACTTCGGAAAGAAATAGCTCGTATTGAGCATGGTTCACGCAATGATGCATCACATTATAAGAAAGCATGCAATCGGCAAATTGATCCGGATAGGGAAACCGTGCCGTCATATCACCTACCTGCATTTGAATGTCCGGGGACGGCGCCGGATATTCCCGGTTATCAAACCCGTAAAGATTGCGAAAACCACTCTCCTTAAGGAGCGCGAGGATATTTCCGTTACCGCAGCCGATATCCACAATTTTTTCATCGGCTCCGACCCTTTCCCCGATCCGCAGCCTTTCTAAAATTCTCCGATTGATCCAAACAGAAATAAAACCGTATTTTTTACAAATTTTGTCATAAGATTCATTCCACGCTTCTTGATTTTCGATTGGCACGCTTCCCTCCTCCCGAACTTTGTTACGGCGATAGTGGCCTTCTGCGATTTTTTAGCGGCCGCATTGCCGACACAAGAATCAAAGCCCTTCACCGGATGTGCGATTTTGTGCGATTTCGTTCAACGATCCATACCGTTAGTGTCAGCAAAAGCCCAGATAAGGCAATTGTAAGTCCTGCCCAAAAAATCCCTGGGTCGTAAATCAACTGAATTTCATGACTCCCCGGTCTCAAAAAAAGCCCCTGAAAATAAAAATTTGATTTTACGATCGGGGCTTCCCGGCCGTCCACCCGTGCCCGCCATCTCGGATAAAAAGCCCGCGTTGTGGCGAGAAACTGCGGCTCGGCCGATGAAACTCGAATCACGACTTTATGATAATCTTCTTCCCCGACTTGGATCCGAGGATCTTCGCGTAATATTTCCGCGGAAAAATTTTCGTTGAACGGAGCCGCAGCTTCAGCGTAGGTGATTTTCCACGGATCCCAATCCCCGTTTTCCATATGCATAGCGATTTGGGACTCTTGAGTCTGCTCCAGATGGGCCACAAAATAAAAAGGCGGCAGAGCGCGTTTATTACGATAGACGGAATAAACTTCTCCTAAAACAAGCCGTTCATAATCCGGATCCCGAACCGGTTCGGCTGATAATAAATAATTAGCCCCCATGAGATCGTCAATGACATTAGGAAATTTCATAAGATTGAAGGGCGTTGTTGTATGCCCCGGTTCGGCTTCCAAGAAACGCCGGAGCAGGGCAAGCGGAATATTAATTGTGGAATCTGATATCGCGCCCGTCTGGAAATAAACCGGCATATTCCAACCCAAAACGACCGGATATTCTTGATCATAAAAGTTTCGCTTATCGAACCATGAAGGCGGAATGATCGAAACCCTGTCGCGAAATCCAAGGTGCTTTAAAAATTGAATTTCGGGAGCGGAGCTTTTGAGGGTTTGTATATCAGCGTTTTGAAAATTGTAAAGTGGCCAAGCGATAAGCACTTCCAAAAAGACCGTCAAATAAAAGAGAGCGATCCACGTCCGGTTTCGCCTCAAAATCGAAAGAGCCGCAAATCCAAGCGCCAGCAATTTTATTGCGCCGAAGAAAAAGAAATACGGAACGATACGGCTGAATAACGGCAAAAGCATCATTTGAAGCGAGAGATACCCCCATGCCCTTGATATCCAATGAGTCTTTAGGATTTCGTCGCT
The DNA here is from genome assembly GCA_016930235.1 of Candidatus Omnitrophota bacterium. Taxonomy (GTDB): domain Bacteria; phylum Omnitrophota; class Omnitrophia; order Omnitrophales; family Aquincolibacteriaceae; genus JAFGHI01. The sequence continues at coordinate 22,609 of JAFGHI010000058.1, forward strand.
ATATTTAATAAGTTGTCTCCCAAATGCCGCAGGATCCCAAGGCGCCAGGCTAAGCCCGCAAAATCCCACGACACCCAGGAACGAAATACCCGCCATGACTCGCAGAACCGTTTGGCTCCATGGTTTTTCCAAAATAGTGTCCATGCCTTCCCGTAATTTTAGCCGCTCAAAACCATGAGCGCACAGAAAGGAAAGAATGAAAAAAAATGCAAACATATGCCGCTGATAAGTCAGGACATCCAGCCCCAAGAGATAATGATAAGGGTTTGGTAACCAAGAATAAGGGAATACCGCCAGGAAAAGAGCCCAGATCCCCCACCCCCATCCGACGCGCGTTCGTGTCCAGCCAAGCAAAAAAAGAAGAAAAGTGCCCATCGTAAAAATATAAGTCGGATGTTGAAGATAAAAAATAAAACGGGGCTTCATAAAATCAGTCAATATATCGCGAGGCACCTTGACTGCATTTAGCAACAAATGAAATGCATCCTGTCCTGCATGCATGACCATAGAAAGTGACGGATAAAATATATTCGTGTCAAAATGCATCAAACGTCTTTCCCAATCCACACCGATTGCAAACAGCAGAAATAATCCGACAGCAAAAAACCATAGCCCCTTACGGTTTAAAATTCCTCGGCGGCGGAAAATTTCTATTACCATCAAACATGCGATTGTTCCGACCAACAGTGCCCCATAAAAAATAAATACCTCGTTCATATATCTCGTCAAACTGCGGTAGGAATAACGCATCATTTCGAATGTCGGTAATAAATCATAAGCCGTAAAACAAAGAGATATCACGACACAAATTACCAGTTTGAACCATTCCCTCATCAAAGTCTTCAGCGACCGTTTTTCAATAAACGCAAGGAGAGTTTGGATGAAAACGCACGATGCGAAAACGAGAAAGACGAGAAGATAGGACTCTAAATTCCCGCTCAAAAAAGTTAGGCCCAGGAACAAACCCGAGGCCAGGGCTCGGCTGAATGGATATCGCCCAGAATCCGCACCAAAAACGAGGAAAAGATACGGAAGATATACAGGCGGGGCCATAAACGGCAGTTCATGAGATGTCGCCGTAAAAAAAGGATTGGACAAGTAAAGAATCCCCCCCAATAACGCTGACGAATGCGACAATTTCCATCCCAAGCGGAGATAAAGGAACATACCGATTCCCGCCAGAAACAATGCAAGGTAAGCTGTAGCAATCAACGCATCGGGCCCCTCCTTCAGAAAAGTAAACGGCAAAAGCAAAGGATCCCCGACACCAATTCCGGTATGAAAAGGAACACCGCCGATCAAAAAGGGATTCCACAGCGGATATTGCCCGGACAAGAAACATTGCGCGCTCAGATATTTAAGCGCCATCAGTCCGGATAGGGCATGAAAAGTGTAAAACGACATCCCGGAAACAAGGTACGGGACGAACGGAGCCAGGGCGGCGATAGCCAGCAATAAAATCACGATTAAAAACATCATAAGATATTCAAACCCTTAACGGGAAGATCAAAAACCTATTTTTTTTGAGAGCACTTGAACGATACGGTCAGCAGCTCGACCGTCCCACCGTGTCGGTTTTTTGAATTTTTTTATTCCCTTGCGCGATAAAATTTTATCAGCCAGGCGAATAATGTTACCACTCTCCCTTCCGGCCAGAAAGTTCGAACCTTGATTAATGGTTACCGGCCTCTCCGTGTTATCACGAAGCGTAAGACAGGGAACGCCCAACATTGTTGTTTCTTCTTGGATCCCTCCGGAATCCGTCAAAACCAACTTGGCGCCATTCACCAAAGCTATAAAGTCAAGGTACCGCAACGGAGATGTCAATTTAATATTCTGTAGACCCAGCATCTTTTCGCCGACAGCGCTCCCTTTTATGCGCCGCGCTGTCCGGGGATGAACCGGAAAAATAATCGTAATACATCGTTGAATATGCTCAAGTGCCTTCAGGATTTCCATAAAGTCATTTTCTTGATCTACATTGGACGGACGATGCAACGTTAAAACAGCATAATCCCCCCCAAGACCCAGCCTCTTCCGGATATTCGAGCAGTGCACTTTAGGTAAATTCACCAGCAAGGTATCGACCATCACATTTCCGACAAAAAAAATGCTTTTCGGGTCTATGCCTTCCTTGATGAGATTGCGGTCGGCGTCACGGCACGTCGTAAAAAGGTAATCGGCTACTGCATCGGTCACCCGTCTGTTAATTTCTTCGGGCATCGTGCGGTCAAAACTTCTCAAACCCGATTCGACATGCGCCACCGGGATGCCCACTTTCACGCCGACCAAGCTGCATGCCAGGGTGGAATTGACATCCCCCACCACCAAAATCAAATCCGGTTTTTCATGCAATACAACCTTCTCAAACCGCGATATGATTTTGGCCGTTTGTTCCCCATGGGGAGAAGATCCTACATTCAGGTCAATATACGGCGACGGGATATCGAGATCACGAAAGAACGATTTGACCATTAAAAAATCATAGTGCTGCCCCGTATGGATCACTTGCCACCGCAAACCTGATTTTGGATGCGCTTTTTTAAATGAGGTAAAAGCCCTCGTAAGGGCTGCGATTTTGACAAAATTAGGGCGCGCGCCGCCGATAAGAAATATTTTTTTACGGGGAGACGGTCGATTCTTCATTTCGCTGTCCGCCTTTTGCGGCAGAAACCGGTAAAGAAATCGGCGCCGCCCATTTGCGATACCGGTCGGTTCGGATACATTCTCCGATCAACTCAAAATACCCCAAAATGGTTTTAAAAATTCTAATTCCGGATTTCCCTCGTTTTTTTCCGTAGCGCAGTACAAACGGAACTTCCACAATGCGATGGGTCACGTTGCTCAACCTGACCAAACATCCGGCAATAGCGGAAAATCCCCGTCCCGCCAAAAGTGCATCGCCGTAACGTTGAAAGCCCTGCTTCAAAACACGAACGCGGTAGGCCCGGAAAAACATTGAATAATCTTTAACGCCGCGAAGTCGTACGGTGAGTCCCATTAATAAAGATAAAGTATGGCTATACAAGTGCCTTGTCCACGAGCAACCCCGCATCATCCCGGGTTTTTTAAAACGCGACGCAATGACAATGTCCTCACCGCCCCGGATCGCATCAATCATCGATGTCATAACACGAGGATCCTGCGTATTGTCCGCATCCAGGATAATGCAGATATCTTGATCGGGATCCAGACTTTCATCGCAAATATATTTAAATCCCGTCTTAAAAACTTCGCCGACTCCTTGATTCTGCTCGAAAACGAACAGCTTGATATCCAGCTTTTGACTGAACTCCCGAACAAACTGCGAGGTCCTGTCACGACTTCCGTCATCCACTACAACGATACGAAATATCTCGTGAGTATCTTTGAATAGCTGGCCAATCCTGTTTAAGACTTGTTTGATCCCGCCCTCTTCATTATACGCTGGAAGCAAGATAAAAATCATGCCCTCACCACTCACATTTATCGAGATCCGTTTTTTTCAGCCACTGATAGTATTTCTTAAGTCCATCCCGCAACAAAACTTCCGGACGGTAACCCAAAACCTCAAAAGCCCGTTCGGTCGCAGCAACCCGCCGGGTCACGGAATCCCACAACCTTTTTCTTTGATGCACAACTTTAGATTTCGATTGGGTGATTTCTAAAATATGCTCTACAAGATCGTTTACGCTCGTTTCAATGCCGGATGCAATATTTAGGACCTGCCCTACCGCTTTTTCTTTCTGGGATGCCAAGATCGTGGCACGAACCGTATCATCCACATAATTGAAATCCCGGGTTTCCTCACCCGTTCCGGTGACTGTAATTTCTTCGTTTCGGATCGCCTTGTACAAAAAATTGCCGATCACATTCCGATACTTGCCTGGATACTCATTGGGCCCATAAACATTGAAATATCGTAGGATGACGGCTTTTAAACCATGGTGTTCCACAAAAAAATGGACATATTGTTCCCCCAAGAGCTTCGTAATGGCATAAGGCGTATCCAAACTAAATTCACGGCAGCTTTCGGCAAGCGGTTCCCTTCGATTCCCGTAGACACAAGAGGAGGATGTGTAAATAAACCTTTCCACATGATTTTCAACTGCCTTGAGCAGCAATTTCAGCGTTCCCAATCCGTTGATCTGGAGATCCCTTTGGGGAAAATCAACGGAATTCTGATTTGCAAAATTGGCCGCCAGGTGAAATACCGCATGGATCTTGTCTTTCCACACCAAATTCAGATCCTCATCCGATTCAACGCTTCCCTGGATGAACCGGACATTCTTACGCATTTTGAGATTCTCGACGTGCCCCGAAGAGAGATTATCTAAAACGACAATTCGATTATCGGGATTTTTCGAAAGCTGATTGGCCAACGTGCTGCCAATAGCCCCTGCACCTCCGGTAATCAGTATTCGTTTCTTCATCCTTTCTCCCTTATTGCACCTTATCTAAAAAAACATTTACTGAAGAATATCGGGTCTCCTACGCCCTGTCAAGCCCCCGCAAAACCTTCTCCTAGAGCCGTACCAGCTTGGCCTTTTTCTCGTCGCGGTCAAAATATCCCAAATAATGCTCCCTCTCCGGATAGTAATCCCGCAAGCGCTGGTTCTCTTCGGCCTTGTCCTTCGCATAAAGTATCTTGCCGTCTAAAGCTGGACGATTGCGAATAGCATCATCCTGCGACATGACGAGTCGCTGCCCTAAAAAACCTCTTATAAAAACGATTGCAGGGTTTTGGATCCTTTCCTCGGCAAAATCGTATAGAGCCTTCCTTTGTCTCGACGCTTCTTCGTAATATTCCCCCTGCTTCGCGTATAAGTATCCCGAAACGATCAAACTCAACATAAAACCTGTTAAAATGAATTTCCTTAACTTTTCATTATCACTCCGCACCCACTGAACTATCCCATCCGCCAAAACCATCGCGAAGAATGGAAATCCATCATAATAGTAGCGGGGTCCATATTGATTCCCGCCCCACGAAAAATAGAAAAAATAGGCGATCACCGGATAGAAAAAAGCAAAATGAAAAAGTTTGGTAGGGGCCGGCATCTGCCGCTTTTGAAAAACCCTCACTAAAAAAAGCATAACGAGAAATGCCGGCATCCAGTCCATGAGATAGAAGAAACGCGCAAAGACAAAGATGATCCCGTCAAGCGGTGTGTAAAAATCCCTAAAACCCAACCGCTCCCAACTTTTATCATACCGGTTGGGAGCCTTATGGAACTTTCCCGTCACGACAAAGTTTTGAAATAAAACGAGAAGGACAAAAAAAGCCAGTATGGATAGGACGACAACATGAACCTTCCTGATCGGCTCCTTTCGCCTCAACACGGGCCATAATTGATAGAGCAGAAAAGGCGCAGCGATAGCTGCCATCGAAAGATAGCGGGTTGCAAGCCCATAACCGATAGCCAAAGCTGCCAGAGCCGCCCAGACCATCTCACTTCGTTTGTGCTCAGATTCTCTCCACTTCAAGAAAGAATATGAAAAAAGTGCGACCATAAGTAAACATGTGCCATGGGAAAAATAAGAGGCCCCTGTAAAAAGAAAAAAAGGGCTTGCGAGCAACAAAAAAGAAGCCAGCAATGCCGTCGGACGTCCGTAGAGTCTTCTAGCCACAATAAAGAAAATAACAAAAGCTAAAGTTGTCATGAGGGGATTCATCCAATCCAAAATATTCCATTGGATTCCCAAGGCCATCAGAAGCGGCCACCCGAAAGGATACACACTGAACCACTTTCCATCACGATTGCCGACATGAATCACGTCAAAAAACTCAGACAAAGGATGCGGCTCAACCCACCATTTTCCCATTCGGAAGCACTCTGCCAAAAAATAGCAGGAATGTTCATCCGCCGAATTCATAAAACTATGAAGAATATGGCGATTCACCCAGATTAAGGACGCCAAGAGGATTACCGACATCAAAAAAAGCGTCAGACGCCATCGACGGCAAATCCCCTGCCCTGCACGCACAATCAAAACAAAGAACCGGCTCGGCAGAAAATAAGCGGACAAATAGGCAAGCAAAAGAACGGCTCCTAAAAGAACCATCGCATCCGGCGAAATAAAAAGGTTCCGGCCGTTGGCTTCTCTTACAAAAGGGTACCACGCAGGCGCCATAAAAAGAAAAGCGCTCGCCACAATAACCGCTACGGAGAGCCATATCTTTTTGATCATATCAAGAAACCTTTTTTAGATAACCTTGCTGAATAAGATAATCATAAATACTCTTTGCCGCTAAGCGGTGCCCTTCGGCTGTCCAGTGCCAGTCATCTTGGATGTAATATTTCGTGAGGCCTTCTTCGGATACTTTCCTACGAAAGATAGGCGTTAAATCTAAAAAAGGAACGTCCATCCGATCAGCAAACCGGACCAACGATTTTTCGAGTGAAAACTTGCGTTCTCCCTTTACCCATCGATCGGGAGGGATCACCACCAAAACAGGGATCGAGTGGGATTCCTTGATCTCCGTAATAAGTTGCTTAAGCATCGCCTGCCCTAAGATCCACTCATCGGTCAAATCAGGATCCAATATCTTCAAATTCTTTCCTAATCTCAGCATTCCTTTTCTCATCAGTTTGTAAACTTCGCTTTTCATCAGTAACAATTCGATCGGATTCCGCTCCACCAGGATCGGGTATTGATTTGTTGTCAATTCAAACGGTTGCGGCACCGGCACGTTTTTCAAAACCAAATCGCCATTTGCCAACAATTTGAAATAAGGCTTTGCATGCCCCGAATCAGCAAAGGCCCTTGTCGCACGCCAAAATTGCTCTGGAAAAACTCCAATTAAAACAATGTCCGGATGGAACTTCTTTCCGATCACTCTATAACTCATCAAAATCTGATCAATACCATATCCCGGCACACCCAGATTAAGCACTTCTGGACGGCTATCCAACCGCTCTAATTGAGCACAAACACCTTCCCCGTCTTTAACGCCGTACCCAAAGACAAAGCTGTCGCCTAAAAACAGGACCCTCGTAATACCTTCTTGTTTTTCCAGGCTGTAATCACGCACACCACGGAAACCATCCCGGTTGGTATGAACATCAACCTCACCTTCCGTCGTAGGAAGGAAGGCATGTTTCATGGATTGGTGATACCAGCCTAATTCGGGGTGATGCTCCGTCCATACACGTTCAGGGACAAGAACCCAATCTTCCTTAGGTTGATTCGACATTTTGGGCTGTTCAACATTAAAAATTCGTAGAGCAACTTCGGCGAGAAAAAAAGAAAATACAACAGCAAAAAAGACTAGCAATAAGTTTTTCTTCATGATCGGTGACCGTGGTAAGTTGAATTAGATAATGCCTTAAGATCTCCATGAGGGCGGCATATTGACCGGCACTTCGATACGACCAAACGCTTTACTCTTTCTTACCCCATGCGTTTTGGCCCATGCTCCCATCCGTTGAAGCCCCTCTTCAAGAGCAACAGGATTCTCTGCTCCCAAAATTTTCTTTGCCTTGCTGTGGTCCGAGTATGCTTCATCAACCTCATTGCGGCGATCTAAATATTGAATGTTTGGCTTGACTCTAAAAACCTTAGCGACCTCATTAGCGAGAATATTGACTGTGTAAGGGATATCCGCCCCAACATTAAATATTTGATTATAGGCCCCTGGGATATCTATAGATTTTGCAATCACCGGGGCAACATCCCCAATATAACTAAAAGCCCTCTTTTGATTACCGTCGCCAAAAATTGTCATGGGCGATCCCTGCATAATTTGATTCATAAAGATCCCGACAACATTTCGATAACGATCGCCGATATTCTGACGTTCTCCATAAACATTATGGGGACGGAAAATAATGTAGGGCATGCCAAACATGAGGCGTGAAACATGGAGCTCCTGTTCGACCGCCAACTTAGCAATGCCGTATGAATCCTCGGGAACGGGTTGAATATCCTCGCGCATGGGTAGCTGATTTTTGCCATAAACTGCAATCGATGATGTAAAGACAAAACATTTGATTTTATTGAGGATAGATTCGTTGATAAGATTAACCGACCCGATAAGATTATTTTCGTAATTAAATCTTTTTATAAAATGGCTCAGGCCCTCAGCGGCATAAGCAGCTAAATGGAAAACATAATCAAAGGTGTATTCTTTGAATATCCTTTTAACTAAACTGGAGTCTACGATTGAGCCTTCAATGAAAACAGCATTGGTGGGAACATTTTCTTGAAATCCCCCGCTTAAATCATCGAGCACAACAACTTCATGCCCTCGCCCCAATAAGGCATCGGCAATATGAGAACCAATAAAACCGGCTCCTCCTGTTACGAGTGATTTAGGCATGATTCTTTTTCTCGGCAAATAATTTCTGTTCGCAAATTCGCGATTTATGAAGGAGATAAAGCAGGACGGTTCTTAAGATGCTCAGGCCGTAATGCACCCCTTTCGTAAAAGACATTTGGGAATTTTCTCCTTGATACCGTGTAGGGTGAGGGATCTCGGCTATCTTGGCCTTTCGAATCGCCGCTTGAATGATGATGTCAGTATCAAAATCAAACTTCTCGCTAAGCATGTCGATGGGGACTTGTTTTAAAAAGGCCGTTGTAAAAGCACGGTATCCGTTGTGATAATCCGTAAGCTTCGTCCCAAAAACGAAATTCTCAAGATAGGTCAAAAAACGGTTGGGTATATATTTCCAGATGGGCATTCCCTGACGCAGCGCATCTCCCAAAATCATCCTTGTACCTGTCACGACATCGTATTTTTCATCACGGATCTTCGAAACAAACTGATTCGCCAGAGTCGGATCATATTGATTGTCCCCATGCACCATGACCACAAGATCATATCCCCTTCGGATGGCTTCTTGATATCCTGTCTTTTGAGTGCCGCCGTATCCTCTGTTTTTTTCGTGACGAACAACCTCGGCACCCATCTTTCGGGCAATAGCTCCTGTTTCGTCCGTACTCGCATCGTCTACAACAAGGATGTCATCTTGGCACACGGAGCGAACCCCTTCAATCGTTTTTGCGATAACATTAGCCACATTGTGAGCTGGCATAAAAATCAAGGCTTTCATACGGTTTAAATCTCTCTCTTTTTGGGGTTATTAAAGTAGTGGATTATATCGAAAACTGACGTTTCCTTAAAGCTCTTTCTGGATTACAGTTAGGAGTCCCCAATTTAAGGGTCAGATCCGGTAAATATAGAGGGGCTGACCATTACGTTCCCGACGCCACAAATCTTTCCACAAAAAGGGGCCACCGGTTATAGGATGCTCCATGGCCCACTTCGGTCTCCCCCCTCGGTAGGGATTAAACGTCGCCACAAGTTGCGTCTTCTCAGAAAGATTATTATAAAAATGACGATTAGCATCATCTTTCCTTAATCGTGCGACAATGACAAAGTCGACCCCGATATCTTTCAATCGGTCCAAATCATAGGGGACAGGCTCTTTAGCCATTAAAAAGGGCTCTGGCTGGTCCTCGCCATCTTGTCTCAGCCCATAAAGCCAATATCCCGGTCTTTCTCCCGCATTATGCAAGTAATACTCAAGTTTACGTTTCTGAACCTCAGCAAAGGGCGTATCCTTGATTTTTTCCATCTTTGTCATCAACTGTTCCTCAGAAAATCGCAGCCTCGGCATATAAAACTCAATATCCATTGCAACACGTTTTCCCTTCGGGATATGTTTTTCGAACCAATTCAGGGCAAGCGTCCTTGTATCCGCCTGACTCATGACGAAATCAAACCTAAGGGATTTGATCATGGTCGGAAGACACAGCGAGAGAATCCCAATCCAGAGAATAAGTTTGCGGTTGCGATTGATTTTCCGTACCCAGCATAGCCAAAAATCTGCTGCGAAAAGAACCATAATTGGAACTAACGGCAGGACATATCGGGCATAGGGCTGCCCCCATACTTTAAGAATACCCAAGTACGATAAAAGGAAAACAGCCAAAATACGGTTTTCACTATTTTTCCACATGCTGGGCCGAAAAAGCTGAAACACTGCAAATAAAACGATGGGATAGCCAACAGCTCCGATGAGCGAATAATAAACAATTTTTATCCAAGATACGCCGCCGAGATGTGCTTTTGATTCTTGTGCGACTTCTTGCATAAAAGATGCGTGATCTAAAATCGAAAACGGATTAAGTAAAATAAAAACAAATGCTCCCGACAAAAAAGCCAGAAAAATAGCTTTGAAGGCATCTCGGATCCTTCTCGTCGACATTAAAGCAATACCATACGCTATGATGAGCGCGGCGCCGTTATACTTGAAAGCCGCTGCGATTCCGATGACAGCCCCCGCCGAAACATGCCAGAACTTTTCTCCTCCTCTCGCAGGGATTTGAAGAATGATGATCAACGCAAAGACCATCACGAAAACAAGCGGAATATCCGCATAAATATAGTGGGAATCACGGACATGCAGAAACGCAACGCTCATCAGCAAACCGCTCAATAGCCCCGTTCCTAAAGAAAAAAATCTCTTCCCTAAGCGGTAAACCAGATAAACCGTCAGCGTTCCCAAGAGTACGCCAAAGCAACAGCGAGCCAGCCAATAAAAGATGCTCGGATCCTGGTAAAAATAAATCTCAAAATCCGAAGGGCTTGAAAAGAGCCCCGTTAACCTTCCCGCCAAATAAAAACAAGCGTAGAGACCAAATAACAAATAGCTCGTAAGCGGAGGAATTTTAAAAAAATGCGGATTGAAATCACCCGTGCCATAGGCAAGTGCATGATTGACAATAATCGGTTCGTCGGCATGATAAAGATGCGGTAAACCAAAATCGACCGCATAAAAACGCAACACAAATCCTAACGCGAGAATTCCTAAGAGTATCCATCTTTCCCGGGATAAGTTAAGCAACACGCTTTTCTCCATGCAAGTTATCGGAAGGGTCTCTAATCAAAACGATGTAACCACCGAATTCGGACAAGATCCAAAAACATCCTGATCGGATCCAAAATAATCGAGACACGGCTATTGGGCGAATTTCTCCACGTGACCGGAGCCTCGAAGATCCGATATCCCTTTCTTTGAGCTAGATATATAATTTCCGCATCAAAACCGAAACCCAGAATCTTCTGTTTTTCAAACAAATCTTTAGCAACCTCATGTTTAAAGCATTTAAACCCGCATTGCGAATCATGAATCCCGCGAAAAACCAATGTACGCGCACATAAATTAAAGACCTTTCCCATCGTTTCTCTCAAAGCACTCTGATGAACCTCCACGTTCGAGTTTTTGAGTCCTCGAGAAGCGATAACGATATCGTAACCATCCTCATGCGCAGCCATAAATCGATTCACCTCTTCAATGGGCGTCGACAAATCTGCATCGCAAAATAAGAGATATTGCCCTTCGCCTGTCAGCATGCCCCATCGTACGGCATGCCCCTTGCCAATGTTTTTGGGCGTTTCCAATATCTTGTGCCTGAAATCATTCAATTTATCTCGGGCTGCTTGAACTGTGGCATCAGTGCTCCCGTCATCCACAACAATAACTTCGGAGCTGTAAGGCTGCTCATGCAAAAAAGAAACGATTCGGCCAAGCGTCTCTTGGATTCTTTTTTCCTCATTGAAAGCAGGTATGATCACCGATAATTTCAAATCGGAATTCATTTGCGATATCTCCTACATTTATGAGCTTTCAACCGTACTCGCCAATCATTCAGCAATTCCCTGATTGCATCGTAGGGTGAATACACCGGTTTCCAGCCAAGCTTTCTTATCTTCATCGCGCTCGCAAGTGTTTTTTTGACGTCATTTTTTCTTAATCGGCCAGTCTTGACTTTAACTTTCATCGCACATTTCGATAAACTCAAAAGATAATCGACATACAATCTCATGCTTCGCTGACGCCCGCTGACGATATTATAAATTTGCCCGGGTTTCCCATGAAACATCAATAATTCGTAGGCCCTGACAACGTCGTGCACACTCAGAAAATCACGATCGACTCTCAAGTCACCTACTTCAAGCACCGGTTCGCGGCACCCTTTTTCTGCCAGAACAATTTGTCGACACCAATCCGAAAACGCGAAATAAGGGGATTGCCCAGGCCCGACGTGATTGGAGGCACGTGCGATAATGACTTTCATTCCAAATGAATGATAGAAATCAAGGCATGCCAACTCCGCCAATGCCTTACTAAAAGCATAAGGATTATCAGGAAAAATGAGATCGTCTTCTTTTAGAACCTTCCCCGTCAAAAAGGACTTCCCGTAAACCTGTTGTGAGGAAGCAAAAAGAGTTTTTGCATGAGGTGCGTAGCGTCGAATGGCATTTAAAAGATGGGTTGTCCCGGCAGCATTAACCTTCATCGTCAAAAACTCTTGCTTCCAGGAAATTTGAGGAATGCTTTGGCCCGCTAAATGAAAAACATAATTCGGCTTAACTGTTTTGACTAAATCATAAACTTTGTTCTTGATGGAAAAATCGACCGGATAGAATTGCCCTGAAATCTTAAAGTCAGGTCTTGGCCCGTGATAAGACCCAAAGATTTTAAACCCCCGACGTTTGAGTCGCAGACTTAAATGTCGCCCGGCAAGCCCTGAAACACCTGTAATGAGAACTTTTTTCACGCTGGAATTGTCGGTTTAATCGTATCGGATACTTTTTGAAGATCGGCATCAACCATCATTTCAATCAAACGCTCAAAATCGACCTTCGGCTTCCATTTGAGTCTCTTTTGCGCTTCCGTGGGATCCCCTTTCAGCACATGAACTTCGGCAGGGCGATAAAGCGCCGGGTCGATTACGACGTAATCTTTCCAATTCAAGTTGACATAGCTAAATGCCTTTTTGACAAAGTCACGCACGGAATGTGTTTCCCCCGTCGCGACAACATAGTCCCGGGGTTGCGACTGCTGAAGCATCAACCACATCGCCTCCACGTAATCCCCAGCAAAACCCCAATCTCGTTTCGCCTCTAAATTGCCCAGTCGCAATTCTTTTTCAATGCCTAACTTGATTTTCGCCACACCACAACTGATTTTCCGGGTAACAAATTCCTTTCCGCGACGGGGTGATTCATGATTAAACAGGATCCCCGAAACAGCAAAAATCTTATAACTTTCACGATAGTTAATCGTTATCCAATGCCCATAAATCTTTGCAACACCATAAGGGCTACGGGGATGAAACGGTGTTTTTAAACATTGCGGTGTATAAGGCGCATGACCAAACATTTCACTTGAGGATGCCTGATAGAATCGAATTTTTCTGTCAACCAATTTTACAGCCTCCAGCATCCGCGTTACACCTAGCGCCGTAAATTCCCCGGTCAGAACCGGCTGCTCAAAGGATGTCGGCACAAACGATTGCGATGCAAGATTATAGATTTCTACCGGCCGTATCTTTTTAATGACATTGATGATCGATAGTTGATCGAGAAGATCCGCCTGAACGAGCTCAACCCGATCTACAATGTGATGAATCCGCTCAAACGTCTCAGTGCTCGAGCGCCGGACCATGCCGTAAACACGATATCCTTTCTTAAGCAAATACTCAGCCAAGTAAGAACCATCTTGTCCCGTGATGCCCGTTATAATTGCTGCCTTTTGTTTTTTCATCTTTCCAACCCTTTTATTCACTCACCATATTCAAGATAAATTCTCTCGAAAATAATCGATCGTTTTTCTTAACCCTTCCTCAAGAGCAATCTGCGGCTCCCATTGCAATATCTTCTTCGCCCTTGAAATATCCGGCTGCCGGACTTTAGGATCATCCATCGGTAAAGCATGATGTTCGATAACGCTTCGGGATTCCGTCAATCGAATAATTTTTTTGGCCAATTCCAGAATGGTCATTTCCGTGGGGTTACCCATATTCACAGGCTCATGCAAATCAGAAAAAATAACCCGCAAGATTCCCTCAACAAGATCCTTAACATAACAAAAGCTTCGTGTTTGTTTGCCATTCCCAAATACCGGAATGGGTTCATTCTTAAGAGCGCTACTAATAAACGCCGGTATCGCCCGCCCATCATTTAATCGCATACGCGGACCAAATGTATTAAAAATCCGGACGATTTTAACATCAACCTTGTGAACGTTATAATAAGCCATCGTGATCGCTTCAGCAAACCGTTTCGCCTCGTCGTACACACCGCGGGGACCCACCGGATTCACATTCCCCCAATAATCTTCCTTCTGAGGATGCACAAGAGGATCACCATAGACTTCGGAAGTCGAAGCCAGCGCAAAAACCGCATTCTTGGCTTTCGCCAATCCTAAAGCATTATGAGTCCCCAAGGCACCCACCTTTAAGGTCTGAATTGGAAGATTGGCATAATCAATCGGGCTTGCAGGCGATGCAAAATGAAGTACATAATCCAATTTCCCTCGATAATGAATTTTTTTACTCACATCGTGACGAATAAGCCGGAAGCGCCGATCCTTGCGAAACGACTCGATATTCCTCAGATTTCCCGTGATCAGATTATCCATAGCAATCACCTGAAAATCGCGCTGAAGAAAGACCTCACAAAGATGGGAACCCAAAAACCCTGCCCCCCCCGTTACCAGTACTGTTTTTCGTGTTTTCGTCATAGATTTTGTCTTTTCGTCAGCAATTGAAGATTTTGGAGTGAACGGCTACAACCTATCTTGGTTTCTTTCGACCAACAAGAAACCATTCGACTGTGTTTTCCAAGCCTTCATAAAAACGTGTCTGAACCTTAAAATTAAGTAGTTTCTTCGCTTTGGATATGCTCGCATAGGTCCTTCGAACATCGCCGGCGCGCTTGGGCGAAAATCTAGGATGTACTTCTTTGGCCTTCATGATTTTTTTCAGGCCATTCAGAATATCTAAAATGGAATATTCCTCATGACAAGCAATATTAAAAACTTCACCCGCGATACCGGGTTTTGTCATCGCGAGAAGATTGCCATGAACAACATTATCCACGTATGAAAAATCACGTGACTGCTTACCGTCCCAATGAATTTCGGGATTCTTATTCTTCAGCAAACAATCGATAAAAATCGGGATAACGGCCGAATACCGGGACTCCGGATTTTGTCGAGGGCCAAAAACATTAAAGTATCTCAAACACACGGTTTCCATACCATAAAGCGTCCAAAACATCTGTGTATAATACTCCCCGATAATTTTCGAGGCAGCGTAAGGTGATTGAGGCATAGGTCGGTCCGTCTCTTCGCAAGGGAACTTCTTGGTGTTGCCATAAACCGAGGAAGACGAAGTAAAAACAAAACGACGAACCTTCGCAGCACGCGCCGCAACAAGAAGGCGCATCGTTCCCGTAACATTCACCTCATTTGTTTCAAAGGGATTATCTACGGATCTCAGAACAGCACGGTTGGCCGCTAAGTGAAACACCGTATCAACCCCTCTGACGGATTTCCGGACATCTTTGTCGCTACGCAGATCTCCTTTAATAAATTCAACGTTCTCTTTGATGTTTTTTAAATTGCTTAGAAATCCGGTCGACAAATTATCTAGAACGCGTACTTTATAATGGCGTTTGGCCAAAGCCTCCGCGATATGAGAGCCGATAAACCCTGCACCCCCTGTAACCAGACAAGTTTTTTTTCTTTTCATTTAAAGCCTCACAATATGTTTTTGAAGATAATTTTTAAGGACATTTCGCGTATCATAAATTAACCGGCTCTTAGCGACGATCATTTTGTAATCAAAATCCGTATGATCGGTCGCAATGATAACCAGATCCTGTTTCCTGAGATTGGCGGCGGTCAAAGGCTTCGATCTCAACGTTAAATGATGATGACTGATCTGCGAGACATAGGGATCGTGGTAGCTGACTTTCGCCCCCAACGCCTTCAGTTTTTCGATCACATCCAAGGCCGGAGATTCGCGAGTATCGGCCACATCTTTTTTATAAGAGATCCCAAGCACCATTACCTTGGAACGACTAATAGCTTTTCCTGCGTACTGATTCAAGGTATAAACCGCCTGTGAAACCACATAACTCGGCATCTCAGCATTGACGCGCCTCGCAAGCTCAATAAAATGAAGATCCGCTCCATGGATTCGCGCCTTCCATGACAAATAAATAGGATCCACACCGATGCAATGGCCGCCGATTCCGGGACCCGGATAAAATGGCATAAATCCAAAGGGTTTGGTTTTTGCAGCATCAATGGCTTCCCAAATATTCACTTGCAGACTCGTCGCTGCGCGGGCCAGCTCATTAATCATCCCAATATTAACAATCCTGAAAGTATTCTCCAAAAGCTTGGCCATTTCTGCCGTCCGAGGAGAACTCACCGTAACAACATGTTTCGTAATTTTTCCATAAAGCATCGACGCGAGTTTCCCACAGGTGGCCGTCACTCCGCCTACGACTTTCGAAATATCCTGCGTCTTGAATTTCTCATTTCCCGGATCAATCCTTTCGGGAGAAAAACAAAGAAAGAAATCCCGCCCAACTTTAAGGCCGGATTTCTGCAAATGAGGGAGAATGACTTCTTCGGTCGTACCCGGATACGTGGTACTCTCTAAACTAATCAGCTGCCCGGAATGCAATCGTTTCTCAATGGCGCTCGTGCACGATACAATATAAGAAATATCAGGGTCTTTCACTCGATTAAGCGGGGTCGGAACGCAAACAATAATGACATCCATACTCTCGAGAGGATCAAAATCAGCAACCGCAGTCAGGGTCCCCCTTTTGAGTTCCCGTTTTAATGCGGATGAAGGAAGATCGCCGATATAAGATTTGCCGCTTTTAATGCATTGAACTTTACGGTTATCAATATCAATGCCTGTTACCCGATAACCTTTTTCGGCAAAAGCATGCGCCAAGGGAAGCCCCACATACCCGAGACCGATCACCGCAATTTTTGCAGTTTTCTTCTCAATTCTTTTCTCTAGGATCTTTGCTGAATTAGCCATGATAACTCTTGACCTCACTTTTCATATCATACTTGGACAGGAAATCGCAAGCCGCCTCTTCCCACGGCCTCAACTGTATCCCTAAGTCCTTGCGAATTTTAGCCAATGATAATACCGAATTTTGGGGCCTCTTGGCAACCCGATTTAACTCATGACTGGTAATAGGACTAATTTCTACCCCACTCAACCCTGCTTTTAGCAGTAGATACCGAGCCAAATCATACCAACTGGCTTGTCCTTCATTCCCAATATGATAGACTTCCCGCTTATGTTCTTTGAGGGCTCCGGGATTCTTCGTCAAAAGATGCCCCAAAGCCTCCGCAACGTCCCACGAGAAAGTCGGCCGCCCGATCTGGTCCGAAACAACTTGAATAACCTTTTCGCAACTCGCTCTCTTCAGAATAGCCTTCGGAAATGACTTACCATGAACCCCAAACAGCCAAGTAACGCGGAAAATCAAATATCTTTCAGCGTGTTCACGGATATAATTTTCGGCCAATAACTTTGTTTCACCATAAACATTTAAAGGCGACGATTTGTCGTCCTCAAGATAGGGGCCCTCCTTGGTGCCATCAAAAATATAGTCTGAACTAAAAAAAATGACCCCTGCCTTGCGTTGGGTACAAGCATCGACAACTTTTTTTGTCATTTCAAAATTAACTTCAATTGCACGGTCTTTCTCGGTCTCACAGCCATCGACATCCGTCATCGCCGCTGTATGAAACACCCATTGCGGGCAAATCTCTTCGATCAAACGTCTTACGACCTTCTCTCTCGTCAGATCCATAACTTCATAGGGAATCGAAAGGTGAGATGCTTTGTGGTCCCCTGCTCCGTAAACATCACAAGAACGGCTTAGGACCTTGGATAAATCCGAACCCAACATCCCTGCGGCACCCGTAATAAGAATTTTGGGTTTTCGCTTAAACATGGGTTATTTCACCGTAAACTTATCTCTTTTCAAGGGCTGCCACCATTGGATATTTTCGCGATACCACTGAACGGTCAGTTCGAGACCCTGATTTAAATCATATTGGGGGCGAAAACCAAGATTTTGAATCTTTTTACCTTCCATGGCATACCGAAAATCATGACCGGGTCGGTCATTCACTTCCTGAATCATGTCTTCGGATTTTCCCAATAACTTCAAAATCCGCTTGGTCAGGTCGACATTACTTGTCTCCTGCCCTCCTGGAATATTGTAAACTCCGCCGGGTTCTCCCTTATCGAAAACCATTTCAATGGCACGGCAATTGTCTTGAACAAAAATCCAATCGCGGCGATTCTCCCCCTTCGCATAGAGGGGGACTTTTTTGCCCTCTAAGAGGTTGGTAATAAAAAGCGGGATCACTTTTTCCGGAAATTGGTTCGGGCCATAATTATTAGAACTGCGGACAATCACAAGGGGCATCTGGTAAGTCCGCCAATAAGCTCGAACCAGAAGATCCGAAGCCGCTTTCGACGCCGAATAGGGGTTATTCGGTTGAAGCGGACTATCTTCGCTTACAAACCCTTTCTCAATGGACCCATAAACCTCATCGCTTGAAATATGGATAAAGCGCTTGATATCAAAGCGTTTGGCCGATTCGAGGAGTGTCCGTGTTCCGAAAATATTGGTGTGCAAAAAATCATCGGCGCTATCGATAGAGCGATCGACATGTGTTTCAGCAGCGAAATGAATGATTGCCTCAACATCCTCGACCACCATGTTGACAACTCCACCATCACAAATATCCCCGTGAACAAACTCATAACGTTGATTCCCCTCAAGTTCTTTTGTGTAGGCTCGATTGCCACAGTACGTTAACTTATCAAAGTTAATGATTTTCCATTCGGGATGGGATTGGATAAAACCTTTAATGAAATTCGAGCCGATAAATCCGCAACCGCCCGTAATTAGAACCTTTTTCATTGCTGGATTCCTGCTTTTCTGGCCACTAAGCGATTCGCTCTGAAAAGCGATTCAAAGGTCCCCGCATCGCTCCAATAACCTTTTAAGACATCAAATTCAAGCTCGCCGCGCCGCAAATAAACATTACTGACATCCGTAATCTCAAGCTCGCCGCGTTTTGACGGTTTAAGCGTTGAAATAATTTTAAAAACATCTGAATCAAACATATAAAAACCAACGACTGCATAATTCGTTTTCGGCTTTTTGGGCTTTTCGACAATCCCCACAACCTTATCCCCTTTTAACTCTGCAACTCCAAAACGTTCCGGGTCCGGAACCTCTTTAAGCAACAATCGAGCGCCCTTTTTCTGGTTCTTGAATCTTTCAAGATAAGTCCTGACATTATCTTCAATCACATTATCCCCTAAAATCACGACGACTTTCTCTCCGTCCGCGAAGTCCTTAGCCAAAGACAAAGCTGCAGCAATGCCTCCTTCCCCTTCCTGATAAGTATAATTGACATGCGTGAGACCAAACTCTTTGCCATCGCCTAGGAGTTTGAGGAAATCTCCAGCAGAATTCCCTCCGGTAACCAATAAAATGTCCTTGATGCCCGCCCGGACAAGCGTTTCAATGGGATAATAAACCATCGGCTTGTTGTAGACGGGGAGCAGATGCTTATTCGTCACTTTCGTCAACGGGTACAATCGACTACCTAACCCGCCTGCTAAAACAATTCCTTTCATGGCCACTCCTCGAAGTCTCCTTATCCTCGGCCGATACCGCAATACTTGAATCCAATCTTTCTCATTTCCGCCGGGTTAAGAGCATTCCGACCGTCAAAAAGCACGGGATGCCGCATCAATTTCTTGATTCGCTTATAATCTAAATCGACAAATTCATCCCATTCAGTCATTAAAAGAAGCGCATCGGCATTCCGAACCGTTTCGTACGCGTTTCTGCAAAACTTAACGTCCCTCAGTTCCTGCTTTGCTCTCGTCATGGCTTCCGGATCATAAGCTCGAATTTTTACTTTTTCATGCTGCAATTCCCGAATAATGTCAATGGCCGGGGCATAACGGATATCATCGGTGTTCGGTTTAAACGAAAGCCCCAAAACCGCGAGTGTCTTATCGGTCAAATTCCAAATAGTATTCTCTATCTTCTGAATAAAATATTTCTTTTGTTCATCATTGATTGTTAGAGCTTCTTTTAGCATATCAAAACGAACGCCTAATCGTTCCGACATCCTCAAAAAAGCCGAAAGATCCTTGGGGAAACAAAAACCGCCGAAACCAATCCCGGCATTCAAGAAACTAGGCCCGATACGAGGATCTAACCCCATCCCCAAAGCAACATTATTAATATCCGCACCTGTGGCATCACAAACGCGGGCAACCGCATTGATGAATGAAATCTTGGTTGCCAAGAATGAGTTCGAGGCATGTTTGATAATTTCCGCACTTTTTAGATCCGTCACCACAAGATTGGCTTTGAGCGGCGCATAAAGTTTACGCAGAATTTTTTCGGCGCGCGCATTCGAAACGCCCAAGATCACACGATCCGGATTTAGAAAATCATGGATGGCGGAACCTTCCCTTAAAAATTCGGGATTCGAGGCCACATCAAATAACGACTCTGAAGCTTGAATCTGCTTAATTGTTTTATGAATCCATTCGCCGGTTTGAACAGGAACCGTGCTCTTTTCGACGATCAAACGGTAATCCTTTAAATTCCTGGCTATCTCTCGGGAAACATTTTCAACAAAAGATAGATCCGCCTCACCATTCATCTTGGGCGGTGTATTCACACAAATAAAGAGGATCTCGCACTGCCTCGTGGCCCTATCAACCTTCGTGGCAAACGATAAGCGTTTGCGGCGTATATTCTCTTTCAGCATCGATTCCAATCCGGGCTCGTAGATCGGAGATTTTCCCCGCTTAAGCATCTCGATTTTCTTAACATCATTATCCACACATAAAACTTGATGCCCTAGATGAGCAAAACACGCTCCTGTGACTAAACCTACGTAACCCGAACCAATAATTCCGATTTTCATATGATGAACCTCTCTACGACTAAATTTTTCAATTTTTGATTTTCTGAAGAAATGAAGAGTTCCCCCTACCGAACGATCTTCTTGCCGCTTAAGCCGTCTCAGCAAATTGATAGGGAGTGGATACGGATTGACTGGCACCTGCCACCGTCTCGCCGATCCTTGGTGCCGCAAAAGCCGCCCGGCGACCGCTACGAAGAGCCACATCAGGGAATGGTTTCAACTTAAGGTTGAAATAAAGCTCTTTATTCGCACTTCGTATAGAAGAATTCCTGACATTGAACCCGAAATCGAGAACCAGAAAACAATCGAGATCGCGCGTCGCAGAAACCTGCCATTCTTCTAATTCTCCTCCATTTTCCGCATCCCAACGAATATAACCACCAAGAGCCCAGCGGGGATTGACCGTCCACTTACCTTCAAAAACAAATTGATTGCTCCCCTCAATGCTTCCAATATCTTTAACAAAGCGATGTCCAAAAAGAACTCTAAACCTTGAGCTTTCAGCTAAGAGATCTTGGTTCAACACTCTAAAAACGTCTCGATGCATGTCATAATCAAAACGCAAACGATACCGCAACCAATCATAAGGACGTAAGACAACCTCTTGGTTAAGCAAAGTAAATGAACTTGCCGATTGAACATTTTGCGTATTGAGAATGGTATAAAGACTGGGAGAGCGATCATCCGGATGAGCCTCATAGCTTAAGTAGGTATTAACACTAACTAAATCCACCCGCTGCATACGTCCATTGATCACGCGCCTTGTCTGCAATCTGTTTTCCAATCCAAACCGGAAGACATTGGCATCGTCGATTCTGTCCGTCGAATCAAATTCCTGGAGTTTCTCATCACTGACCGTCGAAACAGTCGATTGATAGCTAAAAACCGGCTCAATAATATGACGAAGATTATTGACCTCAACACCTAGTTTATCGAAAGACACGGAAAATGTCCGATAAAAGTGAGTCCTCAAATCCAATCCCCAGTCAAAAGCAGTGCGGAATCTCGCATCGTGTTGTTCTCGATCGCGGCTATAAGACGTCAAGCTCAAACCCGCATGGGGTGTAAATTTAATGTTTTTAAAGTTAATCGGCGCACGCCATTCATGCGTCCCGTGCATACGGACAACCTCTTCGCTACGATCAGACCGTCCGAACCTTTTGGATAGATTATCAAAACTCAAATGGCCGACCGAGTAAACCCAAGGCGAAAAAAACTGCTGGTTTTTCCAGTCATACCGAACCTGCGGAAGTCTCTCAACGATCGATTCGAAACGGTTCATCCTTTTTTGAACATGTGCCAAAAATCCAAACCGATCTGTGTTCCTCGTTAGAGTCACAAAAGATTGGGGTTCAATCGAAGCCCGAAATTCTTTTTCAAAAAAATCTTGGAGGAAATATTCATCCGCTAAACGGTTATATCGTAAAATCACATGAAAATGTGGGTCAAAATTTGTCCGGTGCCGCCAAGTAATCCTCCCCCGATCACGATCTTCCAATTGACTGTAAGGATTCCCATTGGGTGCACCCGGGGTCGGAGCACGCTCATCTTCAGTCCAATAAGTATTGATTTCACCCTGGGCTAAGTCCTCGTAATCGTAACCAAGATCCAAACCGCCGCCAAATCCCCTTTTTGAGCGCCAATCGGCATGCAGTTGACCTCCCAAATTCTTGCTGATAGCGATTCCTTTCGATGTCTCAATATACGCTCCGTGTCTTGAGTTGTACCCAGCAGTCACACTTAAGGGCAAGCTTTGGCGATTAAGGGGTACAATCAGATAAGGAAGCCAAAAAACAGGCTTTCCTAAAATATAAATTTTTACATTCCAAGCAATCATTTTATCGTTTTCATAAATTGTGAGCTTCTTAGCCTTTATATCATAATTCGGGTTTTC
Organism: Candidatus Omnitrophota bacterium; assembly: GCA_016930235.1. Taxonomy (GTDB): domain Bacteria; phylum Omnitrophota; class Omnitrophia; order Omnitrophales; family Aquincolibacteriaceae; genus JAFGHI01. The sequence goes on from JAFGHI010000058.1 coordinate 45,298, forward strand.
AAATCCACAGGTCGAAGCACAACCATTTTTTACACTTTGAACGCCCTTTTCGACCTGTTTAATATCATCACCGGTCGTAAACCAAGGGAAATTAATCGAACGCCCATCCTGAAAGTTACCGCTCTCGGTCTCAAAATCATATGTAATTTCTTCTCCTTGAGCCCGAGCTTCATTATTTTTAAAAATGATCACATGCCCCCGAATATAAGCTTTCTTGCTCTGGGTCTCAACTTCAGCATAATCGGCTGTGATATGTCGATCCTGATATCGGATAACAACGTTCCCTTTGGCAATTACCTTTTGCTGATCTTTAGAATATTCCAGGGAGTCTGCGACCACATCAACTTTGGCTTGACCTCGATCAAAGATGCTTTCGAAGGGAGATTGCCTGATAGGTTTTGCCTGTTCCTGCTCAGCAGCAGAAACCTTCACGCTTGAGAACAAAAGGATCGTGATCAAAAAAACAAAAAAACTTTTTACGCTCATGCTCGTTTTAACTCGACCGGTAAATTATCTGCCTTATAGATGATTTAATCTTCCCCGACACGACAACATTCACTATAAATCGCGAAACATCACCACGCGATTGCGGCCTTCTTCCTTCGCCCGATAAAGTGCCCGATCTGCATGGCGAATTAACTCGAACGCCACCTTCGCTGCCTCATCCGAACTCATCGTCTCTCTTAGGTCGTCCGGAAAGAGCGTGACTCCAATACTTACGGTTACCCGAGTCTGCTGATTGTAGATCTTAAAATTTTGTCTTGCAATTCCTGAGCGTATGCGCTCAGCTACATCCAAGGCCCCTTCACTACGGGTTTCCGGACTCACAATCATAAATTCTTCTCCGCCATAACGGGCAATGATATCAACCCGACGAAGGCTGCCCTTAAGGTGATCTGCCACCTGCTTTAGAGTCGTATCCCCCGCTAGATGGCCGTATTCGTCATTATATCTTTTGAAATGATC
>JAFGHI010000009.1 GCA_016930235.1 Candidatus Omnitrophota bacterium
ATGACTTCCTTTTGGAAGGGGATGTTTTCACCAAGGATGTCATTGAGACGTGGATTGCTTATAAGCGTGAAGTGGAAATTGATGCGATTCGGCTGCGGCCACATCCGCACGAATTTTACATGTATTTTGATATTTAGTTAATTTTCCGAAAGAGAATTGGGGGTAAAACGGCCTGGCCCCGTAAGGGGTTGGGCCGTTTTTTGTTTGGGAAAGAAATACCGTTTGTTTTTTTTAAACTTCAAGGCAAAATAGGGGTCATGGAAAAAACTCTTTCGGTATATCCTCTCAAGGATATTCGATATGAAGTTGAAATCCGATTGCCGGATTCATTAGGACTTCTCTCGTTAATTACCGGTCTTTTTGCATCCAACGGGATTAGTATCCTTCATGGTTTGGTGGGGACTCAGAACCGGATGGCCCTCGACCATTTTCAAGTTAAGGTCTCCGAAGATGTTGATTGGGAAAGTCTCGAAAAAGATCTGATCGAATTCAGCCAACTGTTACGGGCCGGGCAAGCTGAACAGGTTCGTCTGGAGATGAATCGCCGAATTATTCGCTTCCTAAGGCTCCATCAAGATAAGACCGCGAAACGGTTAATGCCTATTCAGTTGGAAATTGATCAACAGGGTTCTCATCAAGAGACGATCGTTGATATTCGTGCGCAAGATACTCCCGCCTTCTTGTATGAATTAACCAACGCCTTATCGCTCCTCAGAATTAATATTGTTAGGATGGAAGTTAAGACTCAAGACGACAAGGTTATGGATCGGTTATGGTTGACGACAGCGGAAGGTGAAAAAATATCTTCCGAAAATCAATTAAAGGCTCTTCAATGGGCGATTTTACTGATGAAGCAGTTTACACATCTTTTGAGCAAGGTCCCTGACCCTGCCGGGGCTTTACGGCAAATCACATTGTTTGGCAAAGATCTTTTCAGCCGGGAGGATTTTGACGAGGTTTTATTGACTCTGAGGGAATCTCAGACTTTGGAGGACCTAAGCCAGGTTTTAGGAACGAGCCGGTTTTTGTGGGAAGAGTTTCTGCGCACACAACACGAATCTATATTTCCCATACTTGCTGATCATGAAATCATCAAGGCTAAAAAAGAGAAACCGCAGGTTGAGCAAGAGATACGCGAATATGTCACCTCGGCAGATACTTTTGAGGAAAAGGTCGAAAAGCTAAATGAATTTAAAGATCGTGAGATGTTTCGAATTGATATTCGGCATATCTTGAGGAGGACTTCCTACGTTGGCGAATTCGCAATGGAATTTACAGATTTAGCCGAAGTCGTCGTCAAACTTGCTTCGGAACTTGTTTGGGTTGAGTTGTTGAAAAAGTTTCCCCCACCGATGGTGTCGGACAGAAAAAAGAGCGAGTATGCCATTTTGGCTTTGGGGAAGTTCGGTGGCCAGGAATTAGGTTATGCATCAGATTTGGAGATCCTTTTCGTTTATGAGGATGATGCGGAATCTTCCAGTGAGAGAAGCCAGCAGAACCTCGAATTTTATACCGAATTTGTGAGGCTTTTCCGCAAGACGATTCATGCAAAGAGCGAAGGAGTTTTTGAAATTGATTTAAGGTTAAGACCTCATGGGAAAGATGGCCCCCTGGCGGCTTCGTTAGATCTTTTTAGGAATTATTATTCTTCCGGGGCGAGCGCACTCAATTATGAAAGGCAGGCTTTAGTCAAACTTCGCTTTATCGGGGGTTCAGAGTCTTTAAGCCGTGAAGTCTTGAAAATTCGCGACACGTTTGTTTACGAAGATAAACCCTATGATTTTGAAGATGCTCTTCATCTAAGGAAGCGGCAGGAAGTTGAATTAGTCCAAGAAGGCCGGATCAATGCCAAATACAGTCCGGGTGGGCTTCTTGATATTGAATACCTTGTGCAGATTCTTCAAATTGCATATGGGCGCAAGCAATATAAAGAAATCCGCCACCCCAATACGCTGAAGGCTCTGAGGGCCCTTTGGAAAGTCGGAGCTATCCCGGAAGGTGATTTTCAGATGTTGCGTGCTTCTTACATTTTCCTGAGGGGGCTGATTAATGCCTTGAGAATCGAGCGTGGTAATGCAAAGGATCTGACCATTCCTCATCCTGAAAGTGAAGAGTTTGTCATTTTAGCGAGAAGAGTTGGATTTGTAGGGGATGACGAAGCTGCCCGCGATAAGTTAAAAGACCTCCTTCATAAACACATGAGTACCGCACGTGACTTTTATCAAGGGTATATCCAAAAACTTCAGGCTTCTAACTGGGAAACGTTGGCCAATGAGTTGGCGGTTGAACCTCTTGATGCCACACGGGTTAGTTTTGATGAATTATTTCGGGGTGATTTGTCCCAAAGAAGTATGGAAATCATGAAAAAACTTGGTTTTCAGGATATCCCGACTAGCGTTCTTCGAATGAAAAGAATCTATCCCGACCCGCTTATCTTTGAACCTTTTGCTTTAGCCGTGGATCGCGCATGGGCCATTTGGCCGAGTGTTCCGGATCCGGACCTGGCGGTGATGCATTTAGAACACTTTCTGGAATATCATCCTGATCGTGATGTGTTTTGGGAATCTGCAGCTAGATCGGAAGAAGGATTGTCGATTCTGCTTCGGTTATTCGGAACGAGTTCGTATCTATCCGATCTGTTGATCGCTTATCCAGAGTATTGGGAATGGGTCCGGGATCCCAGGGAACATGATTTGAAAAAGGTTGAATTAGGCCTGAAGGAAATACAGGAGAAAAATAGGCAATATGATCAAATCCGCCAAATTCGACACCGTGAAACATTGCGTATTGCCTTGGCTGAAATGCATCTTTGCAGTTCTTTAAGCGATATTTATCGGGTGTATACCCAGCTTGCAGATACTATTTTGGAGACGTTCCTTCATCAAAAAAACACGTCTTGCCCCATAGGTGTCATTGGCCTGGGAAAATTGGGAGGAAAAGAATTGAATTTTAGTTCGGACATTGATTTATTGTTTGTTGCTTCCAACGACTGTGATATTCCGCAAATCAGCTCACAGATTCAAGACATTTTGAATGTGCTCAAAAAAGGCGGTCCTACGGAATTCCTCTATCGCACGGATCTACGATTGCGGCCGCACGGTGAAGAAGGGAGTTTATTATTACGTTTAGAAGATTACCTTCATTATTATCGAAATCAAGCGGAACCTTGGGAATACCAGGCCCTCATCAAAGCCCGGTTTGTTGCGGGCAATAGGGACCTTGTCAAACCTTTACTGGATCAACTGCAGCCCATGATTTATCGGGATCATTGGTCTATGGACGATTTTGCAATGATTCAGGATGTTAAAAGGCGTTATGAAGCCATGGTCCGTTCCCGGGGAGAGGAAAGAACTAATATTAAATTAGGTCTTGGCGGAATCCGCGATATCGAATTCAGTCTTCAAATGCTTCAATTAAAACATGGGTATCTTCATCCCGAGATTCAATCGGGAAATATTTTTGACGTTTTTCAGGCACTTCGAAAAACAAAGCTGATTGAAGAAAAGGAGTGGAAGACTCTTTACGACGGGTATCTTTTTTTAAGGCGGGTCGAAAATCGATTACATTTGTTTGAAAACCGTCAGGAATTTAATGTACCTCAAGACCCCATCCATCTTAGACGTTTAGCCAAGAGCCTTGGTTTTAGGGATAAATCTCACCGAACAGCCGAAGAAGATTTTAGAATAAGCTTGTCAGACTTGACTGGGGAATGCCGGGAGATTTTTGAACGTTTGTTTTACAGATAGAGAATGAAGCCTACTGGCTGGAAAGATAATCGAGAATTGATTGAGCCGCTCTTTGGCTCGCACCCTTTTCACCCAATTTTTTTCGGACGTCTTCGAATTCCCGTTTCATGTGATGAAACAATTCTTTGCTATTTAAAAGTACCTGAATCTCGTGGGCAATGGTTTCGGGATGGATGTCATTCTGGATAAATTCAGGGACAATTCTTTTATTCGCCAAAAGATTGACGAGACCAAGGTAGGGAACTTTGACGAGCTGTTTGCCTAAGATATAAGTTGACCAGCTTGCCTTATAAAGCAGAAAAAAAGGTGTCCCGATAATCGCCGATTCAAGGGTTGCGGTTCCTGAGGTGATCAAGGCAAAATCAAGGGCGGTCAGGGTTTCGTAATGATGATAATGGGTTTCAATGATATTCAAGTGAGCATAAGGTCGTAGAATTTCATCGTATAGTTTTTGGGATATGTTGCTTGAGCGGGTCAGAAAAAAACGGTATTTTCCGTCTTTTAGATTGAGATAGTGTATGGCTTTCAGCATGAGTGGTAAGATTCGTTTGACTTCTTTTTGGCGCGATCCGGGAAGTATGCCGATCGCTTTTTCTTCCTTCTTAATGTCGAGGTGCTTTCGAATTTCATCCCGATCGAGCGCCTCGGGGATTTTATCCAATAGTGGATGTCCGACAAACTCGCAAGGAACGCCGGCTTTCTCATAGATTGCGACTTCGAAAGGAAGAATGACTAACATTTTAGACACAGTTCTTTGGATAGTGCGGATTCGCCGTTTTCCCCAGGCCCATATTTGGGGCGAGATATAATAAATAACGGGGATCTTTTTATTGATTTTTTTTGCGAAACGGAGATTAAAAGCGGGAGAATCTACGAGAATCAGTGAATCAGGCTTGAATTTGTCAACCGCACGAAGTGCTTGATAAAAAATACTGCGGTATTTGAAGTACTGACGAATGACATCCCCCAGACCTAGGGCTGAAATGGTGGTCATGTCGTAGATCAGCGATGCTCCTGCCTGGAGCATTTGAGGGCCTCCCAGGCCTAAGAATTCCGCGAAGGGCTCCTTTTTTCTTATTTCTTCCATAAGGTGAGCAGCATGTGAATCACCGGAGGGTTCACAAGCTATGATGAAGAATTTTTTAGGCATGGAGATGGTTAGTTGGTGAAAACGCTGTTTTCGTGATTTTTCTTAATGTTTTCAATAATATCCAGGGCAAGGGCAAGTGCATCGCGCGCTGCTTCATCCGGTCGGCCGAGACTTTCACCGGTTTTAATTTTTTCTAGGAAATATTTAAGTTCTTCTTTTAAGGGCTCTGTTTTTTGAATATCCACAGATTCCTGGGAAATTTGTGAACCTTGTTTTCTGAAAATTTTTGCGCTTTGGGCCTCATAGTCTAAGGAGACATAAGCATCTTCTTGAAAAATCCTGATTTTTCTTTGCTTTTCTGGAGTTAACCTTGAAGCAGTAAGATTGGCAATAGCGCCATTTTTGAATTTGAGACGAACATTTGCAATATCCTCATAAGGAGTGATGACGTTAACACCTACAGCATCAAAAGATTCAACTTTTGATTTCACAAGTCCGAGAACAATATCAATATCGTGGATCATCAGGTCCAAGACGACTCCGCAGTCATTGATCCGGCCTGTGAAGGGGCCGAGTCGGTGGATTTCAAAGAAACGGATATCATTGGCAATCTCTTCGATTCGCTTATAACCGGCATTATGACGTTCAACGTGGCCTACGCGGAGCGCACAATTATTTTTACGAGCGATCTCTAAAAGCTCATCGGCCTCCTCAAGCCGTAGGGTTATGGGTTTTTCAATCAGGGTATGTATGCCCTTTTGAAGAAAGTCCTTTGCAATGGCGTAATGAGTGGAGGTTGGTGTTGCGATACTGACAGCATCAACGAGATTAAAGAGGTCTTGGTACTTTGTATAAAAAGGGACTCCGAGCTCTTCGGCCCGGACGTTTTTTGAGGAGTCATTGTCACATATCCCGACCAACTTAGCTTGGGGCAGCTCAAAGTAGTTTTTTGCGTGCCACCGGCCTAAATGTCCAACGCCAATTACGGCAACTTGAAGAGGGGAATCCAACGTAACTCCTTTGAAATAATGAGGTTATAAATCTCCAAAAGCGTTTCATGCTAGCAAATTACCTTGTGAGGTGTCAATGAATATGTTACATTATGCCCTTCTTAGAAAGGTTAACCTCACGAAAACGTCTATCGATCGTATATAACCGTTTATCAATCAAAAAGTTAGGTCAATTTTTTAGCGGAGAAGGAAATCGAATTAAAAGAATATGGGGATCTATAAAAGGCTCTTAAATTATATCAAGCCGCATCGTTGGCGGTTAGTCGCAGCGATCATTGCTTCTCAAGGTTATGCTATTACAACCGCTCTGGTTTCTGCGACTTTGTATCTGATCATTAATGGTCTCCAAAATAAGACGGAAGTTGTGATCAATAATATCCCGCATCTTCCGTTTCTCATGAATATTCGTTTCCCTGCTTATTGGATTCCCGTCATTATTGTCAGTGTTTTTGCCTTAAGAAGTTTTTTTGAATATATTTCCCATTACCAAATGGCAAGTGTGGGGATACGGGCGATTCGCAAAGTCCGCGATGATCTTTATCGGCATCTTGTTCATCAATCGAGTGATTTTTTCTCGCGTGGCCGAACAGGAGATTTCCTAAGTCGCATCATGAATGATGTCGGCTCCATTCAAGGAGCTATCACCGATGTTGTCAGCGATCTGACAAAGCAACCCTTTGTGATTTTATATAACATTCCAATGGTTTTTATTTTCGGGGGTTATTATGCCCTCATCGCATTGGCTGTTTTTCCGCTTGTTGTCATTCCCATTGTTATTTTGGGCCGAACTTTACGAAAGACAACAAAAAGGATGCAGGAGCGGGCAGCGGATATTACGGCTTTTATCGGTGAAACGCTAGCGGGTATTCAAATTGTCAAAGCTTTTAATCGAGAAAGCGATGAAATTTCTAAGTTTGAGAAAATCAATAAATCTGTTTTTGATTATTTTAAGAAGACCATTAAAGTCACTATTGTTCAAAGGCCTCTTGTTGAGGTGATGGGAGCAGTAGGTGCAGCGCTTGCCATTTGGTTTAGCTTGCAGCATTTAAGTTTGGATCGATTTACCGCTTTTGTCGGTGCGCTTTTCCTCTTTTATGAGCCGCTTAAGAAATTAAGCAAGGTCAATAGCACTATTCAACAAAGCATTGCAGCTGGTGCGAGGATCTTTGAGATTTTAGATACTGTTCCTTCGGTGCAGGATTGCCCCGATGCTTATTCATTTCAGGAGCCTGTCCAAGAAATTACGTATGAAAATGTCAGTTTTTCCTATGAAAAAGGGGATGAAGTGCTTGATCGCGTTCAATTTGCGGTTAAGCGCGGGGAAGTGCTTGCTCTTGTCGGGGCAAGCGGATCCGGGAAGACAACTCTCGTGAATCTTTTGCCTCGATTCTATGATCCGGACTTAGGGACAATCAAAATTAACGGGAAAGACATTCGCGGTTTTACGCTGCGTTCGCTGAGGGGTTTAATTGGGATCGTAAGCCAGGATACTATTCTTTTTAATGGATCTGTTGCAGAAAATATCGCTTATGGAAAACCCGAAGCAAGTTCCGAGGAAATCAGGAAAGCAGCCTGCGCCGCTTATGCAGACCACTTTATCGAAGAATTGCCGGAGAAGTATCATACGCAGCTGGGTGAAAGGGGCTTGAAGCTTTCGGGCGGTCAACGACAGAGGATCGCTATTGCGAGGGCTCTACTGAAAGATCCGCCGGTTTTAATTTTGGATGAGGCAACATCACATTTGGATACACAAAGTGAGCGTGAGGTGCAAGGTGCTCTTGAGAATTTGATGGAGGGAAGAACAGTTTTTGTGATTGCGCACCGTCTTTCTACCATTCAAAAAGCAGATCGCATTGTTGTGCTCGATAGAGGCCGAATTATTCAAAGTGGTACAAACGATGGTCTTTTGCAAGAAGGCGGGGCCTATAAGAAGTTGCATGATTTGCAGTTTAATCTTTAGCTTTTGGCTTCGCGCTTGTCGCCAAAGGCTATTCTAAGTTATACTATGTACTCATTCGAGGACCTAACACGTTTTCTTAATTGATGGGGGGCATATGAAAAATCAAGCTTTTTTAATGATCCTACTCCTTATAGTTTCTGTCTCGCTTCAGTTCGGCATGGCTCGCAGTGGTCAATATGATGAAGAAGCCCGGCGAACAGAAAGAGAAGAACGTCAGCGCCAGAAAACAACGGGTGAACGCATCAATCCCGTTACCAATTTTGCGGGAGGAGTTAAACAAGTGACGGTCGATACGACGGCGGGATTTATTTCCGACACCCGCGAAAGCGATAATGATGCCCCGCCTGTTCTAAGCACCCTCGAAGGGGCTCGGCAAGGTACAGAAAAGATATTAGATGGTGCTGTGAAGGGGACAGCCAAGATTGCTACTTTGGGATTCGGGAGCGTAGAAGATTATGAAGTGATTGAGCCCGAACAGGGGACTGACGAACCCACTAAAATCAAGATCCAGATTCCGGGGACCTAAATCCGATTTTATCTTACGATCAGCAATTTTATTCTTCCAATCTCTATGTTCAATAATTCAAACTCAGGGTATAATTTCCAAATTATTTTTCTTCGAATCCTAAAAGGGTTTGCTATTGGTTCGCAAGCTTGAAGGAGGAAACCATGGGACTGAAATACATGTCTCAACTAAAGAGATGGGGGATGTTTTTTTTGTTAACATTTGTATTTGCTGCTTCAGGTTTGGCTTATGAGAAACCCTACTATACGCTTGATGGGAAAAGGTATGACAAAACAGAGTATCAGGCATTAAAAGCTACGGAGATAGAGAAGATTAAAGCAAGAGCCGAAGAAATCATTGCAGCTTTTCAAATGCAGGATATGAATATTGGCGAATGGATGATTTATGAGGGTTCTCCCCTTGATCGGGATCGGATTATTACAAGCGTGATTCAATATTACTCGACGCAAGGTCGTCACACTTTTGTTGATGCCGAAGTGATCGGCGTTAAAATGGATGAAGATCTTAAGAGAGCGGAAGCCACCGTCAAAACCAATTGGTCGGCTATGGATATGATGGGGGGATACAGCACTGCTCCGGTGATGGAAAAATGGATTTTTGTCTACGAAAAAAGAAATTCAGAGTGGTATCTTAGCATTAGTCAGCGTAGAGGGCCGTACGGATTTACCGTTTCAGCCGTTTAATGGATCAAGCTTCGATTAATTTTGGGGGAGATTTGGCATTTTCCCAAAAAGTTGAAAGGTGTTGATGGATCAAAGGAGATCCCCATAAGATGCTAAAAATGTTTTGCCTTGCGGCGATTATTCTATTTTGGAGCATGGGGAGTATTGCCTACGGACAATTTTTTGATGAGGGCATGACGAAAAGGCAGGAAGCTGTAGACGAGGCTATTCGCGCATGTGACATGCAAGTTGAAGGAAACACGTGCGAAGTCACAGGCTCCGATGGCATATCAACCCTTTCGGGAACTTGCGAATCTCGTCGCGGTCGGCTTGTATGTATTCCTTTGGGAAAAGAAGGGCAGGCTTTGGAACCTAGTCAAATAGAAAGCCGTCAAAGACAAACCGGTTCCCCCGAAGAATCCATCAAAGCCTGTGAGGATGCGTTTACTGGAAGCCTATGTTCTTTCGAGACTGCCCGCCGTGTGGTTGACGGATTATGCACAGACATCCAGGGCCAGCTTGTTTGTATCCCTCAGAATTGACTTCAGAGAGATCTTCCTATTTTGAATTAAGGGAGTCATAAGTTAAACGGTTTTTCCATCTTCTCTGGAGGGGGTATTTTAAGAGTGAAATACCGATAGAATATGATGTGGCATCATATCTTACGAAAGGGTTCCTAACCCCGATTGCTTTTTCGATTAGGCTGCGATATACTACCTTTCTTATAATCTTAACTCTGTATAAAACCTTCATTTAGGGAAAATGTCATGAAAACGCTCAGAATCGGATTGCTTGGTTTAGGACAAATCGGTGGCGGGCTTTATAAGTTGCTTCGGTCAAAGAAAGAGCAGTACAAGCGGGAGCTTGGTATCTCACTTGAATTAGCGAAAGTGGCGGATATTGACCGAAAGAAGCAGCGGGAACTTAAAATCCCAAAATCGGTTTTTACAACCGATGCTTGGGATGTCGTAAGAGATCCTTCGCTTGATGTCATCGTTGAACTTATTGGGGGAACGAAGATTGCCCGCGAACTTGTGAAGGAATCCATGAAATATGGCAAAGATGTCGTGACAGCCAATAAGGCTCTGCTTGCCGAATATGGAGATGAAATCTTCGAATTGGCCCACGAAATGAATCGGTGGATCCTTTTTGAGGCAAGTGTCGGCGGAGGGATCCCGGTCATTAAGGCTTTACGTGAAGGGCTTGTGGCCAATCGGATCGATTCGATTCTTTCAATTATTAATGGGACCAGTAATTATATTCTGTCGAAAATGACGGAGACCGGAGCGGATTTTGAAGAAGCTCTCAAAGAAGCTCAGCAAAAAGGTTATGCAGAATCGGACCCAACGCTTGATATCGATGGCTCGGACGCTGCTCATAAGCTGGCGATTCTTGCCCGTTTTGCTTTTGGCGGCCGGGTAAAGTTCAGTCATATTTATTGCGAAGGGATTTCGAAAATCAGAAGTGAGGATATTCTCTTTGCAAAAGAACTGGGATATCGGATCAAGCTCCTTGCCATTGCTAAGGCAATGCACGGTGGCATTGAAGCCCGTGTCCAACCGACGTTACTTCCAGAATCACATATTCTAGCCAATGTGAATGGTTCATTTAATGCCATTCTGATGCGGGGAGATGAGGTCGGGGATGTTCTTTTTTATGGACGGGGTGCTGGTTCCGGACCGACCGCAAGTGCGGTTTTCAGCAATCTAATTGATATCGCACTCAGGGAAGGCAGCCGGTTTGGAGATCGGACGATGATGATGAGGGGGATCCGTGGAAATTTAAAGATTAAGAATATTTCTTCCATCCTTTCACGGTATTATTTGAGATTTTATGTTGTTGATAAACCGGGGGTCTTGGCCAGAATTTCGCAGGTGCTCGGCAAACATCGGATCAGCATTTCGGATGTCATTCAGAAAGAAAGAAGTGAGGGGAATGTTGTTCCGCTTTATCTTCTGACGCATGATGCTCATGAAAATGATGTGAGAAAGGCTATTCATGCCATTGACCGGCTACGAATTATCCGCGGCAAATCGCAGCTGATCCGCATCGAAAATAACTAGGATGACTTATGGGATCTTACGCGGTTAAGAAAATAGGGGTGATCGAACGTTATCAGGAGTTTCTTCCGGTTACCGAAAAGACCCCGATCATATCTCTGAATGAAGGGAATACACCTCTTATTCTTGCTGAGGCATTGCCTTGTGAATTAGGATTAAAGGATGTTCGAATTTATTATAAGTTTGAAGGGTTGAATCCCACGGGTTCTTTTAAGGATCGCGGTATGACGATGGCCATTTCAAAGGCCCTGGAAGAAAAAGCGACGGCCGTTATATGTGCTTCGACGGGCAACACTTCTGCTTCCGCGGCGGCCTTTGCGGCCCGGTCCGGTTTAAAGTGTTACGTTTTGATTCCGGAGGGCAAGATCGCCAAGGGTAAACTAATGCAAGCCTACCGTTATGGGGCCAAAGTCATTATGATCCGGGGGAATTTCGATCAAGCGCTAAAGCTTGTCCGGGAAATTGGGGAGGAAGGAAGCGTTACCATTGTTAATTCAATCAACCCGTTTAGAATTCAGGGACAGAAGACGGCAGCTTTTGAGATTATTGACGATTTGGGAGATGCACCCGAGTATCACGTTATTCCCGTAGGTAATGCAGGGAACATTACATCTTACTGGTTGGGCTATCAGGAGTATAAAAAGGCGGGGAAGTCAAAAGTGCTTCCGAAAATGCTGGGATTTCAAGCGGCGGGTGCTGCCCCGATCGTTCATGGGCACCCCGTTGAGAAGCCTGAAACGATTGCAACGGCGATTCGAATAGGTAATCCGGCGAGTTGGAAGAGTGCTGAGGCTGCACGGGATGAATCGGGAGGTCTTATTGAAGCCGTGACCGATGAGGAAATTGGGAGGGCTTACCGATTTATTGCTGAACGGGACGGTGTTTTTGCCGAACCAGCTTCGGCAGCGGCAGTGGCCGGCTTTATTAAATTAGCAAAAAGGAATTATTTTAAGCCGAAAACAAAAATTGTGATTACGCTAACAGGTTCAGGGTTGAAGGATCCTGATTATGCTTTGAGTTTCGACGATCCGATCGAATCGGTGGAGCCTGAGCTCGAAGCCGTTAAGGAGATTATGGAAAAATGAAATATATCATGATTGCAATCCCAGGAGCCGCAGATTATCCTGCCGAAGAACTCGGCGGGAAAACACCTCTCGAAGTGGGGAAAGTCCCGAACCTTAATTATTTTTCGAAGATTGGACGGAGTGGGCAGGTAAATCTATTGCCGGAAAGGCTTGAGCCTTCTTCGGATGTCTCCTTTTTGGAATTTTTAGGGTATGAGGCCGAAAAGGTGTATCCGGGCAGAGGCCCCTTAGAGGCCGCCAATTTAGAATTAAAGCTAGAGGCCAATGAAATTGCTTTTCGAATGAATTTTATTACCGAATCGGATGGGATCTTGGCGGATCCGACCGGTGGGAGAATTACCACAAAGGAAGCCAAAGCCCTTGTTAGTTTTTTAAATAAAAAAGTTGCAAGTGATTTTGTCCGGTTTTTTCCGGGGGCGGAGTATCGCCATGTTGCCGTGATTAAAGACTCCCATGGGTTTGCCGCCCTCTCCGCAAAAACAAAATCTCCTGACACAATCATTGGAGAAAAGATTTCAGAAAATTTCCCGATTGGCCCAGGCGAAGAGCTTTTAAGAAAATTGATGTTTGATGCTAAATTGCTTTTACAGGATCATGAAATTAATCAAGTGCGTGTGGATTTACAGGAGAATCCTGCCAATATGATCTGGCTTTGGGGGCAGGGACAAAAACCGGAACTTGAGTCTTTTCAAAAGCGTTACGGAATTTCAGGCGCCTTGGTGGCGGGGACTGAATATGCTAAGGGGATAGCGAGACTTGCCAAATTAACCGTGGTAGATGTTCAGGGAAGCACCGGCAATTTGGAAACAGACTATGAAAAAAAAGGCGAAGCCCTGATGGAAGTTTTGGAGGAAAAGGATTTTACCTGTGTCCATTTAGGGGCTTGTGATGAGGCTTCTCGGTTGGGTGACCTTAAGGGAAAGATTTCGGCACTCGAAGCGATGGATTTTTTTATTTTCTCGAAGGTCAAAAAGTTCTTGGAAGATAAGAAAAATGTTCGAATCGTTATTTCTCCTTGCCACTATGCCTTGTGGAAAACAAAAACACATACGCGTGGATCTGTGCCTTTTGTTTTAGCCGGGAAAAATGTGACACCCGATGATATTGAAAAATATTCTGAAGTGGCAGCAAAGACTTCGGATCTCAAAATTTCAAAAGGATCCGAGTGGATGAAATTGTTTTTAAAAAAGTGATAATTTAAGGTTGTGTTTTTAGGAGGTTTTGACCGATGGCGGTGATTGTTCAGAAATACGGTGGTTCATCTGTTGCGAATGTTGAGCGCATTAAGCATGTCGCGAAAAGAATTGTCAAAACAAAAAAAGCCGGACATCAATTGGTTGTGGTCGTCTCAGCATTAGGGGATACAACCGATGAACTTATTGAGCTTGTTTATCAAATTACGAAGACTCCCAGCGAACGTGAAATGGATATGCTTTTATCGACGGGGGAACAGGTGTCGGTCGCTATTTTAGCGATTGCAATTCAAGAGTTAGGTGTTAAGGCCATGTCGTTTACGGGACCCCAGGTCGGCATTTTAACGGATAAGTTTCATACAAAAGCGCGAATTTTGGATATTAACAACAAGAGAATTAAAGAGGCCTTGCGAGAGGGAAACGTTGTGATTGTAGCGGGATTTCAGGGGAAAACCAAGACCGAGGAGATTACGACCTTAGGCCGGGGAGGTTCTGATCTTACCGCAGTGGCGCTTGCTAAAAGCCTCAAAGCACGTTATTGTGAAATATGCACCGATGTGGACGGTGTTTTAACCGCTGATCCACGGATTGTTCCGGAGGCGCGGTTAATTGAAAAAATCAGTTATGATGAAATTTTAGAATTAGCGTCTTTAGGGGCCAAGGTGATGCATTCCCGTTCCGTGGAAGTGGGAAAGAAATTTAATGTCCCGATTTATGTACGAAACTCTATGCGGGAAAGCAAAGGGACTTTAATTACAAAGGAGACCAAGAAAATGGAGGACATTGTTGTTAGCGGAGTTGCTCTTGCTGAGGATGAGGCCAAGATTACTATTTTTAACGTTCCGGATCGCCCCGGAATCGCTGCGAAGATATTCGCGAAGCTTGCCCAAGCCAATATTAATGTGGATATGATTATTCAGAACAAAACCCAGACCAACATTACGGATATTTCTTTTACGGTGTTTAAAAGTGAGCTGACAAGGTCTTTGCCGGTTGTCAAAAAGGTGGCAAAAGAGATCGGCGCGAAGCAGATCCTATGCGACCAAAACATCGCTAAAGTCAGCGTCGTTGGGATCGGTATGCGTGCGCATTCAGGAATTGCAGCGAAGATGTTTGAGACGCTTGCGAAACGAAAAATCAACATTGACATGATTTCGACTTCTGAGATCAAAATTTCTTGTGTTGTTGCCGGAGATAAGGGGAAAGCTGCTCTTCGAGCCGTTCATCAAGCATTTGGGTTGAGCGGTAAATCATTAGGGAAAAAGAGAAAAAAATGAAAAAGATATTGCTCTATGACACGACCTTGCGCGACGGTTCTCAATCCGAAGGAATTAGCTTGTCCTTAAATGACAAGCTCAGGATTGCTAAAAGATTAGATCAATTTGGGATTGACTATATAGAGGGAGGGTGGCCTGGCTCGAATCCAAAGGATCTCAAATTCTTCCAGGAGGTCAAAAAAATTGGGATTCGGCATGCCGAAATCGCGGCTTTTGGTTCTACTCGCCGCGCGCATTCGAAAGTTCAGGATGACCAAAATGTCAAAGCCCTCTTAGAAGCTAAGACCAAGGTTGTAACCGTTTTTGGCAAGTCCTGGGACTTTCATGTGACGGCTGTCTTTAAAACGTCTCTGAAAGAAAATTTGCAGATGATTTATGATACCGTTTCGTATATTGAGTCCAAAAAACGAATTGTCATTTACGATGCCGAGCATTTTTTTGATGGGTTCAAAACCAATCCGGACTATGCGATCAAAACCCTACAACAGGCCTATCGTGCGGGGGCGTCCAACATTACCCTTTGTGATACCAATGGGGGAAGTCTCCCCCATGAAATCCGGCATGCCATTTTAAGGGTTAAACGTTCGATCAAATGTCCTTTGGGGATTCATTGCCACAATGACTCTGAATTAGGCGTGGCGAATTCCATTCAGGCTGTTGGAGAAGGTTGCGGTTTGGTTCAGGGGACGATGAACGGTTATGGAGAAAGATGCGGGAACGCGAATCTCGTCAGTATTATTCCCGTATTGCAGTTGAAGATGGGTAAAAATTGTGTCCCTAAAGGGAAACTAAAGGAGCTTGCTCAACTTTCGCATTTCGTCGCTGAAGTATGCAATATGCCGCTTGAGATTAATCAGCCCTTTACCGGGCGCTCGGCTTTCGCCCATAAAGGCGGAGTTCATATTAATGCTATGATCAAAAATGCCAGGACCTATGAGCACATTGAACCTCGCGCTGTCGGAAATCACCGTCGATTTCTCATTTCGGAACTCGGTGGGAAAACAAATATTATGCTTAAGGCCAAAGAGCTTCAGATGGATCTTGCTAAAGAATCTCCGGAAACAAGAAGGATTTTATCCGAGATCCAAAAACTTGAAAATGAGGGATATCAATTTGAAGCAGCTGAAGCGAGCTTTGAATTGCTGGTGCAAAAACTGCTTGGGAAAACTGAGAAGTTTTTTGAGGTCAAAAGGATTGTGGTTAAATCGGAAGATATTGGTCTAGACAATCCAATCTCAACCGCGGAGGTTAAAATTGCCTCACAGGGGAAGGATCATCATGTTGTTGCGGATGGGGATGGCCCTGTCAATGCTTTGGACCTTGCTCTTAGGAAAGCTCTCAAGAAAACATATCCTATTATTGAAGAAACGCGTTTGACAGATTATAAGGTCCGTGTTGTCAACTCCGAAGCAGGAACCGCTGCTAAGGTTCGTGTTTTTATTGAGTTTCAAGATAAGAATAAAACTTGGACGACGGTCGGCGTTCATGAGAATATCATCGAGGCAAGCTGGCAAGCACTCGTGGAAGCTATCGAATATAAACTCATGAAAGGATAAAGCTAGTTAGAAATGTCTGAGTTATCTGCCCGGTATCATCCCAAAGAAACAGAGAAAAAATGGTATAAGGTTTGGGAATCGAAGGGGTATTTCCGCCCGAGAAGTGATCACGAAGGAAAGAAATTCCGCAAGAACCGTTATGTCATAGCTATTCCGCCCCCCAATGTTACCGGTATTCTTCATATGGGGCATGCTCTCAATAATTCTATTCAGGATATTCTTATCCGGTGGCGTCGTATGAAAGGGGATGATGTCCTGTGGGTCCCCGGGACGGATCACGCAGGAATCGCGACACAGAATGTTGTCGAAAAGAAAATTGCGAAAGAGAAAAAAACCCGGCATGAACTTGGCCGCGAGAAATTTCTGAAGCAAGTTTGGAAGTGGAAAGAAGAACATGGGAATACAATCACTTCCCAGCTGCGGTGTTTAGGATGTTCTTGTGATTGGTCTCGCGAGAGATTCACGATGGATGAAGGATTATCAAGGGCGGTTTTGGAGTCCTTTATCCAATTGTATGAAAGAAACTTGATTTATCAGGGGCACTACATCATCCATTGGTGCCCACGGTGTGAAACAGCTCTTTCGGACGAGGAAGCGGCGCACAAAGAAGTTCAAGGAGCGTTGTACCATATCAAATACCCGATCCAGGGAATGGGTCGTCAGGCTGAGAAGATTGGAGATGACCATATTGTTGTCGCAACGACACGGCCCGAAACGATGCTTGGAGATACGGCTGTTGCTGTTCATCCTCAAGATGCACGCTACCAACATCTGATCGGTAAGAAAGTCATCCTCCCTTTAATGGAACGTGAAATCCCGGTCATCCAGGATGAACATGTTGACCCTGAATTCGGAACAGGCGTGGTCAAGATTACTCCGGCACATGATCCTAACGACTTTGAGATAGGAAACCGGCATCAGTTGGAACGGATCAATGTCATGCACCCGAACGGTGTGATCAACGAAAACGGTAAACAGTATGCAGGGATGGACCGTTTTAAAGCGCGGAAAAAAATCGTTGAGGATTTGGAGTCACAAGGGCTTTTTATCCGCCGGGATTCCCACCTCCATGCTGTTGGCCACTGTTACCGATGCGATTCCATGGTGGAACCCTACCTTTCTAAACAATGGTTTGTCCGGATGAAACCGATGGCTGAGAAAGCCTTGAAAGCTCACAAAGAGGGGAAGACGGTTTTTTATCCGGAACGTTGGACAAAGGTTTACACTCATTGGCTCGAAGGCATTCGGGACTGGTGCATCTCCAGGCAGATCTGGTGGGGGCATCAAATTCCTGTTTGGTATGATGAAGAAGGGCACATTTTTGTGGCCCGTAGCGAAGAAGAAGCACAAGCGAAGGCGAGAGACAAGTATGGCCGGGAAGTTTCCTTGAAACGCGATCCTGATGTTTTGGATACATGGTTTTCTTCCTGGCTTTGGCCGTTTTCCATCCTAGGGTGGCCTGAGAAGGCCGAAGATCTAAAATACTTTTATCCTACTTCTGATTTAGTGACGGCTCCGGAAATTATCTTTTTCTGGGTAGCCCGTATGATTATGGCAGGCTTGGAATTCCTTGGGGAAGAACCTTTTAACCGGATTTATATCCATGGAACCGTCCGGGCTCAAAGCGGTCTTAAGATGTCCAAATCTTTAGGGAATGCGATTGATCCCCTCGAAGTGATTGAAGAAATTGGAGCCGATGCCCTTCGTTTTAGTATGATTATGTTAAGTGCTCAGGATGTTTACTTATCCCGTGAAAAATTCGAGGTCGGGCGCAATTTCACGAATAAACTTTGGAATGCAACGAGGTTCGTTCTGATGAATTTGGATGATTTTAAAGAAGGAAGCTGCCAATTAAATTTTGAGAAAGATAGACTTTCGCTCCCCAACCGGTGGATTCTCTCAAGGCTTAATGATGTTACGAAGGAGTCGGAAAAGTGGTTGGATCAATTTGGATTATCCCAGGCGACAACCGAGCTTTATCATTTTGTTTGGAATGATTTCTGCGATTGGTTTATTGAGCTGGCGAAGCCGACATTGATGGGGTCCGATCAGGAAGCCAAACGCCAGACGCAGAAAGTCCTTTTCTTTACGCTGGAGCGGATGCTTCGTCTTCTTCACCCGGTGATTCCTTTTATTACGGAGGAAATCTGGCAGAAACTCCGTCAGAAGGCATCAGATGCCAAAGACTGGCCGGAAACAATTATGTTGGCTGCTTGGCCGAAAGACGAGAGATATCAGGATGCGGAGTCAGAAAAAGCATTTTGTATGCTTCAGAATGCGGTTACGGGGATTCGCGATCTCCGCGCTAGACTCAATATTCCGCCCTCCCAAAAATTGGATGCGGTGATTCATGTTAAAGAAAAGAAGCAAGAAGAGGTTTTTGCCACATTTAAAAATTCAGTAGAGAAACTATCAAGAGTTGATTTAACCATCGATGCGGAATTTAGAAAAAACAAAGCTTTTATTGGTAATGCCTTTGCTGATTTTGAGGTTTTTATCCGCATTGAAGGAATTGTGGATCCTAGTAAAGAAACGCTGCGGATTTCAAAGAAAATCGAAGAATCTAAAAAATGGGTTGCTGCCTTAAAAAAGAAACTTGATAACGAAAATTTTGTCAAGAATGCGCCTGAGGACGTAGTCGAACGGGAACAAAAAAAGCTGAGCGATGCTGAGAAACTTTTGAAATCCCACCAGGAACACTTGGCCTTATTTCAATAACTGTGGACAAAAAGAGTTTAGCGGTCTTCATTTAAAATGCTCCTTCTTTATATTGCCTCTCAATCCTCCCGTCGCAAACAGCTTCTCAAAAAAATGGGCATTCCTTTTATAGTTAGTTCCTCGAATTATCATGAAAGAAGAATTCCGGGTCTTTCTCCCGAGGAACTTGCTCTTAAGCATGCCCGGGGAAAAGTTCGCAAGGCGGTCACTCCCAAAAAAGCAAGATGGGTCTTGGGGGCTGATACCGTGGTCAGTTACAGAAATCAAATTTTGGGCAAACCCAAAACGCGTCAAGAAGCAGTCCGGATGTTAAAAATGCTGCGAGGGAAATGGCATAAAGTCATCACCGGATTATTTCTGTATGACAGGAAAAAAAAAGTTTGCTTTGAGGATTGTGCCATGACGCATGTCCGTATGAAGAAATTGACAGACGTACAGGTGAAGGGTTATTTGAATGCGATCAATCCGTTTGATAAAGCAGGAAGTTATGGTATCCAAGAAGGCCCCCGTATTGTGAAAAAAATACTCGGCTCTTATACGAATGTGATTGGATTACCGGTGGAAGCTCTCAGGCGGCTTTTAAGAAAGGCTGCTGGCAAGTCTAAATTTTCAAGGGAGTGAGGGTCGCCTCAGCGTAATCCCAAAGATAAAAGACATAGCCGGGGTAATATTTTTTTAATTTTAAATTTTCCTTCCCACGGTCCCTCGCATAAATAATCCAGGCATTTAAAGAAGGTGTGTTATCGATGACATCCGTATTAAGATCATGGTCTGGCGGATAACGGACAAAGATAACGGCTTTTTCGATGTTCCTCTTATTGATTTCTTGATGGATCCAGAAGAAAGGAGTTTTGCTGAGAAGGATGACTTCGTTGCGATATTTCAGCGAGGAATAGGAGCCGGCAAGACATAATATAAGAAAGGTAGATCCCAGGATCATTTTCCATCGTGTTATTTTGAAGGATGAAATTTTTCGGATCAAAACGTCACTGACAGCTAATAGTACAAGGCCCGTTGTTTCGTAAAGGTAGTTGGAACCGAAAGAGAGAATGCCGGGATACCAGTGGGGGATATGAAAAAGCTGGACTGAAAGCCAGATCCCGAGGATGAGAAAGTGATTCGGGTCCCGCCGGAGGAGTCCCCAAAACCATAGGGCAAGAGCAAAGAAGCCCATATAAATGTTGTACGAGAAGAATCGAATTTCCCCAAACAGAAATTTGATAAAAAAAGCTAACCGTATTCCTGCAAACCAAAAACCGCTTGTCAGGGTATGGTTATGGTACATTTGATTAAATCGTTGATCGACGCGGGGGCCTTCGGCTTGGTCGGCGTAACGATCCCAAGTATGAAAGCCGTATCGATGAAACGGGGCGTGAATTTCGGCATATGATTCGAAAGGGGTTTTGAGCCAATTTCCCGTTACCGTTTTGTTATAACTGAAATAACAGATTAGGGCGAAAAGGATAGGGATGGCCCATAGAAGGAGGGTCTTTTTTGGTTTTGGGATCTTCCTTCTTAGAGTTTGATGTAGGACAATCATCGCGATTGGAAACGCGAAACTAACCGCTGTGAGCGGACGTGTTAAAAATGCGAGGGTCCAACCAGCCCCCGATATAAGAATCCAGATTGTAGGGTTATTTTTTTGTGAACGGATGAAACCGTAAAAAAAAAGTAAAAGATAAAAGGCGCAAGGGAGATGTGATAAAAGAAAACATGTTTGAAGAACAATTTGAGGGGAAAAAGAGGTTAAAATCATTCCTAGCCATGCGGCTTGTCTTCCGAAGAGGCTTTGTCCGATCAGGAACACCAAAAGGAGCTGCAGGCCGTAAAGGATAATCCCTGCGGCATAAGGCTGTCCCAGAGCGACGGCCGGGAGCATT
This sequence comes from Candidatus Omnitrophota bacterium, assembly GCA_016930235.1. Lineage (GTDB taxonomy): Bacteria > Omnitrophota > Omnitrophia > Omnitrophales > Aquincolibacteriaceae > JAFGHI01. Next base: position 20,764 of record JAFGHI010000009.1, read on the forward strand.
GTTAGGGCTGTTCCAGGGAAATATTTAGAAGTATAAGAGCCCTCATTGATCACATGATATTGATCAAAAAAAAGTTTTTCCGGATGAACAGGATTTGTGAAGCGTCCCGCAAGGAAAGTTCGTGCTTGAAAGAGGTAACTTAGTTCGTCATGAATCGAAGGGGTGAATCGGGAGCTGTTATGGGCATAGAAAGCAACAGCGGTTGTTGCGACCACAATAAAGAGGGCAATTAAGAGCCATTGAAAAAAAGGTGAGCTGAACTTTTCGCGATTCAATGATATGATCATAGGTTGTAAACCGTTTTTTTGAGTTTCACATTCCGCTTGACGGTCAACGCGTATTTTATAGGATTTTAAGGTTTTTGGACTTTTTAATTTTTCGGCTGACATAAAACAAGACCTGAGGAAAAACAAATGCACGTTTTCTTAGCTGTAGGACAGGTTTTAATTATGGTTTTAGCTGCCCGCCGGTTGGGTCTCTGGCTTAATCATTCCCGATGGAACTTCGAAAAGCAATCCCTTCAGTGGGCTTTGGAAATCAGTTTTGGATGGATTCTCCTTTGGCTCGTTGTGTCGCTCCTCAGCGCATTAAGCTTGGTTTCTGTATTATCGATGGCAGGATTGTTCATTGCGCTTTCTTTTATCGCTTGTTGGGAGCTTTTTAAAGATTTTCGAATTTCAGATCGGGCAAAGTCCAGTATGAAGAACCTTGTTGAAACTCAACAAGGCCCCATCCTTATTCTTGTTCTTTATGGTGTTTGGATTGTTTTATGCTCCGCTCTGCCTGCCACGACACGGGACGAATTGATCTATCACTTGGAGATTCCTAAGCGGATGCTTGAAGCAGGAGGGTCGCGTCTCTTTTTTCTCGATAATATTTATGCTTATTTCCCGCAGATGGGGGAAATGCTGATGCTTTTTCATTATGCTACCGGTGGTGAAGTGGCAGCTAAGCTTTTGCATGGTGTTGCGGGTTCGATGGTTGCCTTAGCCCTCTATGGGTTTTCTCATCGGTGGGTCAACAAACGGTATGCTTTTTGGGGAGTTCTTCTATTTTTATCAATTCCTTCGGTGATGGTAACCATGTCTTGGGCGTATGTGGATTTAATTTTTACTCTCTATGCCTTTTTGGCCTTAGTGGCCATTTGCCAATATGACGAAACCCATGATTTAAAATGGATCATTTTATCAGGATTATTGGCGGGGGCTTCTACCGCGGTCAAATATACCGGCTATCAACTGAGCATTCTCTTTGTGATTATGATCTTACTTCAAAGGGTTCTGTCCCGAGAGGGACGCATTTTATCTGCATTGGCGGGTTTTCTGCTTGCTTGGATTCCCTTTGCTTTGATCTATCCGCTTCGGAATTATCTTGTGACAGGTTGGCCCCTTTATCCGTTTCAGGTCGGTTCATGGGGTTTGGACCCTCTTTTGAATTGGGATCCCGAAAGGGCCCGGTTATATTTGGGTTGGCTGGGTCAGTTTGGGACACCTTTAGGCAGCGGTTCTTTTTTGCCCACTCTACTTTCGCCGGTTCTTGTCTTTATTTGGGCAAGATTTAATGAACCGGAATTTTACGAGGGTGTGATTGGCCCCGCATTCCTGTTGTTACCCCTTGTTTTGTGGCGTATGAAGAAACCTTTTGTGGTACGTTTCTTGATGATCTTCTCAATCTTTTTTCTTTTTTCATGGGCACTGACTACCAAGCAAGCAAGATTTCTTTTCCCTGTTTTACCGGTATTGTGTTTTCTCTTGATGTTTGGATTGTCGCGGTCCAAGATTCCGCTGATCCATGGGGTTGTGATGATTGCTATTTTTTGGGGTTTTTATTCCGGCGCGCAAGAAGTGCTTGTGCGTGATCCCGTTCCTTATTGGGCAGGTGCTGAATCGCGACAGGACTATCTACGAAGACAGCTCCCCCATTATGAGGCGCTCAGGCAGGTCAGCGAAAGGCTGGGGGAACAGGACAGGCTTTATCTCGTGAATATGAAAAATTACGGGTATTTTCTGGATTGTCCATGGCGTTCCGATTTTGTTTTTGAGAGATATTCCTTGGATCGAGAACTCAAAGCTTATCCTTTCGTCAAGACATTGGAGGTCTTTTTTAGACAGCGGGGTATCAGCCATTTATTGGTGGATGAAGAATTCATCCGGCGACCGGTTGCCGGCATGGAACCGCAGGCGTTATCCGTTTTCGAAAAATATTTGGTGGGATATACCCGATTGATTTACCGGCATCGGCATTTTAGTTTATATGAGCTTGTGAGGTGATATGGGTCCGTTACTGGATTTGGATCATCGGCTTTTTGTCGAGATCAATAGCTGGAGCGGTTCGTGGCTAGATGCGCCCTTCATATTGTTGACGACTGCGGGCAATAGTTATCTCAGTTTAGTGATTCTATTTGGTTTTTTGTGGTTTTTCGACAGGGCCAAGATCTGGGATAAAATGCAGTTTTTTCTTTTTTACCTTGTTGGTTGCGAAGGGGTGATCCATTTACTTAAACTTTTTTTTAGCCGTCTTCGGCCTTATGATTATTTTTCGATCGGGCCTGAAGAGATTCCCATGATCGGAAAGTATCTGATTGGAATTCCCCAGACTTATTCGTTTCCCTCGGGACATGCAACGATTGCCTTTGCCCTTGCGGTCATTTTGAATATCTTCTATCGCCACAAACTACCTTATTTGTACTTGGTTGCTTTTTTGATTGCTTTTTCGAGGGTCTATTTGGGGGTTCACTTTCCGTTAGATGTGCTGGGCGGGGGCATTCTGGGGGTATTTTTGGGAACCCTGGTGGGCAGTTATGCTCACGGTCGCCTGAAAGCCTACGGCGGGCGGAGCAGCTGATTAAAAGGTGCTTAAACCGTTTTACCGGTCATAAGGCCAAAGATTTTCCCCGTTTTCCGGCAGAGGAATATCTAAGCTTGTTAAGGGGAAAGTTGCCACATGCAAAGCGCCTCCCACGGTCCGGCCTGAGGCATGCGCAATTCCTTCAAGAAAGTTTGAAAGAAACGGCTTTTCGTTTTTCAGGGCGTCATGGGACATAGTCAAAATCTTTGTCCAGCCGAGAGCTATATTTCTTAATCCAAAGCCAAGCTTTGCTGCGGCTTTTTCTCCGTAGTCTTCCGTTTCTGTCCAAGGGCTTGCTCCCCAGGCATGAAAAGAAGGTAAAACCATAAAAATAAGGAGAATGATAGCTAATAGGATTCTTTTCATCGATACCTCCTTCCGAAGGCGTTAAATTCTTCAGTTTTATCCGTCGCGATAAAACCTTTTTACCTTCTTTATGATCGACATAATAGAGGTTTGGGTTCAAGAAAATTTTCCCTCTCTCATGAGACGTTTTTTTGTATTAGAATACATTTGAGACGAAAGGTCGGATCAGGTATCGAATGAGAGTACAGACCAAATTGGCTGTTAAAGATGTTTGTGACTGCTTGAGCCGTGTCTTTTAGCTTTTGCTGACATGGCCACTTTTTTTATTGGAGGCAGGATTAATCATTTTGGACGGATTAAAACATCCTGAGAACCGAGGCCCCCTATTCTATCAAGAGCAAAGGATATCTCAAGGGAGACGGTTTAGGATGATCAAATTCCGAACGGTTCGAGTTCAATTCTTGGGCTGGATTTCTGAAGCCCCCGTTTCAAGAAGCGCCACCTATGTTCAGGAGAAAACGTGTGCTGGCCGTATCCCACCTCGTTGGTATTTGAATGAACACCCGCAACTTTTCAATATCTTCAAAGGAGAGATGTTCCTTATCGGTCCTCGGCCGGGCATAAATTTTTTTATCTCAAAAAGCCCGTTTGTGATTGTGAGTACTGGAAAGTGCTTCGGGACGGTTTGATCGGAATTGTACAGGCCTGTAAGCGAAATGCTAAGCGGCGGACATTCTTCGAAAAAAGGGCTTCAACGTTATTGCCGGAGAAATTTTCTCCGGGTTACCTCGATCATTATTACTACACAAAGATGCAAAAAAGTTCTATCCTAGGGGTGCTGTATTTCGATATGTATCTATTATTTTATCGTTCCTGACATTTCTTTGAGGAGAAACGCTAACGATCTGATTTTGTTGTTTTCAGGAGGAGTAAAATGGGGAAATGGTTTCTCGTCATTTTTTTGCTGGTGATCCTGGTGTTCGGAGCGGTAGCTCTTTGGATTTTGACTTTTGATGTTAATTCTCTGAAGCTATTGATTGCTGATAAGGTGGAGTCGTCGACCGGACAGGCCGTTCAAATGGGGAAAATCTCGTTAACGTGGCAAAACGGGGTGGCTTTAGCTTTGGAAAATTTTAAGCTTTACCCTGACCGTGATTTAGGAAAAGAACCTATTTTTCAGGTTGAATTAGCAAAGGTTGAGCTTCAATTGCTTCCTCTTCTGCGGCGTGAAATTCAAATGGGGGGGATTGTTATTGAGAACCCCAGAGTTTATTTTGTGAAGTCGCGGGATGGTGTCGTGCAGTTCTTGTCTGGAACCCGCGAAGTGAAATCTTCGGGGCCCCAAAAAGGGCTGGAGATATTTTCGACTTTATTCATCCATTCGATTGAAATCCATGGGGGAGAAATTGTATTTCGAGATGAAACCGTGATTCCTGTGCGCGTTTTCTATGCGAAGGAAGTAGATATCGGGGTGAGGAATTTTTCGTTAACGCAGCCTCTTCGCCTGAAGGCCAAGATGGGATTATGGAGTGACCGGCAGAATATTTCGTTCGAGGGAGAAATCTCACCGATCCTTGCAACCCAATCAGGTAAAATCCGTTCTTTTGAACTGGAAGGGGATCTTTCTTCGCTGAAACTAAAAGAGATCGAGGCGTGGGTTCCGGAACTGTCGGACTTAGCAATCGAAGGGGATGTTCAAGGCAAGTTTTACATGAATATCCGGGAAGGGGTTTTTGATGCGTCCAATCTCGAACGACTTGATTTTAGAGCGGATCTAAAAGAAGGAAGTATTAAATTTGCAGCTTTGAAGGATACCCTGAAAGATATTCGGATATCGCTTGAGGGAACGCTTCGCGAGGCACAATATGAGTTTTCTGCCAAGTTGGCGCAAGGAAAAATTGATTTAAGTGGAACCCTTGACGGATTTCGAGAAAATTCACCGGTTACTTTTAAAGGAGCCGTTCAGAATTTGATACTCCAGGAATTGATTTATCAACCGGCCGGAGATTCGCCGCGCTTGGAAGGGGAAATGAATTTATCCGCGGGGCTTCAAAGCGATGGTCTGAATGAAAAGTTAATAACAAAGACTCTCCGGGGGAGCGGAAATGCCTTGATGGAACAAGGAGTCATTCGGAATTTGAATGTCTCACGCGAGATATTAAAAAGCCTTACTATGATTCCCGGTTTAAGTGAAAGGCTCGAAAGCCGTTTGAGTGAAGCGTATTTGGAAAAGTTGAAAAACAAAGATACTTTTTTGGAGCCGATCGAGATTCCTTTTCAGTTGGAGGGGGATGTTATTTCTTCTAATCGGTTGCTGGTTCGTTCGGAAAATTTTGTCCTTGAGGGAAACGGACAATTTAACATGAACGGATCAATTGCTTGTCGGTTCTTCTATTTAATGGATCCTGATATGTCGAATGCCTTTATCCGCAGCATTAACGAGCTCCAATATCTGGCGGATACCGAAGGGCGGCTAAAAATACCCGTTTCGGTTTCGGGGACACTTGATCGTTTAAGAATCATGCCGGATCTTCAATATGTAGCCTCTCGTTTGGCTGTTCAGAAAGCGCAGGAATGGATTGGGAGCTGGATCGAAAAAGGCAAACCGACGGGGATCAACGAGCCTTCCCCCAAGCCGCGATCGGAGGAATCTTCGTATGCCGATCTCGTGGGTGGGTTATTGCAGTCGGCTTTCCAAACGACGCAGAAAAGGAATGCCTCAGATTCGGCCCCCTCCTAAGGATGGACCGTGAAGCCTTTCTTCAAGAATAGGCTTATCTTGTCGATCTATAATACAATACCAGACATTCTTGCTGGTTCTCTGTGAGGTTCGAGTGATGGCAGACAAGAAGAATTTTATTCGAAGAAAAAATCCATTTCCTGTCCGGGTTGTCTATCAGCCGATTTTTGACCTCGGGAAACGTTCCGTTATTGGGTATGAAGCCCTCGCAAGAATCAATAAACAACCTTACTTCCCGGAAGATCTTTTCCGAAGAACCTATTCCGAAGGACAAATTGTTGATTTTGACGTCATTTGTCTCGGGAATGCTTTTAAAATCTTACCCAAGATGAATAAGAAGACCCTCCTTTTTGTTAATATCGAACCGATTACCTTAGGAACCCTTTTTAGGAAAGGAGAGGTGATTGAAAATCTTTTTAGAGGAATCAGAAGATATCGGGGCCGGATCGTTTTTGAATTAACCGAAGGTATGAAGATCAGAGATTTTGAATATGTGAAGCGCGGTGTTTCCTTCCTAAGGCGGAACGGATCCGCGTTTGCTTTAGATGATGTTGTGGGGATTGGATCGAAACTCTTTTCTCTGGCTTCCTTAAAGCCCGATTATATTAAGGTGGGGAGGGAATTAATCCACGGTATTGCAGATGATTCATTGCACCAGAATTTATTTCATCGTATTCAGGAAGTGGCTGCCAGGAGTAAATCGAAATTGATTGCGGAAGGAATTGAGCGAAAAAGGGATCTGCTTTGGCTTTATCATCAGGGAATTACGTGCATCCAAGGTTTTTATCTTGCCCGCCCGAACTCCCGCCTGACCAAAAAATTCTGCGGCATTTGATCTTATGGAAGATGACTTGCATCGGGGCCGATTCTAGCATAGACTGATTCTGCCTCATGGGCAGATTGTTAGCCGCCGCTAAGGCAATCCAATGAATCAGGAAGGACAAAGCTATGACAAAAGCTTCTGTTTCTCATAATATTTCCGTCGAAAAACCGACCGAAGAAAAATTGAAGAATTTGAAAATTAAGAGTTGGCCCATCTGGACAAAGGAATCATCTACTTTCGATTGGTATTATGATGAGCCGGAAACCTGCTATTTTCTGGAGGGCAAGGTAACCGTCTCCACGAGCGCTGGCGATGTGACGATTCAAAAAGGGGATTTGGTCACTTTTCCGCAAGGGCTCAAGTGTGTGTGGCGCGTACAAGAGGCTGTCAAAAAACATTATCAATTTGGATGATTGCTTATCTCGATTGCTTCCTGCTCATGTTTCAGCATTTCCCGATATCCCCTTCGGAAAAGCCGTAATATTGTAATCGCGTCGAAAATATAGAAAGGGAAGCAGGGATAAAATAACGGAAGTGGATTAGACAATGAAAAAGAAAAAATTGCCATTTGATTTCCGGCATTCCCCGAGATTAACAGCGCTTTTAAAGGCAGCGCTTGCGGAAGATATCGGTCCCGGGGATACAACCACGGAGACAATCGTCCCGAAGTCGATTGGAGCCAAAGCCTATGTATTGGCCCGCCAAAGCGGAATTTTCTGCGGCGGGGAAATCGCGAAAGAGCTCTTCCGGTTAGTGGACTCCAAAGTTAAACTGCGGTTTCTTGTTCCGGAAGGGGGGCGATTTCGACGGAATCAGAAAGTGATTGTAATACAAGGGAGTGTCCAATCGATTTTGCAAGCTGAACGGACAGCTTTAAATTTTCTCGGACGTTTGTGTGGCATTTCAACAAAAACCAGACAATTTGTCGATCGCATTAAAAGGCACAAAGTTGCTGTTTTGGGGACTCGGAAAACCACTCCTTTATGGCGCGAAATCGAAAAATATGCTGTTCGTGTGGGGGGTGGTCGAAACCATCGAATGGGACTTTGGGATACTATTTTCGTGAAAGAGAATCACCGGCCTTATGGAGACTTAGGCTGTTTGAGAAGACACCCCAGGCGTTTTCATATTGAAGTCCGCAATCTTCGTGAAATGTGGGAGGCTTTATCTTTAAAGCCAAGGGTCATCCTTTTTGATAATTTTTCTCCCCGCGATCTTCAGAGGGCAGTTCGGTTAGCACGCAAGTCTCAACCGGATGTCATTTTAGAAGCGTCTGGCGGGATTCATCTTCAAAATATCCTGCGCTATGCAAAGACGGGTGTTAACTGGATATCTTCCGGAGATTTAACGCACTCTGTCCGAGCGGTCAATTTTTCACTGCTCATTGAGAAAAAACAAAAGTCAATCCAAAAACCTCAACGTTAATCCCCCGAGGTTGTTTGCCGACAATTTTTCTATGACACCTTTTCGACTCATTTCCGAAATGAAACCTGGCGGTGATCAACCGCAAGCGATCAAACAAATTGTCTCAGGTTTTCAAAAAGGGAACCGTGAACAGGTTCTTATCGGTGTCACGGGATCGGGCAAGACATTTACCATGGCTCATGTGATCGCCCAAGTCAAAAAACCGACACTCGTCATTTCCCATAATAAAACTTTGGCGGCCCAGCTTTACGCGGAATTAAAGGGATTTTTTCCGGAAAATGCGGTTGAATATTTTGTGTCCTACTATGATTATTACCAGCCTGAGGCTTATATTCCTCATTCGGATACTTATATCGAAAAGGATGCATCCATTAACGACGATCTTGACCGGTTAAGATTGTCTGCGACCAGTCAAATCCTTTCCCGGCAGGATTGTATCATTGTTTCGAGCGTTTCTTGTATTTACGGCTTGGGATCACCTGAAGATTGGCAGGGGATGTTGGTTCAAGTTGCCAAAGGACAATCTTTAGACCGCGAATCATTCCTGAAGTCCTTGGTGGGGATCCAATACGAACGCGTTGAAACAGAGATCAAAAGAGGAACGTTTCGCGTCAGAGGGAATCGGGTCGATTTTTTCCCTTCCTATGGAGAAAATCCTTATCGGATTGAGTGGAAGGCCGACAAGGTTTTCAGCATTGATTTATTAGACCCCGTTCATTGTCTTCCTGTAAAATCTTTTCGGCGCTTAGCGATTTATCCCGCCAAACATTTCGTGACAACTTCCGATCGGCTGAAAAGTGCTGTTAAAGATATTCAAGCCGAATTAGCCCAGCGTATTAAGGAACTCATCCGGGAAGGGAAGGATCTGGAAGCAAAACGACTGGAGTCTCGAACGCGCTATGATATCGAAATGTTGATGGAAGTTGGTTATTGTTCGGGGATTGAAAATTACTCCAGGCATTTGTCCGCGCGAAAGCCGGGGGAGGCCCCTTATACCTTAATGGATTACTTTCCGGAAGATTTTTTGGTGATTATCGATGAATCGCACCAGAGTATTCCTCAACTGAGAGGCATGTACAATGGGGATGCTTCCCGAAAAAAAGTACTGGTTCAACATGGATTTCGGCTCCCGTCAGCTTTGGATAATCGACCGTTAAGATTTGCGGAGTTTGAGAGGAAATTAAAGAGCGTCCTTTATGTTTCTGCGACTCCTGGGGCTTATGAAATGCAAAGGGCCGAGACAATTGCCGAACAATTGATTCGTCCGACGGGATTGTTGGATCCTGAAATCGAGATTCGAAAAACAGAGTTTCAGGTTGATGATTTGATCAAAGAAATTAGGTTGCGGTCCAAAAAGAAAGAAAGGACTCTGGTCACCACGTTGACAAAAAAAATGGCGGAAGATCTAAGCCGTTATTTACAGGAGGTCGGGATTAAAGTTCACTACCTTCATTCTGAGCTCGATGCTTTTGAGCGAGTTGAAATCTTGCGTGATTTAAGACTGCAAAAATATGATTGCATCGTTGGGGTTAATCTCTTAAGAGAGGGATTAGACCTGCCGGAGGTCTCTCTTGTGGCCGTTTTAGATGCCGACAAAGAAGGTTTCTTGCGAAGCGATGTTTCTCTCATTCAGGTTGTCGGACGAGCCGCCCGGAATATCCACGGGAAGGCAATTATGTACGCAGACAAAATCACAGCAGCCATGAGAAACGCAATGGAGGAGACCCAAAGGCGACGTGAAATTCAAGAAGCCTATAATTACAAGCACCATATTAAGCCCGAAACAATTCAAAAAGAAATCCGTGAAGGAATCGAAAAATGGAAAGCGGCAGAAACTTTTGTTTCGGAGGTTGTTCATCTTGAGAAAAAGGAATACGAAACCAAAGTTTATCTCAATTTTCTCATGAAACGCATGGAAAACGCAGCCCGCGCGTTCGAATTCGATAAAGCTGCGGAGTATCGTGATGAGATTCGACGGGTTGAGGCAGAAGCTGGCTTCAAAGGAAGCGTCTTATCGCAAGCAGGCCAGAAGAAAAAACATTAGGGGATCAAGAAGGCTAAATGGGATAAGAATTGACACCTTTTTGAGATTGCGACATAATCCGCTTTGTAAGCAATCGAAAAAGGAAAACGAAGAGTTTTTATGGAACAAAATTTTCTTAAATGGTTTGAAGATTATAAATTTGTTGCCGTGATTCGCTCAAGTTCTGCTGAGGATGCTGAAGAAATGATTAAAGCGGCGAGTGCCGGTGGTTTTAAGATCTTCGAAATATCCATCCAAACCCCTCAGGCCATGAGAATCCTGGAAAGTCATTCTAAAGAAGCGGAGTGCCTTTTTGGCGCTGGAATGATTGCCGACGGTGAGATGGCGCAACGTGCGATTAACGCCGGTGCGAAGTTTTTATCGAATCAATATACCGATCGGGATATTATCAGCGTTGCTAAACATAATGATTGTTTTGTGATTCAAGGCGCCTCAACTCCGACGGAAGCGATTACAGCTTATCGTATGGGTGCGGATCTAATTAAAATTTATCATGCGGCTTTTGTTGGAGGACCCGAATATCTTAGGTCCCTCAAGGCGAATATCCCTTTTATTAAGTTGATGGCCTCCGGCGGCATTTCTATGGAAAATGCTTTTGAGTATCTTAAATATTGTTCCGCAGTTTGTTTAAGAAGTTCTGTATTTGACAAACCGCTAGTTCGTTCAGATAAATGGGGCGAGATCACGGATCGAGCCCGCCAGTTTACCCAGAAGCTGGAACCCCTCAAAGTCCCCAAGTAAGGGACTTCCTTTTCAGTTCAGCGCATTGAATTTTATCGTATCTGTATATTTATCAAGGGGTTAAAAAGTTTAACCTGATGTTTTTAAGATGAGTTTGGCGCTCCCAGCTTGAAATTTCGGATATAGCTTAACGGTAGATCAAGTAGGCTTTGATGGGGAGCATTGACAACAAAAGGGCGTTGTTGTAGTATTAAACCCTGTCTTTTCAGTGGGTTACGTCAATTTTTCCGGCCTTGCGCTATGCGATTGTGCAAGAAAAAGGAAGAGGCCGAGCCGACTGGCATTAATCATTTTCGAGGTAAATCTGTGAATCCGAATGGATCCAAACAGGTGGTTTTTACCCTATTTTTATTTTTTCTTACAAGTTCTTTGTCATGGGTTGGACGAGCGGATACTTTTTTTGGGGAAACGAAGACAGGGTTGTTCCAAATGGAGGAATATAAATACCCAGTTTTCATTTATGTTCCTGAAAAATATCAGCCGACAAAAAAATACCCTTTGATTATCTCTCTGCCAGCGAAAGATGAATCGGTTGAGATGCATATTAAAAGTTGGGCAAAACTTGGGACGAGAAAAAGTCTTATTATCTTAGTCCCGACGACTCAATCTCGCGAAAGTGACGTGCCCTACCGCTTGGATCGGTGGCTTTTGGATTTAAAAGAAGATGTAATGAAACGTTATCAAGTAAACCCCGCGAGGATTTATTTGGTGGGGAATGGTGATAATGCTCATTATGCAGCCTACTTGGGGGTTCAATTTCCCGAAGAATTTTCAGCCGTGGGTTTGTTGGGAGGGTCTTGGGTAGGACCTTTTGGAAAAATTATGAATTTAAATACGAGGCCTTCCAGGCAGATACCTTTTTATGTTTCGTTGAGGGCCGATGACATACAGCTTGTCGAACAAACAGAAAAAATGGCTTATGAGTTTCAGGAAAAAGGCTATCCTGTTTACCTTGAGAAACTGGATGAGAAGGAAGATTTAGATTCGAGTAAGACCAAAACAAGAATGCTTGCGTGGTTAGACGAAAAAAGCCAGCAATGGATCAGCGTTGTTGAAGAAAGCAAAAAGACGTTTAAGGAAAAGCTGTACGAAGGGATTGATAATTTAATTACAGAGACATCGTAGAGAATAAGGGCGTTGCCTAGAAAGAGAAAGATTATGAAGATGACAGGAGCACAGATACTGGTTCGTTGTTTGGAGCAAGAAGGTGTGGAGCACATTTTTGGTATCCCAGGTGGAGTTATGCTTCCGACATTCGACGTTCTGTATGACTCAAAGAAAATAAAATTTATTCTGACGAGGCATGAACAGGGAGCAACACATATGGCCGATGGGTACGCGCGTGCTACAGGCAAGGTCGGTGTTTGCATGGTGACCTCCGGCCCCGGTGCGACCAACACGGTGACTGGATTAGCGACAGCTTTTATGGATTCTGTCCCCCTGGTGTGTATTACGGGTCAGGTGGTAACGCATGCGATTGGAAGTGATGCCTTCCAAGAGGCCGATACCGTTGGAATTACGCGGCCTGTAACGAAGCATAATTATCTTGTGAAAGATGTCAAAGATCTGGCAAGGGTCATCCGGGAAGCTTTCTATATTGCTTCAACGGGACGCCCCGGACCTGTTTTAATTGATTTCCCCGTTGATGTTAGCCGAGCAGAAACAGATTTTGAATGGCCCGAAGAAATTTGCATGCGCGGATATCAGCCTATCCCGAAAAATTTTGCTGGCGAGTTTCCCAAAAGGCAAATTCTGGATATTGCTCAGGCGATCAAAAAGAGCAGGAAACCGTGCCTTTATGTTGGCGGCGGGGCCATTGTGTCTCAGGCAGACAAAGAAGTCCGTCAGCTCGTGGAAAAAACGGGGATTCCCATTACGACAACTGTTTTAGGGTTGGGTATTTTCCCCGAAGAGCATCCCTCATCTCTTCGAATGTTGGGGATGCACGGGACTCACTACGCCAATTATGCCGTTCAAAATTGTGATCTTTTAATTGCTGTTGGAGCACGGTTTGACGATCGCGTGACGGGAAAAATCGACGGGTTTGCACCCCACGCCAAGATTGTGCATATCGATATTGACCCGGCGTCTATTTCAAAAGTGGTCCGTGTGAAATATCCGGTGATCGGCGATGTCAAACCGGTTTTGCAGGAGTTAAATAAACACGTTACCGATAAGCGGAAGCAAATTCGACCGTGGCTTAACCAGATTGAGCAGTGGAAGAAAAAACACCCCTTAAAATACAAAAAGGATAATGTATTACGTCAGGAATATATTATCGAGCGGGTCGGCGAATTGACCCAGCACAAAGCGATTGTTGTGACGGGTGTGGGACAGCATCAAATGTGGACGGCGCAATGGTATGGGTTTAAAAACCCCCGGTCGATTATCACTTCGGGAGGATTAGGGACGATGGGTTACGGATTCCCGGCTGCTATTGGGGCTCAGATTAGCCGGCCAAAAGAAACCGTTGTTTGTTTCGACGGTGATGGTTCTTTTCAGATGACCATGTCTGAATTGGCAACAGTGGTAGGGTATAAGGTTCCGGTCAAAGTGATTATCATGGATAATTCTTTTTTAGGTATGGTGCGGCAGTGGCAGGAACTCTTTTACAATCGCCGGTATTCAGCGACTGTCCTTGGCCCATCCAATCCTGATTTTGTGAAGATCGCAGAAAGTTACGGTGTTTATGCTGTTTGTCTGACGCGTAAAGAAGATGTGGACAAGGTTTTAAAGAAGGCCTTCCAGCATCGGGGGCCGGCCATTATTCATGCAAAAGTAGCGAAAGAAGATAATGTGTTCCCTATGGTTCCTGCCGGAGCGGCGTTGGACCAAGTGATGGATATGGCGTAACCCATCGGGGAATCAAAAATGAAAAGAGAGGCTTTTATGAAACACAAACATACGATTTCAGTGCTCGTCGAAAACCATTTCGGTGTTTTAGCCAAAGTTGCGGGGCTTTTTTCAGCGCGTGGTTTTAATATTGATAGTTTGGCCGTCGGGGAGACAGAAGAGCCGACCGTTTCGCGAATGACCATTGTGGTCCACGGAGACGACAGAATTATTGAACAAATTATCAAGCAACTCTCCAAGCTGGTGGATGTGATTCGGGTTGAAGACTTGAGTCAGGATGAACTTATCGATCGGGAACTTGTTCTCGTGAAAGTGCAAGCAACGGTTAGTACGCGTGCGGACATTATGCAGATTGTTAATAGTTTTCGGGCTAAGATCGTCGATGTCAGTCACGAATCGATTACGATTGAAGTTACAGGCGGACAAAGCAAGATTGATGCCTTGCTGGAATTATTGAACCAGTTTGGGATACGCGAAACAGTCCGCACAGGGCTTATTGCCTTGGCTCGTCGCAAAGAACTGGTTGCTCCCGAGAGGGAAGTGGTCAAGAGGCCCAAAGCGGCGGGTATCAAGAAAGTCAAAAAGAGCGGTTAAATCATAAACAAGGGAACTTATTCGGTAGAAAATTTCGTTGGCAAGAAAGGAAGCGTTATGGCGAAGATTTACTATGAGAAAGATGCGGATATTTCTTTATTGAGGGGTAAAAGAGTTGCTATTGTCGGGTATGGAGCTCAAGGCCGAGGCCAGGGGCTCAATCTGCGAGACTCCGGTGTTGACGTTATTGTTGCTCAACGCAAGGGCGGCCAAAATTATGAAATTGCCGTGAGTGATGGATTCCAGCCTGTGACGGCAGAAGAAGCGGCCCGGCAGGCGGATATTATTCAACTGTTGACTCAGGATCATTTACAGGCAGAGATTTACGAAAAGAGTATTGCTCCGAATATGAAACCCGGGAAGGCAATTCTTTTTTCCCACGGTTTTAATATCCATTTTGGGTACATCAAACCTGCGAAGGATATTGATGTTTTGATGGTGGCCCCTAAAGGACCCGGGGCTTTGGTGCGGACCCAATACCTGGAAGGAAAAGGTGTCCCGTGTCTTGTGGCTGTCCATCAAGATGCGACGGGTAAAGGATTAGGTTTGGCCCTGGCTCATGCGAAGGCCATCGGAGGTGCCCGCGCAGGGGTGATCGAAACGAATTTCAAAGAGGAGACCGAAACAGATCTTTTTGGAGAACAAGCCGTTCTTTGCGGAGGCTTGAGCGAATTGATTCGAGCGGGGTATGAGACACTTGTGGAAGCAGGGTATCAACCGGAGATGGCTTATTTCGAATGTTTGCATGAGGTGAAACTGATTGTCGATGCGGTTTTTGTTTCAGGAATCAGCGGCATGCACCGGCGCATTTCCGATACCGCAGAATATGGTGATTACACAAGGGGACCGAGGGTGATCACGCAACAGACACGTGAGGAAATGAAAAAGATTTTGAAAGAAATTCAGTCCGGGGAATTTGCCCGCGAATGGATATCTGAAAACAAGAAAGGCCGTCCGAGTTTTAATGCCTTAAGAAAGGCTTCGGACGAACACGAAGTTGAGAAAGTGGGCGCGAAGCTTCGTGAAATGATGCCTTGGATTCAACAGCCGAATCAGAAGGCACCGGCGCCCCATCGCTAAGAAAGCAGGAAGATAAGAATGCCAAGCAAGAAGAGAAAGATACATATTTTTGATACGACGTTGCGTGATGGAGAGCAATCGCCTGGGGCATCTTTAACGCCGGAGGAAAAACTGAAGATTGCCAAACAGCTCGAACGACTGAACGTCGATGTCATTGAAGCCGGATTTCCTGCTTCTTCGCCCGGTGAATTGAAGGCTGTCCAGATGATATCCGAAGCCGTGCGAAAGCCGATTATCTGTGGGCTTTCTCGGATGATGCCGAAAGATATTGATGCTTGCCGGCGAGCGCTGGAAAAGGCGAAAAAGAAGCGTCTGCATGTTTTTTTGGCCACGTCTCAGATTCACCGGCAATACAAATTGCGGAAGGATAAAAGGGAAATCCTTCAGATGGCCGTTCAAAATATTAAAGCGGCCAAAAAGGATTTCAAGCAAATCGAATTTTCTCCCGAGGATGCATCCAGGACGGAACCTTCCTTTCTGGTCGCTGCAACGCGTGCTGCCATTGATGCAGGAGCCACATCGATTAATATCCCGGATACGGTCGGCTATACTGTTCCGCAAGAATTTGAGTGTTTGATCCGGTATTTGATCAAGAAGGTGCCCGAGCTGGGCAAGAAGGTTGTTTTGTCTGTGCACTGTCATAATGATTTGGGATTGGCATCGGCGAATTCTTTGGCTGCCATTCTGGCTGGCGCCAATCAGGTGGAATGTACCATCAATGGGATTGGCGAGCGTGCCGGTAATGCCTCAATGGAAGAGATTGTCATGGCGATCGATACCCGAAAAGATTTTGTCGATTGTTACACGGACATCCGGCTGAGGGAAATTGTCAAAACGTCGCGGTTGGTTTCCCATTTGACGGGGATGGTTGTTCAACCCAATAAGGCGATTGTCGGACGGAACGCTTTTTCGCACGAATCGGGGATTCATCAGGACGGTGTTTTGAAGAAAAGACAAACCTATGAAATTATTGACCCTAAGAGGATCGGATTGTCCGGGAGTCAGCTCATTTTAGGAAAACTTTCCGGGCGCCATGCCTTCAAAGAACGTGTCGAAAAGTTGGGCTTTCATTTGAGCGAACAGGAAGTCGGCAAATCTTTTGAGCGTTTCAAAATGCTCGCGGACAAAAAAAAGTATGTTTTCGATGAAGATATCGAGGCCATTTTGGAAGATGAAATCGGGCACATTCCCGAGACTTGGAAGCTTGAATATCTCAAAGTCATTACTGAAAGTGGACAAAGTCCCGTGGCGAATGTCCGGTTGAGATCCCAGGGCAGGAATTTTGAGGCCCATTCGGAAGGGGATGGCCCTGTGGATGCCTGCTATAAGGCTTTAGAGCAGATTGTCAAATCGGGAGCGCAGCTTGCTCATTATGGAATCCAATCCGTAACGAGCGGCAAAGATGCTCAAGGGGAAGTCGTCGTAAAGCTTCTTGTTGGCGGACGTGAAGTGGCTGGACGAGGGACCAGCACAGACATCATTGAAGCAAGTGTAAAAGCATATCTTTTTGCTTTGAATAAAATATCAACCCGTTTCTTCCCAAAAGAAACGGGAGAACCATCTCCGGTGTGAGAAAAGATCTCGGTTTTCGCCTTTACGGTATATTCGGTTATCCGCTGAGTCATACCCTGTCTCCACGAATGCAGGAGGCTGCCTTTTCTAAGTATGGTCTCAAGGCTTTTTATTTGACTCTTGAGCTACGTCCCCGGGATTTCCAAAAACTGATTAGGAAATTGGATCGGTTCCTGATCGATGGTTTCAATGTTACGGTGCCATATAAAGAGACGGTGTTTCAGGTTCTTTGCCATTTGACGGCGGAAGCCAGAGCGATGAAGGCAGTGAACACCGTTTTTCGGAGAAAAAACCGTTGGGTCGGCACCAATACGGACGTAGGTGGCTTTCTGGATTCTTTAAGATTCGAAGGGCGATTCACCCCAAAGGGAAAAACCGTTTTAGTTTTGGGGGCTGGCGGCAGTGCGCGGGCTGTTGTCTACGGCTTGGCCGAAAAGAAAGCCAAGAAGATTTATATTTTCAATCGTCATCCCCAAAGGGCCCGGCGAATCGCGGGTGATTACAAGAAATTATTCCGAAAAGTAGAGTTTGAAGTCGTTTCTTCAAAAAATGGGGTTAAAGAATTAATCGAGGAGGCTTCTTTGGTTGTGAACGCTACATCGGTTGGGCTTAAAAAGAATGATCCTTCTCTTATTCCGATTTCTTGGATACCCAAGGCGAAGACAAAGAAGCTTTTTATGGACTTGATTTACCGCCCTCGGGAAACGAAATTCCTGAAAAACGCAAGGCGGCGTGGCTACCGGACGCTCAACGGTTCCGGGATGCTCCTTTTTCAAGGGGCAAGAAGTTTTGAAATGTGGACTCAAAAAAAGGCACCTCTTTCTGTGATGCGCAGTGCGCTCATGGAGGCTTTTAAGGAAAAGGAAAGGGAAAAATTCTGATGAATTGCGTGATCGATGTCTTTGTTTTCGTTTTCGGATTGATCGCCGGGAGTTTCTTGAATGTTTGTATTCATCGAATTCCCCGCGGGGAATCGATTATTTTGCCGGATTCCCATTGCCCTCATTGCGGAAAGGGAATTGCTTGGTACGATAATATTCCGGTTTTGAGTTATCTTCTTTTAGTGGGGAAATGCCGGTTATGCCGGCAAAAGATTTCCTGGCGATATCCGTTTGTTGAACTTATGGCCGCAGTGATGGTTTGGGGGATGTGGACGAGGTATGGACTTTCGCCCTTCTTTTTTGCGGGGTCTATTTTGTTTCTTTTTTTGCTTGGAGTATTTTTCACGGATTTTGAAACCGGGTATATTCCGGATAAATTTTCAATTACAGGGATGGTGCTGGGTTTGGTCTTGAGTTCGCTCTTTCCGGAATTACATCAGAAAGAGATTTGGTACGGAGGACTTTTAAACTCCTCGCTGGGTTTGTTGCTTGGAGGAGGGTTGCTTTTTCTTACGGCAGTCGTTGGGAATTTGGTTTTCCATAAGGAAAGTATGGGCGGAGGGGACGTCAAACTCTTAGCTATGATCGGGGCGTTTTTAGGTTTCAAAAAAACTTTATTTGTTTTCTTCTTTGCGCCCATTTTAGCCGTTCCTTTTGGGCTTTATGTGAAATTTATTAAAAAAGGCGAAACAATCCCTTTTGGGCCTTTCATTGCAGTGGCTGGAGGGTGGTTGTTTCTTTATGGGGATCAAATGATTCGCCATTATTTTTTGTTTTAAAAGATAAACTTAGAGACGGGCGTTTTTCCAAGTCAACGCCGGAAATGGAGTCGACCATGTTGCAATATCTTACAGCCGGGGAGTCACACGGGAAATATTTATCAGCGATTTTAGCTAATATCCCAAGTGGTCTTAAAATTGATCCCAATTTGATTCAGGAGGAATTGGCCCGCCGTCAGCAGGGTTACGGACGCGGGGGGCGCCAGAAAATTGAGGCGGATCGCGTCCAGATGACAGCGGGTGTGATTCGAGGGATTTCAACAGGAGCTCCGATTGCATTTCTTCTCGAGAATCGGGATGCCAGCATCGATAAGATGCCGGATCTTTCTAGGCCTCGGCCTGGACATGCCGACCTGGCGGGCGCTTTGAAATATGACCAGGGAATCCGTCCTGTTTTGGAAAGAGCAAGTGCCCGGGAAACTGCGATGCGTGTTGCTGTAGGTGCGGTTTGCAAAATATTCCTGAAAGAATTCGGCATTCAAGTGGTGGGACATGTTTTAAGGATTGGGAAGGCCTCGGTTGTGGGGGAACGGAAAGAAACGATTGATTCCATCCAAAAAAAGGCTAAGCATTCTCCGGTCTTTTGTATCTGCAAGAAGGCAGAAAAGGCCATGATGAAAGCGATTGACGAAACGCGCCGTCAAAAAAATACCTTGGGAGGCCAGTATGAGATTCGTGCCGGCCGCATGCCAATAGGGCTTGGATCCTATGCCCATTATGAAAAAAAATTGGATGGACGGCTGGCTCAAGTTTTGATGAGTCAGCAGTCTGTGAAGGCTGTCGAGATCGGCCGGGGGGTTGAATTGGGATCGCTTCTGGGTTCCGAGGCCCACGATGAAATATTCTATGACTCAAAACGGGGATACTATCACAAAACCAACCGCGCCGGAGGGCTTGAAGGCGGGACCACAAACGGGGAAGACATTGCGGTGAAAGTGACGATGAAGCCGATTTCCACATTGGGGCAGCCTTTGACCTCGATTGATATGAAAACCAAGAAAGAAGAGAAAGCCGATTTCGAAAGATCCGATTTTTGTGCGGTCCCTGCCGGGAGTGTTATTGGAGAAGCTCTGGTGGCTTGTGTTTTGGCTGAAGCATTCCTTGAGAAGTTTGGCGGTGATTCCATGAGAGAGATCCGGAGAAATTTTGAAGGATATCTCAAGCAGATAAAGGGATAGTGTGTTGGATGCAGAATATCTATCTTGTTGGCATGATGGGCTCAGGAAAAACGGTGACAGGCCGGAAACTGGCGAAAATGACAGGAGGCGACTTTGTTGACCTGGATGAAGTTATCGAAACAAAAAATCAACAGAGTATTCCTGAGATCTTCAAACAGAAAGGGGAAAGTTTCTTCCGGCTTGAAGAATCCATCGTTTTAAAAGAAATGGCCGCAAAGCAAAATTGTGTTATCGCGACGGGCGGAGGCATTGTTTTAGAAGGTAACAATGTCGAACTTATGCGCAGAACCGGGCAGGTTGTTTATTTAAAAGGAAGTCTGGATGTTTTATGGGAAAGGGTTTGTATCAAAAATAATCGCCCTCTTTTGGACAATGATGACCCTCAGGGGAGTTTAGCGAAGATTCAAAAAGAGCGAGAGACTATGTATCAAAAAGCATCTCATTGTGAAATTGATACCGATCATCAAAGCGCGGAAGCGGTCGCAAAAAAAATTATAAAAGCGTTGGAGAATTTAAAATGAAGAAAATCACGGTTCGTTGCGGGCGAGGGCGTTATTCGATCCTTATCGGGAAGTATCTTTTAGATCGAATGGGAAGTCTCCTCAGGTTGCAGGGTTTTTCGGGGAAGGTGATGATCGTGACACAAGGTCCCGTGGCCAAATTTCACTTGGGCGCGGCTCAGAAATCTCTGCGAAAGGGAAAATATCGTTTTTGTGTTCATGAAATTATGAATGGAGAAGAGGGGAAATCAGGCAGGGAGTTCTTTCGTCTTTCGCATGCTTTGGTTGAAAATGATTTTGAAAGGCGGGATCTCATTCTGGCTTTGGGAGGAGGCGTCGTTGGTGATTTAGCCGGGTTTGCAGCCGCGAGTTACCTCCGGGGAATCCGTTTTGTGAATGCCGGGACGACTTTGCTCGCGCAGGTGGATAGTTCCATCGGAGGAAAGACGGGGATTAATCTCCCGCAGGGAAAAAATTTAGTGGGTGCATTTTATCCGCCCTCGCTGGTCGTTTCGGATATTTCGGTCTTAGCGACTCTTTCGGACCGGGAATATCATTCTTCTCTTGGTGAGGTCGTGAAATACGGGATGATTCGCGATAAGGCCCTTTTCAGTCTATTGGCGAAGGAACCTGAACGGGTGATGAGGCGTGATCCGGTAATCCTTGAAAAGATGGTTATGGCATCTTCCCGTATCAAGGCAGATGTTGTCAGCCGGGATGAATATGAAACTAAGGGCGAAAGGATGATCTTGAATTTCGGGCATACTTTTGGACATGCTTTTGAGCAGGCGTTGGATTACCGTAAACTGATGCATGGAGAAGCTGTCGCTGCTGGTATGGTTGCAGCTTCCGAAATGGCCGTTACTTTACGCTTATTTTCACCCACAGAAAGAGATCGCTTGGTTTCTTTGCTTGGGAATTTTCACTTGCCGACATCCCTGTCAGGGTTTGGCTTAAGTTTGCCCCGTGTCATGAATGCCATGATGCGTGATAAGAAGAAGAAAGCCGGCAAGTTACGTTTTGTCTTGCCTGTCAAGATTGGGAAAGTTGTTGTTCAAGAAAACATCCCAAAGGATATTTTAAAGAAGACGATCCAGAAAATTATCCGGGGATGAGAACGAGGTTGATTTCAATGGGGATATCTTTGCCTGAAAACTTAATATCATTTATTTTGCTGAGCCGGTTCCCGCTCAAGGAAAGACGAAAAGCCCTCGCGTATCTTCAAGAAGGCTATTGCGCCAAAGAAATTGTTGAAAGAATAAATCATGAGGGATTTCGCCTTCCCGCAAAATTTGATCCGATCAATGAAATCGATCGCTGCTGCCCTTTGGGGGTATCGCTTATCCCTTATGGGGATAAAAATTATCCCGAACCTTTAAAGAATATCCCGGACCCTCCTTTTATTCTATATTTGCGCGGCACTTTGGATTTACACGACCGGGCTGCCTTTGCGATTGTGGGTTCCCGCCGTCCCTCTTTTTATGGAGTGGAACAGGCAAAGAGATTTTCAAGGGAACTTGCTGAAGCGGGTTTGACCATTGTCTCAGGACTAGCTCAGGGAATTGACCGAGCTGCTCATGAAGCTGCCTTGGAAATCCCTTATGGCAGGACCTTGGCTGTTTTGGGTTCGGGAGTAGACGTTATTTATCCAAGAACCAGTGCTGATCTCTACGAAAGGATTCTCGAAAGGGGTGGAGCGGTGATGAGTGAATATGGATTAGGGACTCCGCCTTTGTCGGAGAATTTTCCTCGCCGTAACCGGATTATTTCCGGACTTTCGTTGGGCGTCTTGGTGGTGGAGGCTCATTCCAGAAGCGGGTCGCTGATTACGGCCAAAGAGGCAGGGGAGCAGGGCCGGGAAGTTTTTGCAGTCCCCGGGCGCGTGGATCAAATGACTTCGCGGGGGACCCATCAACTCATAAAAGAAGGGGCTTACCTGGCCGAGACACCCGCTGATATTTTAGAAACACTGGCCATGCGGCTTCGCCGAATGCCGGAACTGTTTCAGGGAAAACCTACTTCTTTGGTGACTCATCGAAATCCAAATGAATTTAAAAGAGAAAAGCAGGAACTCTCCTGCGGGGAAGAATCCCCCTACATTCAAGCTCTTTTAAGTGGGCCTCTGGGATACGAAGAACTTCTCGGGGTAGGGGAGCTTTCACGAGAGGAAGTGTTATCGCTTTTGACTCGGCTCGAGCTTCGGGGGAAAATTCACAAGACTCTTGAAGGGAGTTTTATTCTTGCATCCGGTCGAAAGATTGACGAGAATGGTAGCCGGTAGCGGGTTAAAGTTCGTTCGTAGCTTAGCCGAAACAACGGTTTGATGTCTTGAAACTTGAAAGATCAACGCGAGAGCCTAAGGTATTATAAGAATTCTTACTTAGGGGAAAGGAGCTTGATATGGAAAATGTAACGGGGGGACCTACAGGAACTCCATCATTAGCACCTAAGGGGAGGCGTTTTGCAGCGGGTGTCATTGATCTGATTATTATCCCTATTATCCTGGGGTTAGTGATTGGTCTTATGCTGCTGAATGTTTCGGAGGTGGTGAGAAGTATTATTTTGATTGTCGTGAATATTGGTTGGTTGATTTTTCGCGATGCCATCTATTCACCCGGGCGTGCGATGGTAGGGACTAAGCTTATCAGTTTGACGGGTTCCAAGGTTTCTGTCGGACAAGCCTTTATCCGGAACATCTTATTGGTGATCCCTTTTGTCCTTGTCATTGGTTATATTGTCGAGATTGTTGCCCTTCTTGCGAAGGGTGAACGCGTGGCCGATGCTTGGGCAAAGACAAAAGTTGTTCCTGCCTAATTGATCGAGAAAAGGTCTTGGTAAATATGAATCTCTTTACCAAGACCTTTTTATCAAAAAATGAACCCTGAATACTCGCTTTCAGAGATCATTTCTTTTTCGTGGAAGAAAACCAGAGAAATCCTTCTCCCTTTTCGTTTCCGTCATTGGCTAAAGATTTTACTCGTCATTTGGTTCGCTGGACAGGGTATTCATAGCGGGAGTATTCCTTCCGGGAACGTGCCCAACACGGCTCCTGAAAGATCTCAGCAGCAGGTGATGGATACCTTTCAGACAGACGATGAGCAAACCCTCAAGGCTGATGAAAATGCCGAAATGTCCGATGCGGAATCGCCCATGCTGGAGGAAGTGAGGGGGCTTCTCCAAAAGGCAAAACCTTTTCTTCTCTTTTTAATCCCGCTCATCATTTTTCTCTGGTTTTTTGTGACATGGCTGGGGGCAAGGTTAAATTTTGTTTTCCTGGACCTCATGACGAAGAAGGAAATTTCCATTCGGCAATCTTTTCGCGAGCAAAAGCAAACGGGGAACTCGTATTTTCTGTGGCTTATCGGATTTTTCGCTGCTCTTCTGTTTTGCTTGCTCCTTTTTTTCGGGGCAGGGGTTTTAGCACGTCAAAACGCATTTTTGATTTTTGCCATTGTTGTTTTGGGTGCCGGGAGCATTTTGACAGCAGCGGTTTTGTCTATCTGTATTTCCGATTTTGTTCTGCCCTTAATGTACCAGGATCGAATACCAACTTTAAAAGCCATCGGATTGTTTTTCAGTTATCGACCGCGGATCAAGCAGATTGCTTTATATTTGGGAGTGAAGTTGCTTTTGGGAATTGTCGCGATGGTAGCCGTCGTGATTGTGAGTCTGATCATTGGTTTATTGGCCGGGATTGTCAGTTTTCTTGTCGTGATGGTTGGGCTGGGGTTGGTCGCCATGATACCTTTTCTAAAACCAGGGCTGTTCGTAGTCGGCTTGGGGTTTGCTGTTCTTGCCTTCATCGTTGTTTTTATCTCGATAGGTATGTTGACCCTGCCCGCACCGATTTTTATGAAGGCCTTTGCGTTAAATTTCCTTATTCGCTTTTGTCCCGGTTATCATTTACTTGGTTTTCCATGCAAAGATGAATCTTCAACCCCTTTCCAGTAAAGGGGTTCCGATGAGTTCAGCCCGCCTCATTTTATAGTCAAAAATAATGTGGTAAGCTTTATTGAAGGGCAGAAAGGACTGTCTACGCATGGATTCTAAGAGAGAGCGAAACCCTAAGAGCAAGAATAGGTTGCCCCAGTCGAAGATGGACAAGCTTCTTGATTCAGCCAAGGACTCTTTGGACATGCATAATGAGCTTGAACGGTTGAAGAAGCAGCTTCAGCAATTACGGGAGGTTTCCGCCCATTCTGAAGAAAGGCTCCAGGATATCGAGATTCATATCAATCTGCTAACCCGTTTTATTACAACCCTTTGCGTCGAAAAATTTGGTATGCGTATTGGTGTCATGAAGCGTTTGGTCAAAAGAATCGAGAAAGACGCTATTCGGGAATCTCAGATATCACATCTCGAGTCGCTCTATCGGTTATCCCAGAGGCCGAAACAGAAAGGGTCCTCTCCTCCTCCCAAACAAGAAAATGATCCTTGGGATGAAATTTCCTAACCTGTTGTGATGAAATAAGATACAATCCGCATCAAAACGTCCTATAAGCCTATCATTTACAAGCCATCGATTTTGAATACAATGTAACGATCTCTCGGCTAAGAGAGCATTCAAATTGAGATCAATCATAAACGACTAGGATCGCGAATATTAAAAAAGAGGTTTTATAGTGGCTGATTCGAAAAATTCACCAAAAAAGACAGAGAAAAAAAAGACAAAAAATCTTGTCATCGTTGAGTCGCCGGCTAAGGCGAAAACGATCAATAAATTTCTTGGAGATAATTACCAGGTTGAAGCATCCATGGGGCATGTGCGTGATTTGCCGAAGAGTAAGATGGGTGTGGACATCGAAAATCAGTTTACCCCCAATTATATTGTGATTAACAAAGCCCGCAAGGTGGTTAGCCGCTTAAAGAAAATGGCTAAGGGAAAAGCCAGCGTTTATCTTGCGCCCGATCCTGATCGTGAAGGAGAAGCCATCAGTTGGCATTTAGCCCATATTTTCCGCGAGGAAGATGCTGAGATTCCGATTCACCGTGTTGTTTTCAATGAAATTACCCGCGGAGCCGTCAAGGAAGCTTTTCAACATCCTCATGATATTGAAATGAACCTTGTCAACGCACAACAAGCGCGAAGGATTTTAGATCGTGTTGTCGGATATCAATTGAGTCCACTTCTATGGAAGAAGGTGGGAAGGGGCTTAAGCGCGGGGCGTGTTCAATCGGTTGCTTTGCGGTTGATTGTTGAACGTGAGCGCGAAATCCAAAGTTTCGTTCCTGTTGAATATTGGTCCATTGAGGGCAAGCTTTCTTCTCAGATACCCGTAAAAGCGGACAAATTTTTCATCGCGAAGCTCGAAAAAATAGGGGAAGAAAAAGTTAAGCTGGATAATCGTGATGAGGCCGAAAAGGTCCGTCAAGAAATTCTAAATCTACCCTTTAAGGTTGATAAAGTTGATGTGCGCGAAAGAGCGAGGAAACCGCAGGCTCCCTTTACAACCAGCAAGCTTCAACAGGAGGCATATAACCGGTTGGGTTTCCCGGCAGCTAAAACGATGCGGATTGCGCAGCGTCT
Source organism: Candidatus Omnitrophota bacterium (assembly GCA_016930235.1). Lineage (GTDB taxonomy): Bacteria > Omnitrophota > Omnitrophia > Omnitrophales > Aquincolibacteriaceae > JAFGHI01. The sequence continues at coordinate 46,654 of JAFGHI010000009.1, forward strand.
TTATGAAGGTGTTGAAATCGGGGAAGAGGGCAGTGTCGGTCTTATTACTTATATGAGAACGGATTCTGTCAATGTCTCTGTTACCGCCCAAAAAGAGGCAGCAAAGTATATTCAGGAAAAATATGGCCCTGATTTCTTACCGGAGACGCCGCCGGTTTACAAGTCCAAAAAAGGAGCTCAGGAAGCTCATGAGGCGATTCGCCCAACGTCGGCGGGGCGTGAACCTGACGCCGTCCGTTCCTTTCTTGAGGAAGATGAACACAAACTTTATGATCTGATTTGGAGGAAATTTTTGGCTTCTCAAATGACGCCGGCCAGGGATGAACAGATTTCGGTTGTGATCCTGGCGGGCGAAAAGTACTTCTTTAAGGCGACGGGGCGCCGCAATCTTTTCCCGGGATTTGGGATTGTCTATGGGGATCCTAAGGCATTGAATAATTCCAAGGAAAAAGCAAATGGAAATACAGAGGAAGAGGATGCGCTTGTGGAAGATCTCCCCCCGTTAGATGTGGGGGAACTTCTTACTTTACATGAACTGATGGGGTATCAGCATTTTACTAAGCCTCCAGGCCGTTACAATGATGCATCGTTAGTTAAAATTTTGGAAGAAAAAGGAATCGGACGACCGAGTACGTACGCTCCCATTATCTACACTCTCCTGGCCCGGGAGTATGTGTCACGCAAGGGAGGTGCGCTCATTCCTTCGGAACTCGGCGAAATTGTCGTGGACTTGCTGGTGAAACATTTTCCCAAAGTCCTCGATGTTGAATTTACCGCAAATATGGAAGAAGAGCTGGACAAGATTGAAGAAGGAGAGCTTGATTGGATCACGGTCTTAAATGATTTTTATGCGCCGTTCTCGCAGAATTTAACGGAAGCCCGTGAGAAAATGAAAAGTGTCCGCCGGGAAGTTATTCCCACGGACCATATCTGTGATATTTGCGGGAAAACGATGGTGATTAAATGGGGCCGCTTCGGGAAATTTATAGCATGCAGCGGGTTTCCCGATTGTAAATACACCCGTTCGATTCCAACCGGTTTTCGGTGCCCTGAGCCCAACTGTGGTGGGGACTTGGTCAAGAGAAGATCGAAGAATCGACGGACGTTCTACGGTTGTTCAAACTATCCGGAATGCAAATTCATCTCGAACAAACTTCCGAAAAAGGAAGACGTGAGCCAGGATGATGAACTTTCGGAAAGTGACCGTGAAACGTTAGGGCCATGATGGACAAAAACGGACAAAAATTTTTAAATTTTCTCCAAACCGAGAAAAATGCTTCTCAGCATACCGTAAAAAATTATTCGATTGATCTGAGAGAATTCGCTGAGACGCATCAAAAGAAATGCATTGAGGATGTTACTCATCTCGACATCCGTGCTTTTCTGGCCAGCCTTAAAGGGCGCCAGTTTTCGAAGAGCTCGATTTCAAGGAAACTGGCGTGTATCCGCTCCTATTTTAAGTATCTCGTCCGCGAGAATATCCTCGAAACGAACCCGGCCGCCAACATCTCAACTCCGAAACGGGATAAACATTTGCCGAAGTTTTTGGATGCAGATGAAATGAGTGCATTACTGGAAGCTCCCAACAAAGATACGTGGGAAGAAAAGAGGGACCGCGCCATTCTAGAAACGCTTTATAGTTCGGGGCTTCGTGTGAGCGAACTGATGGGGCTTAATCATGATGATCTCGATATTTTTAGCGGGCTATTAAGAGTGCGAGGGAAAGGGAAGAAGGAAAGAATCGTTCCCATCGGCCAACTGGCTCAAAAAGCTATTGAAAATTATCTCCAAGCTAAAGCACCTCGCGAGTCAGAGCCGGGGCTTAAAAAACCTCTTTATATGAATC
>JAFGHI010000059.1 GCA_016930235.1 Candidatus Omnitrophota bacterium
GAAAAACAAGAGAAAAAATTATTTTGGTGATTTTTCATGTGAGAACCTCCTGAAATATCATAAAGTGAAACATCCGCTTATATTTTATAACCATTATCTAGCTGGGGAATTTTAAAGCAGAAAACGGAGAGGAAACTATGGGGTTTATACCCCATCGGGAGTGAATCCTCATATCAGTCCGCTTTGGCAGCATCGCGTTTAAAGATAAATCGATCGAGGGAAACAGGACCCGCCCCCGCCACACAAATCCCTATGAGTAGACTTATCATGGCAAACTCCTGGAGGGCGGATAAATTCAAGCCCGTGAGTTCTTTAAATTTTGAGCTTAAAATGGCCGCGACAATTATGCCGAATAACGGAATGGCCGCGGCACGGGTCAGCAATCCAAATAGCAGGAATGCCCCGCAAATAACTTCAACAGAAGAAAAAAAAGGATCCCAGCGATGGGAGGCGGGAACCGCGATCCAAAAGAAATTCAAAACATCCTTGGAATGATTCAAATCATGCAATTGATTCAGCCCTGTTTGAATAAAAACGATCCCGACGACCATCCGGGCCAGCAACGGCGCCAGCCACCACCATTTTGCCGCAATCTCTTGTATGGATTTTTTTCCATAGGGCTGGGACAACGATTTTTGCAGTCCCTTTTGGGATAGCTCCCGCGGGGCGATACTGAGTTTCGTATCTTTGATTTTATCGTCCATACACAAATCCTTTACACCCGTTTGTCACAAGGGGATGTGCGTGAAAAATCGCTGCGAGAAATTCTTACTCCGCTTCCACTTTACCGCGATTTTCTTCTTCGAGGTACAAATCTTCTTCTTCATCTTCACCGTTTTTTTCGTTCAAACCGGAGGCATTTTGCTCCGGCAAACAGTTTTTGGGGCCCATGCCTTTTTCACGCTCTTTTTGATTTCGCCTTAATTTTTCATTTTCGCTTAGAGTACGTTCGTGTGTGGCATCTGCATCATTCCCATTTATTAATTCTTTTCCATAAGATCGGGATAGCCCCTTTGAGGCAATAGAATTCTGTCTTAAGGAATCTTGTTTTGGATTTTTCATAGCCATTCTCCGTAATGTTAGGAACAACTATATATTGATATATTGACCCGATAACCAGAAGGGCACTATGGGATCTTCCCCCATATCATTCATTAATCCGGCTTGATCTTGTTGAACTTTGAGCCTTCGATGGTGAGATTGTACATGAGCCCCTTCTGCCCCAGCACAAAAGCAATGATGGGTTGATTGGTCTTGGTGGTGTCGACCGAACCGTCTGCGCCTATGGAAATAAGCGCCACAGACCCATCCACGCCCGCTTTCCAGCCATCGCTCATGCGGAAATCCCTTAGGGCATTATCTTCCATAAAAAGAAGGTACATTTTTTTGGCCTGGCCACCCAGTTGAAAACCGATGGAACCGCTGATGATGTTGTAATAGTCCGCGGTTTTTCTGTTGATACGCAAAGCACCGGTACCGTATTCGGCCCCAATCCCAATGCCGCCTCTAATGACAGGAGCAAGGACAAGCACACCTTTGGCCTTTGCGAGCATTTCTTTGCCTCCGGGAACTTCGGTGTTAAAAAGGGCTAGTGCCGTGTCCACGCTGGCATCAATTTCTCTGGCGGATTTGGCGTAGGAAATTGGAGTAAAAAACGGCAGGGTGAGAAAAATATATACGACAATTCGTGTAACGGATAGCGATTTCACAGTTCGCCCCTTTCGTTGACAATCAAGAGATGATGTCTCCGCTCCCCACGGCCACAGGGTTCCTACGCTACGGCGCTTGAATCGTAAGAAAAATAAGCGCTCTTCAGCGTCACCCTTCACCTTCAAACCCATCTCGCCTTGGTATTTTCGCTCTTAAAAAAATCAGGATTTTACTTCTGCATATTGTCGCCAAGATTTGAAATATCGGAACCCACTCCGCGCATGGTTCCACTGTGACAACCGGCTGACAAACCCAAGATGCAGAATAGAATCAACACCCCTATAAATGTTTTCATCATTTTCCTTTCTTAATATGCAATGGACATTCTTTTAATCTGATCCTTGCGAATGTCGTATTCCGCCTGGTTAATCTTCCCCTCATCAAGATCCTTCTTGATCCGGTCCATCTGTATTTTTGAGTTCACTTCATAACCCGCTCCGGTTGCAACCGTTCCGCCGCCAGCGCCCGTCCAAAACGCACCGCTGCAAGCTGATAATCCAAACACCATCGATAAAAGTATGGAAACTAGTAATATTTTTTTCATTTTTTCTCCTTTTTGTTTGATAACGATCATAGATGCAAACCCGCTGTTAACACTATGGGGTATTCACCCCAGCACTGATTTTCATTGAAATACAATATTATTTTAATAATAGAGTCCGTGCCGTCCCCGAGCCATTCATTAAAATATATTTTCATTTTAGATGAAGCTCAGGGGGCAGTCAAAAGTTTTGAGCGTTGAACCGGCTGAATTCCCTATTTTTAGTTCTTTAATAACTTATCAACAGTCGATTGGATTCCTCCGCCAACGCCTTTCATCAAGATGTCGAAGTTGCCGGTCAGCGAAGAAAGTCCGACTTTACGCAGAATAAGAAAAGAGATATCTTTGACGAGCCTCTGGGTATTCGTGACATCTTTAAAAGTTTCATTATGGATGCCAAGGTCATATTCTTTCACAACCGGCGGCTCGGCCGCGGAATCCACATAGCGCGCCTTGCCGATATTCACAACCACTTCATCCATCTGAAGCTTAGGCCCTTTTTGAGCACCTGCCTTGCCCTCCCCCGGTTTTCCGGGTTTCGCTTCTCCATCGCCCGATCCTATTCCTGTAGTTATTCCTTTCACTGCGCCAAGCTCAAGCAGATTGACTTGGCTGGTGGCATTTTTTTCAACAGTCACATCACCGAAATCGAGCCGCACTGCCTTAAGATGGACCTTGCCACGGAAGAAAGCTCCTAAATCATACCTCACCGAAATCTCATGAATATCGGTAAGTGTCTTTTCGTGGAACCCCTTCGGGTTATTAATCTTAATGTTATAAAGACCAACTCTTGAAGAGAGAATTCCTAAATGAATCCTACCCACGCTTACGGGAGCACCGATCGCATTTTCTAGAATATGCCCAAGCACCATGGCCCCGAATAAATTCACACCCACAAACAACACCGCCACCAACAAAACCAATCCAATGATAATTTTTTTCATTCTTCCCCCTTTGTTTTCTCTATTAAGAGCATAAGCAAAAAACCTTAAGGACACTATGGGGTATTCACCCCAATCACGGCTTATCATAAAAATCTATTGAGGTCTTAACTATTCTGCGCGAGGTAGGGCTACGTTCTCAGAGAGCTTCCAGAACAGAAGCGAGGCATTTGTCACCTATAATGCCAGCCGCATAAGTCCCTTGAAAATGTTTCACCCAATGGTGGCTATGCCGGCAGAAAGGAGGAAATTTTAAAACGAAAAGCAGAAGTGAAGCGATTGACGAACGAAAAAAACAGTATACCCCATAACAACATGCCCGGATTCAGATCCGATCCGCGACTCAAAACCTGCTTTCGTGTCACCCTTTATAAAAAGACGTACCCTATGTTTCATGAGGAGTGACTACATACTATGGTAAACCCAAGCAGTTCCTCTACTATTGAAATAAGCGAAGAAGATTGCTTCGAAATGCTATCAATTACTTTTTTTTGCTCCTCATTAAGAGGGCCATATAACCCATCCTGAAGTAATGATAGGTTCCCGCTAATCACTCCCAACGGTGTACGCAGTTTATGCGAAATAAGAGTCAAGGTATCCTGTTTTAGAAATTCTTCGGTGCGTGCTGCAGTAACATCACGCAGAATAAAAACAATGCTCAATAGCTCTCCAGCTGAATTTTTTATCACATTCGAATTGACCTCTAAATATAATGCCTCTGCCGTTTCTGATTCCTGGCGTACCATATCAAATGTTTTGCGCGCAGTCGTTAAATCCATAAGAGCTTCTTTATTGATAGAAACAGAATAATTCTTGAATAGCATTTCGACCAAATTAACATCCGCCGGATCGGCAATATTCAAGTACTTTAAAATCGCCGCATTGCTATCTTTAATGAGATAATCCGGGCTACAAATCGCAATGCCATCGCTTATTTTGTCAACGACTGCCTTAAATTTCTCCTTTTCCTCTAACTGCCGGCGGTAATGGCTTATCTTGAGTATAGACTTAACTCTTGCCAATAATTCAACCTTATCAAAGGGCTTGGAGATAAAATCATCGCATCCTGCTTCAAGGGCTTTTACCTTGTCTTCGGTCTCCTTAAGTACGGTGACCATCACCACCGGGGTCAGTCGTGTTTTTTCATCGGCGCGAAATTTCTCCAGCACTTCGATGCCGGACATCTCGGGCATCATGACGTCCAACAGAATCAGATCGATTGGGTTATGGACAAGTTTTTCCAACGCTTCTTCACCGCTTGACGCCTTGACAATTTTATAACCTTGCGGAACAAGATAGGCTTCGAGAAGTTCAATGTTCTGCATCTGGTCATCAACAACCAAAATCACTGATTTGTCTTTCATTCTCTACCTCTTTTGAAATAGACTTTCCAGCCTATTAGAAAGTCACTTCATAAACTGACTGACTTTTTCCGCAAAAGTGCGCGTATTGATCGGCTTGCTTATGAATCCGCTGTTCGTTATGGCGTTTATCTCCTCCCGTTCCCCCGCCATAACCGAAGCCGTCACAAAAACGATGGGGATATCGCTTGTTGCTTTGTCTTCACGCAATATTCTGGCAGCTTCGCTGCCACGCATATCAGGAAGCCGCACATCCATAATGATGATATCGGGCCTTTCTTCCCTGGCAATGGCAATGCCATCGGCAGCATTTTCAGCTTCAAATACTTCAAAGCCCGCGACCTCCAAAAGGTCCTTTTCTAACATAAGATTGCTTTTATTATCATCTACCACTAAGGCTTTCTTCTTCATTTCACACCACCTTTCGACATAGAACCGGCAAAGTGAACCTGACCTGGGTGCCTTTATTGAGCCCCTCTGATTCTACAGAAAACGTTCCGCCGTGTAACTCAACCAGTTTTTTAGAGAGGGGCAAACCGAGCCCGGTTCCCTCAGTGACCCGGGAATAGGGTGTATCGACACGAAAAAAACCTTCAAATATTTTCCCCATATTTTCAGACGCGATACCAATCCCCGTATCCCAGACCACTATTTCTATTTCGGAACCAGCTTTCTTCGCCCGCATGCCGATTTGACCGCCCTCACGGGTAAATTTAACCGCGTTTGAAAATAGGTTGTAAAGGATCTCTTTAAGCTTGAGCTCATCCCCCTCGATATTCGGCATATCGTCGGCTATGTCTAGCGATATTTGGAGCTTCTTTTTACTGACCATATCCGCGATCAGCAGTGAAATCTCATTTAACAAACTCTTCATAGGTAAGCTGGACAGTGCCAGCTTCATCTTTCCGGATTCAACTTTTGCCATATCAAGGATCTGATTGATCAGCAAAAGAAGGTGCTTTCCGCTGGTTAAAATATTATTAGCATATTTTTTCTGCTTCTCGTTAAGCGGCCCGAAAGTCTCGTCGTATAAGATCTCGGAGAAACCGTTAATGGAGTTAAGCGGTGTCCTGAGTTCATGCGACATATTGGCCAGGAACTCGGATTTTGCCCGGGTGGTACGTTTTAACTCAGCGGCCAGCTCCTGCAACTCTTTATGGGTTTTTTCCAGGCCTTTTTCTATCTCCTTACGCTCGGTAATATCCTCAATCGCCAGAAGAATAATCCGTTCCTTGCCCATTCCGCGTTCAATTTGCCGGGCATTCAAAAGCATGATACGCCTGCCAATGGTCGAAAAATCGTGTTCCACCTCATAGTTATCAAAAGTTGTCTTTTGGGGAAGGATGGTTTCCAGCAATTCCCGCAGCTTGGGGATATCCCACTGTTTATTACCCAAGTCATAAATAAGCTGCCCCACGGTCTCTTCAGGCTTTACCTTAAAAACATCATAGAAAGAACGGCTGACGGAGACCACTCTTAAATCTTGATCCAGAGAAATCAAGGGTTCACGCACAGTATTGATGATGCTCTCGGCATAGTTGCGGGCATCCTGAGCGACTCGCTCCGTCTTCTTGCGCTGTTCAATTTCCAGGTGAAGCTGCTTAATAATCGTTCTTTCCGGGACCGGGCGGATTTCTCCCTGATTCTTAAGCAACTCCTTGTTTTTCTTTTTATCGTTCATGGGTTCGCCTTTTTTAAAGTTTCCCCAAATCTGTCTGAGCGATGCGCTTCCCGGCTTCAGTCATCGCGCAATCAGGTTCACTTCCCCCTCGGGGGCAAGACGGTGCTGCTTTGGGAGGAGAGGTCGTATCTTTAATCTTGACGGGTTCTGTTTTCTGAAAATTCCCTTCGAACACTGAGGTGAGAACGGATTGGATATAATTCCTGTAAATATCCCACTCCGCTTTCATACGCCACTGGAAAAGATACCGCGAACTATTTTTCTTGCCCAGGAAAACAGATTTTCTGGATCTGATTTTGTCATAAATTTCTAACATATGTTTCGCGGCAGACTGAATCGGATATTTTTGTACCGTCATTCTTACGATCTGCTTGATGGTTTGCATCTCTTCAGGTGTTCGAGATAAAGTCCAGGTGAGAGCGTCAACAAAACTTTGCTGATCCATCTCATTGAGCAACCGGCCGTTGTGATAATCTTCTACAACCTCCCGAGCCCCCGGCGCATCCAACGCCACCACCGGAACCCCGGCTGCCATTGCTTCAATGAGAACAATCCCCTGCGTTTCGCTTAACGAAGCAAACGCGAAAACATCCATGGCAAAATATGCATCCACCAAATGCTGATAACGAAGGACCCCGGTTAAATGCAGTCTTTTTCCAAGGCCGGCTCGCTCAAAGGTGTCCTTGATCATTTTTTCCGATGGACCAAGTCCCACGATCAGAGCATGAACCCTTGGATCTTTTTTTAATAATTCGACCAGACAATTTGTCAGGAATTCCAAATTCTTCTCCGGAGACAGCCGCCCCGCATGGCCGACCACTAAGGCATCGGGAGGGATCTGGTTTTGCCGGCGAAAAGCAATTCCGTCGCCTTTTGAAAAACGTTCCGCATCGACCCCTGTCGGAATAACCTCCATGGGAGTCCTAACGCCTCTTTTAAGTAAGATATTCTGCACGCTTTCGCTGGGGACGATGACCTGGTCCACCAAATTGGAATATCCGGCAGCGAGTTTGACCATAAATCGTTTCACCCCTTCATTTTGAACCGGCCAATCATGCACGTACTGCTCAAACATACAGTGATAAGTAAATACAAGCGGTATGGCATGCTGTCTGCTAAGGCGCAGAGCAAAATCTCCAATAAAAAACGGGCCGTGGCTGTGCACCATATCGGGTACGAATTCTTTCATTAATCGCGTCAAGAGTCCGGAGACCGGAAAATTAACGGAAAAAACAGTCCCCTTGAATTTTTGGATGGCGTCTATTCGAACAACGCCCGGTTCCTCTTTCGGCGCGCCCCCAAAGGCCGGAGTCACAATCAAAACCTCATGCCCCAAATTTCTAAATTCTTCACTGAAGGAATGGACCGATTGCTCCAACCCTCCCACCATCGGAAAATAGGTATTCGTCATCATCAGAATATTCATTATTTATCCTTTAATTCCATGAGCGCTCGTCTCGCCGCCACGCATATTGCCTCGTAACCATTTCGCGCACCCATGGCAAACCCTTCTTTTTCCAAATCTTCGGGAAGAAGCGGCTTGCCGAATCTCACTCGAATCGGATGGCGTTTTGGATTCTTTGCCGTGCTGGGCCATGCTTCATAAGCTCCTTCTATCGCTACCGGGACGAGTTTTGCCCCTGACTCCTTAGCCAAGACACCGAACCCTTTTCTAAACTTTCCGATTTTACCAGTCGTCGTGCGCAAACCTTCCGGGAAAAAACACAAACCTTTACCGCGCTGTAATACCAAATAAGCACTGCGCAGCGCTTCCAGAAAATGCGTTGAATAATCAAAAGGGATAAATCTCACCATCCTTACGATATTCCTCACCAAAGGAGATTTAGCAACCGGCCTAAAAAAATACGGTATGAATAAAAAGAAAAAAAGCTGAAACACCGGCCTGCGCGGCAGACAAGCGGCAATGGCCGGCCCGTCAAGATCGCTCGTGTGGTTGGGATAGAGAATATAAGCGCCTTCCTGGGGCACGTTCTCCGCCCCTTCGGCCTTAACACTGAAGAACAATTTCATAATCAAATAATCGAAGGCCGTTAAACTAAATCGAAGCAGCCATGCAAAATAACCGGTACCGAATTCGAGCGCCCCCAGGTGTTCTTCTTTCGGCAAGACCCGTAAATGTTTTTTCCAGTAGTTTGGCTCGAGGGGCACCGCTGGATCCTTTGAAGAAATCTCTTCAGCTCCTTTCAACGCATCCATGATCCCCAGAATAAGATCCTTTACAATAAAGGCTCGCGAGATTGCCTCATCTTTAATATTTACCTTAAAAGCCAGCTCAAGGCACGAAGCCAGTTCGATCCTGCCCAATGAATCGATGCCAAGATCCAGTTCTAAAGAATCCTCGAGTATGATCGGCCTTTTAATTCCACTGAGCTGCTTTAGACATCCCACGATTTTTATGCCCGCCTCGGATTCGATCAAGAGATGGTCCGCGGCCGAAAGCTCTTCCAATACCGGAAGAGCGCCTTCTATTCCCGCGATCACTCTGGGTTCATAGATGGCCTTGACCGCAACTCTGTCTATCTTACCGAACAGGTCATGCGGCAGATTCTCAAGCGTAACAGTAAAACCTTTAAGCTTTTTATAAAAAGGGAGCGATGACGAGCCGTTATCAAAACTTTCCTTGATGGCCAGATGCAGATTCACTGAGGCGAATTTCCTAAAATTATCAAGATCCGGCTGTATCACAGCCCAAAGAACTTTCGATTCCTTGATGCCTTCCATCCCGGAGACTGTAAAGACGCACATCTCTTTGATAGGGGCAATCTTTGTATAGAATTTCTCAATTTCATCCGGGTAAATTTTTGCCTCCAGATTCACGACGATAAAATCTCTGACTTTAGCGACCAGGTCTTTTATCATGGGCCCGCCTCATACCTGCCTATCGGCCGGCAGGTTTCTAATTCAAGAGAATTTGTTGCAGGGGTAACCCTTACGCTCTTAAAACCTGGTAATTGAATATCAATCGGCGGTTCTTTCGCAAACCAAGATCCATGCCACCCGACAATCATATTTTGCCCCTGCGGATTTATGGAAATTTGAATATCCCCAAAACTTGTTGGCGCGGGCCCAAACGCAATCGTTTGGTTTTTATCTAGCCAGACTCGCGGGATTCCCGAACATAAAATCAAACGGTTGTCTTCTTCGCGCACAAAACAATTTCTTAACATCAAAACCCATTCCGCCGCGGCCCAGACATGCTGTCCGTCACCCATGCATCCGCCGCCTGTGCGCGGATGGATGGACTCAGGCCATTGCCCCGTGGGTGAAGCCAGTTTAGCCACCGCTGTCATCAAACCAAAATACCGTGGATCCCCCGCACGCAGAAACACTTGAGCTAAGTGTAACGTAAGGTAAGGATTAATCCCTGAATGGGTCATGTCATGAAAAAAACCTCCGTGAACTAAACAATTTTTTATTAAATAATCAGCTGTGCCTAAAATCCTTGGATCGTTCTGTTCAAAAACACGAAGTGGATAGCTAGCGACCAAAGAGCCGATGGCGCCTGTATCCAAACGGCGGTAAGGAGAAGCCGGTATCGCAGGTCTTTTAAAGCGTTTTTCAACATTCTTTAAACTTTGATTAATGCTTCCCAGCAATGAGACTGACTCCCTTTCAAAATGGGCAGCCTCCTCATGATCATGATAAGCAGTGCATAAAAAGGCCGCTGCTTTTAATCCCGAAACTCCCCAAAAGTCATCCCAATAATAAAAATCATTCGGCCCCAGGTGCTCGGCGCTGAATCCAGACGGCAATAAGCCTGCGTGGAGAAATTGCGAATTGCTGGGCAGGCGTTTTTTACAAATCCACTTACCCGCTTTATGGATTGATTCCTTCCATCCTTCTGGCGGGGCATTTCCCGTCATCTGACAATACTGACTCATAATCCACAGGGCCTCTCCGTTAGAATCCCATTCCCCTTCCTGGGAAAGGAAATAACCTTGAGCGGTCTGACGCGATTTAAAACAATCCAGGGTACGACTGACGCGTTCCTTCAACCCAACACATAACAAAGCATAGAGTATAAAAGTGGCATCACGAAACCAAAACCGCCTGTAAATATAAGGCCCGGCATAAACTTCCTTTGGAGAATGCAAAACCATGGTGCGGACAGCCGTTTCGTAAAGAAACTGAAAATGTGTATCGGGGATCTGCAATAAACACACGGCTTGAAGACTTTTCTCCCAGGCCATCTGCGCGGTTTCCTGATAGTCCTGACAGTATGCCTTTTTAATCGCACTTTTCATTAAAGGTATCGAGACGGTAATTTCTTGAGACTGTCCCGCTTCCAAGTGATATAACGCCGCGGCACTCGCCATACCGACCTTACATGAAATTTCTTTTTCATTATCCTTGGATGACAAACGGCTATAGACATCGCCTCGACGATAATCCGAAAATACGTATTGATCCGGAGGTTTATCAAGATAAACAAAATTTTCATGGTTGACCTGCCATCCCGGCGAATCTTCAAGCAGAACAATAGTATTTATAAAGCTCACGCCTTCGGGGTTATAAGGCCTTAGAGAAACGGCCAGTTGCGCCTCTATTGAAGCGGATCCCCGGATTTTAACCTCGCAGAAAAACGCTTGAGCCGAACCCATCGCTCGCGCTTTTAATTGAAGTTTTAATCGATCATCATTTGATTCTGTAACGATGCAAAGATTATCATTCATAACCATCCTTTGCGATACGTTGGGGCAGCGCGCCGGGATTAACGGCTCTCCTTCTTTTGGAATAATCCAAACATCGAGAGACCAGCTATCGTAATAGGGCGTAACAAGGCCGCGGGGATCCACAAGAGGAAATTCGGTGCAGTCGGGGACGCCCAAGGCCGTCCAATTTCTATGTGTGAGATTAATTTGAGTCAGCGAAAAAGACCGCGGGATAAACGCCTCATTACGAGGATTGTATTGACATTCCACCCAATAAGGCCAAATCCAATCCAGGTTATGCTGGATCGCCAAAGTATTGATCAACCCACGAGCGTACAAAACTGCGCTTGAACGCACCAGTTCCATCGGAACCGTCACCTCTGAGGGCTGCGCAAAATTCTTGAGCTGGGAGATGATTTTGATAGGGTCCATAAACCCCTGCCTGCGCGCGGCGTCCCTTACCAAGAATCTCCATGGCGTCCACTTCCACCACACAGAATAAATCCTGTTTTGTTGCAGGGTTCTAAAAACCCACCATTTGAAGCAAACAAAGGTGAATAAACCTGTCAACGCAGTGGCAATAAGTAAAGCTGCGAGAACAGCCCCCGGCCACATATTGAGAATCGCTTGATTGGTTAAAACATTAATTCCTAAGGCCAACATATTAATCAGCGCATACCGTCCGATTTCTGCATAGGATTGCTGGTTTTGTTTAAATATCCAATATTTGCCAAACAAATACCCGACAATACCCGCGCATGTAAAAGAAATGCCTTTGGATACGCTGAAGGGAAGAAAGGGAAGCAAAATGAAATAAACAAAAAAATCTGTCGCATTGATAACAGCCCCCGCAATTAAAAACCGGACAATCTCTTTTTTAGTATTCATATCCGCTTTTAGAAAATTTCCCTCATAACAGGTTATTTATCCTCTAACACAAGTCCGGGCGGAGCTTTATGCCACTGATACCCCTTGATCGCATCATCATATCCACGTTTGAAGAGCCTCTTCATTTCCTGCCTGTCGAACATCTCTTTTTGATGAGGCGTAAAATCTTCCGGGATATACGCTAGATTGTAATCCCATCCTCTTTCCTTCGCGTATGCGTAAACCCGGTAAGTATCCCCGGCCATTTTTGACGCTCCGTTGGTTTCAATCGTACGCGAGATGATCGCCGTCAGATTATCTTCTACCTGTCTTGAGTGCGGCGACATATAACACAGATTGAGGATATATAACTGCGTTCTGAATCCTTTTAGATCGATCCCGGAGAAGGGTACCTCGGATCCTGCACCTTCCATTAAGTGGTAAACATAAAAAATACCGCCAATCACCCCTCCGTCCGCGTGCATCTCGTCATAACGCCTGCCACCGGCTTCAACTTGAAAAAAGACCGGAGGAAGCGTGGATGAAAACGAGCATGAGGCCAGAATTATTTTGCGAAACATCTTCACCGAATCGGGGCCTCCTTTGGATGCGAGCGCTCCCATGTCCCATATCACAAACTCCTGGGCATCAAGATCCGTGGTTCCCACATAGAGCCTGCGTCCCTTCCTGTGTTCTTGGGCGACTTTCGCCAGCAAATTCTCATCCACAATGTCATCGATTTTTTTAGCGAACAGGTCTGAGCTGTATAAGGAATTCTTGAATAAAAGAGCAAAAACATTTCTCGTTCTTACAACATCCTTGGTCGAGATCGACGTGAAAAGGTCCGCAAGCCGGTCTTCATCCTCTTTTCCTAAAAACGTAGCAAGGGCGATGAGTGATCCGCTTGAGTAACCGGTCACTATTTTAAATACCGGCCGGGAGCCTGCATCTGACCATCCTTTTAAGAGACCTATGCCGTAAGCGCTGTTCGATACACCGCCGCCGATAATGAGCACAGGATAGGTCTTTATACCGTCAACGAGATAGTCTGATTTACCTTCCTCTTTAAACGAATCTGCCAGGCTCTGCTGCATGAAGAGAGAATCGGGCTTGCTCGTGTAGTAGCGCATATCTGGCATACCGACAACAACGGCCTTCCCGACAAGATTTTCAGGTACCGCATGCCGCACATGGGCGCACCCCGATGAACCTGAAAGACAGGCTATGATAATGAGCAAATGATATAACTTCTTTTGTCTCATAATTTTTATCCTCAGCGTCTTTCTCATTAAGGCAGGCGGCAGTTCGTTCCGACAGAAAATATTTACTTTTTTCTGGGGGCGTTTAACGCTTAACTTTCTTCACAGCGACACAACGCTGCTTTGCTGCATGGTCATCCGCCCTGTCTATTCTCCGAAGACGCGCAAACCGGCTTGTCCGACGAATGGCGCGGACAGTCCAGTACCCCGTCAGAAACCCCTTCATAGTGACCCGAAAACCGGAGGAACGCTATGGGGTGATTACCCCATTCCAAAATTTTAAGACTCTGAAGATGCAAAAAAGAAGGTCAAAGACAAGAAAATCGATTATACTATTTCAAGATTGTTCTTTGAGTCATTACCTCCGGCAATAGATTCTGAACGGTTCAGCAGGTACAAATCCTGAGGACGGGTCACCTGAACTCGTTTCCAAAAAGGTCTGACGGCATACAAAAATTTTAGGAGGAGTCGCCCGACAATATGGCATCCACTGATTTTCCGCACAATTCGGCAATAGGTTTTCGCCCTGCGAAGCACTGCCGCTGGATCATAGGGACAGTCCAGTTTTGGAACGCCCTTGATCTTGCCTGGCACAACCGGCTGAACCTCGAGGCGCGCGATCTTGAAATCCTCAAATCAATCCCAAAAGATTCAGGCTTGATATTGGCAGCGAACCATTCAGACGAAATGGACCCCAGAATCTTCATCGAGCTTGCTCGCCGTTCTCATCTTCGATTCACCTATATGATCAATTCCGAAGCTTTTGAGCAAGGCCATGGCCTCTACGGTTGGTTGTTGCAGCGTCTAGGAGATTTTTCGGTCGAAAGGGGCGGCGGGGACCAAGCGGCAAGGCGTTATGCGGTCGACATCGTCAAAAAAGGACACGGGGCCCTGGTCATGTTTCCTGAGGGAGAGATCTCCTATTTAAATGATCGGGTGCAACCTTTTAAAACCGGCGCTGTCCACATGGGTTTGCAGGCTATCACTGAGACTCGGAAAACAGATGCTTCCTGGACGGCCTATCTCTTGCCGGTCGCTATCAAATATTATTACCGCAAGCCGATCAAGTTGATTTTGGGCAAAAAAATCCGAGCGATCGAAAAACGCCTGCTTATCCACGCAAATTTTTTTACCTTTCAAGAGAAAATCATCCGCATTATGGCAAAAATTTTAAAGCGCCAAGAACTCATCAACCGCACCCAAAGGATTTCCGAACAACTGACACGGCTCAAAGAACAAGCAAGGCTTGCCCAGGCTGCGTTGCTTTCAAGGGTCGAGACGAAATATCCGCAGGTTCAGATTAACCCCAAGGCGCAACTCGTTGACCGCGCTCAGAAAATGATTTATTTTCTGCGGGAAAAGTTGAACCGGAAAAAACTTTTCAGCCATGAAGCCGGAATACAGCTTCAAGATAACATTAAAGATCTCAAGGAAAGCATCCAGATGGCGGGATGGCAACCGGAATATATCGACCTCACTCCTTCAGAAGAACGGTTAGCCGAAACAGTGATGAAGCTTGAGCGTGAAGTCTTCAAGCTCAAAAAACCCCATCCCCTCGGTAACCGGAATGCCTTCGTACGCATCGGTCCTCCCCTTGACCTCAGCCGTTATGTGGAACCCTATCAGAAAGACCCCTCGACCCTGTCCCATCAGATCGCGGAAGAATTGCGCAATAAGATTCAATCCCTGATCGAAAATATGAAATAAATTCATCGGAGTTTCAGAACCTCTTCCCTTATGCCCAAGGCAATTGCTTCATATTCATCCTTGGCCCCCAGTTTCAGCCCCTCTTGCTTAAGTTCGTTAAAATCAAAAGGCCTTCCAAAAGTTATTTTTACCGGGTGGGGCCTTGGAAGCGACCTTGTCCTCGGCCAGGATTCGTATGAACCTGTAATGAATACCGGAACCAGCGGGACATTCAGTTCTTTTGCCAATATCCCGACCCCTTTTTTGAATTCTTTGACATTTCCGTCGATCGATCTTTGAGCTTCCGGAAAGATACAGACGATCTTGTTATTTTTAAGAACATAAGAAGACGCCTGCATGGCTTCCACGAAGTGCATACCCGGATCAATGGGAATCACCCTGATATATTGGATGATATTCCTGATAAAGGGCTGTTCGAAATAGGCTCTAAAACCAACGAAAAAAAGATCCATTCGTAAACTCGCAGGCATCGAAGCCTCAACAATAAACGCATCCAGGTAACTGCCGTGGTTCACGCACAAGATGCACTTTCCCATTTTTGGGATGTTTTCCGTCCCGAAAACCTTAAGCCGCCAGATGACCCTGAACACAAGACATAAAATTTCAGCGAATAGAAGCATCCCTGAAATCGTCATCCGGTTTGGCGCCAGATTGAGCTTTTTTATAATCTCTTGGGCGGGCTTTTCGTTTAAAATCTCATTCCATGAAGTTTGGCTCTTGACCTGTGGAATCGGCTCTCTTTGAACCCACTCACCCGGAACCAGCCTCTCCATCTCGAGGATAAGCTCTTTAACAGTAAAGGCCTTGATCATGGACTCATTCGGGATGCGAATGTGAAGCATCTTTTCTAACGCTATGATGAGTTCTACGCGGCCCAGCGAATCGATACCGAGATCCAGTTCAATATGATCACTCGGGGTTATCTGTTTTTCTAACTTTGCGTGTTTTTTCAGGGCCTCGATGATCTTCCTGCCAACACCGGAAGAAAGCAGCCTGAGATCCTCATCCGTAACGGAGATTTCCTCTATCGGGCCTTTTAACTTGATCCCCTTAAGTTCATCAAGATATTTCTTCTTAACTTCATACCTTTTTATCTTGCCCAACCGCGTGCGCGGCATGGCGTCCTTTACAATCATATAGCCCTTGATGCGTTTGTAGGGAACAAGTCCCTCCGATAAATTTTCCAGCTCCCATCTGATTACGCTATTAAGATCGACCTCCCCAACCTTCCGGCAATAGTCTGCGTCGGGCACGACCACGGCAGTCAGCCTCTCTTCCTCCGATCCGCCGATACCCAGGACGCATATTTCTTTAATGTAAAGGCTCTTCGTATAATGAGATTCTATCTCTTCGGGATAGATGTTTTTGCCGGAGCTTAAAACAATGATCTCCTTCTTCCTTCCTGTAATATAAAGATAGCCGTCCTTATCGATATGGCCCAGGTCGCCGGAGTAAAACCAGCCATCCTTTAAAACACTCGAGGTCTCGTCGGTTCTCTTGTAGTAGCCTTTCATGACATTGGGGCCTTTGATGACCACCTCACCCATCCCCGCTGCGTCGGGATAATCGATTTTTAATTCGACATCCGGGATCACCCTGCCGACAGAACCGATCTTCTGCTTCTTTAATGGGGTCGAGGTCACCAAGGGCGATGTTTCGGTAAGGCCGTATCCTTCGGGTATTGTAAAACCAACCTTCGTGAGAAATCTCGCCGCTTCTTCATTTAACTTGGCACCGCCGCAGGCAAAGAATCTTAAAGATTGCCCGAACGGCCGGTGTATCGCGGGCAGGGCCAGCTTGCTCAAATTGATTCCGCTCAACCTTCTTATCTGCCACAATATCCCGATCAGCCCAAAAAGCGGCATCCTGAAAAAAAACGGTATCTTCTCCATTTTCTCCAGGATGTTCGTATAAAATATAGAAAAAAGTTGCGGGACCCCTACCAATACCGTGACTCCGGCTTCCCTCATCAAACTCAGCAATTCATCGCTCCGAAGGCTTGAAGTATAAGTCACCCGTGCGCGGCAAAAAAGCGGCGTGATCAGCGTAACCATAAAAGGATAGGCATGGTGCAGGGGTAATATCGATATAAAAACATCCTTATCCGAGAAGAGCTTCAGTTTTTCGATACTTTGAAAATTAGAGCAAATATTTTTATGCGTGAGCATGACCCCTTTGGGCTTGCTGATAGTACCTGATGTATAGATAAGAGAAGCGATATCTTCGAGAAAAACCTCGGGCCATGCGACCCCTTCGCGCAAGGTCGATTGAACCTCGGCCAGGCCTATAAGGTTTTCTTCTTCAATATCCAGGTCCAGGATAACGATTTTTTTTAACCCGGTTTTTATCTTATCAATATTTTTTGTCTGAAAAACGGCATCGGAGACAAAGATGATTTTTGCGGCGCAGTCATTGATGAGATTTTCTATTTCTTGCTCGGTCAACTGTGGATCGAGAGGAACACCGGTCAGACCCGCAGCCATGATGCCTAAATAGATGATTGCCCATTCCGGCCGATTCTCTATACATAGTGCCGCGAAGTCGCCTTTTTTAAAACCCTCCCGGATCAGAAATGCGCCTATCTTTAGAGAGAGATCTTCCGCTTGTCCATAGGTCCATCTCTCCCAGGCAGAGCCTTTTTTAATCTGAAGGCATATCCTGTCTGGGAATCGGGAAGAAATTTGCGAAAATATCTTATGGATAATCAACTCTTCCTTCTTCATAGCGTATCAAGAAACCAATTTTTCACTTCTGCGACGAAGCGTTCGGGATAATCCCGCATTAAGTACTCTGCGTGCGGCCCGTTTCTGAAAAAAATGATTTTCCTCATCCCGCCCGCCTTTTGGTAGAGGGCCTCGGAATGCCACGGCCCGATGACCCAATCCCGGCTGCCGTGTATAAACAAAATCGGAATGGAAATTTTACCAACATTATCAATAGGCCTTTCCTTGGCCAGCCAGAATGGCCCCGGTCGTACTCCTTTTCCGGTCCGGCCCCTGGGATTCAATAAGGTGTATGCCACGTCCCCTTTCCAATCAAGGGACCAAAACCGGTAATCAATTTTCGACATATCCGAAGGAGCGCTGATACAGATAAAACTATCGACACGTTGATCATGTGCAAGGACATTGATGCTGATACTTGCGCCCATAGAAAAGGCAATCAATCCTTTTTTGGAGTATTGCGGAGCAATAAAATCCAATACCGCTCGCAGATCATTCCCCTCCCTGCTCGTCCAGGTAAATACGCCGTTGCTTTTACCGTGCCCGCGAAAATCAAACATAAAAATATCGTACTCTCCGCCAAGCGCCTGAGCCAACTGCTGCAAAATTGCGCATTGCTTACTATTATAATAACCATGCGCAATCATGATAACGGCCTGGCAACCATTCCTAAAATGCAGGAATGATATTTTCTGATGGTCAACGGTTGTAAGGGTCCCGCTAACGACCGCAGGAATAGTTGCTTCAATGCCCGGTGTTTTCATCGCTTCGATCCTATTTTCATCTTGGTTAAAAATATTTTCCCATTCTGTTTTTTATTAATTTTCATCCTCCGCGGCATATCCGGGTGGTGTCTTATGCCAATGATACCCATTGACCGCATCATCATATCCGCACTTAAAGAGCCTCTGCATTTCTTTTGGATCAAAAAACTCTTTTGGATTAGGCTTAAAATCGAACGGGATATACGCTAAGTTAAAATCCCAACCCCTTCTCTGCGAAAAGGCATAGAGCCTGTAGATATCCCCGATATATGCCTCTGCCTGTAACGTCTCAAGAGAGCGTTTGCCTATACTGACCAGATTGTTTTTTACCCGTTGCCTGTTCGGCGTCATATAACCGGTACTTAAAATATAAAGCTTCGGCCTGAATTTTGAGAGATCCACCCCAGAAACCTTAACCGCTCTTTCCATGTTTTTTGTTAATTGGTCAATGTAAAACACCTGTCTCATGGCCCCGCCATCGACATGCATCTCATCATAAAGCTCGCCGGAAGCAGCAGAAACCTTGAAATAGGTCGGAGGAAACATCATGGGCATGGAGCTTGAAGCCAGAAGTATTTTCCGGAACAAATCCAGCGAATCGGGACTGCCCTTACACGCAAGCGCCCCCATGTCCCAAACAACAAATTTCTGCGCGTCAAGATTGACGGTGCCAATAAAGAGCCTACGGCCGCGCCTGTGTTGTTCGGCAACCTTGGCTACCAATTTCTCATCCACAATACCGGAGATCTTTTTAACCAGCGGAGCGGGACTCATAAAAGCTTCTCCGAATAAAATGCTGAATAAATTATTTTGTTTCATGATGTCTTTGGTCGACATCGTGGTAAAAAATTCCTCAAGCTGCTCATCGTAGTCTTTTCCTAAAAACGTGGCGAGGGCAATGAGCGCTCCGCTGCTGACGCCCGTAATGATCTTAAAATGCGGCCGCGAGCCTTCCTCGGACCACCCTTTTAAGAACCCTGCGCCATAGGCGCCTTTAGGCCCGCCGGCGGAAACGGCAAGCGCAGGATAGATCTTGATGCCAAGCGCATTAGCGGGATAATCATTTTCACCTTCTTCTTCAAATGAATCGATCAAGCTCTTCTGCATCACGATTGGATTGGGGTTATCAATATCAAAGCGGATATCCGGCATGCCTTTAATAGCAACTTCTCCGGAAAAATCTATGGGGACTGCATTCCGAGGTCGCAGGGTAGAGCAACCCTGCATGGATAGAACGCTCGTCATGAAAATAACGGCAAGGAAACCCGACATCCATTTTGTTCTTATCGCTCTCATGGATTCATCCCTTACCCCTTAAACATTTTTACGGCGAGGAATTATGTCAAACCCTCGCCTGTAGGCAGATTCTGTCTTGAAGCGGTTTCACAAGTCTCTTTAAGTGCTTTTGCGGCATTATGTTTCAGGTTGTCATCCCCGAATGTCTTAATCGGGGATCCAGAATACAAATCAGACCATGGATTCCCGCTTAAAGCATGCGGGAATGACAGCATCCAAATATCAGAAGACTTATGCGCTGTTACTTAGTCTCTTTTCAGGGTTGAAATTGCCAGTTGGTCATTTCAATCAGTCCCGTACCGAGTCCCCTTGAAATCAGATTGACATGTTGCGGATTTTTAAAAAAAACGGGGTTTTCTTCGAGCCACCGCACACGGTTCCTTTGAATCAAACGACCTTAGCTTTTGGAAATATATCCCGCAAGGCCTTGAACCCTATCCCCCGTACTTTCGGAAATTTGCTCGCTCACAGAAACCGGGCCTACCACCTCATACGTCCTTGGGATATCTTGTGTTTCCCAAACAACAACCCTGGAAGCTTTTGTCGTCATACCGCCCGCCGATAACACCATGAGAATTATTCCGCTAGCACGATAATATTTCATCTGTTCCCATCCTCTTATTGTGATCCCTGACTTTATTCTGGTTATTTAAAGACGTCCGCTTAGCAATAAAATAACGAGAATTAACACAAGCAAACCTGAAATACCGCTCGGGGCGTACCCCCAGGATTTGCTGTGTGGCCAGGTCGGCAGCGCACCCACCAGAAACAACACGAGTATCACGAGCAACACGGTTGAAATTGTCATCAGAGTTCTCCTTTTCGGTTGAATTCGAATAGCTATTCCGTGGATCCAGTTTATGACAGTCCGGCCGGACGTTCTATGGGGTAAACACCTAATAGACAGTTCGCACCTCATGGATGTTAAAATAAAAAAACATGAAACGCCATACTGCAAGAAAGATGTTTCCCCTTGTTTCCCTGGCAGCGGGAGCGTTCTGCCTCCTGGCGGCAGGCTGCGCAACTTCTTATGGCAAGGGTCTTACTTCCCAGGGCAGAAAAGTTTACCTCGGTCCCCTGCCGGTTCAGGGCACTGAGTCTTACCAGGCGTATATTCGGAGCAGCCGTACGGAAGTGGCCAAACAAAAATATCTCTTTCAGAGATTAAAATCAGCCTCGGACGTTGAGTTCTATCATAACGGTTCCTGGTATAGTCCGCTTGAAGCTTACCGTGGCGGGATGTGGCTTATGCGCAAACGCTATCAAAAAGGGCAGGACACCCGGACTTTTATCCGCAAATATGTGGAGCGCGCTGAGAACTCAGGCCAATTGCACCTGGTAAGATATCCCGATGGCTCCGTCCATATCGGTTCTTATGTTTTGTACAATGAACTGGATCTTCTTGAAGATACGGCTGCACGCGAGCCGCCGGGGCTTGAAGAGGTTTTCGCCGGGTCTCAAAAAACTGGATGAGCACCGGAAGCACCAACACCGAGGTCAAAAAACAGCTTGCAAACCCCAAAACTCCCAGGACGCCCGCCGAGGCTATGCCTGCATGATGCGACCCCGTCAAGCTTGCGAAGGCCGCAATCGTTGATAAAGAAGAAAGGATCACGCCCCTTCGGGTGTTCCTGAGGACCCGTAAAAAATCGTTTCCCCTCATGGTATGATAACAATTATAAATATAAATACCGTTGTCAATTCCCGCGCCCAGCACACCAGGAAGAATCACGACATTGACATAATTAAAGTTAAACTTGATCGCACCTGCCATGCCTATCATCCAGAGAATGGCCGTAATCACTGGAAAAAGAACCCAGCAGACATGTGCCGGATTTTTAAAAGACAAAAAAAGGACAAGAATGATCATGAACAAACTTAACCCCAAGGCGCGGGGAGAATCACGCTCCAGCAGCTTCAGAATATCGGCATAAATCACCGGCTCGCCGGCTAACTGTATCCCCTTCCCGACGGGCATCTCCCGCAATTCCTTCACAAAATGTTTTGCAACCTGGCCGTCTAAAATGCCCTCCTTAGGAAAAACATAAACCACGGAAAGCTTTTGGTTATCTCCTTCGTATTGGTGTTTCATGCCTTTGGGTAATTCCTGCCACGGCATTCCGGTCGCTTGAAGCTGGGGTCTGAGATCTTCGATATTTTTTTTTGTTTCCGGATCGAGTTTTTCAAGAAATGATTCATGCCGTTTGACCAAATCTTCAATCCGTCGCAGGACCATAATTTTTTCCGACTGTTGCCTCGGGACATGAGACATGATCGACGCAGCAAAGTCAAAGGTGCTTTCAGGACGCTCGCTAATCTCGCGGTTCATCTGCCCGGCAAGTTCTACGGCATGGCCCCGGTCAGGCGTCATATAGGCTGCGGGCGTTAACTCAACGCCGAAATGCTCGTATACCCGCAGAGCCAGCTGGATTCCCTCGTCTCGGGCTTGAAGATTGGCAAAGTTGTAATCGAACTTCATGTTCCGCAGTTGCGTGAGCGAATAAACCGTGAAAAGAACACCCGCAATCAATACGGCATAAACAAATTGCCGTGGCATTTTGGAGGAATGAGGGACGAAGGTTTTCCCGCAAGCCTTTCTTGGAAAATGTTTTTCCGCGACGGCCATAAGACTTGGCATTCCATAAAAAGCGGCTATAAACGAAAACAAGATGCCGGCGCCGGAAATGATTCCAAAATGCCGGAACCCTTCAAATGGGCTGATCGCGAGCATGAAGAAGGCAATGGAGGTCGTCAAGCAACCCGTAAAAACGGGTTTTCCGACATCCGCATAGGTCTGTTCAATCGCGGCACCCATATCGCCCAGATGAATCTGATTTTGCTCAAGCACAATTCTGATATGAATCGCGTAATCGATGCCCATTCCCAGCAGGAGCGCGAAAAGGAAAGCAGAAATCAGATTCAAATAGCCGATGGCGAAATAAGCGAAGGCACCGGTCCAGATAAGAGCAATTGTGATTGGGACACAAATATAGGCAATGGAGCGGAAACTGCGAAATCCGATGCTGAGGATCAATCCGACCAAAACCACGGCGATCATCCCGGCCTGCCGTAAATCCCGGCTGATCGTTCGGCATTCATCATATCTGACTTTGTAAGGGCCGGTGAGCGCCATTGTGACGGGATACCGGCCTTTCATGTTCTTTTTAATGGCGTCGAACGACGCGCGTAATTTTTCAAACAAGATTTCCGAACGATCAAAATCACTTAGGGGGTGAAGCGGCTTGATCAATACGACCTGCATAAACGAAGCCGCACCTTGAGCGCCGAATCCTCCGATTCGAGTAACTTTTTCTTCTGCCTCGTAAGATGCTAAATCAAGTGTTGGCGCATCCTCATCCAGCAAATCGAGATAAAACGGGTTCGCATTTCTCCGGTAGTAGTTGGCGATGGCCTCCACGTCCCGGTAGAGTTTATGGATACTGGCAAGATTCAAAAAAAGCAATTTCCGGTCTTTAAAGGCGGGCACATCAGTTCGATTATTCACGTAACCAACTTCGGGAAAGGAACCGGCCTGATCCGCCAGCTTTTCTGCGGCGGCCCGCGCAATTTTCTCCGAAGGCGATTCCAGTACCGCGATCAGGTAAGAAGAACCTCCGACATGGCTATTGAGCTCTTCGAGGGCAAGGATGCTGGGCGTTCGGGCCGGTAAAAGCTCCATGAAATTTGCATGAAATTCAAGACGTCTGGCGTAAGGAATGGACACAAGCGTGATCAGCAGAATACCCAGAAGGATCCAACCGGCATACCGGTAAACAAATTGTGCTTGAGAACCGGAAAACTCAAACTTTTTCATTTTTAGTTTTCACTTTGGATTCGGCGAGGCGCCTGCGCATGCTCTCAAGAAGGCCTGGGAATTCCGACTCTGCGATGATTTTGTCAAATTGGTATTTCAAATCTTCAATGATGCTGACATCATCCAAAACCATATCGTCGATTTTCCAGCGGCCCTCTTTTTCGCTCAGGTGATAACTCATCGACACAGCAGGCGCTTCGTCCTCCGTCTGAACGTTGACAGGGACCTGAAAACCATCTCCTGCCTGAACGGTTTCACCGTAAATAATCTTCTCATTTCCTATTAAATTCCGGTTTTTGGGATAAGCCACCGTTTCAACCAATTTCCAGAGCAAGTCGAAAAAGACCTGTCTTTCCTCTGTGGAAACCCCGGCCCAATGATCGGCCAGCGCCTGACTTCCCATTGTTTCGAGATCCAGATAAGCATGGGCTTGTCGGACAAGCTCAACATGGCGAACAGGATCTATGGCGGGAAATTCCATGGAACTGACGGTTTTCAGAAATGTTTTGACCGCTTGATCGGGAGTCTGATTGCGAGTCCCGTCCGCACCGGCGGAGAAGCCTGCCCACATCAAAAAGCAGACCACTCCAAACGTCAATCTGCGCAAATAATGATACATTTGCTGAATCATAATTCAATAGTTCACTCCTTTAGATAGTATGATCCAGCCATGTCGGTGTTCTATGGGGTAAACACCTCATACGCCAATGAATAGGGGCATCATGATTCTCGAATCAGAAATGGATCAAAAACCTTTTAAAAGGTCGCTGTATGCTTGAAATTCACAGGAAGCCCGACTTTCAGAATTAGATGAAGCCGGGTTGGGCTTGTTCAAAAATCCACTTCTCTCCTTTTCTGAATCAATACATGAACCCACTTTCATATCTACAATAAGCGGAAGATGATCCGAAGCAATCCGGTCCAATTCCGTTGCGGGTACTGTGATATTCATCACTTCAATGTCCTGGCTGACAAAGAAATGATCGATCCTGCTAATAGGATGACTGGATAACCAGGTACTCTTCGGTTTGTGAGATTCAACGATCAGCTGAGCATCACGCAGCTTACCGCCAATGCGTTGACACACCCTGGACCGCGGGTTCGCATTAAAATCCCCGCATAAGATAACAGGTCCCTGACAAACAACACTGCCGGTCCAATCGGACCCGAGCAGGGCCTCGGTTTGTAGCAAGCGTTCGGCAGGCCACAAACTCAAATGACTTGTGATCAAATTAATTTTGACGCCGCTTACGTCAATTTCAACCCATAACGCACCCCGCGGTTCGAAAAACCTATGGGCGCTGAGCCGGGGAAGCGCACCGATTCGAATAATTTTCAGAGGATAGCGGCTTAAAATCGCATTCCCGAATTTCCCATCTTCCAAAGAAAGAGATGATTGGAAATGAAAGACCATTCCTAATTTACACGCAATACATTCCGCCTGATCAATCTTCCCTGATCGATTTCTTCTCACATCGATTTCCTGTAAAGCCACGACATCCGCACCCTGCCGTGCAATCACTCGCGCAATACGATCCGGCGAAGTTTTCCCATCCAACCCCACACAGCCGTGAACGTTATAAGTCATCACGCGTAATGTCGTTATGCCTGACGGTGGCGGCAGTTCCGATGCAAGCCCAGAAGTCCTTCCTAAATATCGGAGCGCTGCTTCACGAATATCAAGCGGCCGTAAATAGGCCCGTCCCTGTATGCTCAAAGGCGCATCCGGGGAAAGCAGAGCAAACCCTCTCGTTTCTTCCGGCCCATAACCTGCGTGGCAGCCATTCTCCGAGGCAAAGCTCATGGGCTTCCTTCCCTGACACTCACCTGAAATAATAATTTTCCCCGCACTCGGATGATGACATAAGCTCACAAGATCGCAAGTGACCTCCCTTAAGAAAGGGTGATCTGCTCCGAATATCTCATTCGCGTTCCCGGGAAGTATGAATTTCTCTTTTAACGTTCGCGCCTCCACTTGCCCCGCTTCTTTGGGGATCAGAACCACGGGGACTTTGGCCGTCACCAACAATTCGGAAATAACCCGTTCTTTTTCTTCGGGGCTCAATTCTGGGGAAGGATAAATGTGAACAAGGGGTCCCATTCCGACGGCGATCACTTTCGAACCCGCATGCTCGACTCGATTGGCATGGGGAAAATGAATCTTACTCTTTATAATTTTAGAGCTCGCAAGTTCTTCAAAAATCGACGCGACCGCTTCTTCAATCGATCTTCCATTCTCCGCAGAATAAAGAATCGAATCTTCTTGTCCGTGATCCGAATAAATCCAGATATCATAATCCCGGCGCTCCGCAAGCCTCGCCTCTTTCCAAACGCGGCGAATGGCATCATCAATCCCTCTCAACGACCAATGGGCAAATTTTGAAGAGGGGCCACGCCGATGAGATTGCTCATCGTATCCCACAAGATTCAAATGAATAATGGGTAATCCGCGGGCGATATCAATTTTCACTCCCATGACCACAAGCTCTCTAAATAAAACGCAAACCAGGGCCCTCGATAATATGAATTTAAACTCGGGGACTATTTTATTTCCACCGATTGCGCCCCGTACAAAATCATAAATCCCGATAACGACTTCAAGGAGAATCAGAAAAACCGTACGAAGAAATATATTAAGATGAAAAATTAGAACAAGAAGCCAGGTAAAAGGATTGAAAATCTGAAAGAGCCTGCCCCAGCCACCGCCTGCCACACAATAATGAGATTCTGCGGCACTGCCTGTGAAAATATTAAAATAGGAACTCCCGCCCTTAAGAAGCGCTTCGGCGTCTTGGCTTATCCGCGTTTCTATTTCGTGGGCGCATGTCGGATCAAGCATCATAAAGGCTTCACCGCTCAGCCGGTCCACGAAATTAAATGCGGGAACACACCCTTTGGTGCCATAAAAAAGTTCGCCCTGCACTGCGGGTGTGTTGGAAGGCATGCCGGAATAATGCACATAATCCCTATATTTTTGCTTCGAAAGAAGCGAACGAAGAAACGGAAGGTTCCCTTCGCGAAGCCCCCGCTGGTATTGTTTAAACGAGAACCCGTCAATCTGAATTAATACTAAACCCGGAGCGGTTGCAGTGCCCTCGGATTTTGATAAACGAAACAAACGGACCGCCAAATATGAACGGTTGAACAAATTTCTTAATTTTCTGATTCCTAATCCTATTTCAGTAATCATGTCCGCATTTCAGATATTAAAAAAACCACCTCTGAGAACTTCTCGTCGCTTTAATAAAATGACAAAAAAGATCCCCTTCCGCCTCGACGCGCCGCATGAGCTGAAAAACCCGTCACAAGGAGCAAAAGCGCGATAGAAAGTTTTAATTCGCTGAACGGGTTCACTCCGCCGCGCGCAAGCACATAAGCCTCGATGACGGCAGGGACCGCGCAACCATAAAACAAATCAATCATGTTAGAAGAAGCATCATCGGCGATCTTGAGATCAATGACAAATAATGTAGCGGCCTTTTTTCTCATGCCGACAACCCAATGCACGACACTGGACACAAGAGGAAATTTCGCGACAAGTCTAGGCTTCATTTAGACTGATTTCACCGTGCCGCGATTCCCATTCCTGGTACAAATCTTCCATCTCCCGACTCAAATATTCCATTTCATTTTCATCGTCTTTTTCATTCAGGCTGACGGCATTCTGCTCCGAAAAAAAATATTTTCTTTTTATCCCTTTTACCCGATCTTCTTGGATTCGCATTAATCTTTCATTTTCGCGAATGGTACGTTCATACGCGGCATCCGCGTCAATCCCTTTTATTAATTTTTTTCCATAGGATTGGGATAGCCCCTGTGGGGCGATTGAATACTGTTTTGCGATTGAATACTGTTTTGGATTTTTCATGGCCGTTCTCCCCCGTGTTAGGAACTACTGTATATTGACCCGAAAACAAGTGGAGCGCTATGGGGTGGTTACCCTACAAGGTAAGGAGAGTGGATACTTATTTTCTATTGCCTAGGATCATCCGGATGCCGGCTTTGATGGCTCCAAATTTTCTTCATGTGCAATTTTATCCGTGAGGATCTGTAAAACTCTAATGTAAGTTACCGGATCTTTATCCCGGATGTCG
This sequence comes from Candidatus Omnitrophota bacterium, assembly GCA_016930235.1. GTDB lineage: Bacteria > Omnitrophota > Omnitrophia > Omnitrophales > Aquincolibacteriaceae > JAFGHI01. Next base: position 27,432 of record JAFGHI010000059.1, read on the forward strand.
TAATGCATGATTTTTTTATATACATTCACTGACCTCTGCCGTTTAGCCAGTGTTGTTTTCAGCCCCGTTGCTGGCGGCAATCTCCTACAACCCAAAAACACCGCCAGCAACTAACAAGTCTAGTCTGTTGACAAAGAACCAACCATCAAACGTGATTAGGCTGTAGCAAAAAGCACGGCGATGCGTCCCTCACGCCTAAAATCCTTGTCATCAATCTCACCGATTTTGATCCTGCTTGGTGACACACCAGCATTGATCAAAGCCGACCGAACTGCGCTGACACGACGATCATTTAGACTCTGATCGCTCGATTTCACTGCGGTCCCATCAATGCCGATTTTCAAGGATGGATTTGCTTTCATATAATCCGCAATGTCGGAGACCTTTCGCATATCTTGATTGGTAATACTGGTATTATTGGAAGAGAAATTAAACTCCTTATAAGAGGCCCAGTAACCAACCTGGCCGACTACACCTTGATCTCCGGTTTCTCCCTTCGCACCTGTTACTCCTGAAATTCCAGAAGGACCAGCGAAACCAGCGATACCTGCTGTAGTTTGACCTTTAGGACCTTCCTCTCCAGGCATTCCCTGTTCCCCTGCCGCACCAGTATTACCCATAGGACCGGCTGGGCCATACAATGTAGGACCTTTGGCGCCTATATCTCCAACAGGACCCCGTGCACCTTGGGGACCTACAGCACCTTGGGAACCCGTATAACCAAGTAAGCTGTCACCTTGTTCGCCCGTTTGTCCCATTTCACCTTGTTGACCTCTCGCACCCTGCTCTCCAGATTGCCCCATAGGACCTCTCGCAACGTCACCTGCAGGCCCCGTTGGACCCTTAAGGCCCTGTTCGCCCACTGAACCAGCAGCGCCTATTGAACCACGATCCCCTCTTAAAGCAACACCGGGCGCACCTGCAAATCCCACTATACCTTGCTCTCCCACATAACCGGTAGGACCGTCAGCGCCAGGCGGACCGACAAGACTATAATACTTATTGGTCGTGCAGCCCGCCGCAACAACCAAACCGCTCACACCCAAAAACACAATCCCTAATTTAGACACGTGTTGTAGTTTCATCATCGTTCTCCTCTTTTAATTGAAATCATTGTTTTTTTATTTTATACCGTGAATCATCGCTCTCCTCTCTTTGCTAAACTCATTGTTTTTTAGTTTACGCTTCTCCTAGGATGGCGAACACTCGCTATCCCAGAAGTGCGTGCAGACATGATCATAGGTGGAAAATTGTGCAGTTGATATAGGGTGTTAACCCTAGCCAGGCGTTTATAATTTTAAAAAGCAATGCGGAGTCGGACATAATGAGGAAAATTAAAAACTCGAAGAATGAGTATCAGCGCCTTTGCGCCAACACTGCACGTAGGAATGATTGAATATTCCCTGCATGCATATCTCGAAATCCGAAAAATAAAATAGATTCAAGAGTTTCGATGTTAAAGCGAAAATGTTTACGAAATTCAAACTTTTTCCATTTAAATTTGCCTGTGAAACGGCACGGTTTCACCGTATCTCCCACTTCGATATTTGCCTGCCTATCGGCCATTCGCCGGGTACTCGCCTCGGGAGAGCGGGCAGGAATTTCACGCTCAGAAATTGTTGGCTTAAACATTAAAATTTTCGCCTGCTCTTAACGGGTGGTTGACTGAATACTGCTCTCGATGATTCCCTAGGAGATGGCGTAGCGGGTAAGCCCTGCAATATCGTGGATATTTAACTTTTCCATAAGATGCTGGCGGTGTTTTTCAACCGTTTTAATACTGATACCAAGTTCTGCCGCGATCTGTTTATTGGCCTGGCCTTCGGCGATCAACTGAAGGATCTCCGCCTCACGCGAACTTAAACGGACGTTTTGCTTTTTTATTCGCCCTTTGCTATTAAGAGATTTGCGATTGCGGGTATGAAGGCGTTTTGATATGGAAGGACCGAAAAAAATGCCTCCCTTTTGAATTTCCCGAATGGCCCGTGATAAAACTTCCGCCGAGGATTGTTTAGTGATATATCCTGACGCACCAATTGCGATCAATTCGTCGATATACACATCATCGCTATGGGCAGAGAGAATGAGAACCTTCACGGTAGGAACAACTTTCAATATTTGCCGGGTAGCTTCCAGACCATTTAAGATCGGCATCGCAATATCCATAACAACCACGGCGGGATGAAGCTTCTTGGCAAGCTCTACTGCCTGACGGCCGGTGTTGGCTTCACCGACGACTTCAATGTCATCTTCGACCTCTAGTAACACCCGAAGTCCCTCTCGAACCACAGTATGATCTTCAGCTAACAGAACAGGAATTCGCTTCATAAGAAACCTTTCCGCGGCTGGTTAGGTTCGCCCCCCCCGCGCCCCCCATTAGAAATCTTGAGCGGAGCATACACGCGAACGGTGGTACCTTTACCCGGTTTTGAATCTACGGAAAAGTTACCGCCAATCATCTCCATCCGTTCCCGCATGCCAAGCAGGCCTAATCTTTTGCGTCTTCCCGCATGTAACATGCGTTCGACGGAAAAAGATTTTCCATTGTCTTTTATTTCCATATGAATAGTACCATCGCGCTTTTGAAGAGACATTTTTACAAGGCTTGCGTTGGCGTGCTTGTCGACATTCCTGAGCGCTTCTTGGGCAACGCGGTAGAACGCCGTGCGTTGGACGCTGCCCAACTCTTCGATCTTAGAGAAAGTAAAAACTTTAAAACGAATGGGAATACTTGTTCGTTTCGTGAAGTCTTTTATATGAATCTTGAGGGCCGGAATAAGACCCATGTCGTCCAAAACCGCCGGACGCAATTCACGGGCAAAACGATGGATGGTTTTCATCGATTTTTCGACAAGCCGCTGCGTACTCGCAATCTTTTTTTTGATGCTCTTCGTATTGCTTGAAGTCTCATTCTTCAATGTCGCCAGCCGGATACTGATTCCTGCCAGGATCTGGCCAATCTCGTCATGAAGCTCACGGCTGATCTTCTTTCGTTCTTCTTCATGCGCAAGCAGGATCTGATGGGACAAGTGCCGCAATCGTTCCTGCATGCGATATGACTCTTTTAACAATCGTACGTAGTGATATTCGCTTTTTTCGAGGGCGTTTGTCACGGATTTGCGTTGGACTATTTCAAGTCTCAATTTTTGAACAGCCGCAACATATTTTCGTGAGGACTTTTTTGGCTTAACTTTCATATCACCTTTTCATGGGCACTTGAAATTTAAACGCCATCAAGTTGGAGGTGACTATACTCCAGCTACTTCCTTATATCTATGGGGTGAGTACCCTACTCGTCCGGCAGTCCGGAAAGTCTGGGCATAGGGTTTCACCCCATAGCATTAAACTTCCCTTGAAGTTTATTATACTCCTTTACCAAACAAAAACCAAAAGGATACGTTAATAAAAATGATGTGCTCACTGCAGGCTGCCATTAGTTACACAGCCAGCAGTGATGATACATAATGCGCGGAGGAATATATGTTATACACAATCGCTATCGTATTGCTGGTTCTATGGGCATTGGGCTTGGTGAGCAGTTACACCCTGGGAGGGTTTATTCATATCCTGCTCGTTATTGCCGTAGTCATGGTACTGCTCAGAGTCATCCAGGGCCGAAATATTCTATAACGGATAGGGAAACCGGGGGAGGTTCTATGAGGCAAAATACAACGATTACGGTTTTACTGATAGCACTCGGCATCGTCGCCTTTATCTACCAGGGCATCACATATAAAACCCGGGAAAAGGCGGTAGATCTGGGTTCTCTGCAAGTAACCACTGAAAAAACCAAAAATATCCCGATTCCTCCGATTGTTGGAGTGATCGCGGTGATCGGTGGAGCTGCATTTCTGCTCAGGAGCACCAAAAAGGTTTGATTTAATACTCCTGTCTTTAATATATACTATGGAACGCATTTTTCAGTCTCTCGGTTTTAATCTGGATGAAGACGCAATTCGCGATTGTCTTTCAAGGCCAAAAGATGCCTTAAATTTAATGAATAACTGGCTCCAGCCTCATCTCAACGCGGCGATCATGTATTTCTTCCTAAACGATTTAAAAAACGCTTGGCATCATGCTGATGAGGCTAAGTCTTACGGAAAGGATATTGGAGCGGCATGGATTTCGGGAGCTTTTTTGAAGCTGTATGAGGAAAACTATGATGCAGCTATTGCCGAATACCAGGAAGCACTCAAACGGAAGATCGATCAAAGACTTTTGGTGGACGTCACCTGGTTCATTTCACATTATTTCGACGCGAATCCAACGAGAATACAATTCCAATTCGCGATTGGGCTTCTCACTCATTACTCTGGAAATGCGGCTGTCTCAAGAGCCGAATTTGAGCGTTTTGTAGCCGCGAGCCAGGTAAAAACAGAGTATGATCGCTTACGTGATGAAGCTGCGAAATTCTTGGGTGGCAATCCATGGCCGGTCCCATTCGCTATTTCCAAGGTGGAAGCGTGACATATTTTCTAACTTCAAAAATAGAAAAGGGTTATGGTATAACAGATGGGAATTTCTAATCAAGAAAAGCAAACAAAACGTAATCTGTATGAGATGGGTTATAAATACCTGGTCGATAATTTTCATAAATTTTCGTAAATTACCAGCCGCCGTCCCGTGGGGACACATTAGCTCACAACAAATCGACAAACAAAAAAGAGCCTGCGACCACAAGGTGGCTCGGGCTTTTTTATATGGCGCAGCCCAGTACGCAGCGTCATCAACTGCGACTGGCAGCACTCATGCTATTGCGTGAGTGTCCCCACCCCACGTCGCACCTTCGGTGCTCCTGGGGCGATAAAATTCATCGAGGGAATTTCAAACCTGAGGGATTCAAATCTGCTTTAAAGGCAAAAAAAATAGCGAGTGAATTTTTCACTCGCTATTTTTTGGCGTCCCCAAGCATTTTCGATTTGAACTCTCAGGACACCTTCAACTGGCCCAGATTATACCAATGGCTGAGGGAGATGGAAACGCTGAAGGAGGCATGCTGTGAACTCGCCGTTCGCTAAAACGTAACGACTTTATCGCTTTCCTTCACAATGTCATACATATCCTTCATCGTAGAAATCGGGCACATTTCAGAGCCTTCCTGTTCTCTCGACTTAATGCAACTTCCGCAAGCGTAAATCGTACCGCCTGCCTGCATGAGCTTCTCAGCCTGATCGACCGTATTAAACTTTTCTGTGCTGACCTTCTGGTATTCAACGCCTTTACCCATAAAAAAGACCTTAACTTTATCTTTTTGCCCTAAGCAAAAATTGCTGTACCGCAAAGCATTCCAACATGTCTCCGCATCGTTTGATGAAATAATGACTCCCATTTTCATACTTACCCCCCTTATTTGGTTGCAACAATGCCGTAGTGATAGGGCTTTAAATCATACCTTCGGGCAGAATAAAATCCCGCGATCTCCGCCCATTTGATGCAATCTTCCGGCTTGGGCCGAATACTCATTGAAGGACCTCTTGGCGTTGACGCATCATAATTCCAATGAACTATGCCGACCCGGCCATCTTTTTTAAGAATTCTATTCGCCTCACGAAGCAAAACAACGGGCTCCTCAAGGTGCAAGATATTAAAAAGCATCGCATAATCCATGCTCTCGGTTTTTAGACCAGTTCCCTCTGTCATAAAATCACGCACGACGACTTCCAGATTCTTAATCCCAACTTTCGCTGCCTCGTTCTTAGTCATCTCAACCATTTCCGGTTCGATATCGAGCGCTAAGAGCTTCCCTGAAATGATCTTGGCGGTTGGAAGCGTAAAAGTGCCGTAACCACATCCAAATTCAACAGCATCTTGAACACCCTGATTAATTCCAAGTGTTTCTAATATTTTCTCCGGAGAAAAGAACCCTTCCCACATACCTTTTTCCGGCATGCCGCTGTCTCTGATCTTCATGATCTTTCCGCCTATATTTCTGAAAAATTAAGTGTCCCACTAAGTTTTGGAGTTCAAATAATAGCA
>JAFGHI010000060.1 GCA_016930235.1 Candidatus Omnitrophota bacterium
CGCAGAGCGCTTGGTTTGTGCAAATATTGGACGAGGCCCTCTCGCGGCGGATATGTTGTTCACGACCTTGAATGGTCAAACAAAATGCCCTCTTCCCATCACTGTCCTGAGTCATTCCCGCTAAACGCCCGGGGATCTTGCGCATCAGCGTTCTTGTAGCAGCAAAATAACCGAGTAAAGGTCCGCCGAAAGTCATCGGAATCCCAAAGGGTTGTCCATCACCGACAGCAAGATCCGCTCCCCATTCACCCGGCGATTTCAGCACCGCCAAGGAAAGCGGATTCGAAACCATGATGAAAAGCGCACCCTTCATGTGGCACATTTCTGAAATTCCATCCAAATCTTCGACAACACCGAAAAAATTCGGGCTTTGAATTACAACACACGCTGTTTTCTCATTGATCAACTCCGTTAACGCTTTGCGGTCAAACGTGTTCTCCGGGGAACAATCCAATTCCAGGATCTTATACGGGGTCCCGTGAAGATAGGTCGCTAAAACACGGCGATAATCAGGATGGACTGACTTTGAAATGATCACTTGGGTCCGATCGGTATGACGGACCGCCAGAATGGCTGCTTCAGCAAGACTTGTCGCTCCGTCATAATGCGAAGCATTGGATACGTCCAGCCCGGTCAGTTCCGTGACTAGACTTTGGTATTCATAAATGGCCTGCAATGTGCCTTGGGAAGCTTCCGGCTGATAAGGCGTATATGCGGTATAAAACTCCGGCCGGCCAGCGATTTGAGCAACGGCAGCCGGGATGAAGTGTTCATAACAACCCGCGCCTAAAAATGAAAGCTGATCCGCGGACGTCTTGTTTTTGGCCCCCAGCTGCTTCATCCGCTTTTGAATTTCAATTTCGCTGAAAGGTTCGGCCAGCGCTATCTTTGGATTTCTTAGCGAACTCGGAATATCCCTCAAAAATTCTTCGGCGGAATCAACGCCGACGGCCTCAAGCATTTCTTGACGCTCCACAGCCGTCATCGGATGGTAGGGCACGATCTCTTCTGCCATGACTTTTCTTTCGTTTCGTTACTTCACACTTTGCTGAATATGTTGTTCATAAGCAGCCGTTGTCATCAATTGCTGCCACTCAGATTCCTTATTCGCTTCAATTTCCGCAAGCCAGCCCTGCTGGTAGCAATCCTGATTGATCAGCGCGGGATTGGCTTCGATCCCCTTATTCACCGCAACCACCTTCCCGCTGACGGGCGCATAGATATCGAAAGCGGCCTTCACCGACTCCACAATCGCCATCGGCTTGCCCTGCTCGACTTCCTGATTCAGTTTGGGAAGTTCCGCAAAAACGACATCCGAAATCTCCTTTTGCGCGTAGTCGGTAATCCCGACGCGGATCCTCTTGCCGTCTTGTTTTGCCCACTCATGGGTTTTGGTGTACCGCAAATTCTCAGGAAAACTCATACAATCCTCCTCCTCAATATAGGTGTTTCAAAATGATCAAGCCGTTCATTCATGAATTCACTTTTACTTTTTATACGCCCTGCGAGCTTCGATAGAAGGGTAATTTTACAACGAGGGCCTTTAAAAATCGATCGCGAAGCGAGATTTCGACCTCGGTCCCAATTTCAGCATTCTCGATCGTTACATAGCCAAGCGCAATATTTTTTTTCAAAGTCGGGGAAAAACTCCCGCTTGTCACGGCGCCTATTTTCTTTTGATTTCGATAAATTTCACAACCGTGCCGCGGAATCCCGCGGTCAACGACCTCAATACCGACCAGTTGACGTTTAGAGTTTTGGCGACGCTTCAGGATAGCTTCCTTCCCGACAAAAGCATTCTTCTTTAAATCCACCGTCCAGCCAATCCCCGCTGCAAAAGGATCCACTTCCTCATCCATATCCTGTCCGTAAAGCAGCATCCCGGCTTCAAGCCGTAACGTATCGCGTGCCGCAAATCCGACGGGGATCAATCCGTCCTGTTTCCCGCCTTTTATCAAAGCCGCCCACCATCGGGCTATTTCTTTGTGGGGCAACAAGATTTCAAGACCGATTTCTCCGGTATAGCCGGTTCGAGCTACAATTCCCCCTTGCCATTCCTGAAACCGATAATTTCCCAGTTTGAAGAAATCATGCCCAAGAACTCGCGCTGCAATCGGAACGCTTGCCGGACCTTGGAGGGCCAAGAGCCCCATCTCCCGGCTTAAATCCGAAAGTTTAACCCCGTCTTCTAAATGGGAGTGTAACCACTCATAATCTTTAGCAGCATTCGCAGCATTGACAATCACCCAAAACCTGTCAGACCTCACTTTATAGACGATAATATCATCCAAAATACCGCCGTCTTCACGACAAATCGGACTATAAACGGCCCTTCCTGCTTCGACCCCAACCAATCTCCTTGTAATTAGTCTATCGAGATAGTACTCGGCCTTGGGCCCTTCGACCCGATAAGCCCCCATATGGGAAACATCAAAAAGACCGGCTCTACGGCGCACACGCTCGTGCTCTTCAAGGATACTCGAGTAATAAAGTGGGACCTGCCATACACCAAATGTCCCAAATTTTGCACCCAGGGCCGCATGCTCTTCATGTAAGGGTAAAGTTTGAACGTTCATCGATATCTCAGTATTCATTTAAGTGACATTATAGGGGAGCAAGTTGAAAATTCAATGCCTAATCGGAATCAAGTCGGCCTCGATCAGAAATACGTCATAAACCAATCGCGTGCCGTCGCGATCGTTTTCTGAAAAATATTGGAGGGGACAAGCAAGCGCCGGTACTCTCGTTCGTAGCGGTCAAGCCACTTCAGTCCGCCGAGCACGGGACACATGGAAGGGTCCACTAAAATTTCATGAGGGGCTTCGATGCGGTGCACGGTTCCCAAATTCGCCTCACAAGCGAATTCATTCTGCAAAAATTCAAGAAAACCGTCCAAAGCAGTTCCTCCGCCCGTAAAAACGTAGTGGGGATAACGAAAATTATGTTTCCTCAGGAACACGCCTGTCTCGTCAATAATCGATGAAAGCCATTCTCTTGCAACCTGATTGAACTTTTCGAGGAATTCTCCCCTCGGAATCTGATGAACCCCTTTGCCGTTTCGCTCGACGAGCGGGATAAGTTCTTCACCGAACGCCTGCTTGGGGTTCAAGCTTCCGTACTGTTCCTTGACCCTTTCGGCATCAAAGAACTCAATATTCCACAAACCTGCTATTTTCTCGGTCAGGTACCGGGCCCCGCAACCGATAATCTTCGAATCCGCCAGGTATCCGTTCTTCCAAAGAATAAGCTGGGTATTGTCATCGGCCACATCGACGATCACAACCCCTTCGTCTTTTTCCTGCTCTTCGAGAACTGCCTCAGAAACCGAGATCATTCTCGGAAAAAATCCCTTCACCTCAACGTCGGAGGCCTCGAAGGCCTTCGTGATATTCCGAAACTCCTCAAAATTCATGGTAAAAATTTTAAGATGAACCCCCAAGCGCCTGGCTTCAAGCCCCATCGGATTGCGGACTCCGTCCATATCGTTGATCAGAAACGATTCAGGGACCACCTGCAAAATGACTTCCGACAAGGGAAGCGTTGCGACACTTCGCGTCTGTTCGATCACCGAATGAATTTCCGAAGACGATATATTCCGTTCCTCGTTTGGATAATATTGAGAGCTTGAAAAATGGTAGGATTTTAATTTGCTGTTGCCCAAAATCACATAACAAGAGCTTCCATCCCATTCCTCATCCGTACGCACATCTTCAAAAATCTTCCGGATCGTTGCCGAGGCCCTTTCCAAGTTGGTCACAAAACCGTTTTGGAATCCTTCCGGAAAGCGGATGGTTTTCCAGCGCAGAACATGAGGCGCACCGTTCCCGACAATCCCGTCAAGAGCAACAATCTTTCTTGTTCCGATATAAATAAAGAGCTCTCGGCGCCTTCCCTCTTTAGACATCATTTTTTCCTTCTCACAATCACATTGTCATATTGAAGATCAATGTAATCAATATTATTCCGGGGTTCGCGCTCCAGGAGTGGCATGACTTGTTCTAATGCCCGGATTCGCGTCGCAGGTCTCTGGCCCATCCGAATACGTGGGGCCTCACTCAGCGTCACCGTGACATTTCCCCCGCGGTCAAGACTCATCTGCGTGACCGTTTCTTTTTTCGAGATCGGACTTTTCCAAAAGGACTTCAAAAATTCGACGCTTTCCAGATATCCTTTATGTGAAATTTTTTGCCCGACCTGAAGTTTTCGGTCATCCACACCGTAAGCTTCCACAATCGGCAGCGAATCGTTCCTTTGATCAAAAACGTCCAGGATCACCCCGTCCGAAGAGATCAAACCGAAATTGCCCAGTGGAGCAACCTGGATCCACGCAACAGGCTGACGTTGAGTGACATTGACTTGTAAACTCGAGGGAAATTTTCTTGTTACCTCCGCGCGTGCAATCTCCGGATACTTTTCCAATCGCCTGGCGGCTTTTTTAAGATTCACCTTTAAAATATTTTGCCCCAGGACACCCGTTTCGATTTGTCGGTATTGCTCCTGAGTCAAGGCGTCGGGAGGTTGAACCACCACTTTACTCACATTAAGACTTCCATCGGCATAGAGGGAATTGCGGACGCCTAGAAAAACTATCACAAATAAACTAGCGGCCACCACCCATGGAACAGCCTGCCATAGGACGGATACTATCGATCCGAAATAATTTAAAATCCCTTTGATTCCTCTCCGTCTGCCGTTACTGCGTCTTCGTCTTCTCGCCATTCCCATCCTCACATTTGATTTCAGCCGTTCCTTTTTTCGTGCGCCCACTCGACAAGGGTACAGCACAATTTTTCAAAGGAAAGACCGCTTAATTTCGCTGCCTTCGGTAAAAGACTCAATTCCGTAAAACCCGGGATAGCATTGGCTTCCAAAACATAGACAAGCCCCTTCCCGTCAACCATAAAATCAATCCTGGAAAGATGCCGCAACCTTAATAAACGATGAGTCTTCAGGGCAATCTTTTGAAGCTTTTGGGCCAAGCATCTTGAAATCGGGGCAGGCACCAAATACTCCGTCATCCCCTTGGTGTATTTTGCTTTATAATCGTAAAAACCCCGTTTGGGCCTCACCTCAATGACCGGAAGGGCCTTTTGGCCTAAAACTCCAACGGTTAGCTCCCTCCCAGCGATTTTTTCTTCTATCAAAAGCTCGCCAAAAAGGCGTTGCGCCCTCTTTATTTTTTCGGCGGATTTCGCCAAATCTTCAACGGGAAATGCTCCAATACTGGAACCTTCACACGTCGGTTTGACAAAAAAAGGTACGGGAAATTTACGCAACCGCTCCCAAGACTCCCCTTTGGATAGAATCCTATACTTGGGAGTCGGAATCCCGTAACGCTTGAAGATCTTCTTCGAGATTTTTTTATCAAAGGAATATTTGCAACCAAGCGGATCAGAACCCACATAGGGGATTTTCGCACGGCCCAGAATTCGTTGAATCTGGCCATCTTCACCGCCACGTCCGTGAAGGGCAACAAAGGCAACATCGAATTTCCGAATAACACGTGTTAAGCCATCACGAAATTTCGCGGGATCAAGCAGGTCGGCTTCATAACCCGCCCTCTTGAGAGCTTGATAGACAGCCCTTCCAGAACGTTTGGAAATCTGACTTTCGGAAGAGTCCCCTCCCGAAAGCACACCAACACTAAGATTTTTTGATAATTTTAACTTCCGGTTCGAGAAAAACCCCTGTTTCATTGAAAACCTTTGTCTGAATTTCGTTCATCAGTTGTATGATGTCCTGACTGGTTGCGTGCCCCAGATTCACCAAATAATTTCCGTGAACCCGTGAAACCATGGCGCCCCCCCTCTGAAAACCTTTCAGGCCAACTTGGTCAATCAGCTTCCCGGCCGAAGGCAGAGGGAAAACCGGATTCTTAAAAATGGACCCCGAACTTGGGTGCTGTAAATCTTGAACCCGATTTCGGTAATTCATATTTTTTTCGATTTCGGACTGAATATGTTCGCGGCTTCTTGGATAACCCCGCAACACAGCTTCCACGATGATCCATCCGTCCAAATGAGCCGTTCGATAGGAAAATTGAATTTGGCCCCGCTCCAAAATTTCTTTCTTCCCTTCCCGGTTGAAACCGGTCAAACGGACGATCAAATCCCCGATTTCCTGTCGTTGGCCGGCGTGCCGGCAAAAACCCGCATTCATCCAAACAGCACCGCCCACGGTTCCCGGAATATTGGCCAAAAATTCGAAACCCCCGATTTGATGGTCGCGACAAACCGTGACCAACCGGCTCAAGGCCACTCCGGCTGAAACCGTGAACTCTTTTTTCTCGCGATCCCAACATATTTTTTCGGGCTCAAACTTTAAAAGAGAAATGCACAACCCGTCATAACCCTCATCGTCAAAGATGATATTGGAGCCCTTCCCGATGATCATAAAAGGAAGATTGGAACCCCTCGCATATTCGATGAGTTCTAATAGCTCCGATTCGCATGTCGGCTCGGCAAAAAAACGTGCCTCCCCACCCACCTTCATGGTGGTATGTTCGCTCAGACTAACCTGCGACCGGATGGGCACCTTTAAGTCGGTTGGCAAATTCATCCGCAATATCTCCAATATCACCGGCCCCCAGAAAAGCAATAATCCCGTTTAAATTATGTTCGGCGCAGAGCGCCGGAATAATCTCCTGCTTCCTGAGGATACGGACCGGTATGTCATTTTTTATTTCATGATAAAGACTCGAAATATCAATCTGATGTACGTTGCTTTCGCCTGCACTGTAAATGTCCGTCAAAATCAGCTGATCCGCGCCGTCAAACGCATTTGCAAACTCCCGCAAGAAATAACGCGTCCGTGAATAACGGTGCGGCTGAAAGATAACGGTCAAGGGTTTGCCGGATTTCTTTAATGCGCTGATAGAGGCTTTCACTTCGGTGGGATGATGAGCATAATCATCAATCACGATCATTTCCGAAGATTCATGCTTGACCTCGAGTCTCCGCCCCGCCCCGCGAAACCGGGTGAGGATCCTGGCCACTTCTTCGGGCTCACATCCCAACTGAACAGTCACGGCAATACAGGCCAAAGCATTTGCGATGTTATGCCGTCCCGGAACCGACAAACGCACTTTTGTCACAAAAAAACTTTCCTCAAACAGATCGAATTCCAATCCAAAAGGCATGTAACAAATATTCCCTGCTGAAAAATCTGCTTCTTCCGAAAAACCATAACTGATTGCAGGGCAATGGGATAAGCTGACGATTTCCCTTAATCCTACATCCTCATTGAAATAAACAACCAATCCCGGGTCGCGGCCGTTTGAAATAAAAACCTCGAAAGATTTCCGTATCGCCTGCATATCTTCATAATGATCAAGATGATCCGGTTCTAAATTGGTGATGACACTATAATTGGGTGTGTACAGTTCGTGTGATTGATCACTCTCATCGACTTCCGACACCCATAAATCATCACTGCCAAGAACCGTATTTGTCCCAAGGTTCAAAACATCTCCGCCGACCAGGCACGTAGGATTCTTTCCCAATTCGGTCAGGACAAAAGAAATCATGGAAGCCGTCGTTGTTTTACCGTGCGTTCCCGCAACGGCCACGGATGTCTTTGCGCGATTAAGAAGCGACGAAAGTATTTCGGCGCGATGATAGACTTTGAGACCTGAGGCCCTTGCCGCCAGTAATTCCAGATGCTCATTGCGGATCGCCGAAGAATAGATGACTAAATCGGCATCACCGAAAGCGACTTGACTCTGCCCAATCGCAACCGGGATACCCGCCTGTTTAAGTTCACGCGTCCTGGCACTTTCGCGGATATCCGATCCCGACACCTCCAAATGTTGATGCTTCAGGACCCTTGCCAAAGCACTCATCCCAACACCGCCTATCCCAATGAGGTAAGCATGACGGCATTGATGGATCACATCTTCACGGATCTGATTCACGAGCGCACCTTCTTGAGCCTATGGACAACAAATCGAACCAATTTTTCTGACGCATCCCCATCCGCCAATGTTCCAATGTTCGCTGAAAGCCTTTCCCTTAGCGCATTGTCACGCCAGAGATTGCGGATGTCCTCAAGCAAACCTTTCCCTGCAAGCCCTCTTTCTTCTTTGAGCACGATCGCATTCGCCTGCGCAAAAAAAGACGCATTCTCGAACTGATGAGCTTCGGCATAAGGATAAGGAATCACAATGGCAGGAACTTTAAATAAGGCCAATTCAAAGAGGGTATTCGCTCCGGCCCGGGTGACGGCCATGTCCGCCTGTTCATACAAATCACCCATCAACTCAAAAAACTTCCAAACCGATGCCCGAATCCCTAATTCATCATACATGGACACAATCCATTCGTAATCCGTATCCCCTGCAATATGATTAACGGCAATTTTTCCCCTTTCTTCACGGCTGAGCCCTGCCATGGCAGCCATCACCAAACGGTTGAGGGTATGTGCGCCTTGTGAGCCTCCGAATATCAAAAGTTGAATTGGCTGCCCTACTTTCGAAGCCTTGTGCGAATTCGATACCGAATACCTCACAGGCAATCCGGTCGTCACCAATGTCCGGGGGGTAGATTGCCATCGTGTATCGGGGAAACTATCGCAAACACAATCAACCGTTCCGGCTAACCAGCGGCTGGCCTTTCCCGGCAACCGGTTCTGCTCGTGAATGAACGTTGGGATTCCCATCCAACGGCTAAGCCATAACGGAAATAAGGAGACAAACCCTCCAAACCCTAAACATAACTCGGGACGAATCTTCACCAAAAAACAGAAAGAGGAGAAAAAGGCCTGCGGTAACTGCATCAAGAACAAAAATCGCTCCCAAGTATTTTTCGGAGCCGATCGATAATCACATTGGAACTGGAATCCCGAGAATATCCCCTCTTCAAACCGGCGGCTAAATCGATGTCCCTTTTTTGTGGTCAAAAGGTAAACCTTCGCTTGAGGATACGCTTTGACAAATTCTTTCGCAAAAGAATATGCGGGAAAGAGATGCCCGCCCGAATGACTCGCAACAACACAGATTCGCAAGGAAGTCGATCCATCCAAGAAGCTTATCGATAAAGAAGAATCTTTTGACACCGAGGGTTTACGCATTTCGGAAGGATGATCGCAAGTGAGTTCTTCTGGTCGCATGATCTATTGTATCAAAAATTTAAAAAAATGCTCGCCTTCTTCGAAGGTTTTTTCAACGACGTCGATGCTGGCGATCAATGCCCAACAACAGACCCACTGCCACAAGATTCATCACCAAAGAAGTCCCACCCAGACTGACAAAGGGAAGAGGAAGCCCCTTTGTCGGGATTAATCCTGTTGTCACAAGCATATGGATAATCGCTTGCAACACGATCAAAAAAGTAATAGCCAAAACAAGCAATCGCTCAAAATCCTGCGCCGAACGTTGAGCCATTCGTATACCACAAACAAAAATGACGATATAGGCCGCCATCACCACAAAAACCCCGATCAGACCCAACTCCTCGCCAATGATGGAAAAAATGAAATCGTTATAGCTTGACGGCAGGTAAAAAAGTTTTTGCATACTCTCGCCCAGCCCGACCCCCCGGACACCTCCGAGACTAAACGCCATAAAAGACTGGATGATCTGAAAACCCGTTCCTTGAGGGTCCTCCCAGGGATTAAGAAACGCCAGGACCCGGTTCAACCGATAAGGCACCCGCATCACAAGAAAATAAAAAATGGGGATCACGACAAGGCTTGCGACCCATAAATATTTGAGGCGGATCCCCACGAGGAAAATAAGAACGCCCACGATCAGAAAAATGAAAATGCAGGACCCCAAATCGGGTTGCATCAAAATCAGCGCGCAAACGCATCCAACGAGAAAAAGGGCCGGCAAAAAAACCTTCAAACTGCCTTTTTGAATGATCTTTTTTTTTCGCGACAAATAATCGGCAAGATAAATGCAAATCGCCAGCTTCGCAAATTCGGCAGGTTGAAAATTAAAAAACCCCAAATTAATCCAGCGCCGCGCACCCCCGGCAGCATGTCCAATCAACGGAGCAAAGGCTAGGATCAGCAAAAAAATGGCCGTGAGCATCATCACGCGGGCATTGGTTTTCCAAAATGAAACGGGAATATTGGCGGTCGCGAGCATCAAAACGATCCCAAAAAACGCGTACATCACCTGGCGGACCAAAAAATGAACCGAGTTGTTGTACAAGTACTCGGCGTAAATAGCGCTGGCGCTATATGTCATCACAACGCCAAGTCCGATCAAAAAAAAGACAGTCACAAAGAAAAAACGCATTTCCCTAGACATCGGCCTTCACCCCGCCCGCGATTTCATGAACAATCTTTTTGTAAATCATCCCGCGCTCTTCATAATTGGTAAACATATCAAAACTTGCGCAAGCCGGCGACAGCAAAACAATGTCCCCTTCCGCAGCTTCCTCGTGAGTTTTCCGGACCGCCTCTTTCAAACTTTCGCATCGCTCGACGGCACAAACAGCCCCCCAAGTCTCTTCCATTAAAGCTTGTGCTTCTCCGATGAGAAATGCCTTTTTAACTTTTTGCCTCATGAGGCCGTTCAGATCAGCAAAATCCTTGGCTTTGGCCTTCCCCCCCGCAATCAGAAGAACACGCTGGTCCTCAAACTTTTCCAACGCCCACGCTAACGATCTGGAAGTTGTCGATTTGGAATCATTCACATAACGGACACCCTGCCATTCGCCGACCCATTCCAGCCGGTGTTCAATCCCTTTAAACTCGCGAAGCGTCCTCTCAATGACGGCCGGAGAGCAGCCAAGCAAACGACAGACCCGTGTCACGACATCGTCATTGGGATTACGCTTGGGATCGTCCCCGAAATACTCCCGCTGAGCCTGAATGGGGTAATCGGGAAAATACTGCTCTTGGTCTTGCCTCCTCAATAATGCAAAATCATCCGAATCCTGATTTTGATAAATTCTGAGCTTGGATGAAACGTAATCCTTCATCCCCGAATGCCAGTCAAAATGGTTCGGGCTCAGGTTGGTTAAAACAGCCAGGCGAGGATGAAACGACTCGCAGAATTTCAGCTGAAAAGAACTGACTTCTATAACCACATAAGTCTCCTCGCGGATTTTCTCTAACTCCCCCACCCACGGATTACCGATATTTCCGCAAAGGACAACTTCCCGGACGGAATTCCGAAGGACTTTCGCGATGAGCGTTGAGACGGTCGTCTTGCCTGCAGTTCCTGTCACGGCAATGATGCGGCGGCTTTTGCTGAACCAACCCGCCACCTCAATCTCGCTGAAAATGGGAATACCCTTTTGAATAATCTTTTGACAAATCGGTACCGACGGGTTGATGCCCGGCGAAAGAAGGACCCAATTGGATCGGAGGATTTCCTCTTCGGAATGTTTTCCGCAATCAGCCTCGATGCCTAACTTCTTGAGCTCTTCGACTTTGTCGCGGATCGGATCTTGACCCGATATATCGGAGGCGTAAACGCGGTATCCTTTGGCGTGAAGAAAAAGGGCGCTTTGAAATCCGCTTTGCCCTAGCCCGAGAATCGAAACTTTCTTGCCTGGCACCTTCATCTTAACGCACTTTTAAGCTGACAAGCCCCAAGACGGCTAAAATCATCGCAATGATCCATAGTCGTATCGTAACCTTGGATTCAGGCCATCCTTTGAGCTGAAGGTGATGGTGGAAAGGTGACATCAGGAAAACTCTTCGCTTAAACAGTTTAAAACTCGCAACTTGCAGGATCACGGAAAGGGCCTCCCAAACAAAAACACCCCCGACAATAAATAAAATTACTTCCTTTTTGATCAGAACGGCTATCGTCCCCAAAACTCCGCCGATGGAAAGAGAACCGGTATCGCCCATCATGACTTCCGCAGGATAACAGTTATACCAAAGAAACCCTGCACTCGCTCCGACAAGCGATGAGGCAAAAACGGTAATCTCCCCTGCTTCAGGAACATGAGGAATCGCCAAATAAGTCGCAAAATCGACCCTCCCAACAACGTAAGCGATGATTCCGAAAGCCAGGGATGTAAACACAGTGCACCCGATCGCCAGTCCGTCCAAACCGTCCGTCAAATTCAGGGCATTCGACGCCCCCACCAGTACCAAGATAATAAATGGAATATAAAAAATGCCGAGATAGATAAAACTCTTCTTGAGAAGAGGCACATACAGCCACCGGTCAAAGGTCGGGTCCTGAAAAAGATAGAGGCCGATCCCCAAGCCCATCACAAGCTGCCCCAAAAGTTTGGTCAGCGAACTTAAGCCTTTGGAACTTCTTGTCTTCAGTTTGATCCAATCATCCAAAAACCCGACCCCGCCGAACCAAATCACCACCAGTAGCAGAATCCAAACAAAACGATTGGTCAAATTTCCCCATAGGAGAACCGAGATGACAACACTGGCCACAATGAGAATGCCGCCCATCGTCGGTATGTTCTTTTTGTCGGCAAAAAACGGGTGGATGGAATCGGCATATTCCCTTTTCTGATGAGCCACTACATTAATTCTCTTGAGGCACCGGATAATGGAAGGACCTAACCACAGACAAAGGACAAACGCCGTCACGCTCGCCGCCGCCGAGCGGAACGTAATGTAGCGGAAGATGTTAAACACAATCGAGATTTCATTAAGCGGATATAAGAAATAAAACATGGGATTAAACTACCGCAGAAGTGTCAAGATGTCCAAGGACATTTTCAATTTTCATTCCTCGTGAAGCCTTCAGAAGGATGACATCGCCGGATCGAACCCTGTTTTTGAGCGCCGCTCCTAAATCGTCGGAAGATTTGAAATGTTCGGCCTCAAGGGACGGCATCATTTCCTGAATCTTTCGAATACTCCCCGCCGAATACGGGCCATAAGCCCCGATGTAATCAAACCCTTGCCTGGCAATTTGCTCGGCCAAGGCTTCATGAAAGGATTCCGAAGCAAACCCAAGCTCAAGCATATCCGAGAAAATCAAAATTTTCCTCCCCGTTGCTTCCAACTCCGAAAAGGTCTCCAAGGCCTTTTGGAATGCCTCCGGACTGGCATTGTATCCGTCAAAGATAACCCGGATGTCTCCTTGGATCACCTTCTCTTCAAAACGCCCTGCGGGAAATTTCATGCCCGTCCATCTCTCGGGTAAATCTTCCAGCCGAATTCCCAGAGAACAGGCCGTGGCCACGGCACAAGCAGCGTTCCCGACCTGAAATTTGGCCACACCCGGAAACGAAAAAGTACGGCTTTCATTGATCGAAAACCATACACAACCGTCTTTCAGCCAAGCACCCGTAACAGCGAAATCAGCCTCCTTGGATTCACCCACGGTGATCACTTTAAGTCCAAGTCCCCGAGCTCGCTTCAGCAAATTCTTGTCATCAAAAGGCAGCACCATCATCCCTGAAGAAGGCAGCGATTCCATCAGTTCGCACTTGGCTTCATAGATATTTTCGATTGAACCAAATCCTTCCAGATGGGCGGGTGAAACTTTTGTAATGATCCCCGCGTCCGGTCTGGCCATGGAAGACAAAAATCTGATCTCTCCCCGATGATTGGCCCCCATTTCCACGAGACAATACCGCGCATCGGAAGTTAATTGAAGCAAAGTTAATGGGACCCCGAGATGGTTGTTCAGGTTCCCCGCATTGGCAAGGGTCGGAAACTGGGAACGCATCAGGTAGAAAAGAAACTCTTTTGTGCTCGTTTTGCCGACACTTCCGGTAATCCCGATCACCCGCACAGGAAAACGCGCACGGTGCCACGCCGCCAATTCTTGGAGCATTGTTTCCGGATGCGGTCCGACAAGAAGATTCTGGTAGAGATTATCCGACAAAAGACGCTCGCGGTTCGTTTCAAAAAAATCCTTCCGGATGATCGCTCCGGAAGCGCCTGCCCGAAAGGCATCGTCCATAAATTGATGCCCGTCCGAGCGGTCCCCCTCCAACGCCGCAAAAAGATCCCCGGGCTGGACTTTTCGGGAATCAATCGCTGCACCGGTGCCATAACATAAGGGGTTCGCGCGATGGAGATGAATCTGGAGAGCTTTTGCAGCCTCAGGAAAAGAAAACACGTTTTTTCCTTTTCAAACATTCCTGAGCAACCAACCGGTCATCAAAAGGAATCTTGGCCTCACCTAGAATTTGATAATCTTCATGGCCCTTGCCCAGAATAAAACAAACATCCCCCGGTTCGGCAAAGGAAAGAAGCCGGTCAATCGCTTCCCGGCGGTCCAGAATCTCGTGAATTTCAGGCCGTCGATTCAGTGTGGGATCAATGCCGCGGCACATGTCCTTCAGGATAAGCTCCGGATCCTCTGACCGGGGATTATCGGAGGTCAAAATCAAGACATCGGAATACCGACACGCCGTCTGGACCATCAGCGGACGTTTTCCTTTGTCCCGGTCACCCCCACACCCAAAAAGCGTCAGAATCCTTCTCGGAGAAAGATGCCTCGCGCCGGAAAGGACATTCTCAATGGCATCGGGAGTATGTGCATAATCAACAAAAACATCAAACGGCCCGGTCCCAGGAACCCGTTCCAGTCTACCCGGAATTTCAGGGATCTCCTGCAAAATACTCCGGAATAAAACAGGATCGTAGCCCAACATTTCAAGCGCTCCCAAGACCGCCACCACATTTGAAACATTGTGATGCATCGGTAATCTTGTTTGAAAGTAAGTTTCCCGCTCGCCATGGCAAAGGACGAAACCGCTGCCCTGAAAGGTTGTTTCGATATTCTTCGCCCTGAAATCGGCAGGCCCGAAAATCCCGAAGCTCTTGGCTTGAGGATAATCGATCAATAGCCTTTCCCCATAGGGACAATCACGGTTGATCAACATTTTTTTGGGGCGGGGCCCGTTGTCAAAGAGGAGACGCTTTGCCGCAAAGTAATGCTCCATATCTCCGTGATAATCGAGATGATCTTGCGTCAGCTGCGTAAAAATAGCGAGCTCATATCGAAGACCGTAAACACGCCTTTGCTCAAGGGCATGAGAAGAAACTTCCATAATGCAATGTTGGACTTCCTCGCGGTGCATGGCATCCAGCAAAGGCAAAAGGATTTCCGGTCCCGGCGTTGTATTCATTGCCGGGATCTTCTCACCCGGCAAGTCGTACCACAGTGTTCCCAGATAAGCCGCCGGGATCTTTTCCCTCAACAAACGATGAAGGAGATAAGAAACCGTCGTTTTCCCGTTGGTACCGGTAACACCCGTCAATTTAACCGCAAGGTCGGGATCATGATAAAAACGTCTCAGTAAATCCGCCAAAAAGGCCTGCGAATCTCGGACGCGAACCCATGCAACTTGCTTGGGGATGCGAATCTCGGGAAATTCTTCGCCGACTAAAACGGACGCTTTCGCTTGGATGGCCTGACCGAGGAAATCGTGCCCGTCCATACGTGAACCGCGGCACGCGACGAATAGATCTCCCGGTTCAACAAGACGGGAGTCGGAAGTGATCTTTTTGATTTTTCGATGGGGATCCCATTGTTTTTTTTCGAGGACGGGTAGGTCACAAAATAACTGGTTAAGTTTCACCTTCGCTCTTCCTTCATGGGATTCTAACCCAAAAAAAATCACGCCATCTTAATGGATGACTCTTTAATCCCAAACTGAATTTCCGGCGAATCAATTTGAAGGGAATAAATCTCTTTCATTCCCTCCGGCCCTAAAGCGAATCGCAAATCAAATCGGTTGAGTACCGTTTCGCGTATCCCTTGAATCTTCTGCCAGTCCCCCAGGAATTGAACACGCAATACCTCGCCCCGGACATGCAACCGTATTTGATTCTTGATCAGCAAATCCCGGAGGTCATAGGCAAAAACTACATCCCCGTCCAGCACCTTCAGCTTTTCATCCCAATTCAAGCTTGCTTTCTTCACACGAAATGAAGGCCGCAAGACCAAGGGATCATATTGGCCTGAAATTTCAATGCGGAGCCTTTTTTGAATTTCATGGTAAACCCAAAACTCCGACACCGCAGCCAATCCGTAACCGATAATCACCAAAAACAGAATCAGCTTAAATTCTCGTCTCAACTTAACCACGAATCACGCAGACAATCCGTGTTAGGAGACCTTTTTCGCAACTTTCTTGGGCGATATCACAATCTCAACGCGGCGATTCTTCATTTTTCCCTCAGCCGTGGCGTTTGATTCGACCGGATGAAATTCACCGTACCCGGTAGCGACAAAGCGTTCAGGGTCTAAGCTCGCGGAATCAATAAAATAATGGACCACTTCCAAAGCGCGCCCGGTGGAGAGTTCCCAATTCGACCGCCAACCCGAATATCGGATCGGATCATTGTCGGTGTGTCCTTCCACATAAACCATATTGTCACCGACGCTCTGCCCGAGGATCTTGGCAACCTTATCAATCGTGGCCTGGGCCGATGTTTTCAGCTCCGCCTTCCCTGAATCAAAGAGAACACGATCCAAGACAGTTACCACTAATCCGCGCGATTCCATCTCAACGGACAAATCGCCGGCCTCAAGCTCTCTCTGCAGCTTCTGTTCCAGATCCGACTTTGCCCTGACCAAATCCTCGCGGGAATCGAGAAGTTCATCGAGCTCCTGATTCAACCGCTGGACTTCCTTATTAAGACTGGCAATGGTCGCAGCTTGTTCGCGATTAATACGTTTGAGATCGCTATTACTGGCACAACCGCTCAAGAAGACTGCCGTCACGAAAATAACCAGAATCTTATGCCCCGTCCTGTTGATCCGTCCACCGTTTACCATGTCTTGTCCTCCTTGGATAACTTTTCAACCAACATTGTTCATAAAAAGATCATCACCATTAATGCAAATGCTATCACTGCAAACACATATGAAACCACAAGCAGCCCCTTAAAAAACACATGGAGCTTTCTTTCGATGATTTGATTCGTCTGGGGGTACTTCTCCTTCAGGGCTCCCGGTTTTTCTATCCGAATCCGCCCCTTTTGCCTTTCTGTCCGGATCGGCGATGGGGATCTTACCGTTCCGCTAGCCATAGCCTTACTTTTTCTTTGACTCTTTTGCCTGCGCGAATTGAACCTTTTTGACTTTTTCCATGATTTCTTTTCGATTGACCACTCTCAAGAAACAATCGACCACTTCCGGGTCAAACTGCGTTCCCCGATTTGCTATAATTTCGTCGACGGCCTGTTCAACGCTCATCGGGTCACGATAAACCCTCTTGGAAATCATCGCGAAGAAAGAGTCTACCACAGAAACAATTCGAGCGCCAATAGGGATTTCCTCTCCGGTCAGCCCTTGGGGGTATCCTTTTCCATCATAGCGCTCACGGTGATGGAGAATGATGGGGGTAATGGGTTTCAGCGACGAAATGGAGCGCAACAAATTCGCTCCTCGCATCGGGATCCTTTTAATCAGTTCAAATTCTTTCTTGGTCAGCTTCCCTTTCTTCCTCAAGACCTTCTCGGGGAATGTCAATGCCCCGGTATCCAAAAGTAAAATGGCTCTCTGAAGATGGGTCGCCTCACGGCTCGAAATACCGACCGCCTTGCCAACTTCCATCACTAACTCGCCAAAAACCGGTAGCTGCCCCCTTTCACCGCCGATATTCAAAGCCAGTAACTCATTGATCGTTTTGATGCTGCCAAGCGTCAATTGCTCTGTTTCCTCATAAAGCTGCGCATTCTTGATCGCCACGACCGCCTGTTCGGATAAAGACTTCAGGATCTCCAAATCCGTTTTTGTAAAAGGCTGCCGGTCCACCTTATCCCACAACGTAATCACACCCACAACATCATCTTCGATAAAGGGAACCGAGATCGATCTCCGGCTTAAGTGAAATTCACCCGTCTTGGCAATGCGTCCTTCCAAGCCCCGTCCGATCCGAAGCCGGTTTTGATGAATATGTTTTGATCCGCCGCCGAAGGAGAAATGGGGCAACAAATATTCCCGCAAACTGTCACATAACATGATAGCGCAACCCTTGGCTTTCAAAACTTGTGCGCTTAAGCGTCCGATCCGGGGAAGCAATTCATTTAATCTCAGCGATGAACTGATGACACGGTGAACGGAATGCATTGTGGAGAGGGCCAGCGCCCGAGGGTGGACCGTTTCGTAAAAATTATTCAGCTCAAAAGTCTTATAAGATAAATCAATATGGGTCGCGATAAAGTTATCAAAAGGATCCAGTAAACCGCGTATCTCACTTTCTTCCTTCGAAAAAGAATCGAGAATCAGGATTCCTCGTAAGCGGGCCAAATGCCTCATCGCAAAAACTACGCCGGGTTTCCCAAAGACACATCTGTAGAAAGCCGGCAGCTTCTCTAAGGAAGCTTCGTCACTAGAAAGCATCACGCAGTATTTTTGAAGAAAAGATTCACAACTCTTCCGATTGGCCGGCGAATCAGCATAGAAGACGCAATTGCCGCGGCGGTCCAATCGCAACAACTCACCGCCGCCGTCTTCCCGGAAGAGATACATCCAACCGAGCGGCCGGCCCATCAGCTGATTGAACGCACGATACCCGTCCTGCCACGCAGGGTTGGGCAGCATAAACTGTTCAATGACGCTTGGTTTATGTTTGGCTCTTACCATATCTCTTTCGATTAAACCCGTTCATACGGTTCAAAAAAACGCTTGTACTCATCGAGCGCGAATCGATCCGTCATCCCCGCCAAGTAATCGCATATTGTACGCCGAATCCCTTCTTTCTTGCACTTCAAAAGAATTTCGCGCGGAAATTGCTCGGGTTTCTGGAGATAAATCTCAAACAAGGATTTCAAACACCGTTGCCCCTTATCCGTCATACGGACGACCCGGTAATGCCCGTAAAGATTGCACCCCAAAAACTGTTTCAGCTGCTTGACCTGGCCCTTGATCTTCGAGGAAAAAACCACGACAGGTTGCTCGACTTTCCGAATATCCGTCAATCGGCAAATACGGAATTTTCCAATCCGTTTTTCGGTACTTTCAACAAGATCGGTCACCAACCGGTTGATCAGCAAACGGATCCCCAACCGCCGTTTCTTCTCAGCCGTCAGGGTCTTGTATTTCCTATGAATATATCGGCAGGCATCCCGCCAAAGCTCAATCCCCTCCAAATCGGGTTCCTGAATCAACGCGGACCTTAAGCCATCATCCAAATCGTGGCTGATATAGGCAATTTCATCGGCCACATCCACAATTTCTGCCTCCAGAAACCTCATCTTTCCTGACGGCGATGAAGCCCCTACGTGAAAATGTTTCTTGAGTCCCGCCAGGGTTTCATGCGTCAAATTCAACCCCGGGAAATCAGGGTAGCTTTCCTCCAGTTTTTCAACGATCCTCAGCGACTGTTGATTATGTTCAAATCCCCCGTGATCTTTCATCATCTCCTGGAGGACCATCTCACCGGCGTGGCCAAAAGGACCGTGACCCAAGTCATGAGCTAAGGCAATGGCCTCGGCCAAGTCTTCATTTAAAGCAAGCGCCCGGCAAAGCGACCGGGATATCTGGGCCACTTCAAGAGTATGCGTTAAACGCGTCCGGTAATGATCTCCCTCATGATTGACAAAAACCTGGGTCTTGTACTGAAGCCGCCGAAAAGCCGTTGAGTGAATGATTCTGTCCCGGTCGCGTTGAAACGCGGTCCTTGAATGATGTTCCTTCTCCGGATACTTCCTTCCCCGGCTGTGCGCACTCCAAACGGCATAGGGTGCGAGGATCTGCGCTTCGGTCTCTTGATAACTTTGCCGGGATATTTTCATACGCGATAAGATTTCCTTTTTCTGATTTCCTTTTTAAGATTTTGATAAACGGACTCCAAGGATTCAGAAATCACCTTGGTTCCCCCGAGAATGGGCATGAAGTTTGAGTCGCCTTCCCATCTGGGGACAACGTGGAAGTGTAGATGCCCGGGGATCCCGGCACCGCCCGCCCGCCCCAGATTGATTCCCAAATTAAACCCATGAGGCCGCATCGTCTTCTCAATTGCGCCAATCACATCTTCTGT
Source organism: Candidatus Omnitrophota bacterium (assembly GCA_016930235.1). Lineage (GTDB taxonomy): Bacteria > Omnitrophota > Omnitrophia > Omnitrophales > Aquincolibacteriaceae > JAFGHI01. Next base: position 19,881 of record JAFGHI010000060.1, read on the forward strand.
CAGTTCAAGCCAATCCAGTTTTTCGGCCTTGGTCATTTCTCGGATCCTTCGAAGATGGCGGTTGGGAACAACCATAACATGTCCGTTATTGTAGGGGTAAATATTCAGAATGGCAAAACTTGAAGAGGAACGTGCGATGATGAAGTGATGCGACTTCCCAACTCTTTTCCGCACAGAACAGAAAAGACACTTCTTGCTCTTCTTCGCCCTAGGCCTGATATACGCCTTCCGCCAAGGTGCCCACATTCGATCCATACTTATCTTCTTCCACTCCCATGACAAACTTTGGGATATCATAAAGGTCAAGCAGTGCATTAAAACATTTCAAATCCCAGACCTGGATCCGGGCTTCCTGGGCCATAAGTTTCGCATTTTGCTCAATACCGCCCACAGCGATCATGATTTTCTTGAGGATACGCTTCTTGTATTTCTTCGATTCTTGGATAAAACTGGCTATCTCCTCTTCTTTGACCGGCTCATAAGCGACCTGGCAAAGCCATCGAACCCTGGGACCTTTCGCGTAAAACGTAATGACCTTCTCATTGGTGGGTCGGAATCCAATCTCGGAAAATTGAGGGCATTGCCACCTTTTTTGTCCTACTTCGACGACATCATTACGAAACTCTTTGAACAATTTTTCAACGGTCATGGCCAAACCGTCCCGCCATGAATTTTCGCATTCGCGCCATTGCCTCTCGAGCGCCTCGATAAACGACTGCCGCACCTTGATCATCTCGGGAGTAAAAAGCTGTTTCTTCTTGTAAAAAACTTCCCGCAGCCAGAAACGGAAGAAAACGTCATTTAAAATATAGAAATCGCCCTTCCGGCAAACCCATTCTTCATGGACCAACCGGTCCAAGATCTTCTTGGTCTCCCGGTTTTTCTTCTCAATGAAGGTTGAAATGCCGAGCATTTTCCTCCGGCCGCAGGCTAACGCGACCAAAGCCTTGAGATAAGGGGCACTATCTTTAGCCATCCTTGAGCAGAGATCGATCCGGTTTCGAAAAAGCAGCCCGATCCTGCCAAATTCCGAGAATACTTCCTCATAAACCGCGTCAAAAAAGGACCTCTTCGGAACCTTTTTTTCAAAATCCAGCTCAAAGGTGGGTATGTGATGAGCGCTTTCGATGTGGGTCACCTGCGCCTCGATTCGGTCGATCAAGATATCCAGATATTGGGGGTTCCCTCCGGTCAGGCGCAATAAAAATTTAATTTCGGTCGCCCCAAACTGTTTTCCCGGAATCCGGCTTTTGATCCATTTTTCGGCTTGATCGCCATCAAATGCATCGATCTCGACAATTTCAAAATTCCCGAAAAGCAGCGAAAATTTGTCCCTGAAAATTTCTTTGGCGCGCGCAGCATAGGAACTCGCAACAATATAAATCGTATTCTTTTGGGCCATAATCTCACGGCCCATCATCACAAAAGGATCGTTGGCCGGCAGTTTTTCGATGGCGTGAAATTCATCGATCAAGAGAGCGACTTTTTTTCCCGTTTCATCGCTCAAAGTCCCGATCAGGGAAAAAAGCTCGCGTACGGATGTTGCGATCTTTTCCTTTCTGAAGTTTTTCTGGAGCGTCTCGATTCTCCCCACGGTTACCGGAACGATCAAAGCCGCTGCCCTCAAGAGAGATTGATAATTTTCAGGCGGCTGGACCGATTGACTCAAAAAAACGCCGGTCAGCATTGCGCCGATCCAGCGTTCCGCAAAATTATCATAGTCAACCGATTCGGCGTCGAAGTAAACAGGAATAAAACGGGATTGGCCGATGAGTGAATGGAAGATCGATTCGAGCAGATAGGTCTTGCCCATCCCATCCGGTCCGATCAGACCGACATTCTGACGATAACCTTCTTCAAGAGCTTCTATTCGCTTTCGCAAATGAAAACGAATCTGATCCCTCACACAAAAAGACATCCGCATGGGATCTCCTCGTTTTGTCTGAGAAAAGTTGCAGTTAACGATTTTTTCGAGGGATTCGATCGAGAGATTCGAAGATGGTATAATGTATTATATTTATAAAGCCATATTTCCGATGCGCGCTCTCTCTCGTTCTCCCTTATGAAAAACATCTTACAGCTTTAATCCTGAAAAGCAAGCGCAAAAAAAATAATCTTCCGTCCGCACTCAAAAAAAATCCGGCGCCCCCCTTTCCTTGTCCCGCAACGGATCCGAGACGATGATCGAAATTTAAAAACTCTAAATACTTTCGTCGATGATCCGTTTAAGGGTGGACGCCAATTTAAAACTGTCGTGCCGGACCAATTCTTTTTCGCTTACAAGATCTTCCCGGACAATTTTTGCGCCGGTGATGGATGACAAAACTTGATCCGACGACTCCACCACCGGAATTTGATTCTTTTTTGCGTAAAGTTCGATGTGATCCTTTGAAAATTTAGTCGTTGAGGCCAGAATATAATCCAAGACATCTTTGGCCAAATATTTGACGATTTCCCGAACGTGATCGGCAACATCAAAATCCGTCGTTTCACCCGGTTTGGTCATCACATTGCAGATATAAATCTTTTTGGCGCGGCTGACCGCAATCGCTTCGCTGACACCTTTGACGATAAGATTGGAAATAAGACTGGTGTAGAGATCGCCCGGCCCCAGGATAATGAAGTGTGCGTTATAAAGCGCCTCCAGCGCGTCCGGATTGGCCGCCACCGACGGGACCTGCCAGAGATACCGGATCCTCACAGAAGGATCATGCCCTTCAAATAAATCGATACGATGTTCGCCCTCAATAATTTCCCCGTTTTCAAGCTCCGCTTTCAGCGTATTAATGGTCTCCGTAACAGGGATCACCTGCCCCTGAATGTTCAAGATCTCCCCGATTGATTTGACGGCGTGGGTCATCGAACCCCGCATTTGAGAGACCGCCGTCAACAAGAGGTTCCCGAGATTATGCCCCTCCAAACCGGCGCCTTTTTGGAAACGGTACTGCATCAGTTCATTGAGTAAATCGGGGGCGGTTGACAAAGCCACAAGACTTCGCCGGACATCACCGGGCGGCAGGATCCCGAACATATCCCTCAGCCGCCCTGTCGAACCGCCATCATCGCTCATACTGACAATCGATGTGATATGAATCCCCGCCAATGTCTTGAGCCCGGAAAGCAACGTGAAGAGTCCCGTCCCGCCCCCCAAACAGGCCACCCGGATTTCCTGATGAAGGATTTGCTGAACAAGTCCGACAAATTTCCGGATCGCCAAAGGCCCCGAAATGACCTCGGTCTGCATAAAATGCTCGTTCTCGATCTCACGCCGTTCCTGTTCCTGAAGCGTAAAAACGATCACGGGCGGGACCTTAAAATTTTCCAGGGAGTGAAAACGCCTCAAAACCTCGATGGCCTTCATGCGCGGCAGGTTGAAATCCAAAAGCAGTAAATCAAATTTACTGCTGATCACTGTCTGGAAAGCATCCATCCCATTGGCGACCTCGGTATACGCATACCGGAAACGCGACAGGGACTTCTTGACCAAGGCCGAAAAAAAAGGATTATTGCTCGCCAACAAGACTTTCATGATCTCGCTTTTCCCTTTCTCGAATAGGTCACGACAGGGATCAATCCTCCCCCGGCCGAAACATTAATCACCGACTCATCCGACAAACGCGCAATGGCCCCCGCATACTTCCCGCCCAGGATATAAGGGTTAATATTCATCTTTTTTCTGACAATCACAAGTTTCTTTTTCCGGTTCAGGACCGGGACCGTCATTTGAGGAATCGGGACGTACTCCTGAACCACCCAATTTTCCTGCTGACGGAACGCGCGATTGATGGTCGCACGCCAGACCTTAGGCGTCGTCTCCCTTCCGATCCGGACACCTTTTCCGCCGTAACTATCCGAGGGCTTTAAGACAAAATCGTGTTGATGGCGCTCGATCAGTTTACGAAGCGTCATTTTCTTTTTCTTCTCGAGATAAACCTTCTTGGTATCCGCCGCCAGCCGCGTCCAGGGAATATATTTCTTTTTGACCTCAATCTCGGCATTCGAAAACCAGGAATCATATTTGGAGTGCGTCAGGATCGAAAGAAGCGATTTGCTCGCGGCAAGCTTGGACCTCAAGGGATTGATCACGCACACTTTGCCCAATTGGTAGGCTTTCAAGAAATCACCGACATCTTTCTTCTTGGCCATCAGTTCATCGAAAATGACCCGCCGATAAACCAAATCCACGCGAAATCCACCGACATAAAGCGCACCCGAACGGTATTTCAAATCGCGAGGATCCGCCACCACCGCTTCATAGCCCTTCGCCTGAAAATATTTCTGGATAATATAAAACTCATCCAACGTCCTCATCGTCTTCCAGTCGACAATCGCAATCTGCGGTTTTGAACGGTTCCCCCCGAATTCCCGGTAACAGGCCATCAAGGCTTCCAGCAAGGCATCCAAACGGCGGGGAGGAATCCATTCATACCGTTCTGCCAGCTTTCTAACGAGATGCCCCGAACAGAACAATCTCTCCTGAAGATCGGCATATCCCAGTCCCGCCGGACTGTCGCAATTCAACTCGATAAATCGAAATCCGTGCGGGGTCAAAAATGAATCGGGCCTTGCAATAACCACACAGCGCTTGTACCCCGGGTCAATCTCCATCCACTTTCTCACCGACGGCCTCAACTGAAAGACGGACCTTAACCGTTTATCTTCCAGGTAGATCTTGACCACCTTTTCGAGAATGGCCATGATTTGCCCGGTGACCCGTTCGAGATCATCGGTGTCCTCTTGGGAAAGAAAATAAGGCTTCCAGAAAGTAGGGATGGCCCGGTCACCGAATTTACATCCCCGTTCGACTAATTGCCCGTCCAGGCGCAGGATTGCCTCGGTCGTCTGCTTCTCGTATCGACGGGCAAGGATATCGTACTCTTCAGTAATCAGCGGCAAAGGCAACTCTCCCTTTTACCCTCTTCAAGGTTTGAAAACGTCCGGACTTCAGGAATCCGCCAACTTGGCAGCGGCCTTTAAAATATCGATCGGGATCGGAAAAAGGGTCGTTGTATTGTTCTCCGCACCGATCTCAACAAGTGTTTGCAGGTAGCGAAGCTGAAGCGACATCGGTTCCTGCTGCATCTTGGCCGCGGCGGCACAAATCTTTTCGGCGGCTTGATACTCTCCTTCGGCGGCAATAATCTTCCCGCGGCGTTCCCTCTCGGCTTCGGCCTGGCGGGCCATCGCACGCCTGAGCTCTTCAGAAAGATCCACGTGCTTGACTTCCACATTCGTGACCTTGATCCCCCACGGGTCCGTCTGCTTATCCAAAATCGTCTTGAGCAGGCTGTTGATCTTTTCCCTTTGGGAAAGCAAATCATCCAGCTCCATTTCCCCGATCACGCTCCTCAAAGTTGTTTGAGCCATCTGGGAAATCGCAAAGAAATAATTCTGCACTTCAACCGTCGCCTTGATCGGGTCCATCACACGAAAATAGGCCACAGCATTGATCTTGGCCGAAACATTGTCTTTCGTGATGATATCCTGCGGCGGGACATCCAAAGTTACAATCTGAAGACTCACCTTCACTGCCCGGTCGATCGGCCACAAGACAAAGATCAACCCAGGCCCTTTCGGTTCGCTTAAGACACGGCCTAAACGGAAGATCACCGCGCGCTCGTACTCGTTGATCACCCGCAAACAACTTAAGATGTAGAAAACGACAACTCCAAAAATAACCCATACGGTAGTCATGATACCCTCCTATGTTATAACGTTCAGTCTGAGCCGGCTGACTATCTCCATAAATACGGCTCCTTTTACCTGATTCTCAAGCCCTATTCGACGGGACACTTCAAGCCTTGATTTCACTGCTTTGAACAAATAGGATCCCGGCTTTTTTCATATCTCCTAAGGCCTTTTCACCGTCACCCGGATGAACATTCACAGCGCGGACAAGATCGGTCACGACCACGGTCCGGAAACCTTCGTTGACCGCGTCCAAGGCCGTTTGTTTCACGCAATAATCGGTCGCCAATCCGACAATAAAAACCCGTTCGATATTCCTTCCTCTGAGTTCTCTGGCAAGCTTCGTTCCCTCAAAACCGGAATAGGCGTCGAAATCGGGCGCATCTGCCTTCTTAATCTTGAGATGAACTTTGTCTTGGACCAATGCAGGATGAAGAAGGGCACCGGGAGTCCCTTGAACACAGTGAGGGGGCCAGCTGCCTCCCTGCTTCGCGAAGGAACTATGATCAGGGGGATGCCAATCTTGAGTCGTCACGATGCAAGAAAATAAAGGAAGGATTTGATTAATAGGTTCGACAATTTCATCCCCGCCCGGAACGGCAAGAGCACCCTTCGGACAAAAATCATTCTGCAGATCGACGATAACGAGGGCATCTGATTTTTGAATCTGCATCCGGCCTCCCTCGGGCTAGGTTCTTACTTGACCCTTTCCAGCTTCGACCAGTTTCCTTTCGTGCGGCCGACTTTCGCGCAGGGCTTACCATTATATTCAACAATATCCGCCGTCACATCCACGCGTTTGCGCAGAAGGGTCGAACCGACACCGTAAGCATCAACGGGCGAACGAAGCCTTTCAAAGCGCCGTATCCTTTCGGCATCGAAACCGCCCGAGACGACAATCTTAAGCCTCCGGCAGCCCCACCGGTCAAATTCTCTTCTTGCCTTCCGGACAAGCTCAGGACAGACACCATATCCGTCTTTGGCGCGGACTGATTTGTCCCGAAGCTGACCGCTTGTATCCAGACGCACACCCCAAAGCTTACCCTTCCCAGGGCCGATGACCTTCGGCGCCAGCTTCTTAAAAAGCGACGGCGTTAAGGAGCGAACTGTCGGGTCTTGAGCAAGAATGATCCTTTCGATCACCTTCCGGGTCGTCCCGATACAATCATTATCCCAGTCCACCAGGGCGACACGATTGACAGACGGATCGGTATGGTGATCAAAGGCCAAAAAGGCCTCGCCGGTATCCCCTTCATAACTTCCGATTAAAATATGCGGAATCGTCCCGATACTTTCCAAACCCCAATAATCCGCATTCGCGTCTGTGGAGACCGCAAAGGCCCCGGCCTTCAAGGCCGAATAGCCGTCTGTCGTCTGCACCCAATAGTGATCAAAACGCGCCGAAAAGAAAAGGATTTGTTTCCCTCGTGCCGCGCGGACGACTTCATCCACGGCTGTCGCTGTGGCGGTAGGTCTTGCGATCACTCCCAGCAAAGGTGTCTCGAGATGAACAAAGAGTTTGGGGTCCCCGACAATCCCCAAGACCGGCTCATTCTTTTTGACCCGGTCGCCGTCGTATCGGGCATAAACGCTGAGATCCTTCCAACCGTTCACCCATAACCGGTTCAGCTGCTCACGAACGTGAGTCCTTTTTTCCGACCACTCCAGGATCTTTTCTTCATCTTGTTGAAGGCTCGCGTCCTGAAAATTCCACTGGGTCTCACGTAACTTTTGATAAAGCAATTCGGCCCGGTGAAGGTCCTGATACATCCCCGAACACGTCTTCAAGATCGCAATGGCTTCATCGAGTCCGCAGACCACGGAATCTTCACGGGGAAAGAACTGGTAGGCCACACGGATCTCCCGATGATCCCGGATCAAAACGTCACGGGTCCTCAGGAAATAGCGGTCGGTGTAATACCCGCACCGGAGTTTATCGGTCGGAATTTTGAAAACGGACGGTGACAGCCTAGTCATAACGGCTCCTATTATCGGTGAGCGGCCTCAAGGATTCAATCATAAAGGTACCTTTCGTGCTTTCGTCTAGGAGAATTGAATCGGACTATTTTGGACACAAAAAGTGCCAGGTACCACCCCGCGATACCTGGCACTTTGCCGATAACACCTCAGAACCCCTCCATCCAGAGCCCCCAACTCCAAGACCAAGGGCTTTCTGAGGCTCTTTTTATGATGCTCGATAAAACTAACCTGCCATTTGAAGCTCAGAACCCGCCTCACGGACAATCAGTTCATAAGCTTCCTGCGCACTGCCTGCGATCTTGAGTCTTTCCCGCCAAAAACGGTCCCGGAAAAAACTGCCTGCCGAATGAAGGATCTGGCTCTTCATTTGTCCCGCATCTTCTGTGTCCGGCAGAACAAGCAAGAAAGCAATGTGGACCGGCAGACCATCGAGTGAAGGAAAATCAATTCCTTCTCGACTGATCCCAAGGGAGGCAAGCGGTAGAGAGACACCTGCGAAGATACAGTGCGGCAAGGCGATCCCTTCACCGATGGCTGTCGTTCCATAACCTTCTCGCGCTAAGATCCGCGAATAAACATTCTCTCGGTCTTCCGGGCTTAATCCCCAAGAAGGCAAGAGATCGATCAACTTTCGAATGGCTTCTTCCTGGCTAGCTGCTTCAAAACCGACTTTTACGCTTTCTTCACGCAGCAAATGTTGTAGCATGGATTTGTTGCTCCTGTGTCTTTGTTAGGCGAACGGCACTCGCCAAAAATCGTTTCCACTTCCTTGCTGTGGCCTTCACATCCATTTTCAGCCACCGCACGTTCTCATATAATTCCTCTTGAATCGGTTGATCCACAGTCTTCTCGGCGAACTCCACAGTCTTACGAAGCATTTGGACCTGCCTGAGCTTTTTCTCAATATGCAGCGATAAATCCATGGCTTCGCCGATTGAATCGGATCCCACCTTGGAAGCCAAATCTTTGTACTCGGCTTCAATGTGATCGATCGACGGTTTAATTAACGCGCTTGTAATATTCATTTCTTCTGATCCTGTTATCATGTTTTAAGATTTCTTTCTTGAACCATAGGCGAGATAGTAGCAAACACAACATTAAAAAAGCATTAAATTAGCATTAAAACTTTTTAAGGCTTTAATTGACTGTTGGATAAGGGTTTACAACGACTTTAGGATGGGTAGGCTGACGGTGACCCGGGTTCCCCGGTCCGGCTGACTTTGAATGGTAATGCTTCCCTGGTGAGCATCGCAAATGGCTTTCGCGATATTGAGCCCGAGTCCGGCGCCTTCATGGGAGCGGGCCTTATCGGTTCTGTAGAATCTTGAAAAAACTTTTTCCTGCATTTCATATTCAATTCCAATCCCGGTATCCACGACCTCCACGCGGGCTTGATCACTAGATACGCGAAGGCTTAAACCAATCTTTCCTCCTTCGGGCGTAAATTTGATGGCATTATCCAGCAAATTACTGAAAAGTCTCTTGAGGTAAACGGGATCTCCCTCAACCTCAACCGCTTCTTTGATATCGGTGGTCCATTCGATCCTCTTCTTCTTAATCCTGTCTTCAAACCGAGAGGCCGACTGCTCCAAAATATGCTGAAGCGAGACCTTCTTTTTTTCGAACCGGAGCTTTCGGGCGTCACTGCGGACAAGCAGCAGGAGATCATCCACCAACCGGATAAGTTCATTGGCCTCGCTTTCAATCACGCGCAGGGTCTCAAGAAGCGCCTCGGGCGAACGCGGCCGTCTTAAGGCCAGGTCAACTTCCCCGCGGATAATCGCCAGGGGGGTTTTGAGTTCATGAGAGATATCCGAACTGAAATCCTGAATCGCCTGCGTCGTTTTCTCGATACGGTCCATCATTTCATTTAAGGTTTCGGCCAGGCGGTCAATCTCATCTCCCGTTTGGGTCCTGGGCAGGCGGCCTTTAAGATAAGCAGCATTGATACCGCGCGCCTTGGTGATCATAAGATCGATCGGCCTTAACGTCCGTCTGGCCAAAAACCAGCCTCCGATACAGGCAGCCAACACCGCCCCGGGAATCGACACCAGGATGATAACAGCCAGACGGTTGAGCGCGCTCTCAAGATCTTGAATGGACACACCGCACTGGATCACAAACAAGGGATGACCGTTATACCGGATCATATGATAGTAAAGCCGTATGGCTTTCTTCTGGAAATGAATCGTTTGAAACGATTCCCCCGCTTCCATAAAAACGGAATCGCGCTCAAAATTGGGAAAAATGATCTCCGTCTGCCAACCGGACAGGTTGCCGATAAGCGGACGGTGATCAAGCCCGACAACCCTCACCAGATAAGAGCTTTTCGTGATCCTTTTTCCCGAGATTTCCCAAGCTGTAAAAATTTCGCCCAACTTAAACCGGAGTTCCGGCGGATATTGAAACGGAATGAGCGGATACTGACTCTCTTCCATAATCGTCAAACCAATGGAGATCCCCTGAAGATAACTCTCGATCGATTGTTTTATCCCGATCGCTTCCTGTCTCAGATTCTGATCGGTATCCCGGAAAAGGGCCCTGGATAATTCGGTATACATCAAAAACGAGAAGACCGACAAAAGGAGAGCCAAAACAAGGGCGTACCAAATCGTTAAGCGGAATTTGACGGACCGGAACGGGTTCATTCTTCGATTAAGCGGTAACCGGAACCGCGCACGGTTTCAATACGGCTTTTCTTGCGCGTTCCGTCGATCTTTTTTCTCAGGAAGTTGATAAAGACATCAATGGTATTGCTCATCGGATCGAAATGAATGTCCCAGACGTGTTCGGCAATCTCCGTCCTGGAGACCACTTCTCCTTTCCTTCTCAGTAAAAACTCAAGGAGCGAAAATTCTTTCTGAGACAGCGTGACTTCTTCGGCGCCCACGATGACCTTTCGAGTCATCAGATCGATCGCGAGGTCCCCGGAAGAAAGTTCCCGTTCCTCTTGAAAGCTTCGGGGACGCCGGGTAAGAGCGCGTAAGCGGGCCAAAAGTTCATCAAAGGAGAAAGGCTTGGTGAGATAATCATCAGCCCCGGAATCAAGCCCTTTGATCCTGTCCTCCACTGCGTCGCGGGCGGTCAGGATCAAGATCCCGACTTGAATCCCGGCTTCGCGAATCTTCCGGCATAGATCCAGACCGCTGATTTTGGGAAGCATCCAATCCAAGATCGCAAGGTCATACTCATTGCTTGAAACATATTCCCAACCCTGTTCGCCGTCCAAGGCCGCATCCACAGCGTATCCTTCTTCCTTCAGGCCCCGGATAATGAAGCTCGCCATCTTCTTTTCATCTTCCACGAGCAAGACTCTCATTCTTTAGATTTCTCCTTCCGGATCGAAATGAACCGTCACATCCGCATTTGTGTAACGTTTTCGCATGGCTTCGATCAGGCTTTCGGTCATTTGATGCGCCTCATTGAAGTTCTGCTGCCCGCCGATCTCAATATGAAAATCCAGAAAAACCTTCCCCCCCACTTTCCTCGTCCGCAAATTATGGATCCCCGCAATCGAAGGATTGAAATTCAACACCAGGGATTCGATCTCGCGTCTCGCCTGCGGCGGCAAGGCCCGGTCCAAAAGTTCATCGATCGATTTACGCAGGATCTCATAAGCCGCGTGGCAAACATAAATCGCAATCGCGATGGAAATAAGAAGATCCCAAACTACCCATTTTGTCAGGGCAACAAGGACGAGGGAAACAATCACGCCGACGTTCGAAAGGATATCAGTCACATAATGCAACTTTTCGCTTTTCATCACAAGGGATTCACTGTGCCGGCTGACCGTCTTAAGCCGCCAAACAAGAAGAAGCGTGGCCAGAATCGCGAAAAGCATCACACCGATTCCAAGCGACAGAACTTGAATCTCCTCACCAAAAATCAAACGTCTCACCGATTCATAAACAATATAAAGACCGGTTAAGGTGAGAAGGACGCTTTGGAAAAGCCCTGCCAGGCTTTCAATTTTTTCATGCCCGTAAGCATGTTCCTCATCGGGCGGCTGGGAGGCCCCTTGGAGTGCCAGAAGGTTGACAATAGACGCCCCGACATCCATCAAGGAATCGAGTGCCGAAGCCAAAATGGCCATTGACCTCGTCACGAGAGCAGCTAAAACTTTGATGAGCGCAAGACAACCCGCAACAATAATCGATAAATAGAGGGCCCCCATTAACCGTTTTGGCTTGCCTGGATCCTTTGGATCGTCCATCTCAGAAACTCCTACCTTCACTGAACCTGTTTGTTTTAAAAGAGTTACCCTATTGTGACGAAAGCCTTTAAGACTTGCAACAATAAAAACTTCGTCCCTTAAGCACCCCCTGATTGGGCCGATAATATACCTGAGGATTATCCATGAAAAAAGCGGCGTTTCTCCTATTTTTAATGTTGGCGGTTGTTTGTTTCCAAACCGGCTGTGTCGGTTACGGGCTCCCGCATATTTTTAACGAAAAACCCTTTACCCTCCTTCGCGGAGGAGATCAATTCGGCCGCGATATCCTGGCCAACCGTCTGATTGTGGCCAACCACATGCTGCCGATCAAGGATATGCATAAAAATGAGGTCCTGACAATCCTGGGTGAACCGCAAACGATTGACATCACGGCCCGCAATATTTCCGAAGACTGGCATTATATTTATTACAAACGTTATAAGACCTGGCCGGACACCGGCAAAGGTGTCTTCCTGGTCCGTTTTTATCACGACAAGGTCATTGACGTGGTGAAAGTCTGAAGATCAACGCGAAATCGATTATCCTAAGTTTTTTTTCACTTCTTTATACAGGAACCCTTCTTGCCCTGGCCTTTTATCTGCTTGGGCTCGTTCATTTCCTGCGCAAGCTCGGCCTCTACCAGCCCGCCTTGAGCGCCATTTGTTATGCCTTTGCATTGTTCATCCTCATCTGGGTTTGGTCGCGCCGCAAAAATTTATCCGGGAAAGATTGGGGCCTTTTGGTTCTTATCCTTGCTTTGTATTTCACGCACTATTTCTTTGTCCGCTACGAGATCGAAAAAATCCATCTCGTCAGTTACTCGCTCCTGGCGATTTTGTACCAAAAGACACTGACTTCCTACAAAACTTCAAATTGGACCTTGCTCCTGGCAGGTTTAGGGTGCGCGCTCGTGGGGACCGTTGACGAGGTCCTCCAGTATTTTATCCCCAGGAGATTTTTTCAGTGGTCGGACATTTATTTGAACGCGGTCTCGGGTGTACTCGGGCTTGCCTTGCTTTTTATCTTATCGGACAAAACAAAAAAGGTTTCCTGAATCCCTAAAGATCCTTCTTGAGGAGTCCTGAGCCCAGGCTTTGGGAATTCTTGAGCCAGTCCAGGGTTTCGGAAATCCCGCCCTCTAAATCCCCCGTGAAGTGGAAACCCAGGTCTGTAAATTTCTTGTTGGAAACATGATAGGAGAGCTGGTTCATGATCTCGCTTTGAACCATTTCAAAGTGGACTTCCGGGACCTCTTTGGAAATACACGCAACAATATCTTTCGGCGTCGAGTTCAAGGTCACAATGTTATAAACTTCCTGGTTAAACAAATCTTTCCGGAGAATAAATTCAAGCGCGCGTCCGGCATCTTGTAAATCCAGGTAGGGACGGACCTGGTCCCAGGCGGTTTTCCAAACGGTCAGCATCTTCCCCTGCGCCGCCAGCCAGCAGAATTTGTTGATTATGGTATGAAATCTCATCCCCGGCGAAACACCGTAAATGGTCCCGAAACGGCAGATCACAAACCGGATATTCTCAAAACTCGCAAGTTCCCTCAAATGCCGCTCGCCCACAATCTTGGATTCCGCATAAGGGCTTTGAGGTTTCAGATGGTCCACCGGGCAATTTTCATCGACAAGCGACTCGGACTTTCCGTAAACACTGGTGGTCGAGGCAAAAATAAGGCGGGAGTCGGTCCGGATACAGGCCTCCGCGACCCTCTCGGTCCCGTTCACATTGACGCTCTCCACCTTTTCCGGGTCTTTAAAACTCTCGGCAGCGTTTGTGACGGCCGCCAAATGAATGACCGCATCCGCCCCGTCAAACCTTCTTTCCAGGTCTGCGGTGGTAATGTCTTCTTCGAAAAACCGGTATTTTCCGTTCTCCGGAAGATTAAATAAAGACGCGTAACGCTCGGTGGAAAGATTATCGATCATCCAGATCTCGGTTTCAGGAAACATCCCCGGCAATTCCCGGATTAAATAGGAACCGATATGTCCCAGCGCGCCTGTCACCACAATCTTTTTCATAGCATTCACCTCTCGGCTAGCGAGCATATTTTATGCCGAGTCCGGTTATAGGGCAAGAACAACTCTCGCCAATTTTTCTCTGAGAAGAATTTCGTTGATAAAAACACCGCCCGCAAAAACGTCGCACAAATAACGGTCATATTTGTCGGATTTCGTCGTCGCAATCGTCGCAAAAGGGACTTTCTGGAGTTCACGTTCCAGGAACCGCTTGGCCTTCAATCCCCGCTTCATCTTGATCTCGGGACAATCGATCCCGCGAAGCCGGAGCTTCTGACGCGTCCAATGCCCGAAGCCCAGCTCAACCTTGGCCCAGACGGTATCGCCGTCGATCACGTGATCGATAAACGCGCGGTAGGTGTAGAGATCCTCCGTCCGCACACGCTTATCTTTCCGGACACGCAATTTCCCGCGCAGCCTTCTGACAAAATCGCCGGCCTTTACCTTTCGTGTGATCCTTGCCGGCAATTCCAGATAATTGGAAAATCCAAGGTCAAGGACGACAGCATTTTTCAAGGGTTCCAGTTCGGAAGGAACGATTCGATAACAGCCGAGTCGGCCGCGCTTAGGGGTAAGCGTTAAACGGTAAGGGGTAAGGGATAAGGATTTTTTGCCGCGGTTTTTTCGGATTTCCTTGTGTAGCTCTGCGATCGTCCAGTCGCCTGCTTCTGCCTTCTTCGTTAAAGCTAAACGTTCTTGTTTATCATTAACGGATAAAAGCTCTTGATAGTGTCTCCAACCCAATTTTCCACACGTGTGGAAAATTGGATAGGCTCGATAAAATTCGAGTGAATAATAGAGAAACTTCTCGTGAACTTTGATATCACGCGCAAGCCGTAGGATAATGCTTTCACCATAAGCGGCCCGCTCTTTATGCAAGAGCACGTGCGTGTCGATTAAACGGCCGACTTCCCAGCGCGTTCGAACCGCCTCCTGTTCGAAAGCCCGGCGGGCTCGTTCACGGCCTTCTGAAATGACACGGCAGACTTCTTTCCGTAGAGAAGAATACGTTTTGGGAACTTTGGACGGGGCGCTCCGGACGGTGATCGCAGTCTTCATAATCTTTAAACTACCACGAGCCGGAAGCGGGTTCAACCGGGAAACCTGGATATTTTTTTGGGACTCCGCCGGGGACTTTGTTATAATACGCGCTATGAATCCAACAGCTTATTACACCAAAAATCCGGACTTTATCCAGCGCGAGGTCGCCGGGGAATGTATCCTGGTACCCCTCAAAAAAACCGCGCACGAATCGGGCAGTCTCTACGTCCTCAATGAAATGGCCGCTTGGGTTTGGAACAATCTCGACGGGAACCGAACTCTTAATCAAATCAAGGCAGAATTACTGTCAGAATACGATGTCGCTGAAAACAACCTAGAAAGCGACTTACAATCCCTTTTTCAAGATCTTACGTCCATTCAGGCCATTCAAGAGAAGACTTAGTGACGCTACAAAAAACGACGATTGATCCTGTTGAATCCACCTCACGGACCGTGGTCACTATGGAAGACCACGACGAGGCCTATTACGTTTGGCAAAAGGCAGGCTTCCGCGACCGGGTCCTTCTTCATTTTGATGCGCACATCGATTTCGAATGGAACTCCTTTTCACCCTCGGTCCTCCTCGAGAAAGGCTCGCAACGGGAAATCCACGCCGAACTCAAACAATATCCTTTCTGGAATCTAAGCCCGAAACCCCTTCAAGAACAGATTCATATCGGCAACTATATCCGCCAGGCAATCCGCGAGGGAATCGTCAGGAAATTTGTTTGGATCTACCCGGACCACCCCGACCCGGAAAAGCAGAGTCTCGCCGTCAAAAAAATTCTGGAGGCCCTGACCCAAAACTCCTACGGAGAATTTACCGCCGAAAGCAGTCACCTGCCGGGATGTTTTGAAGGTTACGTCGGTGGCAAACCGCTCACCGTAATCCCGTTTTCCAAACTTCCGAGGATATCCACCTCGGAACCTGTCCTGCTGGATATCGATACCGATTTTTTCACGGTCCAATCGCTCCACTCTTCGGATTATCCGAGCGGTGAATTCGAGAATCCCGTCCCGTGGCTTTTGCCCCGGGATTTTTTCACCGAACTCCAAAATCAACATTTTCGTTTCGATTCAATAACGATCGCCTATTCGGTGGAAGGAGGCTATACACCCCTTGCGCTCAAATTCCTGGGAGAAGAGCTTGAAATGCTTTTCAAAGGTACCGGCAACCCTGATTCGGAATCCAAATTCAAATCGCTTCACACAGCCCTGGCACTTCAGAAAAATGGAGAGATCAGACCAGCCCTTCAACAACTGGAAGCGGCCTTGAGAAAAGCACCGGGTGAAGCTTCCCTCAATTTCAACACCGCCATGATTTGTCTTAAGATAAATGCCGTCGATAAGGCCAAACAATACTATGAACAAGCAACCGGGAACGATCCTTCTTACCGGACCCCCTACAATCATCCGGGTCCGGTCTACTTTCAAACCAACCGGCTCCGCGAGGCAAGGGAATCTTATGACTTGATGGAAAAGGTCGATCCCGAAAACCCCCATTACAAACTTTTCCGGATCGGCGATGCCTTCGGTAAGAAGCAGTGGGACCAGGTCATTTCAAAAGGAGAACTTCTCTTAAATCATTCGTTTGATCACAGCGATTTGCGCCTCTACCTGGCCCAGGCTTACACCCGCCTGAAACACTACGACCGCGCGTGGGATCATGTTCTCGCAATCCGCCCGAACGAATGTAGCTACCCGGTCTCCGGCTCTCTTTATCTCAAGGCATCCTTAGCAAAAAAAATGGGTTTGCGGGAGACGGCCCTGGAATGCTATCAGCATTTGCTTCGCCATTGGATTAAAACCCCGCAGGTTCATTGGAATATCGCAAAATTGTATTTCGCGAAAGGAAATTTCTATAAGACCCGGAAACACCTCTTGGAGACCGTGCGCGTGTTTTATATGAAACCTTTCTACCAACTCCTCAATCGCCTCAAACGATGGAGAGGCCGCTCGTGATGTCGTCCCTGCATAAAAAACCAGTTTATTATGAACGAAATCCTAAAATCGAGTGGCAGGTCATTGAAGACGAGGTGATATTGATCGATCCCTACGAAAGCGAGATGATCCGTTTTAACGGGACCGGTACACGGATTTGGCAAGAACTGAACGGCCGCCAATCAGTCGACGAAATCGCCGAAAAACTTTCCGTTGAGTTCGGAATCGTACTTAAAAAGATCCGGAAAGATATCTTAAAACATCTCAAGCAGCTAGTACGAATGGAATTGATTCAAGAGCGCCGCGACCCGGCCCGGGAAGACTGAACATGGAATCGAAACGGCTCGACCTCAAAGGAAAACGGTTTCCTATCGCCTGCCATTGGGAAATCACCTACCGCTGCAATCTGAATTGTGCAATGTGTTACACGAATTCAAGGAACACACCGGAGCAAATCTCTGAAGAACTCAGCACGGCCGAAATCTTTAGAATCTTGGACGAACTCACCCAGGCGGGCTGCCTGGAACTTACTTTAACGGGCGGTGAGCCCCTGGCCCGTCCTGACTTTCTCGAGATCTACCAACGCGCTGCCTCCAAGGGCTTTCTCATAACACTGTTTACCAACGCGACACTCTTAGATAAACGGGCGCTGGACGCCTTCAAGTCCTACCCGCCCTATCTGATCGAAATAAGTCTTCACGGAGTCACGCCGTCCACGTTTGAATCCGTGACCCGGAAAAAGGACTCCTTTGCCAAATGTATGTCTGCCATTAAGGAACTCCATAAGAACCATTTTAATCTCCTATTAAAAGCGACGGCAACCACGTTGAACAAGGCCGAGGTCCTCGCCGTCAAAAATTACGCCCAAACCCTTGAAGACGTGCGGTTTATCTTGGGAGAAGAACTGCGCGAATCCCTTGATTCCGCTCAAAACCTTCTGCGTTTTCAGCTTTCTAATGAAGAGCTGGATAAAATCGAGGCCGCAGACCCTGACATCACCCGGGAAGTTTGCAACAGCACAACCGCCCCGGTGGGTTCCTGTCTGGCCGGCAAGCATTTTTTTCATCTGGACGCCTATGGGGCGCTTCAATTGTGCTCGCTCCACCGGAAGGAATCGTATGATCTTCGAAAAGGAAATCTCCTAGAAGGTTTTTATCAACACCTCCCGGCTTTTTCCTGCCCTCTAAAAGAAACGGATTCACACACACGGTCGGTCCCGGAGGCTTGCGATGTCTGACCCGCGTATTTCTCAAATCGAATACCGCGATTTCAGCGCGAAGCTCCACCGGCACTCTTTTGAGCGGGAACGCGTGATCAAGGCCCAACTGGAAATCACTTACCGCTGTAACCTGCATTGCCGGCATTGTTATACGGATTGTTATAATTGTCCCGGTAAGATAAAGAACGAATTAACACTGGGAGAAATCAAACGCATCCTCGACGAAATGGCCGGCGAAGGAATCTTGTGGCTTAACCTGACCGGCGGAGAAATCTTGATGCGCAAGGATTTCTTTGACATCTATGATTACGCTTATGATTTGGGTTTTATCCTCACCCTTTTTACGAATGGAACCCTTCTGACCGATAAGATTATCGCCAGACTTAAAAAACGTCCTCCCTTTTTTATCGATGTCTCCTGCCATTCGGTCCGGGAAGACGCCTTTGATTGGTTCACGAAAACCCGGGGATCCTTTCAACGATTCTCAAAAGGCATACAACTTTTAAAAGAAAGCGGACTCCCCTTTTACCTCAAGACAAAGGCGATGAATTGGAACCTCTCCGAACTGAGTGACATCCGCCATTTCTTTGAGTCTTTCGGGCTTGTATTCGATTACACGACCACGCTTTATCCCACACTCAATGGAGATCTCGCTCCGCTTCAATTCCGGCTTTCACCGGAAGTCATCAGCAATCTCGAAGCCTTCGACTTGGACACGTCCTGCACGGGCAGAAAGGCTTCCACCGGGAAACCCGCAACGGATCAACTTTACCGGTGTCTCTGTGCCACCAACATGATCCACATCAACGCCTTCGGGGAACTCGGCACCTGCACCCAGGAATACGAAGTGCGGGCCTCTCTCAAGGAATATTCTTTAAAGACCGCTATTGAACATGTTTTTCCGGCCGTGAGATCCCTGAAATACGAGAGCGATTCGCCCTGCCGGGATTGCAACCTTTATCTTTTTTGCCAAAAAAAACCGACGTCGGCACGCCTCGAAACGGGCGACGCGAAATCTCCTGTTCCTTATTATTGCGATCTTGCATATAATTTAGCCAAGAAAGTCACCGATTCAGAAATCGAACACCCCCTTCAAGGAGGAGGAACTCATAATGGAAAAGAAAAAACCCTACACCTCTCCCAAAATATTCCGGGTGGAATTGAACCATGATCAGGCCATCTTAGGCACTTGCAGCACAAGTTCCACGTCTAATTCTACCGGCGGTAACCGCGCCTGCCAGCCCGGTAACTGTCGGCGGCGTGGTAATGCGGCAGGAAAAGATGACGGCGCTCCCCCCTCGTAACGAAAGAAAACCGGTTCGGCCATGACAGTCATCTATCTTGAGATCGGCGGATACTCAATTCGTTTACTTGAACAGAACGACAGACCTGTCTTTAACTGGCCGCTCCGGCACTTTGAAACCTTCGAAAAACCCTCGCAAGACAGTGACATCGACTGCCAAGTCCTAGTGACCGGAAAACTTCCGAAGGCCAGCGACAATAAAACGATTTATGATTCACAGGAGGGCCTCTGGAAACTCAGCGAAACCGATACGGGCTATTGCCTGAAAACAATTCGTCCATTCAACTTAAAGCCCTACACAGTTTCAATGATTTCAAAAGACTTTTCGACCGTCACTATTTGGGTTACACCGCTCCGGAAAAAAGGTTTCTCCCGTGCCGGCTGGGATCCTTCTACGATTATCAACCCCGTCATCGAATTTTGTCTCCTGACGCGTCTTGCCCGAGACGGCGGTGTCTTAATGCACGCGGCGGCGGCACTATCGAATGAATCCGCTCTCGTTTTTACGGGCCCCTCGGGCGCCGGGAAATCGACTCTCTCTGATTGTTACAAAGCAAACGGAAATCCGGTTTTGAGTGACGAAAGGATTATTATCCGTTCCCTAGGCGGACACTTTCATGTTTGGGGCACACCGTGGTCCGGCACCAGTTTTTATGCCGACAACCAGGACGGCCCCTTAAGGGAAATGCATTTTATCCGCCACGGCTCTGAAGAGCACCGCTGCCGTCCCTTATCCGCCGCAGAAATGAACCGGCTCTTTCTCCAGCAGTGTTTCCTTCCGCAATGGGACCGCAAAGGTATGGACAGAACCTTAAGATTCCTGGACGAGCTCGCCCCGGGCGTTCCGTGCTTTGAATCGGCCCTCATTAAGGATCCCCAAGTGGTGGACTTTCTGGAAACTCACGGTTCCGGCCAACAGAGCGATCTCTTAACCGCAGCGACATGAGGACGATTTCTAAAGAAACTTTCTATTCCCGGATTTCTGAAAAGATTGCTTCCGGAAGAATACCCGAGACAGTCACCCTGGAAGTCACTTACGGCTGCAATCTCCGTTGTGTCCATTGTTACAACCCTGTTCACCGTCCGTTGCCCCACGAACTGAAAAAAGAAGAGATCTTTGGCCTCTTGCGGCAGATGAAAGAACTTGGAGTTTTGAGCCTGACTTTTTCAGGAGGAGAACCTTTCTGTCGCGCTGATATTTTTGATCTCCTCCTCGAAGCAAAACAGCTAGGGTTTGTCCTTACCCTGATCACGAATGCCACCTTATTGACCGATCAGATTGCGGCCGAGCTCGAAAAAATCGGACACGTCTTTTTAGATATTTCACTTTATGGCACCACCCGGGCAACCTATGAACAAGTTACCGGAATCCCGGGGTCTTTTGAACGATTCATGAAGGGGTTAAAATCTGTTTCGAAACGGAAAATTCCCGTGTGTATTCAAATGCCCGTCATGACTTTAAATGCCGGAGAAATCGATAACGCCCAAGAACTTTGCCGGACCTTGGGTTTGCGGTTCAGGACCTGTGTGGAAATCCGGCCTAAATCGAACGGCGACACAACCCCTTTAAACTATCGCCTCAGTCCTGACGAAAAGCTGGCTTTCTACTCTCAGGAAACGTCCGGTCACTATGAATCCCGGGACTACTCCCGTCTTCATGACGAGAGGTTTCTCGATTGCGCTTGCGGGCAAACTCAATTTGCAATCACCCCTGCGGCCGAAATGAATCTTTGCGCCGCCTTCCCTATCCCCAAGTTTGATTTAAGGAAGGGCACCATCCGGGAGGGCTGGAAAATTTTAAAGCAAACCGCCGATCAGGCAAAACCAAACCACAGTTTTCATTGCACCCATTGCGAAGTGCGAAGCTTCTGCCGTCAGGGACGAAATGACGCCTACCTCGAAACCGGGAATATGAGCAAGTGTCTCGCCCACTTTAGGGAACTTGCCCTTCTTGAAAAGGCCAAATATGATGCCGCCACAGCCCCCGAACTTGCTTGATCGTTATACTTATTTTGCGAATTTCAACAAATCCCTTCTGGACCACCTGGATATTTTGCTGGAACATTTGGATCAGAAAGGAGTCCGAGTCCTTCTTTTAAAAGGAATGGATTTCCTGACCCGAGGCTCCGGTCCTTTGGGAACCCGACCGAGTAACGATATCGATTTACTGATACGCGAAAAGGATTTACCCGTTATTGACGCGATCGCAGACCAACTGGGTTATCAACCGATGAGAAACGGCAACCCGTCCTACCTCAGCCGCGACCAAAGCATTGCGCTTGATCTTAGCACAAGCATTTGGTATTTGGATTCGATCGTACCCCTTTGGGAACGCGCCCAAATGAGACCTTTCCGGAACCGTACCGCCTGGGTGCTGGGACCGGAAGATTCGCTTGTCTTTCTTTGCGCTTATACGGTGATTTACCGTGGGTATTTCTTACCTCCATTCATCCAGGACCTCCGGGACCTTCTCCGGGAGAAGGACCTTAATTGGAACTTCGTTTTTGAGGAAGCGGCACGGCATTCCTTAAAACCCGCGCTTTACCACGCCTTGACGTACGGGCTTAGCATCCAACCCTTGAATATCCCTGAAGCAATGATCGAAAAACTACGGCCCCGTTCTCGGCCCGAAAAATTTCAGACTTTTCTCTTCAAAAGGCTTGTGACGGAAAAAAGAATACGCGGGCTGGGGCATTTTCTTCTTTTCGTGACAAGAAACCGGCGGGGAAGATGGCAAGAGCTGCGGAAATCCTTTTTCCCGGAGGAAACCTTTATCGAGTACCGCTACGGCCGGCTCACCAAAAATAAAAGGCTCCGGGAGCGCCTCCTGCGCCCTGTTCACATGCTTATTCAAGCAATCCTTTTAACCGGACGCATTCTCCTACGCCTTTTCAAAATTGGTTAAACAGTCAACTCCCTCACAACGGTTTTTGAATTCCCAGTTAACAATTCTTGGCCGCCTCTTCCGTCACGTTACGAAGAAGGATTTTCCGGACCGCGCATTGATCTCCTGGAACAAGAAAATCCGGTTCCTTCGCTTCCCGGTACCCCAATTTTTCATAAAGCCGGGCGGCCGCTCGATTCCCGGGCTCATAAGAAACCCATAATGAGTTGAAATGGCAGGAATTTGCGTGGCTTTCAACGGCCCCTAAGAGTTCTGAGGCAATCCCCAGTCCCCGGTACCGGCGGCGGACATAAAGGGAAGAAATCCAAACCCACTTCTGTCCTTTCACCGTTCTCACCTCGAAGGCCGCTGAACCGGCATATTGTCCCTTGATCTTTGCCACAACCCGAAACAGGCTGTCTTCCGGGAACGGAACGACCGAAACCTGGCATTTTCCCCAATACCTTTGGAGGACCTTCCGCATCCCAGGCTGCCTTTGCATCCTTATAAGCCAGGGGTCCAGAACGGTTACGGCAAATCGTTTAAACCGGAACCAGTAAGGAAGAAGGATCGTAACAGCCAGATTCTTGCTACCGGTCAAAGCCCCTTCGGCAAAACGAATCACCTCTTTCCCCCGCCGCGCATAATGGACCCGTCCGATCATCGCGTCCTTTGAAACCACCTCGTTAATAGTCGGATTGGCATCCGGCCGCAGGTAATACTGAAGACGGTTTCTGCCTATGCCAACGACCCGGTGCGCCACGGGTTCGTCAAAGTGATCCGACCGGTAAAGGGCAATATCGCCAATCGCATACTGAATTTGGTCGGAAACTCCGACAATAAGCTCGTCTCCTTCTAGGATGAAGGGTTCCATACTAAAACCCTTGGCCGAAAAAACCTCGACGCGGTAAAAATGACTCATAACGGCCCTTTCTCAATGAAGGAACTTCCTTAAACAAATCCGGGATCAGACTCTCTTCCTATTAAATCCAAAATCCGAAGCACGAAACAATATCGAAATCCGAATGCCCAAAGGGCTTGAATATCTAAAGGAACATAGGAGGGTTTTTCAATTTTAAGACATTCGATCATTCGAATTTGCTTCAGATTTCACCTATCCCTCTACAGGCAATATTCGATATTCATATTTCGGGTTATCATATCATCCTCCCGGCTGAACGCTCAAGGCACTTTGTTCGGCAAATCGCTTGACGAATCCGATGAAATAATTGAAAATGGTCTCGCGCTATGACACACGCCATTGAAATACAAAACCTGACGAAGATATTCCGGCCCGGAACGAGTCTGCTTAATTTTTTTTCACACACCCGGCAATTTTCAAAACGTGTCTGGGCCTTAAACCGCGTCAACTTAAACGTCCGTCAGGGTGAGGTCTTCGCCCTTTTGGGCCCCAACGGTGCGGGAAAAACGACCCTGATTAAGATTTTGTCGTCTCTTATCCTTCCCGACCGGGGAAATGCCCGGATTTACGGCTATGATATCCAGCGGGAAACACAAAGGGCAAAAAAATTCCTGAGCGTTGTGGTCGGGGACGAAAGAAGTTTCTACTGGCGCCTCACAGGCAGGCAAAACCTTGAATTCTTCGCGACCCTCTACGGGTATCCGAACAAGACAATCCGTGAAAGGATCAAAAAGGTCGCGAATTTCTTCGAGATCCCGGACCTGGATATCCGCTTTCAGGAATATTCGACCGGGACCAAGTACCGCCTGGCCCTCGCCCGCAGCTTTTTATCGGACGCCAAACTCCTTTTTATGGACGAGCCCACCCGGAGCCTTGATTACAATGCCGCGACCCGCTTAAGACGTCTTATCACCGACCGTTTCAAAAAAGATCCGGAGCTGACGGTCTTCTTCTCGACCCATATCCTCCAGGAAGCCGAACAAATCGCCGACCGGATTGCGATCATCAATCACGGCCGCATCAAATGCTGCGGCACGCTTGAAGAACTCCGCCACCTGGCGGGAAACCCGAACGCGTCTTTGGAAGAAATCTTTGAACTGGCGACAAGACCTTACATGAAACGCGAGGAAGCCCATGTTCCTGCATAAAATCTGGGCCATCTTTAAACGCGACCTCACCGAAAATTTAAGTTATAAGTCCTCTTTCTTTTTTGACCTTGCCGGAATCTTGGCAAGTATGCTCACCTTTTTCTTTATTGCCCAATTGTTCGGCCCTCAGGCAAGTCCTTATCTCGAAAAATACGGGGGCGATTATTTCCCCTTCGTTCTGATCGGGCTGGCGATGGCAGGTTATCAGATGACGGGCTTGAACAGTTTTGCCGGGGCCCTTTCACGGGAGATTCACGACGGCACACTTGAAGCGATTCTGATCACCCCGACCAGCTTGAATACCCTCGTCCTTTCCGGCGCACTTTGGAGCTTTCTTTCCACTTCCGTACGCCTAATCATCTATCTGGTGCTCGGTATTTTCCTTTTTAACGTGGATATCTCCGGAATGAATGCGGAAGCAGCCGTCATTTCTATCTTTCTCACCATTACGTCACTGGCCGGTTTGGGCATTATCTCGGCGGGTTTTCTA
This sequence comes from Candidatus Omnitrophota bacterium, assembly GCA_016930235.1. Taxonomy (GTDB): domain Bacteria; phylum Omnitrophota; class Omnitrophia; order Omnitrophales; family Aquincolibacteriaceae; genus JAFGHI01. The sequence goes on from JAFGHI010000060.1 coordinate 44,734, forward strand.
CTTGTTTTTAAGCAAGGCAGTCCGGTTTCTTTCGTCCTCAACGGCGTCTCCAAACTCCTGGCGGGTGTTTATTTCCCGATTGCGGTCCTGCCGGCCTGGCTGCACAACTTTTCTTATTGTATCCCGCTGACTCACTCCCTGGAAGCGATGCGCGGCGCGATCTTAAACGGCAAGGACATCACGGCATTGGCCAATGAACTCATTATCTTGACCCTCTTCAGCTTGGTCCTCCTGCCGGCGGGAATGATGTATTTCTCGTGGGCCGTCCGCAAGGCCAAACGCGACGGCTCGCTTGTGCTGCGATAAATCACTGAAAAAACTGTCGCCCGGCTACACACGAAGACGATCAACGCGTCAAAGGAACTTAAGCTTCATGATGAATCTACCACAGTCAAAAAGTCTCCCTGGAAATATGGGATGCCCTCTGTTATAGTGTTTCTGCACTCATGATCATTCAGTGGGGCCCTTATGACCCGTGAAAATGTCATTAAAATGATTCGAAACCATCGCGCCGTTTTGGACACCTACAGCGTCAAGCGTCTGGCCCTATTCGGTTCCTGCGCGCGTGGCGAAGAAAGACCGCAAAGCGATTTAGATTTTCTGGTCGAATTCCATCAAAAATCCTTTGACGCCTATATGGGTTTAAAACTCTTTCTCGAAGATCTATTCCAATGCCGCGTTGATCTCGTCCTCGCCGATACCTTAAAACCAAGGCTCCGTCAGCACATCTTAAAGGAAATGCTCGATGCCGCGTGATGTCCTTGTCTACCTGGAAGACATCCTGACTGCGATAAGCCGGATTAAAACTTATACGCGAAACGAAAAACTGGAAAGATTCAGGAAAGACCTCAAAACGATTGATGCCACGGTCCGGAACCTCGAAATCATCGGTGAAGCTGTCAAAAAACTGCCTGTCGACATACGCATGCAACAACCGTCGATCGAATGGCAGAAGATCGCGGGTTTAAGGGACATCCTGATCCACGAATATTTCGGGATCGATGCAGAAATTATCTGGGACATTATTCAAAATAAGCTTGGAAGCCTCGAAACATCCTGCCAAAAGATTTTAAAAGAAAAAACGAGCGAATCCAAAGATTAGCCCCGTCACCCTGAGTCATTTGCCGTCTTCCACGCACTATTGAGAAACCGTCCGCAGGGCCAAACGCGACGGCCCGCTCGTGCTGAGATAAGCTTCGGAGAGCAGATGCTAGAAGCTCGATACTAGATTCGGGACGACAAATAACCAATAGCCAAGCAACAAGGCATCAAATTCCAAACGGTCCGTTTGGTGATTGGTTATTGACTTTTTCCAGTTTACCCGCCGTAGCTTTAGCGAAGGCGGGCTTCCAGCCTCAAGCTTCCAGTATTTAGCATCAGCTTCTATACAGCTTCAAGCATCCAGCTTCTAGCTTCAGTTTGCCTGCCCAACAAGATGGCGGACAATATTCGGATTTCGAATTTATGAACCAGGCTATTCAGCTCTGTCACTTCTTCCTGACAAAAATAGGATTGGAGAGGATAAAACTGTTCTTCTTCGCGTGGGAATGGGCCATTAACCGGTAATAAACGCACTCGCCCGGTTGCAACACCTTCGTCTCCGGCCACTCGATTCGGGCAAGCCTCCCTTGAAAGTCCAGGACCTCGACAATTTCACCGCCGCGAATGATATTCACCGAAATCTCTTCTGCGTGTGAACCTTCCGGTAACCGGATCGCCGCGTGGAGGACCGGCTGAGTTGAAATCAAAACTTCTTCGCCCATAACACCGTAAGCATTTCCGGAAGCGTCATAAACCGCGAAGTCGTTCATGAGCATCTCATCTTCTTCCGATCTTCGGATATAAAACCGCCCCTTCCTCAAGGCCTCCAGAACGGCCTTCTCGTCCCCGGCTTCGGCGTAAACGATTTGATCCCACAAGCGGATTTGTTGTTCCATATTTTGATCGTGCCCGACAACCTCGGCGTAGGCAAAGACAGGGTCCCGGACCCTTCCCCTCGTGTACTTCTTTAAAAGCTGGTCCCAAATCCCGCCGACAATCCCGGTCTCAGTAAACCCTTCCGGGAAAATACCCACCCCCTGGTAACCTTCCGTCAGCAAAAGCGATTTGGAATACGATGCCGTACTCAGCCGGATCGGACCCCACTTCCTTTCGGAACCGAAGGCCTCATCAGGCGTTGACCAGATCGTCATTCCCCCTGCCTGATTCACATAATCGATCACCGCCTGATACGGCTTCTCCCCCTGCAGCCCGCGATAGGCCTCGATTGGAAATTTCCCGCGCTCAAGTGTCGGGAGTCCTTTTAGCCCTTTTTCATCGAGCCCCAGCACGAGGACATTCTTCTGGGTATCGTGGACCGTGCGGTTTTCCTTCCACAAACTCCCCGACCACCAATAAAAAGGCATCACTTCCACACCGGGGATCATCAGGACTTCAGGGACTTTCTGATTGATCTTACGGACATCTTCAAAAAATTTCTTGAGTCCGTATTTCATGACCGAAGGATTCGAAACGGATAACTTCATGATATGAGGAAAGGGCTCGAAGCCCCAGGAGACCTTCTGCTCGAAATATTCGGTAAGGATGACTGCCTGGATTCCGAACCTCTTGGCCAGATTCGAGATTTCGTAAAGGCTCGTCTTCTCCCCGCTCACTTTCGAGTGGACATGCATCACCACTCTCATCGGCTGCCAACGGCTGTAAGCTTCTTGGGCAAAAACATTTGGCTTGAATAAGGTTAAAACGAAAAAACCCACCGCGATGAGGGCCCTACAACATTTGACCTGCAACACATATGCCTCGCTTGAATCTGTTGTGTACATCTTGTCATCCCGAGCGCAGCGAAGCCCGCCTGCCGGACGGGCAGGGATCTCTGCTCTGAGATTCTTTCCTCCAAAAAGCGCGGCGGACCCGCCACGGTTTTGGGCGGGCGGCCTATCGGCCTCAGAATGACGTCTAAACATATCCTCACGACTTTCGTCTGGCATAAACGGTGATCGAAGAACCCTGAACAATCTTCTTTCCCGTTAAGAAATAAATGACTTGAAAGAAAAGGTACCACAAATGCCTGCGGATAAGTTCGAGCCAAGTCCCTGTCGCACGCGGTATACTGTTACGGACCTCAAGAACGTCATAGCCCGTCTTTTCCAGAAAGGCCCGGATCGTCTTCGCCGAATAATCAAAAAGGTGCCGCGGAGGATTCATCAGAAAAAATTTCTTCAGTCCGAAGAGACTGAGCCACCGGTCGATCGAAGCGCTTTGATTGGGGACCCGAAGAATCAGAATGCCTCCGGGCTTCAAGAACGAAGCGATCATTTTCAGGATCTCGCCGGGATTCGGAACGTGCTCGAGGACATACCAAAGGGTCACCACATCAAAACTGGCCCCGAAATGCGCGATCTCGATCGTCCCTTCCACAACTTCAAGTTTGAGGCGTTCACGGGCGTGCCGGACCGCCTCCGGGGCCGGCTCAACCCCCACGACCTCCCAGCCCTCATTTCGCATCAAATCCAGAAAAAAACCCATTCCGCAGCCGACATCCAAAAGTCTCGGCGGACTTGAAGGCCTCAGGATTCCCAATTCCTGATATTGTTTAATTTTCTCGAGACCTTCCCGCCGAAAAACCCTGGCCATTTGGATCTGCCACAGTGTTTCTGATTCGGGCGGGAAGTATTGATTATAGAATTTCTGCAGGCCTTCGCGGTTCGGTCTCGGATTGGCAAACACAAGACGGCACGCAACACACCGGACGACAGGGATCGTATGCTCTACGACCAGGACCTCGAATTTCTCGCTGCCGCATAAAGGACAGGGAATCTTCTCAAGCCGGCCCTCGCCCCCGTAATCCAGATTCTCCAATTGAGTTTCACTCATCTCCCGGTCTCCTGGCATAAATGATCAGAGAAGGTCCTATCACGACCGTTCCCAATGTCAAAATCCGTACGATTTCGAATAATCCGTGAATCATCCAACCCACGGCGCACGCCCCCTTCTTTCCGAAAAAAGACGTCATAATAATATTTCGGACATCGAGGACCGAATTTTTAACGGTAATTTGCTCGAAACCGGCTTTCAGCAGACACTTTCGCACACTTCCCGCATCAAACATCTGTAAATGAAATACCGTCGGCGGTTCTTTATCCGAAGCGATCATTTTCTTCTTCACACAAAATTGCCAGAAGCGGTGAACCGGCAAGTGAAAGCTCAGATTGGATATCCGCATCGCAAGCAGTCCTTTAGGTTCCATAATTTCGCCTATCTTTTTAAGCTGCTTGACGGGATCATACATTTGGTCCAGGACATTCCAAAGGGTCACCACCGAAAAAGACCTAGGCGTGAAAACGGATTCATAAATCTCTCCGGGAAAAACATCCAGCGTCAAGACCTCGCGTGCGTGTTTAAGACCGCCGATCGACAATTCCGTCCCCTCGACCTTCCAGCCCCGGCTTCTTGCAAGATCCATAAAAAATCCGCCGCCGCAGCCGACATCCAAAAGCTTCCGTCTCTTCGATTTCTTTTCGATTTCAGCGATTGCCCGCTTAAAAAAAGGCAGACGGTCCTCTTTCCAGGCCGTCTCGCTTTCCAATTCATAATGGGTCTCGGCATAAAATCTTTTTTCATATTCGCGGGTTGGCCGCGGCGACAAATAACCTAAACCGCAATCCCGGCACCGCAGCAAATCCGTTTCGATTCGAATCGGCGACAATTGCACCGAGATCAGTCTCTGATGCGATGACGACTCACAGAGCGGGCAAGCGACAGATTCCAATTCGATTTCATGGGGATTCATTTCTTTTTCATCTCCGCCGGTTTTTCGCCCCGGCCTTCGATACCGTTATGCCCGTAATGAACTTCCGTGTTGATGAGCCCAGATTCCTCAAACCATTGCTGCACGGTCGAGAGTTTCTGCGGCTTATCATAATAAGCCGAAAGGCCGTCAAAGGTATCGAGAACGGCCCATTCCTTGAGTTGTTCCTCTGTCAAGGGATAGAGGTCCCGGTATTCGCGAATCAACAAAGCCCAATTGATGTACATTCCGCCGGGCAAGCGGTGGATGAAGTTCACAAGCGGCCACATCCCCCGCACATACTTGTCGCACATTTTGTAAAGCGTTTCGGGAGGTATGTGCCTCGTCAACCATCTTATCCAATAACGCGTCACGAGCAGGTACCGCCACCATTTGCGCTTGTAGACATCGATGGCCAACTGCCCGCCGGGTTTCAGGAATAGCGGGAGGCACAAAAAGGCCTTCTGGACATCCGGGGTGTGCTGCAAGACGCCAAAACAGAAAAGTTTATCAAAAAATTTTTTTCTAAACGGCATCGCATAAAGGTCGCCCTGCACAATCAAGACATTCGCCTTGTGTCCGTTGAACCGGTAATTGGCCTCAACGGCCTGGCTATAATCCAAGGAAACTACCATCGCACCCGTCCCCGCGGCCTGCTCCGTAAATCGTCCGCCGCCTGAACCGACTTCCAAAATAACCTGCCCTTCAAGGCGCCTGGCCCACCGGGTGGCTTCAAAAAATCGTGTCTCCGAAATTTGGGTCTTCGAATAACTGTCGTATTGAGTGTTAGGATGGCGATTCCACTCAAATCCAAAACTTGCAGCATAGTTCTTCTCCGGAACAAATCGCGGAATGTGACGTAGGACCGGATAGAGGTTCCCACAGGAATTACATTTCAGCTGCCCCGTTTCGATCGATTCCGGACTGCCCGCTTCCGTTTGACTCACGGACAAATCCCCCGAACACCCCGGACATACGAGGTAGTGAAGATGCTCAAGCCTCACGCAGCACCTGTCCGTTTCTTCAGCAGGGACTCATATAAGGAAAAGAGTTTGTCGACCGAGGCATCAATATCAAAGACCTCTTCCATTCTTTTTCGGGCATTTTTCCCAAGCTCTTGGGCCAGGATAGGGTCCCGCAAGATTTCGATAACACCCGAGGCCAGTTCTTCGGCATTTTTTTCCTGGACCAGCAAACCCGTCTTTCGGTGATGAATCACTTCCGGGATTCCCCCCACCGAAGTGGCCACCACAGGCCGTTCCGCCAGCATCGCCTCCACCATCGCCCTCGGAAGACCGTCCCAAAGGGAGGTCTGGATAAAACAATCGAAGGTCCTCAGGATTTCAGGGACATCCTTCCGGGCACCGAGGATCATCACCTTGTCTTCCAAATTCCACTGCCCGACACACCCCATCACTTCGGTTTCCAAAGGCCCGCCGCCCACAAGCACCAGAACGGCATTCGGGAATTCCCCCAGCACCCTTTGAAAGGCCTTGAGGCAAAGCCGATGACCTTTTTCCGGGGTCATTCGCGCAACATACCCGATGACCGGACAATTGGGAGGAATACCCAGCTTTCTTTTTTTCTCTTCAACATCCCCGCGGACCTGCGTATAACGTTTGATTTCCGTCCCGCTGTAAATCGTCGTGAATTTTTCCGGCGGTGCGATCCCGTAGCGGACATAATCCTGTTTTTCACTCTCACATAAGGTCGCAATCATTTCCGTGAATTTCGCCGTCCAACGCTCGAGGAATGCAAAAAGTTTGAGAACAGTCTCCTTAAAATAGGTCTCGTGATAAATGCTCCCGCGGGGTGAATGGATGATGACCGGAACACCGGCCAGTTTGGCCGCCCATCTTCCGAGAATCCCGGCCTTCGAGGTATGCGTATGCACGAGGTCCGGCCGATATTTCAAAAAAACACCCGTTAATCTTATCAAGGCCAGGAAATCCCAGACGGGAAGAATTCTTCTTCGAAATTCCGGTATGGGGACCCGTGTCAAATCCGGGTTATCCTTCGGTAGCCGGTCCAGCATCGAAATATCGCCGGGTCCGTAGACGAGTAAAACAGAATACCCTTCCCGCAAAAGCCTTTCGGTAATCAAAAGCGTCCCTTCCTGCGCCCCGCCGCGGACGAGCCGCGTGATCACTTCAGCAATGCAAGGTTTTGATTTCACCGGCGGTTTCAACTTGACTCCTTCCCAATCTTCTTTGCGGACAGATCGTCATAGCGTTTCAATAAAACAGGCCAATGCAGCTGGTCTTCCACCCACTGGCGTCCGGCATCTCCCATTTTCCCGGCCAGCATTTCATCGGTTAGAATCTTGATAAGCGCTTCGGCAATCGCATCCGGACGGGTTGAATCCACAAGCAGTCCGGTTTTCCCTTCAAGGACCGCGTCACAAGACCCGCCCGAACGCCCTCCGATGACAGGCTTC
>JAFGHI010000061.1 GCA_016930235.1 Candidatus Omnitrophota bacterium
ATAATATCCATGATGTCAACCGAATCAACGCCCAGTTGATCTCGTAAGTTCGATTCCAGCTTTATTTCCTCCTCTTTGATTTTAAGCATCGAGGAAAGAACCTTCCTAATCCTCAGATATGTTTCTTCATTTCTTGGGTTCATGCTGATTTGCCATAGGAACTAATAATCAAAACCGCATTATTCGATCCAAAACCGAAGGAATTCGACATTGCATGTCTTAAATGGATTTTCCTCGAATAATTAGGGACATAATCCAAATCGCAATCAGGGTCCTTGTTTTCATAGTTAATGGTCGGAGGAATTTCCTGGTTTTTTACTGCAAGCGCGCAAACCAATGCTTCAATTGCACCCGCTGCTCCGATGGAATGACCAATCATCGATTTCGTAGCACTTATAGGAATATCATGGGCTCTGGCTTCAAAGACTTTCTTGATCGCCTTTGTTTCAGCCACATCGTTCAATAATGTCGATGTACCGTGTGCGTTTATGTAATCAATGTCACTTATATGTAGGCAAGCATCGCCCAGTGCTATTTTCATTGCTTCAGCGGCATCATTCCCTTCCGGGTCAGGCATAACCATGTCGAAAGCACCACAATTGGTTCCAAATCCGGAGATCTCCGCCCAAATATCCGCTCCTCTTTTGATTGCGTGCTCTTCGGTTTCTAATATCAATGTGGCTGCCCCCTCGCTAATAACAAACCCATCCCTCTCTTTATCAAATGGACGAGACGCCTTGGCCGGATCCCCTTCCCTTCGGGACAACACCCGTAAATTTTGGTAACCAGCGAATGTCACAGGCGACAACGGCGCCTCCACGCCACCGGTAATGCAAATATCCAACAATCCTCCCCTCAACATCTGAAAGGCCAACCCTATTGCGTTCGTCCCCGAAGAACACGCTGTTGATAATGCAAGGTTGGGACCTTTTATAGAAAACATCATCGCAATATAACTCGTCACGGAATTTGGAGCACCACGTGGAATTGTACTTGAAGGAATCCACTCCGTTTTTTTCTTTAGGCTGTTTGTAAACTCCATAATAAGGTCCTCGTGATATACGAGGTTTCCCATGCCGGTGCCAATTATGACCCCCGTGCGAGATTGGGATATCTGCCCATTTAACCCGGAATTCTTAACAGCCTGACCTGATGCCGCTATACCTAAATGCGCAAAACGGTCAACCTTTCGAACTGTCCGTTTGTCCATGAAATTTTCTGGTTCAAACTTTTTAATTTCACCTGCAATTCTTACCTTAACCAAATCGCGATCAAACCGTTCTAATACCGCAATGCCTGAACGCCCTTTGATATTCGACGCCCAAAACTCGTCAACCGAATTTCCATTTGGGGCGAGGATTCCAAGGCCAGTAATTACTACCCGATGCTTTTCCATGCAGTTAAAAAACTTCCCCAAGGGTCATTTTTCATCTCCCGAACTTGTAAGTCACATTGGCAGATAGAATATGCGCCGTTGTCTCATATTTTCCATTAACGGTGCTGGCGCTGGTTGCCCCGACAGAATTTGAGATTGTCCGGTCATTGAAGAGAATCAAATTGTAAGCGAGATCGATTGTAAATGAGGGGCGGTTAAAACTGCCCCCAAGAGTAAAACCGTTCCGTGAGCTTTCGGGATTCCCTGGATCCCATGTCCGTTCGGGAATTGCCGCCGGATAGTAAAAATATCCACCTCGTGCCTGCCAGGTTTCGTTAAATTCGTAATTTGCACCTAAGCCGAGATTCCATGTGTTATGCCAATCCCGATCAGTTGGGTTTCCAATACTGAGGACTGATTGGGGGCCGGCACTTTTATCTTTGTAGTCGATTGTCGTATCATCGACAGTAGAATAATCGACCCACTCACCATCAATTTCAAAGGTCCACTTGTTCGGTTTATAGGAATAACCCAGTAGAACCGTCTGAGGAAACTTGATAACGGTCGTTGCGTCGGTCTTGTAGGATGTACCGTTAAACACGAATGCCGATGCCGCGAGGCCAGACAACCCGGTCATTTCAAGACTTCCATCTAAAGTTGCGCTCAACTGACTTCGATAGGTCAAACCGAGTTTGTGTTTTTCAGCCGGGGCATACAACACACCGAAATCGTAACCCCATGCGCTCCCATCTCCCTCAAGCTTTCGATCTCCATCCGATGACGCCGACCCATTAATGGCTGTCACGTTTACTTTGCTTCTCAAGTCGGCATTTACAAGCCCATAAACCACACCCCCGCCGACTGAGACTTGGTTATTGATCTTATAGGCGACCGTGGGGTTGAAATTGATCAGTTGTAGTTTTGAATCTGTCGCAACGTAACGAAGAGGATCATTCGAACTCCCACCCCATTTTGTCTCAAGACCAAACGGCGAGTTGATACCAAAACCAAAAGCCCATTTATCTCTGAACGGCAACGTGGCGTAAAAATTTGGAACGATGGGCGTGAAATCTTTCATGCTGGTTTCAGACCCTCCAACGGGGGTATAGTCCGTATCGGTTTTGTGGAAAGCAAGTCCAAACGAAATATTGGGTTGATTAAGTTGGGTTAAACCGGCAGGATTAAAATAAATTGCAGAGGGATCATCCGCAGTAGCCACGAAGGTGTTGCCCATCCCGAGAGCTTTTGTTCCGACGACTTGATTGGTGTATCCGCCAGATCCGACTGCCCACGATAAACTGACGGGAAAAACGAGGAGTGACAAGACCGATAGCAATTTTCTCATTGTGCCCCCTTCCGAAATTTAGGACTTAGACTCGCCATTGCGTCGAGCCACTCTACCATCCTAAAGAAGGTAAAAAGTGGATCGTCAACGACCGATTCTATTCCACGCATCCACTCGGCATTAGACGACACAATGCGGGATCTTAACTGGAGGATTTTGCTTAATTTACAGCGGTTTTTCAACGAAAACTTGGAACTTTTTTAAGGAATTGTTGTTTTCGGGTTTAGAAAGGAAAGAGCATCAACGAATTAGGCCGACTAATCGACGGAGATAATGACCCACTCTCTGGCCTATTCTTTCCAGGGTCTTCAAAGTGGCGGGGACCTCACTATCGGCACCCCTCCGGTAGGATGGATTTAGCTTTTCTTCCAATCTCGCAATTTTGGTCTTCAAATCTCTGGCGTATTCACCGTTATCAAATACCACATCGATGCAAGAGCCCCCTTTAACCGAACGATAAGCATGGATTCTCCCACCCTCCGCAGACAGTTTGCCTTTTGCCATCGTAATCAATTCATGAATTGGATCTCGCGGACGGAATTCATCAAATGAACGAATTTGATCGTCGGTCAGAAGTAGTTCCGGGATTTCGTACCGAACCACGTAATTAAATTTGTTGGGCCGCATCGACCGATTAATTTTGGAAGGAAGAACGCCTTGAGCCTTTATCCACGCTTCAATCAAATCTAATCCCTTGACCAAGCAACTTTCACTATCATTATTGGATTCCATATCGCCTCAATGACTCTGAGCACCTCTCCTTATCGGAGGAATCTCTCTCGCTTGAAAAAATTGGATGCGAATTAGCAGTCACGGTTTAATTATCCACTAGATCCTTTTTTTTGATTTCAGCCTGAATATTATCGAAAAGTTCTTCAAGGCGACGACAATTTTTAACGATTATCGAAAGGTATTCCCTCTGCTGGTCTTTCCCGAGCCGCTCATCTTCTAACCCGTCAACGAGGATATCCACCACAGATTGGATGGTTGCGAGAGGTGTTTTTAATTCGTGGTAATCCGGGAACCGTGACGATTCATTGTTTTCATTTTTCTGCTTCGTCTTCATAATGGAAATTCTAATTTATTCAAACGTGACCTTAAACCCGCGAACGTAAAACAATTGTAAAAATATCGACTTGTCCGCCAGAACATATAACTCAGACAACAGGGGGAATACAAGGTTGGACGGAGCCTTTGGCTGGGTTCATGGTTTCAATTGTTTTCGCGCGAATCCTTCACTCGTCGACTTTGATGTCAGCCTTCAGATCCGCCAATTCTTTTGGGCAACTCAGATGTATCACAAGCCCCTTGCTCGTTTCAGCCGTTATGGTTCCGCCATGAAGTTCAATCGTTTTCTTTGTGGCGTAAAGCGCAAGGCCGGTTGAGTCAGCAATCGAACTGTTCTTTGGGTTCATGGAAAAGAACGGGTCAAAAGAAGAAAACTTGGGATCAACACTGATGCTATCGCCGAAATCCCACACGCAATCGACCCAAGAGCACCCCTCCTTTTCCACGAGAGAAAGTTTCACCTTCGCAGGTTCGCTCCAAAACTGTCTATTGAACCAAGCCAAATTCCTGACCGCCCGCTCCAGGAGCGCCACATAACCGCTCCCGTCATAATCTTCATCTTTCCCGTCCCACGTCAGGGATTTAGCGAGGCCCCAATGACTGCTGCCGGGAAGGTTATGGTGGATAAGAAGTCTCCAATTAAACGGCTGTTTTGCTCCTACCTTTTCTTTTTCATCACACATGGCCAGATGCCGCAGGTCCATGATCGTTCCGATCACCGCCTGAGCGATACGGGCCATCCGTTTTCGATCCTCGGCCGAATTAAGCCCTACCTTGTCAGGATACGTATCAAACATTTCCAAACTGGTCACAAGCGCGCCGAGCGGCTTGGTTGTTTTATGCGCGATGTCAAAAATGATTTGGGATGGTATTAACATGTCGGCTTACACAACCTCAAAGGGCGGGGTATTGGTTGGCCTCATTCTTTTAAAGTAGTCCATTAACCTTAAGGGAACTACACCATATGTTTCACCGCAGGCCAGACCCACCTCCGTAATCAGACCGAAGATAGAATTTCCCTCGGACTTTTGAACAATCCGCGGCTCTTTGTTCCTTGTTTTCATGTATTGCGCCCAAAAGTATTGGGTGTCGAGACCATCAGGATTCGAGTAATTGCTGACATGAACAGAGTCAACGACAATGGGGATGTTCTTCAAACGGTCGTCCTCCAAAATCTTCGATGCGATGGCTGGACCGGGGGTTCCGGGGAGTTCCAAATCCAGAACGATGATATGGGGTTTGTAATCCAAAATTTTCGCGTACGCCTCGTCTCCGTTTTTCACGTGTATCACCTTAAAGCCCAATTGTTCAAAAGCCCTCATCTGAATGAAAGAGGTGTCTTCATCGTCTTCGATAATCAGCATCCGCATGGGGAGCGTGTCGATTTTTTCCATTAAGAGTTACTCCCATTCGTGTGCGATCCCGATGGAATCGTGAACCAAAAGCGTGATCCTTTGCCTTCTCCCATCGATTCAACGTTGATTTCACCGCCGTGGGCTTGGACCCAGATTTTTGCGATCGTCAATCCAATACCGGTGCCGCCGCAAGAGCGCCCTTTGATTCCCTGATAAAAGGCGTCGAAAACATAGGGCAGGCTGTCCGCTGGAATTCCAGCTCCAGAGTCTTCGACAGAAACGTAAACTTCCTTTTTAATACGGGATAATCTTAAGCGAATCGTCCCTTCCTCCGTGAATTTGACGGCGTTGGACAATAAATTGGAAATGACAAGTTTGATCCTTGATGCGTCGCAATGGACAAATAGATTATTGTCTGGGATATCGCTGACCATGCTGACGCCTTTGGCCCGGACAATGGGTTTATATTTTTCCATCTCTTCGAGGCAGATTTCTTTCAAATTGGTCAACCGGATATTGAGACCCTTTTTCTCATTGGCGTTTTTCAAGGTTTCCATAAGGATTTCA
>JAFGHI010000062.1 GCA_016930235.1 Candidatus Omnitrophota bacterium
CTTCCCAAATATGACTCCCGATATTCGGAAGGGCTTCTTCGATGAGGTTCCACTCAATCTCATGGGCCACACCATCAAAATCTTTTCGCATCTTCCGATACATCGTCTCATCTAACGTCGCATATTCAAGATTGACATTGGGAATCGTTCCTATGGTTTCCCATGCTATTTTCCGACGGCTTCCAACCGTCCAATTCTCTTCCCCAGTCGGATTAAGAAGGCGAATCCCTCCCACAATCGCAAACGGCCCTGTCATTGAAAATACCTTGTCATCGTTGGGATCGGATACGCGGACCCAAGTGTTGGCCCCTATCTCATCAGGAACCTGCCAAACGTAACTTCCTCGGTTTGAAAGGACATTTTCTAAAACCTTCCATTGAGGCGTTTCTCCGTCAACCTCCGTTGCATATTCCAATTTCACCGTTGGAATCGTCCCAACATTCGCCCATCGAATTTCCTGATCAGAACCCACGAGCCAACGGGTATGGGGTTCGGGCGCTAGGACCGAAATGCTGCCGATAATCGCAAACGTATCATTCGACTGATCATAGACGAGGGGATCTTTGACATCGGATACGCGAATCTTGACATTCGGAGAAATGTGATCGGGAATCTCCCATTTCCACAGGCCTTCATTTTTTACCGAATCAACGATCGGAAAAACAGCTTCTTGAAATTCATCAAACGAATACGCTAACCGAACTTCCTTAATATTTCCTAATGTCCGCCAGACAATCTCCTGAGTAGACCCAACCTGCCACCGTTCATTCCAATTCGGCGAAACCACCTCAAAGGCCCCTATCAACCGAAAGGCAACGTCCGAGAGATCATACACGCGCGGGTCCAGTGCATCCATAACGCGAAGTTTGACTTGTGTGTCGGGTTCATTAGGGATCAGCCAAGAATAAGATCCTGTATTGGGAATCTCTTGTGCAATGGTCCTGAAATCTTTTTTAAAACCATCGTGGGAATATTCGATACGGATCTTGTCAACTTGTCCCGCAGAGTTCCAGCGAACAACCTGTTCAGAACCGATCAGCCAAGCCTCTTCCCCATTGGGACTCACCATGGTTAATTTATTCGGCAAATAGTCCACTTCGAGGCCTTCAAGCTCCACCGGTTCCATACCGGACGGAGAATAAAAGAATGCGCGAAAATAGAAACTCCCAATACCGACATCTTTTGGAAAATCCCGAATCCGTGTTTCGATCTGGTCTGCCGTATTCGATTCTGTAACTCCCGATGCAACCACCCAATGACGCCCGTTGTGATAAAACCAGTTGGATCCATCATTGGAAATCTGATAGGTAAGAGCGCCACGGTGCTCGGGTCCGACTTTCTCACGAAAATGGCCTATATCGGCAAAAGAAACACTGATGAGATTTGTAATCGAAGGCCTCTCCCCCGCGTAAAGACTTCCTCGAATCTCAACCCAATTGAGAATAGGCCCGAAAATCGGATAATCCGTAGAAAAGTGGGTTTGGTATTGAAAATACCGTCCGGGTTGGATATCCAGGGCTTCAAGAGCACTCGAACGATAGAAGTTTTCAGGATCAGCATTCAAGAACAATCCTAAGACTTCTCCATCCGCCAAGGCTTGATTTTCAATCACAACCTCATCGAGAGCACCATGATAATAACCTGATTCACCGCCACCATATTTCCCCAAATAGAGGGATCCTTCATCAAACGGAATAGAGTCCTGAAACCGTGAAACTTTACGTAAGACACCATTAATGAAAAGTTTGATCTTTTCGCCATCATAGGTTGCGGCCACATGATTCCACTTATTAACTCCAATTTCACCGTCCTTATCTGTCGTCACCAGATGATAACCGCCAGGACGCCCCACGCGAAGCCCCAAACGGTTACCTCGAATAAGCTCGAGTGAAAAAGATGAGAAAATAGGTGCCCCGGAAAGAAAATTTTTATCCACAATTCGAGCCCCTTCCTCTTCAATCTCCGAAGGTCTAATCCACGCTGAAAGGGTAAATTGTTGACTTAAGTGAAGATTACCCGCGTCCGGGATTTCAACAAAATCACTCGATCCGTTAAAATAAGCCGCACCCCACAGCACACCGTCTTCTGACGCCCGGACATTCCCGTAAGCCGTCCCGTGATTTCCAACACGGCTTGCGTCCGTTACTTCAGAAAACCTCCCGACATATCGCCTTTCATTAAGATGCCAGAGACCCACGGTTGTAGCGCGGGCTTCTCTTTCCATCCAGCTTGCCCCATGAGGCCCTTTCCACGGAGAATCTTTAAACGAATCGTCATTGGCTGTCCGTGCCAGGAATTTAAGATCCATCTTACCCATCAGGAACCATCGAAAAAGGGTCTCTCGCTCAACCGCATAGTTAAGGACCGCAAACTCATCCAAAGCACCCTGAAACGTATCGGACGTTTTTAAATTTCCGATGACTAAAGGCTCAGCTGCTGTTGCCATAACAAAAGGGGTATGATTTTCAGCCTGCCCATCCAGATAAAGAAAAAGATGACGGCCGTCAGATGTTAAAGTCAAATGATGCCAGCGTGTGTCACGAACTTCGCTCCGGCTAATGATTTTCCGGGCCCCGGCGGAAGAGACATGAATTTTCCCATCCGGAGCAGAGCGGTAAACCGTTGGATTCCCATCCC
Organism: Candidatus Omnitrophota bacterium; assembly: GCA_016930235.1. Lineage (GTDB taxonomy): Bacteria > Omnitrophota > Omnitrophia > Omnitrophales > Aquincolibacteriaceae > JAFGHI01. The sequence goes on from JAFGHI010000062.1 coordinate 2,638, forward strand.
CGATGCTAAATAAACGATCGCTCAACCCAGGTTCACTCGAGGAGAACTGAAACCAAAAAGAAATGGTAAATGTGGACAACGACGGTAACGGCCGTTGAGTAATAAGTTTGTCTTTGCCTTTTTCAGAAAACCAGCGGGCTTTAGAGAAAATGCCCGGAACCAAATAAGTCCCCAAAACATTCAATCCAATGCCGCCACGGTTGTCATTTAAAACCGCGTCTCCCGATTCATCAAAGTGATAAAGATGAATTAATCCCCGTTCATGTCCGGCGATGGGGTCCCCGTACGGTAGTAATTCGCCCCATGAAATCGATTTCCAGGGAGATACGCTCCCAGCATCCTTTACCGATGATAAGTAAACACCTTCTCCAGGCAACAGTCCTGCTGAGGCTGCAATTTCAGGTTCGGTCTTGGCCCGCCGATAAACGGAAACTTCATCAATAGCACCTCGAAAAGGTGCAACCTTCGAGCTGTCCATCCCGATCCGAAGACCTACTTTTCCAGTCTTTAAAAAACCATGATAGGGCGCAGAAGTTTCCAACACTCCATTTAAGTAGAGCCGAACAGTCCCTTTTGACCACGTAACTGCCACATGCTGCCAAATATTAGGCATAACCGTTGAACGGCTCAATAACTCGGAAGGAGCCAAAGACGGAGCAAAAGCCCTCAATTGCCCTTCGGGTCCGGTAATCGATAAGTTAAACCCTGTTTCACCGCCGATGCTGGATAAAATCGTGGACTGCCTTTCGGTCCCCTGTGCGCTTGCCTCAGGTTTGATCCAAGCCTCAAGCGTCAATTCATCCTCAGGATTTAATCGGTAACTCGCTGCTGTGTCCAGATACTGACCTTTTCCATCAAGATAAACAGCTTTGTCAAATTTCCCCTCAGCGCCCAAAACCGGATTGCCGTGAGCAATAGCATTATGCCCATAGCCGGAACGATCAGCCAAGACCCCGGCCCTTTCATTAAGATGCCACAATCCCACAAGTCCCGAAGCGTTTCCATAATGAGTCAACGCCTCCGTTTCGCTCAATGCACGTTGATAAAAAGCAACCTCATCGATCACTCCCTCATAAAATTCATCAACCCTATTATTGACCAATGCCCCCACATAGATCGGCACAGTCGATTGATGGAGAGGCCCTTGAAAGAGCGCCGGCTCTCCATCTAAAGCACCATTCAAATAAACTCGAATATCGGAGCCGGTATACACAGCCGCTACGTGATACCAAACACCCGGGGTCAGTACCGTATCCCCTGTATGATGAATACTCAGGGCTCCGTCGGAAGAAACCTGAAAATCTATCTTCCCTTCAGATGACAGTTGAAGTGCAAAACTCTTTTGTGCAGCCACAGATTGCCATCGGGAAATAATGGTTTGAGGACTATCATTTTTCGTGGCTATCGGGCGAATCCAGGCTTCAATGCTAAAGGGGCCTCTGAAATTTAACTCCCGATAATGAGGAATAAAGATATGGCTTTTTTCACCGTCAAAGAGACGCGCATAACCAAATCCTGTTTGACCGCTGACGATTTCAGCATCGCTTGCTTTGGCAACGTTTCGAGCAACGCTATCCAGAATATTCGTCCCGCTCGGTTCATTCATATGCCACAAGGCCGCGAGACCTGATTCATACCCACCTAGTGGGAGAGGTAAATTCAAACCCCTTTCTTCCTCCAACACATTAGGTCTTAATTCAACGGAATCTTTGACCGCCCATGTGTTTTGAAGAAAAGCTCCCCGATCGAAAAGATCACTTTTCTCATCCCGGTAAGGAGTTTTTTCTAAAAGACAGGCCGTTCCTTCCTTGATCTCGATTTTTTGCTGATCATATTGATAGTCCTCCGGCAACTGAAAATCCCATTGTTGAATTTCAGAATAACCTGAGGGTATTCCTAGGAGGAAAAAAAGAGACAGTACCCCTGCCAAGTAGATGCAGACCCGACTTCTTCTTCTGACAGGTTTCACACTGCGTGCCCTTGCACGATTGGCAACATCCTTTTACGGTTAACCAACTTAGGAATGAAGCGATTATCTAACTTTATGTTCCAATTCCAACGACAATATATAGCTTTCAACTTTTTTTGCATCTGGCGCCTTGGGGTTGATCGCTAAATATTTTTGATAATGATAGAGTGCCTTCTCACGATCTTTTAAATAATCATCGTAAAGCACACCAAGATTATAATGCGTTTCAGGGTCATTGGGTCTCAATTCCAGAACGCGCTCATATTCTTTGATGGATTCACGATATCTCTTATTATGCAAAAATATCGTACCCAAATTATAATGCATATCCGCATTTTCACGCATCATTTTTTGCGAGACCCGACTGGCCTTGGCTAGGCCTGGAACAGCATCTTTTAACTTGGATTTTAAAACCTCCACTTGTTCCCTATATTCCTTATTTTCTTTAATCAGCTGTTCTTGCCGGCTCTCCAATTTATCCAGGTACTGTATCTTCTTCTTGAGTTCACGGCTTTCAGTCTGGATTCGGTGGAGCTCTTCACGATCAAGCTCAAGAGGCGTCATCTGTTTTCTCAATTCCTCGAGCCTCTGCTCATACTCAAACACCTTCTGAGCCATACGTTGGTTCTCTTCCTGCAACCGATTCCTGTCAGCAACAATTTCCTCGATCCTTTCGGGCGTATACTCTTCCAGAGATTTCGCTAATGAATTAGCCCTCGCTTCTTGTTCCTGGACCCGTCTTTCGACAGCCGTTTTCTCTTCATTAAAAAGATCTCTGTCCTTTTCGCGCGCTGCCCTCAGCTTTTCCAGTTCTGCTGCCAAGATCTCATTCTCACGTTTCAAAGACTCCAATTCGACATCAGCCCCCGAACTCACTCCTTTCATCTCCTGAAGTTTCTGCAAAAGCTCTTCTTTTTCCCGTTGGAACGTACTTGCTTGTTTCACTAAATTCTTTCTATCTAGGTTGACGTTCTCCAGTTCCATGGCAACCTTCGATTTCTCATGCTCCAATTGCTTGATTTTAGATTCCAACTCAGCAATTTTTTCTTTTGACTGTTCATCAAAAAGAGCATAAGTAGACGGCATCTGAACCATCGCATATAAAAAACCAAATAAAACGAAACCTGCGAGCGATCTTAATGTTAAGCTTCTGTGTTCGGGGGTTAATCTTTTCATGGGGTAGTTCCCTTTCTTATTCACATTATCCTCTCGCTTAAGCTCATTAATAGGAATAAGTCTTAAAATTTTTCAACTGTTTATCGAGAACCTGTTTGTCCGTAAATGTTGTATCACCGGTAACGATATAGGGAGTTAAAAATATAACTAACTCGATTTTTTCCAAATTTTCTGACGTGTTTCTGAATGCGGCGCCAAGCACAGGAATGCTTCCAATGATTGGAATTTTATTGACACTCTTCACTTTCTCGTTTTTACGAAGACCGCCAATAATAATTGTTGTTCCGTCCTTCACCAAAACACTGGTTTCTGCCAAGGTCGTATCCACGATCGGAATTTCATTTAACGTCGGCGTAATTAATGTATCCCCGACACTGGAAACTTCCGGCTTGATTCTCATCGTAATATAACCGTCATCATTAATGATGGGAGAAACTTCCAAAGATATTCCCACATCGACGAAAGTTACGTTTTCCGCCGTTGTTGATGTCGTCTGCCCCGTGGTGGTCGTTGTGGTAACAAAAGCTTCCCGTGTCCCGATGAGGATCCTTGCGGTTTGTCCGCTCACACAGGAGATACGAGGACTAGCCAACACTTTGGACTGCCCGATGGATTGCAGCATGTCAAAGGTCGCATAAAGCTCATCCGCATTCGCATTCCCAAAAGTGAGTCTCCCATATTGCGTCATCGTGGTTCGATTCGCAGAGGTATCCAGAAAATCTCCGCTAAGGATTGGATGATACTTTTCAAGACCATGGTTTTCGGAGGTATCTCGGAAGACCTTCTGCCAATCAATTCCGGCATCAAAATCATCACTCAAAGTAATCCTGATAATCTTCGATTCAATCAAGACCTGGCGGGTCTTTTCATCCAAGGCCTTCACAATCTTTTCGACTTCATCCATCCTTTTGGATAAGGCTGAAACGATCAAGGTATTACTTCTCTCGTCTGCCCGGACCGTGCCGAGTTTTAAGGCATCCAGTCTTTCCCTTAAACTCGCCTCCACATCCAGGGCTTTGGCATACCGCAAATTAAAAATCCTTAGATTTTTGCCTTTCTCCATTTCATAAATAATTTTTTCCATCTCGCTGATTTTTTCAGGCACATCCATCAAAATGAGAGTCGCAGAATCTTCATCGATCACAACTTTCCCTATATCGCTCTTAACCGAACTTAGAACGGTGAAGACTTGGCTTGGGACTGCATAACGAAGCTTAAAAACTTTTGCGATCCGCAAATCGGCAAACCGTTTCCCGTAAAGCGATTGATATTCAGTTTCACTCATAACATTATAAATTTCGCCCTGTTTGGCAATCGCCAAATTATTACTTAAAAGCATGATTTCCAAAATGTCCGCAATGCTGACATCGGTTAAATAAAGCGAGATACGACCCGTCACATTTTTGCCGATCACCATATTCAGCTGTCCCTTCATCGCCAAAAACTTCAGGGCTTCCCCGATTTCAATATTTCTCAAATCGAGGGTCACTCTTTCTCTTAAACCTGCAGCAGTTGTATCGATAGCAATACGAGGCGGTATTTCATTGACCGTTGCGCCAGTCATTTCTTGGGCCCCCGCAGAAAACCCATAGGGCAATAGCCCCAGATAAACTCCAAGAACAATGCCAGCCAAACAATTAAATAAGTTTCGTTTCTTCTCCCTCATAAGTCACAGTCACGCTGTCCTTTTCTACGATTTGAACCTTAACCCCTTTGATTTCTTGCCCACGCCTTAAGAAATAAGTTCTCCCTGTTGTCGTGTCCTCGATCATCGCAAGAGGTTCATCGGCTCCCCATGAAATACCGACCAACTCCAGTGTCTGCATAATCTTGGCCAACCGATTACTCTGCTGGGCGGGAAGGGGAACATTTTCCATATTTTCATCCGTCACCTCAGCCTGAAATGGCAAAAAGGGATTTCTTTCCGTCAAAGGTTTTTGATAATGATCCAGCTGATTTTGAGGTAATGCAGCCGGTGCGGTCTGGATAGGAAACACAGCATCCGTCGTGCTAACCTGGGCTAAAAAAGCACCTTCATCTTGTTTGAGTAAAGTTAAATCTAAAACGAGATAAATAGCTGCCACAAATACCATCAAAATCATAATTCGGTTCACCAACTTAATTGTGAAAACCGGAACAGGCTGAACAATTTTGGCGGCTTGTGTTGTTTTTGCCTGCTGGCTCTTGAAATATGAAAAAATCCCGAACCATTTACTAAAATCGATGAGAGGCTTTTTAGCTTGAATCGCCGGCTGCGGTTTCCCAGCGCGGCCTCCGGACTGTCCTTTTCCGCTTTCACTGGGATTTTCGATCAGCTTAAGAAGCTGCTCTTCTGGAGTGGGCTTATGCTGTGCCATCCCGCTCGGACCTCCTGATTGACTAACTCTTCAATGATTCCTCGATCCACGACTTCTCGATTCTTCATCACAAGAGATTTTAATGCCTTGTGGCATAGCATCGCGACTTTTCTCGGATAGCCTCCCGTAAATCGGTATATCTCCTTTACGGCCCCGTCTAAAAATAAATGGTAATGCCCTTTGAATCCTGCTTGTTTGATCCGGTAATCAATCAACTCCCGCGTTTCTTCTTCGCCCAGCGGTTCCAAAATATATTTCATACTGATCCGATCAAGCAGATTCTGCATATTCACTAAATTGGGCATTAATTCAATTTGAGCCAATAAAACAAGCTGGAGCAGTTTATGTTCATTGGTTTCGTAATTAAGCAAGATTCTGAGAATCTCAAGCGACATCGGATTGAGTTTTTGAGCTTCGTCAATGATCAAAACCAGAGTCTGATTCCTACGAGTCCCAATCTCAAAAAGGTGCCTTTCCAGGAGTTCTTTATAATCATACATTGAGGCATTCCCGGAAGGGACTTCGATCCCCAGAGTTCGTGTTAGGGCCTTTAAGAATAATTCCTCACTGGGATAAGAAGGATCCAGGATTAAGTGAAAGAGAAACCCCTCGCGATCACGAAGCATCTGAATCAGCTTACGGCCTAAGGTCGTCTTCCCTGTCCCGACATCACCGAGAACCACACTCAATCCTCTGCGTAATCTAAGTTCAATCATAAGATTGGCTAAAGCAGCCTTATGATTGCTGGATTCATAAAAAAAAGCGGGGTCAGGACTTGTTGAAAACGGTTCCCGTTCGAGCCCGAGCACGCGGTAATAACTCATGAGGTCAGCTCCCTTAATGTATTCTAAAGGGAAAGGTACACCTCTCCCCTTTTCAGCCTTACGTTTAGACCATCGGCTTATTTTCGATAAAACTTAAGCCAACTCTTTACCACTAAATAACTTGTATGCATTTTACTAGGATTTGACCTATTTTAATAGGAACTTTCATCTATTGCAATCTTTTGATTAGGGAAAATGAAGAAAAACAAAGGCCAGACAAGGTCTTAAGACTCAGCAGAAAGGTTAGATTTTGATAATAATGTAGAATAAAAGGGCAATCGCTGTGGCTATCACAAGGAATGGAATAACGTCCTTAAAGAATTTCATTTGATCCTTCTTCCCTGCCTTTTCCTCCGCTAAACGAGCTGCATGGAAGGAAGAAGTCGCATCCCCAACCGTTTTCATAATGTGCATCACCCTCGACTGGCTTAAATCCAAGAGAACTGGTTTTAGGAGCTTTTTCCCTCTCTCATCGAATTCAATGTTCACAACAGGACTCAAGGGGTAACCCCGATTCTGTCTAACAACTCGAGCAATTTGTTTATTACTTAATTCCACCAAACTCATAACAGGATAGAGACCAATCCGTTCCATAAGAGCTTTCAGGACAACTGCATCATAAACACTTCTGCCCATTTCAATAATTTCCTTGATGGCCTCACTGACATCCAGCGGATGCTGCCGATAAGGTCTTTCATGCGTCAAAGCTTCAAAAGCATCGACGACATGGATAACTTTGGCATTAAAATCAATATCCTGCCCCAATATTCCATCCGGATACCCTTGCCCATTACATACCTCGTGATGCTGCCGGACAGCCATCAAAACCCTGTCATTGACATACGGCCGCAACAGTTCTTCTCCACGCACAGGATGATTGCGAACTTCCTTCTGCAAATCCGGAGTCAACAAAGACGGGTAGTTCAAATCTTCTCCAACATTCACCAAACCAATATCATGCAACAAAGCAGCGAGGCATAAATCCTTCATCTCCGTTTCGGTAAATTCCAAATCCAAACCAATAATTCCGGCAAGTAAAGCGGTATTCACAGCATGATAAGCAAAATATTCCGATGTCGGATAGGGCTGAAGAGTCACGTGGATGATCTCAGTAGCAATGGATTCATAGCCGCTGACCATTCTCTCAACACAACCTTCCACCCCTTTAATATAAGCTCCGATCTCTTGACCTTTTGCGACCTGGCTAAAAACTCTCGAGACTCCTGAAACCATTTCCATGTAGTCTTTGTTAACTCTAGCTCTCAACTCCGGATCAACAGCAAAGACTCCTTCCGCTTGTTTAGTCGTTCGCGCCTCTTTCTCTTTTAGGGACGCAGCAGACTCGACCGGCATGACGGGGACTTCTCTTCTCTTAGGAGTTTCTTCCTTCTGTGCAGGAGGGATAATGGGTTTGGATTCTTCTAGGGGCTTTTGCGAAGCAATCTCCTTGTCCTCTATTTTCTTTTGCTCATCCTCTTGATCAAGAGAAGGTTTCTGCTCTTCAATTTTTTGATCCCTCGCAACAGCTTCTTCAGTCCCCTTCTCTTCGATAATCTCCCTGATTTCTTGAGGCGGCTCCGCTGGTTCTTTCGACTGAGGCACAACGACTTGATCTGGTTTCTCTTCGGGCACCTTCTTCTCCTCAATCGGAGGTGAAACTTCTGTTTTATCCTCGGGTTTCTTTTCTCCCGGCACTGAAGTCGGCGGCAAGACAGGTGTCGTTGGCTGATCTTCAATTCGCGCAGGCACAACTTTCTCTTCAGTGATAAGCCCTTCTTGAACAGGCGCGGTTGGCTCAACGCGGAATTTATCCTTGAGGTCTGCAATGATTTGCCGGGTCTTTGCTATTTCTTCTTGCCTCTGCATCTCCTGCTGAAGCTCTTGACGCAAAGCGCTAAAATGCCCGGAAATTTCACCCGCAATGCTTTTTCTTAAATTCTCAAACAAATCATCCCGGCTTTCATTCAAATCCTGGGCTTCCTTTTGAATCTTCTGCCACTGACCCTGCAACATTTTTTCGCGATCACGAAGACGCCTGTCCTGCTCTTCCATCAAAGACTGAATAAGACTCTTGGTCTCTAATTCAATTTGCTGGGTCTTTTGCTGAAACTCACGCACCAATTCTTCTCTAATTTCCTTTTCGATGACTTTCGTGTCAACAGGCAGCGTTGAAGCAGGCGGAGGGACAGTTCGTTCGATCTTTTCTTCTCGAAATGGGATGGAAGGCTCCTTATCAGATTCCTTTTTAGGGGCCTTTGAGACCTTCTCCTCAACCTCCTGGAGCATCTCGCTTATCGAAGTCCCAATCTTATTTTTGACAAATGTAGCTAATCGCATAATTTTCTCTTTAGGAGTTCAGACGCTTAAACATTCTGGGCGTCCGTGACAACCTCTCGAATCGTCTGTGCCGATACTGTAGGTTGATTGGTCCCAAAAGCCGTCAGCAAAGCCAAATCGCAAACTTGATTAATCCTTCGGGGCAACCCTCCGGTCGACTCGTAGATCATCTGAAAAGTTTCTTCTTCGAAAACCGGTTCTTCCCGACCCGCAACTTTCAGGCGATGCAAAATATAGGTTTTCGTCTCCTCCAATCTTAAACCTTTCAGGTGAAACCGCATGGAGATACGCTGATCAAAAGGTTTAAGATGAACGATCTTCTCCCTAAGTTCCGGTTGGCCAACCAAAACTAAGGTGAGAAGAAAGCGATCACGCTTTTGATAATTTAAGAGCAGCCTTAGCTCTTCAAAGATTGATTTTTCCTCAATCAAGTGGGCCTCGTCGACAATAATCACGGTATGACGGCCCTCAGAATAGGCATCCGTTAGCATTTCAAAAAGACGATGCAGAATATCTGTTTTTTGATCCGGAACTTGATGATGGATGCCCAGCTGATACACAATTTCCCGCAGCAACTCTACATTCCCAAGCTGGGGATTAAAAATATAAGCGGTTGTGTACTGGTCCCGCGGAAGGACATCAATAAGCGCCTGCGCCAAAAGCGTTTTTCCCGAGCCAAAAATACCTGTCAAGAGAGCACATGCCTGATATTGATCAACAACGTATTTTAAGCGCGTGAAGGCCTCTTCATGTTGTTCAGAGAGACAAAGAAAGCGAGGATCGGTGGTATTTTGAAAGGGTTTTTCTTTAAGGTGCCAGTAATCAAGGTACATAGTGTTAAAATTCTATCGGCTTCTTATCCCTCCTGTCAACGTATTCCATCAAAATAATAATCAGCATCGTAATGACAAAGTACTGAATACACAACAAAATAGCCTCAATCCGTTGGACGTACCGCATCGAAATAGCACCTAGACTAAGGGCTAAGGCCACAAAATAGGTGAAAACAACCGCTTGTTTCTGTGACATTCCCAACTTCAGTAAACGGTGTGAAAAATGATCTTTCCCGCTAAAAGTCACAACTTCCCGAATGGTCCTCGTCACGCGGCTATGGTGCCTTTTCACCACAACAAAGATTAAATCAAAAATCGGCAATCCCAAGATAAAAATCGGAACCACAATAGCCTTGAAGGGGTTGGTAGACCATGCCCCGATCACGCTCATGGCTGCCAAACAATACCCGAGAAAAAAACTACCGGAATCTCCCATGAAGATCTTGGCCGGAGGAAAATTGAAAAATAGAAATCCAAGGCTGCTTCCCATTAAAGCAAAAGCCAGGGCACCCCATCCCCACTGACCATTTTGAACAGCAACATAAGCATAGGCAAGAGAGGCAAAAAAAGTCAAGCCTGCCGCTAAACCATCCATATTGTCCATGGCATTAAAAGCGCTCGTTACTCCGACAATCCAGAAAAGGGTCAGAATAAAATTTACCCAAGGCCACGGGACAAGGCTCAAAATCACACCATTGATGGCCAAGAAAGCTGTAATAATGAAAAGGACAATCAATTTAACCACGGCGGAGACGGACCTTGTGTCATCTAAAATTCCCACAATGAAGGCCATCGTAGCTCCAATCAAAACGGTTTTTTGATCCGGTGTCACTTCCCCCATAGCCAAGATACTGAAGAGAAAACCGAAGAAGATGGCAACTCCCCCTAAACGCGGTGTGGGGTGTTTATGGATCTTGACACCGGAAGGTTTGTCCATCGCGCCTGCATAAATAGCCAATTTCCTGATAAATGGCGTAAGCAAGGTTGAAACAATAAGAGCGATGATGAAAATTTTAGGATAGATCCCTTCCCAAGGATATGTCATGTTTCCTTCCTTCCTTATCGAATATTGCCCGATCCTCGCAAAATTTGAAGACTTTCAGGGCCATGATTAAATAACAAGTCGATCGCCGAGAGATCGGCAATAAAAGGCTCAAACTGCTGTTCGTAAACTGGGGGTTGAAACTCTTGATACAAACACTTTACCTTTTGTTCATTAAATTTACCTTCATCAATATAATCAGCTCCATGCTTTCCATGCAAATAACTATCGGCCTCTACTTTTCGGCACATATCGAGAATGAGTTCATCACCTTTGCCTTGGGCACCCAATTCAGATGCTTTCTTGACCGGCTTCTCAATACCCAACGCCTTCATCATAAAAAGGATAATATGAGAACTTAAGTCGGATAGATACTTCCACCTCTCTTGACTTTGATAGGTCTCCTCAAAGAAAGGAGCATACTCCACAAAATATTTTGATTTTCGGTAGTTAGCTTCCAAACTCCGCCAATGCTTTCTGCCCCAAGGTAGCGTTTGATTGATTTCAGTCTCCATAATTTTTTGATGAAATTTTCCCTTCACAAGAACAGGAACGGTCAGCCATTGCCAGCCGTCCGGCGTCCGGATTTTATTCCGGTTAATCCAGCCGAAAGGACCGCGCTTGACGAATTGAACATTATCAACAATGACGAAAATGTCACAATGGTAAATCTTGTGAAAAAAACCCAGGTATGGCAGGTAATTGGGTTGATGTCCGGCAAGGATCATGCCTTAATAAACTAGACGGTAAGCCTGATAAGCTTCACAAGCAGCGCGTCCGACTTCTCGCCCGCGAACCCTTGCCAAATCTTCCAAGTTCGCCAAACTACAAGGATCCTTGGAATCCCGCTTCTGTGTCTTATAGGCTTGTATACAACGTTTTCGAATACTTAAATAGTTAGAGATATCGACGTAAAAATTCGGATGAAATTTCCTCTTCTCCTCATTCCAGCACAAAGTGGGACTTTCATAAACAATGACTGTTCTGGGCGAAACTTTCTTTCCACCCGCATGAATTCTGGTAGCCGTCAAACATGCCTCAAAAACAGCAACATGATCTTGATTATAGGATGGAGCAGGAATCGCAACGACCGTTGGCTGAACCTTATCCAAAGAAACAGAGCTTTCCCTTTCAATCTTTGCTACAAGGTCCCTTCGGGGAAGAGTATCCAAGCGCAAATGCTTCTTGGTATCTTCATAAACAATATCAAATCCATCCAATTTTAAAATGTTCCCGACTTGCTCGACTTCCTTTTTTCTTTCACGAATCGTGACCCAAGACTTCTTTTCGTAAAATTGTAAATCTCCCACGGAAAGAATCATCACATAAACCTGACAGCCGTAGGATTTTGCTTTCGCCATGGTGCCGGCACAACCAAAAACTTCATCATCGGGATGAGGGGAAATTACAAGAAGCTTCTGCCCTTCCCAATAACGGGCTTCATCAACTCTAAGGGGTATTTTCATCTTTGTTTTATCCTTAGGATTTTTCATTTTGGATCATAATCTGTTGCCCTTGTTCAATAGCATCGAGAGTCTCCTTCGCTGCAAGATAATTTGGATCAATTCTCAAGGCTGTTTTTAAAGATCTTTTAGCATAATCGGTTTGCCCGGCTCTGGCCTGCAAAACACCCAATCGAGCATGGCTTTCTGCATCCGTCCAATTTCCATTCAAAGCCGCGCGAAGTTCCTCAATTGCCTCCGCATAACGGCCGTCCCTTGTATACAATGCCGCGATATTCTTATGAAATAGAGCCGCTAATTCATCCTCCGCATACCGAAGCCCTTCGCGTCCAACCCGTATGGCATCTTCCATCTTACCTTGGGCAGCATAAGCACTCCCCAAAAAGGCATAAAGGTAAGGATCATCTTTCTTATATCGTAAGGCTGTTTCGATTTCTTTAACGGCACCCTCATAGTTCTGCAAACCCAGATAGGCTTGAGCAAGATTACGGTGAATTTCAAAATTTTCGGGGTCTAAGGATTTTGATAATTCAAGGAAACGAGCAGCTTCATTAAAAACGTTTAAATCCAAATAAGCCGCGCCCAAATTCAAATAAAGAGCAGACCGAGGAACAGAACCCAAAAGATTGGGCGCAAATGAATCAGTTTTCTTTCCTGAAGCCTCCGCTCCATCAAGGATCTTATCCAATGCCAGATTAAAAAACTGAATGGCTTTTTCAGGTTCTTTTGCCCTCAGCCATGTTACCCCCAGATTACTCAGGGCATTGACGTCGTTCGGATCCTTAGCAACAATCTTTTCGAGTTCTTCACGTCCCCGGCTCTCATTACCCGTTTGAAGATAAGCCACCGCTAGATTCCCTTGAAGGGTTAAATCATCCGGATTAGCCGCAAGCCCCTGTAACCATGAAAAAATAGCCTGCTCATAATTACCTTTTTCAAAATAAGCAGCCCCCAAATAATTCAGCGCGGTCGCTTTCTGTTTTTTCTGGCTCGGTAAGACATAATGAGCAATGGCCGTACCCAACGCTTGGATGGCCTGTTCGTAACGGGCACCTTGAAAATAATAAAACCCTAATTCTCTTTGGATATAAGGATTATCGTAGTGATACCTCACAGCTTCTTCCCATATTGAAACTGCTTTTGCCGATTGATCTTGGAGCTGGTAAAAATGCCCTAACTGATAATAAAAGTCACTGTGCGGATTTTGGCGGATAAGCTTTTCATAAATACGGATCATCCCTTCGATCACCGCATCCGGCAACGATTCCTCTCCTTGCCTGAAATCAACAAGTCTTGCCATGCCGATAATTTCCTTATTGTCATAATCAAAAACCATCTCGGGCATAACAGGAACCGTTGCATGCATAATTGCATTCTCATCTCCAACATGAACGGCCCCGAAAAGATGCCCCATCTCATGCACCATGATGATGTCCTTCTGAATCCGTTCTAGTCTTTGAAATGGGTCACGGACAACAACATATCCTCGAAAGGATTGAGCCGTTCCCAACGTATGATAATCAATCACTTTATCTTTTGAAAAGGGTTGACTCATTTTATGAAATCCGATGACGATCTCGTCTTCTTTGAGAGCTCGAATCCCTTTAAGCTCTTCAATCAAAAGACTCGTCTCCCGTGTTTCATCCTCAGGATCCCACGCAATGTAATTCCGAATCGTGAAATGTAATCCGAAATTAGGTTCGAAGATCTTGTTGGCAAAAACAATTCGGTCACGCACATCCATCTGCCAATCGGGATCATACTTAAAGGTCGGTGAAATCGCAGCGGTAATGGATATCTCACGGACCTGTTCGGCTGCCCAAACCGTTGTTGATATCCCCGCCAACCACAGGAAAACAAAAAATCTAAGGTATCGCAAGTTCGTAGGCCCTTTTTGTTTCATACTTCAATAAGGATTCCAGGTAGGCTAGGAGATTAGGCGTGCTGTCCAAAGGCAACCCGGCAATATGTTGGCTCAAAGCTTTGACATCGTCGAAACTATATTTCGATAGCAGTTTTAAGTATTGGACCAAAACTTTCGGGTCTTCCGGTTCTCCGATCAAGTCGGCCATTTCACGTGCGCGGACAAAACTCTCTTCGCCATATTGATCCCTCAGTTGACTCCACATCTCAAGCCGTTCCGCGAGAGTTGGGACTCGATTGAGAAGGTATCGATATTCCACCGTTTCAGGTCCTACATATCCGGCCCCTTGTTGTAACCGAAAAGGAAATACCTCTATAAGATTTTTGCGGCGAAGTTCCGTTGCCCCAAGGAGGAAATTCTGTTGCGTTAATGGAAAGTCCTGGGAAATATTATGCGCAGAACCAAGCCAAACAGGAGATTCCCCGCTTACTTGCAACCGATAGAGGATAACAAAATAGGCATAGATCGCCGCTGGTGTAAGCTCTTTGGCATAGTGCTCATTAAAGAACGAAAGCGGAACCCCTACGACCGGGCCCAGTTCTCTGGGTAACTTCAGTTTTAGTTTCACTTGCGTGGGTAGCTGCTCCACAATTTCAAGAAGCCAATATTCATCCGCCAAACGCTGGACGGTTCTCAATGCCTGGTAGACGACCGCGCTCTTCTCATAATAGCGCCCAGCCGGAATATACGGGATTAAATCCTCAAGGGGAACTGTCAACTCAGTATCGTGATGCTCATAAAAAAGTTTCAGCAGAACCAGGAAAATCTTAAAAGCATCACCATCCTCATAATTGACCATAGCCGGAAAATACCGAACTTCCGTAAGAAGATACAGAGGAACCGCCAACCGACCTTCTTGTCTTTCCTCTCTGGCTGCCTTGATATTCCAAAGCGGGAGGAGTTCCATCCGTGTACGTTTTTTGATCGCCAAGGCTTCCGAATGGCTAAGGGTTGCCGAACTGAGTGCGTGATTCAAAGCCTCTTTGACCCAAGGCGGTCCTCCTTCCAGAACAAGGGTACGATCCACAATGACTAACCGGTCTGTCAGAAGGTATTCAGGATTGACAAAATGGACGTGCACGCCCCCTTTTTTAAGATTCTCCAAAACATCTTCCCTTAAAAAAATCATTCTCCTGGGATCGTCATCACTATCGGTGTTAAGAAATAAACGAACTTTAATACCACGATGGGCCGATTGGATCAGATCCTCAAGAAGGAGCTTGACCGGGTCATCCTGCCCTTCCTCAATCCCTATCTCGGACAAGGAAATATCAATACTTTCATGAGCATGAGCAATAAGCTCACGAACTTTTTTAATATAATCTTGATCACTGATATCCTGAACACCCGCTGAAGGAGGCACCTCTTTGGCATCCTGAAGACCCTCCGCCCAACCCGGCTGCCCAAAAACAGAAAAGAATCCCAGGAATATCACTATCAACCAACTTGTCTTAAACCATCGGAAAGAATTATTCATCTCGGCACCCCTGCAAAGGATAAACACCATCTTCAGAAAAATAGGCTATTGGATAAATATCTACGTTTTCAACTTCAATCGTCCGCCGGTCTCCCGCTAAAGAAAAAGGGAAATTGATGCGCCCGGAGGAAGACACACGGCTTGCGGAAATCACAAGAGACCCGAAATCTTCACCCTTTCGATAACGAAAGTGTGCTTCACTCACCCCTTCACCTTCACCTTCACGTCCCCGGAAATGATAGATCCATTCTCCGGACCATTTGGCCTCCACAAAATCCCGCCGATTACTGACCAATCTCAAACGAGCTTTCTCGGTAAGAATCCCCTCTTCGTAATCCGTCTTGAACTTCTCTTGCCAATAGATAACCAGTTCCGGCTTCCAGCTCAAACAGCAATCCAATAATCGGGTCAACTCCCGAAGATTCACAATTTCTTCCGCACTGTTTGTTACAAAAAGGCCTGTTTTTCGAATAGCCTGAATAGCCCCAAGAATGGATTTTTCATTGCAATACGCCTTGATCATTTCCAGTGTATTGGCCCTAAATCTTGAAAGGGTCCCACTAATGGCCTGCCCCCCCGTCGCTCTCAGATATTCATCCGTCGGTTGATAAAACCTTTGGTACTGTTGCAAATCCTGAAGACGCCGGCTCGCAGCATAAGGATCCGTCACAAACAATGTTTTAATCACACCTAACTCGGCTTCAATTTCCTCATCCATCTTCTTCAGCATCAATGTCTCGACAATTTCAGCATTTAACTGATTCAGTTCAGCCTCATCCGCTTTTCGCGCGACAATTCCCATGTCGTGGAAATATTCCGCATCAAATCCGGGTACGTCTTTCTCCTTGATAGCCTCAATTTGGTCTTCCAACTCTTGAATATAATCTGCATAACCCTCAAATGGACAAATGGACAAACCGATTATGATAAGAACTAAGATATTTTTAATTAAATAGACCTTGCCGTCCATTGATTTTACCTTATTTATTTAGACGCCAAATTAGCATGACATATTTAATAATTGAATGCCAGAAAAATCCTTATTTATCCGGAGGATCGACCCCGATATATTGGGAGTGGAGAACCCCATGATCCTTATAATTCCAAGCCGGCCCCCACGGGACTTGAAAACGGGACTCTCCAAAACGCACTTCGCCTAATTGATCAACCGCAAAGAACAATTTTCCCTCACCTTCCTCCACGGGCGAAGCAACCGCCAGATAAGTTGGGGTCTCATTGAATTTCTTCGTTGCCTCAACGATTTCAAAAAAATACCCTTGCTTAACTCCTTGCTCAAACCCGTTTTTTAAAAATCCATGTTTCCTTAACTCTTCCAGGCTATCTGCATAAGCATCACGAAACTGGCTCACGTATTGAACCTGGGCTTCATGAATTGCTTTCATTTGCTTTGCAATAAATACATTTTGAGCATACTGCAGGATTTTGGGCTCTATTTCATCTTTCGTAACAATCTTGAGGCTGTCGAGCGTTCTAAGGTCTTCAAAGATAATAGCGTTATCTTCGAAAGCGCGTACCCGATACCCCTCAAAATAATCCTCTTTTTCCAAAATAGTTTCCCCGACAATCCCGACGGAATTATCGGGATCTCCGCGATCATAAATGACTTCCAAGGAATTTTGCTCGAAAGGATGAGCTGAAACATAAGAAGGGAAAACCAAACAGAAAAGAAGGATTAGTACAACCACTGTTCCATCTCCTCCAAGATGGGGCCTTGAGGGTATGGAAAAGTGAACATTTCATAGAAACCGACGGCCGTCCTCCCCGCTGCTTTGAAAAAACCTTTAAAAGCACCTATAAAAAAAGTTTCAAGCCCGACGGGCAGGTATTCCCCGCGGCGAAAGTAGATTTCGGATTTTACCCCTTGAGGAACCTCTAGCCATCCCAATAGAAAATTTTCCGCACCACGCTGAAATTTTTTTGCGATCGTAACTTCGTATTCTTCCTGCGCAAAACCCGTCTGGTGTTCCGGAATAAGGTAGTTCCCCGAATAAGTGGTATCTAAAGCAAAAACGCTTTGTGAAAACAACCCCATACAGAGAAAAAATAAGGTTATTCTCACAATATTCCTAATCATCACACGACATCTCCTTCGATGGGTGAGAAGATCGGTTCCTGAGGAACATAACAAGTGCCTATTTCAAAAACACCGACAACAGTCCTTCCAACCATTCTAAGAATACCATAAGGAATCCCTATCGCGACAGCCTGAATTTTCCCCTTATCAATTCTCTCGCCCCAATCAATAGGAGTCCGCGCCATTTCCGTCCACCCGTAGAGAACATTGGTAAAACCGCGCGTCACCTTTTCGGCAACACCCAGTTCATACTGTCCTCTCTGATTCATCCTTTCGTCAAAGCGATACTTGTAGCCGGCAAGCCCTAAGGAGGGTATGATCACCATCAGTAACCCCAATAGAATAAGATATTTGATGCGTATCATATCCATAATTTCGGCATTTGATCAAAATACATGAGCTAGGTATAATCGATACCGTTTGTGAATAGATTATCCCATAAATCGTCATAGCTATTAGTTTAATTACGCTCTTAGGTGCCTATGAATAAGTTAAGGACATATATCATTCATCAGAAAGCAAGTCTTTACGTTCTTATGTTCTTGTTGCTAGGAATAGTACCCCATCCTGGCTCTTTAAAGGCTCAAGACGATTACAAATATGTTGACGAACGAGGCAACTCCATCGAATTGCCGGTAGATGTTCCAACGTACACGGTGAGGAACCCTGGGCCATGGAAGGGGCAAATGAATTTAATCCGCCCTCAAATCAGGCTGACCGTTCGAAAAGACGGTCTTGAGACAATCAAAGTCATCAAGATTGAGGTCCCTTATAAACCCTCAGAAGATGGTTCTGAGCGCGTTATTTCATTCTTTCTCTTAGACAAGGATAACTTGATTGTGGGTTATCAAAAGTTTGATTTCGGCACAAAAAAATACAAGGGTGAAATCTGGATTAACGGAATTATCAACTACATTCAAGTCTATATTCTGACTTCAACAAAAGGTATGTGGAAAGAGGAATATCACATTTAAAAACCAGCCATTAAATACGCAGGAGATTATTCTTATGATGAAATTTCTTAGGAAAAACACCAAAATCATTATTTGGGCCGTCGTCTTTTCTTTTATCCTATGGGGAGGTTATTCCGTTGGGACTTCTTTTAAAAAAGAAGGGCGGGTCGCCGGGGAAATCTTCGGCAAAGATATTTCCTTTCAAGAATTCAATAGTTTCTACCGGGCGAGTCAAATCTTTTCGATTACGGGAAAAACTATAGAAGACCCCAATATTTTGAAACAACATACCTGGCAAAGTCTTATTTTGTCGCAAGAGGCAAAACGTCAAAAGATTGATGTCTCGGATGACGAAGTTTTAGCTGAAGTCTTTAGGCTTCTCGCCGTCCAAAAAATCGAGAACCCTTCGCCTGAACTCTACCGCCGCTGGGTCCAAGCCACCCTGCGCGAAACTCCTCAGGAGTTTGAAAGTCAGATCCGCGAAATTCTTCGCATCCAGAAACTCATTCAGAACATTAATCAGGAACCTTTGGCGGATCCGCCCACCGAAGAAGAAGCCCGCCAAGAATTTTTACGCGATGAAGCGATGATTACGGCCGAGCTGATGCTTTTTGTCGATCAAAACAAAGCCCAGGAATTTTATCAAAAAGTGTCTAATGCTTCCGATTGGAAAAAGGAAACAGAAGACAAACAAGATCAGGTGCGCGCGCTGACGAAGATTAGCCTCGATTCTTTAATCAATTTATGGCAGGTCGAAGAACAAAAAGCTTTCGAGCTTCATGCCCATGAGGAAGGAAGTATTATTGGCCCTCTTCCAGTAGGCGGAAAATATGGTGTTTTCTACTTAAAAGAAAAAAAGGATGCCGACGAAGAAAAATTCCAAACGGAAGCCAAGGAACAATACCTCAACCAGCTCATCAATCAAATGAAATATCAGCGTTATGTCCAGTGGGCGATGAACCTTCAAGAGCGGGCTAATCTCAAAGATTATATGCCCAGTTCCGAGCTCCCTCCCTCGGATGAAACAACCACCGATAAAGAAGAGGAAACTCAAGAATCAACCCCCGTTTAAAAGCGCCTAATCCTCATCGGCGGTACATTGACAAAGGGATAAGGGATTGTTATACTCGCGAACCATGACGAAGACAGTCAAACAAATAGCAAGCTTTATAGGGGGGAAAATTGTTGGCGATGACCAAATCCCTATAAAAGGAATTACGAACATCGAAGCACCTGTTCGTGATTTCATAACTTTTGCTCAAGATGAAAAAGGCCTCAAAAAATTAGAGAAAACAGATGTCGCCTGCCTGATTGTCCCCCCCAACCTGGTCAGTCAAACCAAGACAGTCATTCAATGTGAGCAACCCAAGCTGGCATGGGCAAAATTGCTTACCGAATTCCATCCTCCCAAAAAACATACGGCCGGCATTTCTCCTCTAGCAAGTGTCGCCAAAACTGCGAAAATTGGGAATAATATTACGATCGGTCCTTTTGTCACCATAGCGGACGATGCAGAAATTCAAGACGGTTCCGTTCTTATCAGTCAGATTTATATCGGCGAAAAGGTTAAGATCGGTAAAAATACCCTTCTCCACCCCGGCGTCACAATCTATGAGGATTGCGAAATAGGTCACAATGTCATTATTCACGCAGGTACTGTTATTGGCGCTGATGGATTCGGCTACGTCCCGACACCGCAAGGTCATATCAAAGTACCGCAAACAGGAAATGTGATTATCGAAGACGATGTCGAACTTGGCGCATGTGTCACCATCGATTGTGCAACCGTAGGCTCTACAAGAATCGGCCGTGGGACGAAAATTGATAACCTCGTTCAAATTGCTCACAACGTCATCATAGGTCCTCATACGGTAATCTCTGCACAAACAGGGATTTCAGGAAGTTCAAAAATTGGCGCCTTTGTCACCATGGGCGGTAAAGTTGGTTTGGGAGACCATGTTGAGATTGGAGATGCCACCATCATCGGAGCTGGCGCGGGATTCCCGAGCGGTAAAAAGGTCCCTGGAAAGCAAATTGTTTTCGGACAGCCGGCACGCCCGTACGACGAAGCTCGAAAGCAAATCGCTGCTCAATTAAGATCTGCAGAAACCCTTGAAGAAGTCAGGACCTTGAAGAAAAAGGTCGCGGAACTCGAAAAGAAATTGTCGGGAGCAGTTTCGCACTAACTTCCCGCTCTATCAGGAACCGAACTATCGATGGCAATGCCCAATCAAACTAAGAAATTCCCCCCGGACACGGTCCACATGCCGGAAACTCCCAAGCATAGAGCTTGTTATCGTATAGGCATCTTTCTTTTCCACACCCCGCATCGTCATGCATAAATGCAAGGCTTCGATCACCACGCCAACACCGCGGGGGTTCAGTTCCTTCATAAGACAATCCGCAATTTGGCTGGTTAACCTTTCCTGAACTTGCAGTCGTTTTGCAAAAATATCGACAAGACGCGGGATCTTGCTCAGACCAAGAATTTTTCCATTAGGGATATACGCCACATGGGCTTTCCCGTAAAAAGGTAAAAGATGATGCTCGCAAAGCGAGAAAAGTTCAATATCTTTGACCACCACCATTTCATCATAGTTTTCCTCAAAAACGGCTTCATTCAAAACCTTCTTTGCGCTTTGGTTGTAGCCCTTCGTTAAATATTTCAAAGAGGCAGCTACACGGCCAGGGGTTTTAAGCAAGCCTTCACGATCAACATCCTCGCCGAGCAAACCGATCATCTCCCGAGTCAACTCTTGAAGGCGTTCTGTTACAGAATCAGTTTTAACTTCCGATGTTGCACTTTCCATTTTTCACCTCATATTGTAGCAGGAATTTTTGATAATATTTCCATAAGCCGTTCTGAAATCTGAAAAAAAGATTTTGCAGCCTCGCATTCGGCGCTTTTCGAAACAATAGGGCACCCGCCATCCCCCGCTCTTCTAACTTCAACATCCAACGGGATAGTTCCCAAAAAAGGGACGTCGAATTCTCGAGCGGCTTTCCTTCCTCCGTCTCGGCCAAAGATCTCCCCCGACATGTTCTCTACAATACCCAGGATAGGAACGTTTGTCCGGCGAAACATCATGAGCCCTTTTCGAACATCAAGCAATGAAACTTCCTGCGGCATCGTCACCATAATAGCGCCGGTCAAAGAAGTACTTTGAACGAGTGAAAGCTGAACATCCCCCGTCCCGGGAGGTAAATCAACAAAAAGATAATCTAACTCTCCCCATTCAACCTTTTGCAGGAATTGATTGACGGCATTATGAAGCGTTGGACCACGCCAAATGAGGGGTTGATCCGGAGGGATAAAAAAACCCATTGAAATAACGCGAATGCCATAAGCGTCCAGCGGTACTATCTTCTTCTCAGAATTGATTCTTGGCCTAATGTCCCCGGGGACACCCAACATGAGAGGAATATTGGGGCCATAAATATCGCCATCCATAAGGCCGACCCGATGCCCCATTTTCGAGAAGGCAACAGCCAAATTGACAGCAACGGTGCTCTTCCCAACTCCGCCCTTTCCACTTGCAATCGCCATCACATTTTGGATCCCTTGGAGAGGTACTTTCGCAAAAGTATTTGGTCCTTCCATAACTGAGTGAGACACTTGAACGGTCAAACGCTTAACGTCACGCAACTCCTTCACTCGCCGTTCCACTTCTTCTTTGATCCGGTCTCGAAATTCTGATGATTCTGCGGGTATCCCTAAATGGATAAAAACATTTCCCGTCTCCAGTCCGATTTCGCGCACAAAACCAAGCGAATGGATATCTTGGTTAAATCGTGGATCTTGAACCATTCTCAACTTGTCTTGGATAATCTCTTTGGTGAGATGGGATTTCATTCCCTAAGAAAATCTCCTTCACTAAAAATACCGCCGGGGGAAGCTATTATTTTGCAACCTAGGGGCAAACTTCTAGGATTTCCCTTTCCCTTGGGAGAGTTGCTATTATGCCATCGCAAAACCGAAAGTCAACGAAAACCCCTCTTTACAATCATGATGAAATCCAATTGAAACTGTCATCCTTTTGGATCAAATCTGTCGACTTTAGGTGAGAGGCAAAACTCTATTTTTCGTGGTAGTAGCGCCGATAAGTATGATAGTAGTATTTCCCGTAGCCGCCATATCGTTCTTTCTCAACATCAACCATGTTGAGAATCGTTCCAATAATCTTGATCCCCATCTTATTGACCTGTGCTTGCATATTTTGCACCATATTGACAGGTGTTCTCACAGCCGCAATGACGATGATAATGTGCCCCACCAAACTTCCGACAACATAGCCATCGCCCAAACCTGTTAAAGGAGGGCAATCGATAATCACGCGATCATAATGTTTGCGGCATTCTGTTAATAAATGTTTCATCCGATCAGAACCTAAAATCTCTGAAGGGTTTGGAGAAATCGGACCGCTCGTAATAATGGACAAGTTTTCGACGAAGGACTGTTTGACGACAGCCTCTAAATTAATATTGCTTGTCAGATAATTCGACAAACCTGTACTGTTTTCAAGCTGAAAAACTTTATGCACGATGGGCCGGCGCAAATCTCCATCCACTAAAAGCGTCCGGTTCCCATCCAAAGCCAGAGATACCGCAATATTGTGCGTGATGAATGATTTCCCTTCCGCGGGCAAACAACTTGTAAAGACCAAATTCCTGAGGGATTCCGGTGAAGCTGAAAAATTGATCGCAACGCGCAAAAAACGAAAGGACTCCGCCGCTTCCGATTTTTTTTCATAGTACGTCGCCAAAGCTTTTCGATTACGGTCTGCTCCTTTGACTTTAAGCAACGGTATCGGACCGAGGAAGGGAAGCATGATGCCCTTTCTTTCCAAGTCTTCAACGCAATGAATCGTATCATCAAAATAATCCAGAAGGATAATAATCAGCACGATCACTACAATCGAAATAATGGATGGGACCTGGATCAGTTCCGCCCGGTTCGGACCCGAAGGTGACTTCGGCGGTTTCGCCTCCTCAATAATGCGGGCTTGAGTGACCTGAAGGGTCCCGTCGGCGGTTGCTTTAAGGTCCTCAATCACTCGTATTTTCTCTGCTTCGATGCTTCTTTCAATAAATTTGAGGTTGGCACGAGCCTTGACGACCACAGGATGTTTTTCGCGATACTGCTGCAACATCAATTTGATTTCTGCTTCAAGGGCACTTTGTTTTTCTTCCAACCCACGGATGGTCTTATTCGTTCGAATCGATGGCAGACTGTCAATGAGCTGCGTCCTGGTCATTTGCTTGACTTCTCCAAAGGGGTCCTGAATACTCACCACTTCGTTCTCCTTGCCATCCTCAGGAAGCCAGGCAAGGATTTCTTTGGAATAGTACAAAACATCCTCAAAATTCTTCCTAATATAAGCACGGGCCACAGCATTCGCCAGCTTGGCTGAAAATTGGGGGTCATTCGCTGACACGCGAATATTAAATAAACGGCTCTTGCCGATACGATAGACTTTTGTCCGTCCGCGCAACATTCCTGCAACGGATTCTTCATTAGGATTTTCGTAATAATCTGTCAGTTTAAGCTCCTGAACAACTTGTTTGAGGACCGCCGCACTCCTCATAATCTCCATTTGCGTCACATAATATTCATCTGCCCACGCACGGCCACGACTCTCCGACACATACCCAACCTCACCTTTCCATGGATTTTCAGGCCGCTCAAGCATCAGCTGAGCTGTTGCAGCATATTGATCCGGCATTTTAAGGGCATAAATTGTCGAAAGCGTTAATGTGATAAGAAAAAACGTAAGGATCACATAAAAATTTTTCTGCAGCAGGATAAGGTAGTGGCGATAGTTGATCGGCTTTTCCACTTCCTCGACAAATGGTTTAAATTCTTCTTCTGCTGGCATTCCTTTTCCCTCTTATTTCAATCGTCCCATTCCATTTTTAGAATAAACTTTCAGCCACATGAACAACATCCCCAGGCTCCAAAGGGATATCCTCGGCTTTTCCGCTTAGAATATCTTCTGCATTTGCACGTATAACCTGACTCTTCCCGGTTGTTGTTTTCCTCATAATCTTTATTTTCTTAGGATTGGCAATGGGAGAAAATCCACCGGCCGAAGAGATAGCTTGCAATAAAGTAAAGTGACGCTGCCCTGCAGGAAAGGTATGCGTCCCGGGACTTTTCACCTGCCCCAAAACAAGAAGAGAAAGCGATGCCGATTCGCGGTTCCCAAGCTCGATGGAAATCTCAGGCCCAACCAAATAATCGGCATCAATAATTTTAGCGATCTTCCGTTCTGCATCGGGAGCCGTTAATCCGGCAATGTTAATTTTGCCAACGAGAGGCAAGGTAATATTTCCTTCCGAACTGACCTCCATTTGACCACCCTTAATATATTGGTCTTCAGGATAAATCTTCAAAAGAATACGGTCTCCTGGCTGAAGAATATATTCAAGATCGGCTTGAACCCACTGGCCTGCTGTATTCGTAGTCTCGGAGTTGGCTTTTTCCACCGCTCCAAGATTCGAAGTGCTTATCATCAAAGCGGCCAAAATCCATATCAGATTATTCGTTCGCATCAATAGAACCCCCGTCTAAATTGAAATATGGGTACTCCACAACCATGTATGAGCACGATTTGCATCAGCCTTTTCATTTCCCTTGCGATAACTGAAGGTATAATCAAAACTGAACCGGACCCATTCGGAGAGAAGGTAATTCAAATTCGCAGAAAGCGGGAAATGGAATTGCCGGTTCTCCTGCTCTTCCAGTCCGGTTGTTGCAACGGACGTTTTGGTATGAACGCCATTCAACAAAATCCCAGCCGAAATCCTATGAGTTAACCTTGTGTTCAAAGAAAAGGCCAAATTATCACTTGCGAAATAAGAATCCGTTTTTGTAACTGTATTGATCCCATTAACTTCTCCGCTTTCGAGCGTCGAGGTACTATTTTGCAAAGACCGGCTAAATTGTAAAGTTAATTGTGTCTTGGGGCTCATCTGCCACATATAGCCAAGCCCTGTCGTTATAGTCCGAACCCTTGCCGTATCCCTGGAACGGGGAGTCTGGCGGCTGATCATAA
>JAFGHI010000063.1 GCA_016930235.1 Candidatus Omnitrophota bacterium
CATATCCACGGGGATTCCCCGGCCGTCGTCCGTGATGGATATACTCCCGTCAGAACAAATGATGGCATCAATCTTGGTTGCATAGCCAGCTAGCGCTTCGTCAATGGCATTATCCACGACTTCGTAAACAAGGTGGTGCAATCCCCGCTTTGTTGTATCGCCAATATACATGGCGGGTCTTTTGCGGACAGCTTCGACTCCTTCCAAGACCTGGATCTTTGTAGCATCGTATTTATGGACTTCTCCGGCTGGGGGCTGTTTCTCTTTCCCCTCAGGAGTTTTCTTTTTGCTCGCTTTTTCCTTTTTCATTTTTTTTCCCATAGTCACTTCTCCAGCTTCTGCTTTCATGCTTATCCTATCGTATCTGGCCAACTCTAAAATAAATTTTATTTACGTTTTCTTCCCCCAAAACGGCTTGCGTTCTCTTCAAAAGGTTTTGCCGATATCTCTGATTCAACTCAAACGCCAGCGTAGACTGATCCACCCACACATAAAGACTCCCATTTTTTCCTAGTGACGGTTTTGTATGCGGTGCGATCTTTGGGCCTGCGATCGAGGGCCATTCAAGTATTAATTTTTGCCGCCTTTGCGCTTCGGGGTCTTGAAGTTTCATCAAAACCCCTTCGACAACATTTTTTATTGATTGCATTTAGTTCAACTGCATTGGCATGATGACATATCGATAGCCATCTTTGCCCTGGATCAAGCCAGGCTTGTCGGGATCTGTCAAGGAAAACGACACATTCTCGACATCCAAATTTTTTAACACATCAATTAAATACTGTGGGTTGAACCCAATGACGAGATCGTTGCCTGAAACATCGGCCTTTAATTCTTCTTTCGCTTCTCCCATATTGGGAGATCGAGAAGACAGAAGAATCTTCCCTTTTACAAAATCCATCTTGATTGCGGGTGAGTCCGCGGATGTTAAAAGCGCTGTTCTCCTAACAACCCTTAAGAAATCTTCCCGGTTCGCTGAAGAGGTTGTTTTCTTCCCTTTTGGAATGACTTGTTCATAGTTAGGAAAGTGTCCTTCGATTAATCGGGAAACGAGAAAGGTATCTCCTAACACAAAAACAACCTGATTTTGAGACGGGATCATCTTCACTGTTCCCTCCCATGTCAGCATCTTAAGCAGTTCCTGGACGGCTTTGACCGGAACGATCATTTCAAACGTCTGCCCGTCCTTATTCTCAATCTCTTTTTCCGAGCATGCCAGTCTTCGCCCATCTGTCGCCACAAACCTTATTAGCTTGTCGGTTACGGAAACGAGAACGCCATTAAGAACATATCTCGTCTCGTCATAGGAAATGGCAAAAGACGTCAAAGCGAGGCACTCTTTTAATAAGGCTTGATCCAACTCTATTGCGTTTTCATTGTTCCATTCCGGAAGTTTGGGATAGTCCTCCTTCATCAGTCCCATGACCTTAAAAAATGCTTTTCCCGCTTTAATATTTACGGCATTGTTTTTCGCAACTGTAATTTCTATCTCCCCTTCCGGAAGTTCGCGCACAATTTCCGATATCTTCTTTGCTGGAATTGTAATAGCGCCCTCTTTTTGAATTTCTGCGGGGACCGTTGTTGAGATTCCTACCTCGAGATCCGTTCCGATTATCTTCAAACAATCCTCTTTCTTGGAGGCTTCGAACAGCATATTCCCAAGAATAGGCAGCGTTGCAGCTTTTTGCGCAGTTACATTGCCGACGAGCGTTATTCCTCGTAATAGGTTGCTTTTTGATAACTTTATTTCCATAACAATCACTCCTTCTCTATTATGATTATTCTATTTTAACAAAATAGCCGTCGTAATAATAGTCCTTGTTTATTTGTTGATAACTACCCTATCTATATGTTTTAAAAGGAATTAAGAGAAACATATGTTGTGGATAATTAGCTCCCTTTTTTCAACAGATTTCGGATCTGTTCTAAAACTCTTCTTGTCTCTGAGCTTGTCTCACTTTCACTGTTTATTTTGTTGACCGCGTGTAGAACGGTCGTGTGGTCCCGGCCCCCGAAGTATTCGCCTATTTCAGGCAGAGAGTGAGAAGTAAGATTCCGAATAAGGAACATCGCAATTTGCCGCGGGCGGGCGACGGAACGACTCCTTCTCTTGGCCCGTAAATCCGAGACCTTTAAATGAAAGAAATCAGCGACGGTACGTTGGATTTGCTCCATACCGACCTTCTGTTCTTCTTCTTTAAGAGAATCCCGAAGCATCTCTTGAGCAAGCTTGAGATCTACAATCTGACCCGTTAATGTCCCGTAAGCAACGACCCTTATGAGAGCACCTTCCAGCTCCCGAATATTAGAACGTATTTTACTGGCAATAAAATAGAGGACATCGTCGGGGACATGGACCGTTTCCTTCTCCATCTTCTTTTTAAGAATAGCAACCCTAGTCTCAAAATCAGGTGGTTGTATGTCTGTTACAAGCCCCCATCCGAACCGCGAGACTAATCTCTCCTCGAGACCAGGGATCTCCTTTGGTGGTCTATCGCTGGAAACAACGATTTGCTTATGGGCATCGTACAGCGTGTTGAATGTGTGAAAAAACTCTTCCTGGGTCGCTTCCTTCTCGGCTATGAAATGAATATCATCAATAAGGAGAAGATCAACCGTTCTGAATTTATTCCTAAATTGCGTCGTAGAGCGGGTTTGTATAGCGGTGATAAGTTGATTTGTAAACTTTTCGCTCGGGATATAAAGGAATTTGAACCCAGGATTCCTTCTCTTGATTTCATGCGCTATGGATTGCATGAGATGGGTCTTTCCCAGCCCGACCGGACCGTAGATAAATAAGGGGTTATATTGCCGCGCTGGGGCTTCACAAACAGCCATCGCAGCAGCATGTGCAAATCGGTTACCAGGACCTATGACAAAATCCTCGAACGTATAGCGGCTATTGAGGTTAGGCCCAATTATTTCTCCTCCGTGTTTGCTGATATCTTGGAATGGCGGTTTTGCCGGAAGGGGTTCCTTTTTGTTGGGTTTCGGTGCAGAGACGAATTCAATGCTTAATCTTTTTCCTACAACTTCTTCGCATGCACTTGCAATGATTTCATGATAGTGAGATTTCAGCCAGTTTCCATAATACTGATCGGGGACTTCGAGTTTAATCAATTGATCATCCAAATAATTGCAGAGCACTGGCTCAAACCATGTTTTGAAAGATTGGTCGCTTAATTCACGAGATAAAACTGATTTTATCTTCACCCAATGGGGATCAGGGGTTTTATCCTGTAGCGGAGATGTTGCCTGCGACTTGGCGCTTGAGGGAGAATAGTTATCCACAGCTAGTCCACATAGTATAATAAATTATTTTACAAGTTACCGTGGAATATTAATAAATTATCCACAGAAAAGCACAATGAAATTAACAAGATAATAACATGTTATCAACATATCAATAAGTCGATAATCCTACCCCGAAATTGAATTTCAGGGAAAACGCGGTATTGTAACGCGAGACGATCTAAAAGTCCAAGGTTTTTCAAACGGTAAAAAAGAAAAATTTCACTTCTGCTCCCTTTTTGCTATAATCCCTCGCCGTGAAAAGAACTTATCAGCCTTCCAAAAGAAAGAGACGCTCCAAGCATGGATTCCTCGCTCGAAAGCGGTCAAAAGGCGGGAGAAAGATTCTACGCCGGCGCCGGAAAAAAGGGCGATCACGACTAACCCCTGTCTAGAAAACAAGATGAGCCTGAGCTTGTTGTCGAGCCAAAGGATTTACAAGCCTAGTCATTTTGAATCCCTGATAAAAAAAGGGAAATTCTTCAGAGGAAAGTTGCTAAATGCTTGGATCAATATGAAGGGGGAAGTCTGTCCGAGGGCAGCCCGCCCGATGATAGCTGTTATGATCAGCCGAAAGGTTGCACAAAGAGCAAACAAACGAAATTTATGGAAGAGGAGAATTAAAGAGGCTTTTCGGCGGAATCAAAAGGAAATCAAAAGAGGGGTCGCCGTTCTGATCCAGGGCCGGAAAGTCAATGATCCCCCGCCCTATCGTGAGATAGAAAAAGAACTCATTTATTTTTTGAAGAAGGCGAAGGCATGGGAAAAGATCGAGGGAAGGAGTTAAGAAGTGAGCCGCGATCCTGAAATGGAGAGGAATTATTTTCTCGCAATTGTTTTATCTTTACTTGTCGTTGTGGGCTATCCGCTATTCATGCAGAAAACTCGTAACCCGAATCCGATCGGAGAAGAAGCGAAAATAGAAGAAAATAAAGAAGATGTTTCGGGGGGCCAGAGCGAGCGCGATTGGGCGGAAGAGACTCCATCGGCTTCGGCGATACAAATTCCCACAAAACCGTCCATCGAGACGTTTGAGAATGATTTGTTCTACATTGAATTTACTTCTCTTGGAGGCGCCATTTCTAAGCTTGTGTATAAGGGAGAGCACAAGAACGGAGGCGTGGATGCAACTTCGTTTTTCGACCAAGACTCTCTTCAAACAGGTATTTTTGGAACAAAAATCTCACATGAGAACATTGATTTAACCCAGGCGATCTTCGGTGTCAAAAAAGGGGCCGGAGGCAAAGAGATCGTCGAGTTTTCATATGAAAAGCCAGAAGAATTTCGGTTAGTAAAACGCTATTACGTTGATTCGGAGCATCCCGTTCTCGGGCAGGATATGATTATCGAGAATCTTAGTTCGCGGACGAAACATTTCCCCGTCGAATTCGTTTATGGGATGCAATACGATTTGTCAGATAGCATGATCGCCCGCAGTTATGAATTGGTTGCCAGGACCGATAAAATCGAGAGCGCGAATATCCATAAAATTGCAAAGAAGGGATATGATTTATCAGCAGAAATCACATGGGCGGGTTTAATTAAACGCTATTACGCTTTGATTGTCAATCCAGACTGGAAGATCATTCATATTTCTTCAAACACGGATAAAGAAAGCGCGAAAACCGGGACCCTGTATACAACTCTTCGAATGGAGCCTATTTCTATTGAACCCGGGCAGAAGATCGGAAAACAGTTTTTCGTTTATGCGGGGCCGCAGCGTTACGAAACACTCAAGAGTTTTAATATGGGATTTGAAAAGATATTGACGCGTGGTTTTTTAGGAAATTTCAAGATTTGGATTTTGTTGGCGCTCAAATTTATTTACCGGTACACGCATAATTATGGCTGGGCTATTATTTTATTCACGCTGCTCTTGAAAGGTGTTTTTCTTCCTCTAACCCACCAAAGCTCGAAGCAGATGAAGAAAATGCAAGCCCTAAATCCCAAAGTGAAAGCTTTGCAAGAAAGGCTCAAGAGCGATCCCCAAAAGATGCAGAAAGAACTGACCCAATTATATAAACGCAACAAAGTTAATCCTGCTGCGGGTTGTTTACCGATGTTGATTCAGATGCCAATATTTATTGCCATGTTCCGATTGCTTCCGGAAGCCGTCGAGTTAAAGGGGGCCCCTTTTATTTGGTGGATTAAGGATTTATCGCAGCCCGATCGGTTGCTTACGCTTCCCTTTACGATTCCCCTTTTAGGGTGGGATGCGATCAACTTGGTTCCCATCGTGATGGTGGTTTCACAATTTTGGTATCAGAAAACGATGCCGCAACCAAGCACAAGTAATGAACAGGCCAAAATTATGGCCTTTATGCCCGTTTTCTTCGGATTTATTTGTTACAACATGCCTTCTGGGCTTGTCTTGTACTGGTTTATGCAGAATATCTTCTCGGTCATTCACCAAGTTTTCATCAATAAGATTGTCGTTGTCCTTCATCACGAAGACCGGGAATAGACAAGGTCGACATCTTCTCATACTCGAAAAATTAGGCAGGTTTCTTTTCAGAAATGACCACACAGAAGTTCGATTCGATTATTGTCGGAGCAGGCCATGCGGGGGTTGAAGCGGCCTTGGCAATAGCGCGAACAGGCTATCAGGTTTTACTACTAGGGCTAGACATCAGCACTGTAGCGAAGATGTCCTGCAATCCTGCAATCGGTGGCCTTGCTAAGGGGCATATCGTCCGGGAAATCGATGCTCTGGGCGGTGAAATGGGGCTGGCGATTGATCAGACAGGGATCCAGTTTCGTATGCTCAATAGGTCGAAAGGCCCTGCTGTTTGGGCGCCTCGAGCCCAAGCGGACAAGCAAGAATACTCTGAGTATATGCGGCGCGCAATCGACGCCGAGTCAAATATATGCCTTAAAGAAGGCCAAGCGGCTGCTATCCTTGTGAAGGATGGCAAGTGTTATGGAGTGAGGATCCAAGAGGGAGAAGAATTTTTAAGTAAGACGGTTATATTGTGTACAGGGACGTTTCTCCAAGGGCTTATACATATTGGCGAAGTCAATTATCCCGGAGGCCGCGGTGGCGAAGACCCAGCCATCGGCCTTTCTGATTCCCTTCGCGAGGCAGGAATTGAACTCGTGCGATTCAAAACCGGGACGCCGCCGCGACTGCATGTTAAATCAATAGATTGGAATCTTCTCGAAGAGCAAAAAGGTGATGATCCTCCCCTGCCCTTTTCCTATCGGACAAAGAAAATTAATAGGCCTCAACGCTCTTGTTTTCTTACTTATACAAACAAACAAACGCATGAAATTATAAGAAAGAATCTTCATCGGTCCCCTTTGTACGCTGGCGTGATTGTTGGAACAGGCCCGCGCTATTGCCCTTCGATTGAGGATAAAATAGTTAAATTTGCAGATAAGGACCGACATCAGATCTACTTAGAACCCGAAGGCCTTCATAACGATGAGATTTACGCGAATGGTTTGCCGACAAGTCTGCCTAAAGATGTTCAAGAGGATCTTGTCCATTCCATACGAGGGCTGGAAAGAGCTGAATTTATTCGGTATGGATATGCCATTGAGTATGATTGTGCGCCACCTACGCAATTACATCACACCCTCGAAACAAAGAAGATTGAAAATCTTTTCTTTGCCGGACAAATCAACTGCACATCAGGTTACGAAGAGGCAGCTGGACAAGGTCTTGTAGCGGCTTTTAATGTTATAAGAAAATTAAAAGGTCAATCACCTTTCATCCTTGATCGGTCGGAAGCCTATATTGGAGTCCTCATCGATGATTTGGTCACTCGAGGGACGAATGAACCCTACCGCATGTTTACATCGCGTGCAGAATTCAGGTTAATCCTGCGTCAGGATAATGCAGACGAAAGGTTAATTCAATATGGGCATCAATTTGGTCTCATAACGAAAGACCAATTTGATGTTTCATGCGAAAAGTATAATAAAATCAGGCTTGAGATTGAAAGATTGCGGTCTGTTAGAAAGAATGGAAAAACATTAGAGGAGCATATCAGAAGACCCGATCAAAACTATAAAGCCTTATATGATAATGCATTATGCTCATGCATATTTAATGATGATGAGATACACTCGATCGAAACAAAGATAAAATATGAAGGTTATATTTCAAGACAAAATACTGAAATAGGAAAATTTAAGAAATTAGAATCTAAACAAATACCGGATGAATTTGATTATAAGAAATTGAAAGGTATTAGCATTGAAGCCATAGAAAAATTAGATAAAATCCGACCAAAATCGATCGGACAAGCTTCCAGAATTCCCGGAGTATCATCCTGCGATCTTTCAGTGCTAGCAATCCACCTGAGGCAAGGCTATCTATAGAGCACTGTTTCACGTGAAACATTCTATTTGTTTAAAAATGCTATTGCTTGTTTGATCATCGTGAATATAATAAAGGAATATCCAGTCAAGATAAAGATAAAGAAAAAAGGATTCTAGTCGAACTTAGAGATAGAAATGTCGTTCAATCGAATTAGAAAACCTCTTCTGAAGGAATCCTCAGTTGTAGTGTTTCACGTGAAACAAAATATAGGTGATATATGAGCAAAATTGCATCTTTCTGCAATCAAAAAGGTGGAGTTGGGAAAACCACGTCAGTTATAAATTTGGCGTCGATTTTAGGCCAATACGGTAAAAAGGTTTTAGTTATAGATGTAGATTCACAAGCTAATGCTACAAGCGGCTTTGGGATTGATAAACCAAAAACAATAGAATCCACAACTTATCAACTCATTGTGGATAAGAGAGATCCATTGGAATTGATAAGAGAAACCGGGGTTAGTAATGTATCGCTTATAGCATCCAATTTTGAATTATCGGGAGCAGAGCTTGAATTGATATCACAAGAGAAGAGAGAATTCAGCCTAAAAGAGCAACTAAGTAAAATAGAAAATAATTATGATTACATATTTATAGATTGCCCGCCATCGCTTGGCCTTATGACCATAAATGCTTTAGTAGCAAGCAGATATATAATAATTCCATTGCAATGCGAATATTACGCACTAGAGGGTCTTGGGCAGCTACTCCACACATATCATCTGGTAAAACAAAAATTGAATAGTGAGTTGGAGATAGGCGGTGTAATTTTAACAATGGCGGACTTTCGAACAAATTTAACACAACAGGTAATAGAGGAAGTAAAAAGTTACTTTAAAGAAAAAGTATTTAAAAACATTATACCAAGAACTGTAAAACTATCGGAAGCACCAAGTTTTGGAAAACCTGCAGTCATCTATGATCCGCACAATAAGGGATCAGAAGGATATCGATCTGTAGGAATCGAGCTTTTGGAAAGATTTGAAGGGATAATTATCAATAGGAAAAATGAGGCAAACGGAATCAATGAGAGGGGCCATGAAGAGGGATTGAAAGAGCAAGCGCACGAGAATGATAAAGCGGAAGAGTCAGGAGAGGTCGCGCAATATGCGGAACCAGAAAAGATTGAAAACATAGGTAATTCTGATCGAGGAGATGTTTTGGTGAAGGACGAAAGAAAAGAAATAATTAATACTGAAGAGCTTAATAAAGGCGGAAAAGTTTATGAACAAAACGCAGATGTAATCAAAGAGGAGATTCAACAATGAAGAAAGCTCTCGGAAAAGGGCTGAATGCTTTAATACCGGACACTTATATTGAAGAATCGAAAATCGGGAGTATGACGGAGGAGAAAATTGATAGTAAGGGCGGAAAGGAGAATTTCAGAGAGAGCGGATTTGCGCTTATCCCCATAACAAAAATCAAAACAAACAAAGAACAACCGAGAAAAGAGTTTTCCCCAGAAGCCATAGAAGAACTTGCTATGTCCATAAAAGAAAAGGGAATGCTTCAACCAATCATAGTAAAAAAAGGGGCGCAAGGAGATTATGATCTTGTTTGCGGGGAAAGAAGACTAAGAGCAGCCATATTGTGTGGATTAACCGAAGTCCCCGCAGTCATTAAAGATGTTGCCAAAGAAGAATTTTTCGAGTGGGCCCTGATCGAAAACATACAGAGAGAAGATTTAAATCCAATCGAAGAAGCTGACGCTTATCGTCGCTTAATGGAGGAAAGGGTTATTGACCAAGAGGAAGTTGCAAAGCGAGTAGGCAAAGATCGCTCAACGATAGCGAATATGGTTCGATTGTTAAGACTTCCCGAAGAAGTCAGAAATTATCTAGCATCGGGGCAGTTAACAGCGGGGCATGCGCGCGCAATTTTAGGGTTGCTGACCCCAGAACACCAGCGCCAAATGGCAAAGAGAATTATCGAAGAAACCTTGTCTGTTCGGCAAGTCGAGGCGATCGTCACAAGGAGTAACGCTCAAAAAAGGAGGCCTAAGAGAGCCAGGCATTTAAGCCCTGAAATCATTGACCTTGAACAAAGACTTGAGCGACACTTGGGGACGAAGGTTAAAATACACCCGAAGAAAAATCGCCGGGAGGGTCGGATCGAAATCACCTATTTTTCATTAGACGAACTGGATCATTGCTTGGGGAAAATCGGATTGCCTACTTCGTAAATTAACACGAAGGGGGAGAGGCCCTCTCAGCAGGTTGACACGAAAGGTGGGTATGCTATAATCGCCGGACTTTGCGAGCCCCCACCCATTGCAAAAAGGAATTCACCACAGAAATTTAAATCGTTTAACCCGCAGAAAAAACGGATAAGTGTAGATTATCCAGTTAAGAAAGCAGTGAAAGAAAGCAAAGCAAGGTTTAGAGGAAGATGCGGAAGAGATTGAAGCTGACGGTATTAGCTCTGTGTCTCGGAGTGCTTGCCGGTTGCGGCGGGGTTGCCGGGGATGATGGGAAAATCCCTATTAAAGTCGCATTCTGGGGAAGCCCGGATGAAATTGATATTATCTCAGATTCGATCAAAGATTGGCAGGTATCCCACCCGAATATTAAAGTTGTCTTTGAACATACTCCTTATACCGGATATGACAGTAAAATTCTAACACGTATTGCGGGAGGCGCTGCTCCCGATATTATCGCCACAGAAGTTGATTACTTTGTTACTTTTGCGACAAAGAACGTCCTTGAAGATTTAACGCCCTACCTAGAAGAAGATGCGACCTTTTCCCAAGACGATTTCTTCCCGACAATTCTCGACCGTTTTACGGTAAAGGGGCACTTGCTTGCCTTGCCTCGCGATGTTGCACCGTTCGCTTGTGTTTTTTACAACAAAGAGTTGTTCGATGAAATGGGGCTAGACTATCCTAAGGATGATTGGTCATGGGACGACCTTTTGCGCTTAGCTCGAGTTTTAACAAAGAAAGATGCGAATGGACGCATTACCCAATATGGATTCTATGGCTGGGCTTGGCAGAATTTCGTGTACGGAAATGGCGGAGCTATTGTGGATGACATCAAAAATCCCACAAGGACCCTTTTAGATTCACCGGAGTCAATCCAAGGCGTTCAATTTTATGCAGATCTCATCAATATATATGAAGTGATGCCGACGCCCGTCGTTCTTTCCAATCTAGGGATGGGCATTGATTTAATGTTTGCAAGCGGCCGCTTAGCCATGTTGTTGTCCGGGATTTGGGAAACTCCGGGGCTGAGGAATTATAAATTCGATTGGGACGTTGCCATGTTTCCTAAAAACCCTAAAGGGGTTCGCGCTTTTGGTTCGGGCGGATCCGGGTACGCCATTTTAAAGTCCTCCAAACACAAGGAAGAAGCCTGGGAAGTTATCAAAGCTTTGACTGGCCCGGAAGGGCAAGCCGAATTAGCTAAACGAGGCCTGGCTCAACCCTCACGCATCGCCGTTGCTAAGGGGAAAGCTTGGGCAAAAGATCCGTCACGGCCCGCAAATAAAAAGATGCTTAATGAGGCCGTTAATTACATCAAATTTAGCCCGTTTCACCCAAGATGGCGTGAAGTTGAGGAAAAGTATCTGGCGCAAAAACTAGACCTTGTTTTTAATGGCAGGAAACAGGCCTCGGAAGTGTTAACGGAATTAGCTCCCACAATAAACGAGATATTACAGAGCTCCAAATAAGCAAAGAGGAATTTGATTTAACATGGTTGACGCCGCTGTCCGCCCAAAAAAGAAAAAAACAAAATCTCAGAACGAAGAAAGAAAATTCGCTTCAAAATACGGGTATTTCACTTCGAACGGACGTGAATATGTGATCACACGCCCAGATACCCCCAGGCCCTGGGTGAATGTTATCTGTAATGGAGAATATGGGATGATCGAATCCCAAACAGGGTCCGGATTTTCCTGGTTTCATAACTCCAATCTTTCAAGAATAACCCGTTGGGAACAGGATTTAATCAAAGACAGTTGGGGGAAATATATTTATGTTCGGGATCGGGAAAACAAGAAATTCTGGTCTGCGACATGGAAGCCTTGTTGCCCCAAGTTTGATTTTTTCGAAGCGCGCCATGGACAGGGGTATTCCATCCTGAAGAGCGTATATCAAGGCATCGAAATAACCAAAACGGTTTTCGTCGATTCTCTGGAAACCGCAGAGGTCTGGCACCTGAAAGTCAAAAATATTGAAAGGAAGAAGAGAAAGCTAAGCCTTTTTTCCTACTTCGAATGGTGTTTGGGGAATGCTGCAGATACCCATCGTGAGTTCCAAAAGACCTTCATTGAGACAAGGATTGACCGAAAGAATCATTGTCTTTGGGGGCGAAAAAGACCCGCCTTAGTCCCGGGTTTTATTTCCACGGGGCTTTCGGAATCTCCTCTCGAGGCGTTCCATGCATGCAACATTAAACCGGTTGCTTATGAGGGGGACAAAGAAGCTTTCTTCGGGAGATATGGGGAGATTCAATCCCCGAAAGCTGTTCGAGACGGGCACCTTCAAGACACAGACGGAAAGTGGGTGGATTCCATCGCGAGTTTGCAGGTTGATCTTGATTTGGCTCCGGGCGAAACGAAAGATGTTGTTTTTATCCTCGGGGCAACAAAAACCCGGGAGCACTGTGAAAATATTATCCAAAAATATAAGAACGCCGCATCTGTTAACCGAGAGCTTCTAAAGGTAAAAAAGTTCTGGGATTCTCTTGTCAATGCAACAACGATCGAGACGCCTGATGAAGCCATGGATATCATGACCAATATCTGGCTCAAGTATCAGGCGATCTCGGCGCGGCTGTGGGCGCGATGTGCCTATTATCAATCAAGCGGAGGATTCGGATTCCGCGATCAACTTCAAGATTCGCAAATTTTCTTTAGTTTGAAACCGGAATTGGCAAAACGGCAGATTTTACTCCATTCTGAACAACAGTTTCCGGACGGGACAGTGCACCATTGGTGGCATCATGGAACCTCGGTGGGGGCCGTGACCCACATGACAGACGATTTGCTATGGTTGGTTTTTCTTACGCTCAATTATCTAGATGAAACAGCTGATGAAACCCTTTTAGAAGAAAGAACAAAATTTTTGCCCGACCCCAAAACAAAAGAGATCACAGAAGGGGCCATCTATGATCACTGCGTCAGGGCTATTCGGAAAGTCCTTTCCCGCTGGTCTGAACGAGGGCTCCCTTTGATTGGAGAAGGTGATTGGAATGACGGGATGAGCCATGTTGGGCTGAAATGGAAGGGGGAGTCGATTTGGCTTGGGCATTTTTTGTATGGGATATTAAAACGTTTTGCACCTATTGCTGAACAGCGCGGAGAAAAGAATCTTAGTGACGAGTTTCTTCAGCGGGCGGAAGCTTTAAAAGACGCGATTAACAAGTACGGTTGGGATGGGGAGTGGTATCTCCGCGCGACGCGGGATGACGGGCGTCCACTGGGGAGTCAGGTTTGTGATGAAGGCAAGATTTTCTTGAATGCGCAAACATGGGCTGTTATTCATGGAACCGCGACACCTGATCGGGCAAAAAAAGCCATGGAATCGGTTGCCAAATACCTTTACCGGGAATACGGACCGCTTCTTTTCACGCCAGCTTTTTCGGTGACGGATCCAACGATCGGATATTTGTCGCGTTATGCACCGTCTGTTCGTGAAAATGGAGGTCTTTATACCCATGCTGGGACTTGGGCTATTCAAGCGGAATGTATCATGCGCGATGCCCAGAAGGCCTACTCCGCTTATAAGAGTTTTAATCCTATTTTGCGAGGGCTTGATCCGGATCTTTATTATTGTGAACCGTATGTAACACCTGGGAATGTCGATGGCCCCGACTCACCTAACTTTGGCAGGGGAGGATGGACGTGGTATACCGGATCCGGGACTTGGTATTATGTTATTGTCATTAACTGGCTTCTGGGTATCCGGCCAATTCGCGAAGGGCTGCTTATTGATCCGGTAATTCCTCAAGATTGGCCGGGTTTTCGCATCAAAAGATATTTTCGAGGATCGCTTTATGAGATCGACGTAAAGAATCCGAACAAGTCCGGACAAGGCGTTAGAGAAATTCGAGTTGATCAGAAAAAGCAGTATTCAAACGTTGTCCCAGCATTTCATGACGGGAAAACTCACAAGGTTTGGGTGATTTTAAAATAGTTTTTTACGAAGAAGTTACGCATTGTTAATCAATAATCGCGGATTATACAAACAGGGATATCGAAACCGTAAAAGAGGGCGGAAACCGCATCGGCTTTATTTAAGCCTTCTTTATGGCCTTCTCACATTGTTGTGTGGCTTAATTCCCACTGTTGTTATGGCCGACATCAATCTTGCCCCAGAAAGCCTGCCGCAAGTCTATGAGACAGTCCCCTCAAACCTTTCACTTCAATCTGCTTCGAGATTTATTGTTCTCGATGATTTTAACCGTGGTCAGATGGAAAGCCCCGATGGCACCACATGGAGAATAAAGGCCCCGGAAATAGGGGCGCTCGATTTATCCTTAGAAAAGGAAGATAGCCGGAGCGAACGCCGCGGTCGGTCACTCAAGGCAAAATTCCATCTTATGGCTGGAGAGAGAGTTTCGTGGAGAAGATTATTCCAGAGAATAGATGTCAGCCAAGCGGAGTACCTCGTTTTCCGTTACCGCCTCGAAAGCGATAAGCCTTTTGGTGGGAAGATCATTGTTTCGATGACCGATGGAAATTACAAGCGGGCAAGTTATGAGATCGCGAGCGAGCGAGTTGAAGTTTCGAAAGCATGGAAAGATGTAATCCTTCCCCTGAAATATTTTGAAGGGATTGATTTCGACCAGTTTTTTTCTTTGAGGTTTTCTATCCAAGCCGAAAAAAGCGAGCTTTCAGGTAGTTTGCGGCTTGATGAAATTGCCTTTTTTGGGCAGGAAGATCTTGAATTTGAATGCCGGCGGGACAATTTAAAGGGATTTCCTGAGAAATCGTATGATGAAACCGCCCGCCAGAAACTACTCAGGGAGACAGATAGCCGCCGCCTGCTAGAGAAGATTGCCAGAGACACTTGGAAATATTTTGAAAACGCCAGAGACAAGGAGACGCACTTAATTGTTGACCATCTCCGGGTAGGTGAAATTTCTTTGGCGGCCGATTATACGTCGCCCACCAATATTGCTATGGACCTGCTGGCAGTACTTACAGCAAGGGAGATGGGGTTCATCTCCAAAGATGGGGCTCGGAAAACAACCCGGAATATTCTTGAAACTTTAAAGCAACTCAAGCGCTATAAAGGATTTTTCTACAATTTTTATCACACTCGAAACCTTTTGGTAACGCGCAGTTACGTTTCGACTGTCGACAATGGTTGGCTCGCGACAGCGCTTGTGGTTGTTCGGCAAGCCTACGGGGAGGAGATCCACGAGATTGCGACAAGCATTTTAGATTCAATTTCCTTTGATAAGCTGCTGGACTCAGAAAATAAGCAGTTGGTCATTGGCCTTGAAGTTCCGGAAAAGGATTTTGGGAAATATCATTACGGGATGTTAATCTCAGAAGCTAGGGCAACGAGCCTTTATGCTATCGGGAAAGGCGATATTCCGCGGGACCACTGGTGGTTTTTATTTCGAACGCCCCCTCAAAGTTGGACATGGCAAAATCAAAAACCGAAAGGCGAAGTCGTTTCCTATGATGAGGCGGATGTTTTCGAAGGATATTACGAGTATAACGGAAAAAAATTTGTTCCCAGTTGGGGCGGATCTCTCTTCGAATTCTTGATGCCAACGCTCGTGCTTAAGACCAGAGAATTAGCGCCTAAGAGTTTTGGTCTAAATAATCGTATCGTTGCGGAAATTCACCGCGATTACGCATTAATCGAAAAAAAGTATCCCGTTTGGGGAATTTCCCCTGCCGCCACTTCGGATGGCAGGAGGTGGCGGTACGAAGAATATGGGATTAAAGGCTTGGCGGTGAAGGGTTATCCGGACAAGGGCATTTTGACACCGCATGTAAGCTTTCTTGCACTGGATGTTTTGCCGGAAGATGCTATCATCAATATTCAGAATTTTCTGAAGTTTCCTATCTATGGGGAATATGGATTTTATGATTCTCTGGATGCCAAGCGAAATCAGGTTAATCCGCAATACTTGGCGCTTGACCAGGGGATGATTTTGGCAGCCTTGTGCAACTATCTTCGCGGGGGTGTTATTCAGGAATATTTTCATCAAGACCCTGTTGGAAAGGCTGCCGAAGACCTCCTTATGAAAGAAAGATTCTTCGGGCAATAAGATATCCTTTGAAAAAATATTTTTTAGCGATACAATACTTCCCACTTAACAACTATAGCCATTTTAAAAACCCACTAAAAAGATTATTAAATGTTTTTTTGATTTTTAGAAAGGAGCTTATCCGCCATGCCAATGATCAAACAGATTCTCCTCAAAGACCGAATTCTCACTGACAAGGAACGGAAAAATCTTGCGATCCTGGAAGTGATTCGCAAAAACGGACCGATTTCTAGAACAGATATCTCGAAAATCACAGAGCTGAACATTGTAACTGTATCAAATTATGTCAATCACTACATCCGCAAAGGGTTGGTCGTGGAAGGAGAATTGGATGAATCCACGGGCGGTCGAAAGCCCGTTTTAGTGGAATTGAATTCGAAAGCGGGCTACATCGTAGGCGTTGGGTTGAATATGATGAGCACGGTCGGCGTTCTGGTGGATTTAGAAATTAATGTGGTAGCGGAAATGAAACGGGACCGGCATCCTGAAAATTCAGAAGCTGTCATTGAGAGTATGGTCAATATGGCCACAGAAGTCATTGAAAAAGCAAATGTGGACCGGGATAAAATTGTTGGCGTTGGCGTTGGTGTCCCCGGAATTATTGACGAAAGAGGGCGCACGATTCGTTGGCCGCAAAGCTTGGGGGAGAAGGATATTTCTGTTTGTTTATCAATCAAAGACACTTTTGAGAAACGTCTCAACATTCCGACTTTTGTTGAGAATGATGCTAACGCTGCTGTCTTGGGTGAAAAATGGCTTGGGTTAGATCGGGATGTTCGGCACATGCTGTATATGTTTTCAGGTGTTGGATGCGGAATCCTCGTCAACGGTGAGATCTATCGAGGAGCAACGGGGGCAGCGGGGGAACTTGGCATTTCTAGCTCTCAGGCATCGAAAGAGCAAGCACACGAGATTGCAAAGCAGTTGGGGCGGTGGGAAATGGATTTGGGTGTGACCCGCCGCATGAGAACCGCGATTGAAAAAGGATCGCCGACAATTCTCAAAGATTTTGTGAACGGGGATGCTTCCAAACTTACTTTTAAAGACATTGTTAGGGCCGTGAAAGAGAAAGATAAGCTTACTATTCAAGCCATCGAAGAAGGGGGCTATGAGTTAGGAAAGAAGATAGCTTTCCTCATCAATCTTTTGAATCCTGAGATTGTTGTGATTGGCGGCGGGGTTGAAGATTGCGGTTCCCCGATTCTTGATTCGATCAAGACGGCGATAAAAGAATGGGCTGTAGAAGAAGCTTCTTCCCAAGTGAAAATAATTCCTTCGGCTTTCGGCGAAAATGCTGTTGCCTTAGGAGTGGTCGGGATCGTCGCAAGAGAAGTTTTTGCGCAAGCCTAATGTGCCTCTAGAAGATTTTGTTTCACATCTCGAAGAATTTCGAAGGCGCCTCCTTGTTTCTCTGCTGGCTTTTGGCGGGGCGACGGTTCTGTGTTTATTCTTTTCAGGACAACTCCTCGATTTTTTCATTAAGCCTCTCCAAGAGTATGGGGATTTACAACTTTTTTTTCAAAAGCCATACGAAGCATTTTTGACTCACTTAAAGGTTGCGGCCCTTGGCGGGATCTTTCTGGCCTCTCCCATTATTTTTTCTCAAGTTTGGTTGTT
This sequence comes from Candidatus Omnitrophota bacterium, assembly GCA_016930235.1. Lineage (GTDB taxonomy): Bacteria > Omnitrophota > Omnitrophia > Omnitrophales > Aquincolibacteriaceae > JAFGHI01. The sequence goes on from JAFGHI010000063.1 coordinate 17,463, forward strand.
TGTCGCTCCGGGGCTTTACGACTCGGAAAAGAAGATTTTGACGCCGCTTATCCTTGTCTCAGTTCTTCTCTTTTCGTCGGGGGCCTTCTTTGCTTATCAAGTGGTGATCCCCTGGGGGCTTCGGTTTCTTTTAAGTTATCAGACGGAAAGTTTAAGGCCTTTATTGGGGGTCGGGCCTTATTTTTCATTTCTTATGGGAACGATAATTGCCTTTGGCGTCCTTTTTGAGTTTCCAATCGTGATGGTGGGCCTTGTTCAACTTCAGATTGCGCAAACTAAGGACCTTGCAAGAAGTCGACGGTTGATTATTGTCCTTATTTTTGTTGCGGCTGCTGTTCTAACACCTTCACCGGATCCTGTTAGTCAAGTATTCTTAGCTGTCCCCTTAATGATTCTTTTTGAAATATCCCTATGGGTATGTCAATGGGTTGAGAAAAGGAAGAATTCATAGATCGGGGGAGAGATTGACACCCCTAGGCTTTGATTGTATATTGACAAAGTTTAGCTCCCATTGAGAGATCATGAAATCTTCCTAACCTTATCTGCCATAAGGAGTTAGGCCTGGCCAGTTTGATCTTGATGTTTTTCTGGGTTAGAAATTTGAAGGGAATTACAATTTTTTAAGGAGGTTTTAAACAATGAGTCATTCTGTTTTAGAGGCACAGAGCGTAAAATTGCTGAAAGGGGTTACAATCTGGTTTACAGGTCTTCCCAGTTCGGGGAAATCGACCATTGCCAACATTTTAGGGCGGGCGTTTCGAAAATGGGGCGTCAAATCCGAAATTCTAGACGGAGATGTTGTTCGGACAAATCTTAGCAAAGGGCTCGGTTTTTCTAAAGAAGACCGCGATATTAACATCAAAAGAATAGGTTTTGTTTGCCATCTCTTGACTCGCAACGATGTTGTTGCGATTGCCGCCGCTATTTCCCCTTATCGTGAAATTCGGGACTTTAATCGAAGAATGATCGGTAATTTTATGGAAGTTTATGTCCAAACATCGCTGGAAGAATGTGAAAAACGCGATGTCAAAGGACTTTATCAAAAAGCCAGATCAGGAGCCATTAAGGGATTTACCGGCGTTGATGACCCTTACGAAACGCCTCTGGCCCCCGAAGCGGTTTGCGAGACGGAAAAAGAAACTCCGGAAGAGTCCGCAAGCAAAGTCATTGCTCGAATGGAGGAGCTGGGGTATCTCCAAATTCAGGAAGCAGCCGTATAGTTGCCCGAAAAAGATTCGCATGAATAAAATCGACCTGCATATTCACACAACGTGCTCAGACGGCTCTTACTCGCCTCTTGAGATTATGAAAAAGGCGAAGGCCGAAGGGATATGGCTTATTTCCGTGACGGATCATGATACTCTTTCAGGTTACGAGGAGTGTTGTCGGGAAGCCCGTCGTTTCGAAGTTCAGTATATCCCAGGTATTGAAATGAGCGCTCAGTTTGATCCTGGAACTCTGCATATTCTTGGATATTTTGTTAATCCGGGAAATGGTGAACTCCAACGGAAAATCCAGGAGGTTCAGCAGGCTAGATTGGATCGCAATCCTCAGATCATTGAAAAGTTGAATTTCCATGGAGTTGAGATAACTTTGAAAGAGGTTCAAGCCGTGGCTTATGGCAGCGCTGGCGGAGGGCAAGAAGGTCAACAATTAGGGCGTCCTCATTTTGCGGAGACACTTCTGAGAAAAGGCTACGTCAAGACATATCAAGAAGCTTTTGAAAAATTTTTGGCGAAGGGGAAGATCGCCTATGTTGACAAGCGACGTTTGACATCCGAAGAGATCATCCAAGCGATTCATCAGGCAGGCGGCGTTGCTGTTGTGGCACACCCGAAACTTATGCGTCTTGGAGAAATTGCTTTAGAAGAAGCGCTCGAGAAAATGGTTGGGGAAGGGCTTGACGGGCTCGAGGTTTATAGCAGTTGTCATGGGGCCTCCGACGTTGCATCTTATCAAAAATTGGCGAAACGGTTCGGGTTGATTCAAACCGGCGGAAGCGATTTTCACGGGACCAAGAAACCGAATGTTCGATTGGGCGATATCGGGAAGGGTTTTGAGCTTCAAGAAGATATTTACGAAACGCTTCGCGCGAAATCGAAGATGTGAAACTTTAAATTCATTGACTGAAGGGAAGGAAAAGAAATGGAAGATTTAATTCAACCGCATGGCGGGAAATTGATTTCAAAAGAACTGAGCGGGGAGGAAGCGAAAGAGGGGGTAAGAAAAGCCAAGGAGCTTAAGAAACTGGAACTGGCTCCCTATGAGGTTTCGGACTTGGAGATGATCGCTTCAGGAGCCATGAGCCCCTTGGAAGGTTTTATGGGCCAAGAACAAATGCAGTCCGTTCTAAAAAGAATGCGGCTGCCCAGCGGGCTCGTTTGGTCTTTGCCTGTTGTAAAGTCTGTGTCCGGAGAGGAGAAAAAATCTCTGAAGGTGGGGGAAGAAGTCGGATTAATCGATGGGGAAAGCAGAGAGGTTTTGGCGATTCTGAAGGTTGCGGAAATTTTCCCTCATGATAAAAAAGTTCACGCAAACGAGACTTACCAAACTGAAGATCCGGCTCATCCTGGTGTGGCGCGGATTCTTTCTATGGAAGAGTTCCTTGTCGGGGGGGACATCCAATTAGTCCAAAAACCGAAACACACAAAGTTTTTGAATTATCGACGAGACCCCAAGGATACGCGGGCACTTTTTATTCAGAAGAAGTGGAAGCGGGTGGTGGCTTTCCAAACACGCAATCCCATTCACCGGGCGCATGAGTATTTAACAAAATGCGCTCTTGAAATGACTGATGGCTTAATGATCCATCCTCTTGTCGGGCAAACTAAAGGGGACGATATCTCCGCGGAAGTCAGGATGAAATGCTACGAGGTTCTGATGGAGAAATATTATGCCAATGACCGCGTGCTATTATCTGTTTTTCCCGCAGCGATGCGCTATGCGGGTCCTAGGGAAGCGATTTTCCATGCCGTGGTCAGAAAAAATTATGGCTGCACACATTTCATTGTCGGACGGGATCATGCCGGGGCCTCCAAGCCGGACGGGAAACCTTATTATGGGTCATTTGATGCGCAGCTGATTTTTAACAATTTTGAGCCGGAAGAAATTGGGATCACGCCGATTTTCTTTGATTTTACTTTTTACTGCAAGACTTGTCAGGGGATGGTGTCTCCCAAAACATGCCCTCATGATAAAAGTCATCATCTCAGCTTAAGCGGGACCAAGGTGCGTGAAATGCTCCGCCAAGGGGAAATTCCGCCGCCCGAATTCACCCGCCCTGAAGTTGCCCGGATTTTGATCGAAGCGATGAAGGAAAAAAGCGCAGTAAGTTCGTAAGGAGGATCTTATGACGACTGGTTCTGTAAAAATGTTTACGAAACCGCTGGTCGCGAAAAATGTTCTCGAGTTGATTTTTAACACGCCTTTGGTGAAATTGAACAAGATTGTGCAGCCCGGAATGGCAAATGTTTTCGGTAAGCTTGAGTTTTTTAGTCCGGGCGGGAGCGTGAAGGACAGGATCTGCTATAGCATGATTCGCCAGGCAGAAGAGAAGAACTTGATCAAACAAGATACGATTATTGTCGAGCCGACGTCGGGCAATACAGGGGTTGGATTAGCTCTGGTTTGTGCGGTCAAAGGTTATCGGTTGATTTTAACGATGCCGGAGACTATGAGCATTGAGAGACGGCAATTACTCAAAAGATATGGCGCTGAAGTCGTATTGACGCCTGGCGAAGAAGGGATGAAAGGGGCTGTCAAGAAAGCCGAAGAACTAACCCAGCAATATAAGAACAGCTTTATGCCTCAGCAATTCAATAATCCGGCCAACCCCGAAATTCATAAACAAACCACAGCCGAAGAAATTTTAGCAGCCTTAGATGGAAAAATCGATGCCTTTGTGGCAGGCGTTGGGACCGGCGGGACGATTACAGGGTGCGGAGAACTTTTTAAGAAGAAGAATTCAAAGATCAAAATTATTGCCGTCGAGCCAAAAAACTCGCCCGTGCTTTCAGGCGGCCAACCCGGCAAACATAAAATTCAAGGGATAGGGGCAGGTTTTGTTCCTGAAGTTTTGAACCGCGAAATCCTCGATGAAATTGTACAAGTTGATGATCAGGATGCCTGGGATATGGCCATGGAGCTTGTGAAGCAAGAAGGTATTCTAAGCGGGATCTCCACAGGGGCGATTTTTGTTGCTGCGCTTAAGGTTGCTAAGGAGCTTGGCCCCGGCAAAAATGTCGTAGGCATTGTTTGTGACACGGGAGAACGTTATCTCAGCATGGACGAAGTTTTCCGGGTTTGAATTTAAGGGTGCTCCCCGATTTATGAAAGCGTTTATATCGAATTTGAAAGAGCGGATTTTTACGGGCGGCGAAATCCTCTTTAACGAGGCCATGAAGCTTGCCGAGATTGCTGACGAACAGAGTTTTCATCTCCTCCTTGAAACGGCCCACGATATCACTTCCCGGTTTTGTCCGAAGGAACCGGATCTATGTTCTCTTATCAATGCGAAGAGCTATCTTTGCGGCGAAGACTGTAAGTTTTGTGCGCAATCGTCAAAATATCAAACCGGAGTTCATCGTTATCCCCTCATCACAGTTGACGAAGCGTTAGGGAAGGCAAAGCTCTTTGAAAAAGAGGGCGTCAAGACTGTTTGCCTTGTCACAAGCGGTGGCACCTTGAGCGAAAAAGAATATGAGCAAGTCCTTCGGATGATCGAGGCCATCAAGAAAGAAACAAGAATGGAGGTTGATGGATCTTTGGGATTTTTGTCTATCGAACAAGTCAAGCGTTTGAGAGAAACGGGATTGAGAAGGATTAATAATAACTTGCAATGTTCAAAGGAATTCTATCCGGAGATCGTTTCGACCCATCGCTATGAAAAACGGCTTGAAACCATGGATAACCTCCAAGAAGGCGGGATCGAAATTTGTTCGGGCGGAATTTTTAATCTTGGGGAATCCCGGGAGGACAGAATCCGAATGGCTTTCGAATTGAAACCTTTTCGGCCTAAGTGTTTGCCGATTAATATCCTGAATCCCAGGCCGGGCACGCCTCTTGAAAATCAACCCCGGATGGATCCTAAGGAGATTCTGAAGACAGTGGCCGTTTATCGGTTTATACATCCGACAGCAAATATAAAACTGGCAGGAGGCCGGGAAGTCAACCTTTCACTTGAGGAGCAGGCCCTTGCGCTTAGGGGCGGGGCTAATGGATTGGTCGTTTGCGGGTATTTGACAACGGCAGGGAATCCGCTAGAAGAGGATATGGTATTATTAAGGCAAGCAGGCTTTGATACGGCAAGGCATCCCCGCGCATGCGGTCATGCTGGAGAAACTCAAGCGATACATCATTCAATTGGTTTATCAACATCTTGAATAAAATTCTTTCCCAGAAAATCATTTTAATTACCGGCGGGACAAGTCAACTGGGTAGAATTTATGTGACAAAGGCCCTCGACGAAGGAGCTAAGGTTTATTTCACTTATTTCAAACAAAAAGATCTGGCCAAGGAGCTTTCCCAGAAAGGGGCTCATGGATTTGAGCTTAACCTTGCCGACACCCCAAGCTTGGATCAGTTTGTGAAATCCTTTAGGGAGAAGGAGAAATCCCTGGATGTTCTAATTCATAATGCGGCAGCTGTCCGGGATGGGATGATCCAAAATATGAGCGAAGAAGCTTGGGATTACGTTTTAAATGTGAATCTCAAAGCGCCGTTTTATCTTTCAAAAAAATTGTTGCCGCTCCTTTTTCAAAGGAAATCGTCGAAAATATTTATGCTGACAAGTCGCTTAGCCCTTAAAGGGGCACCCGGCGTTGCAAATTACGCGGCCTCTAAAGCTGGGCTCATTGCAGTCGTAAAAACAATGGCCCAGGAGCTTGGTCGAAAAAAAGTTTTGGTGAATGCGGTCAATCCGGGATTTATGAAGTCCCCGATGACGGCGGATGCACCGGAGTCAGTGATTCGCCAAAATTTGCAGGATAGCTCGCTCGGCCAGTTTTCGAATCCTGAAGAGGTGGCAGATTTTTTGATTTATTTGTGCTCGGATAAAATGACTCAGGTGACCGGCCAGGTTTTTCACTTTGATTCGAGGAAGATATGAGAAGAAGAGTTGTAATTACAGGAATGGGGGTTGTCTCGCCCATAGGAAATACGGCGGTAACTTTCTTAGAGAGCTTAAAGAATGGACGCTCAGGAGAAGGCGCCATTACAAGTTTTGATGCGACAAATTTCCCGGTCAAAAGAGCTTTTGAGGTTAAACAATTTGATGCAAAAAGATATAAGACCCACATGATGGATCCTTTCATCCAGTATGCCATGGGGGCGGCGACGGAGGCGGTTGAAGATGCCTGTTTTGATATGAATGCTGTAGATCATTTCCGGATCGGTTTGGCAATCGGCTCAAGCAAGGGGGGAGTTCACACCATTGATCGGTTTAAAGAGCGGTTTGAAAAACATCCGAGCGCCATTTTAGGGGCTCGGATTTACACTAATGCCGTTCCAAATTTTGCGGCTCAATGGATTGCCAGAAGATGGGATATCGGAGGCCCGGCGAAATGTTATGTTGCAGCTTGCGCGACAGGGACAGTGGGTATTATCGAAGGTATCCGGATGGTTGAAGCCGGTGATGTGGATTATTGTCTTGCGGGGGCGAGCGATGCGTCGATTGTTCCTCTTATGCTGGCAGGGTATCGGAATATGAAGGCCTTATCGCCTGACGCGATCCGGCCCTTTGATCTTAGCCGTAACGGGTTCGTAATTGGAGAAGGAGCAGGAATTGTTTTTTTGGAAACAATTGAAAGTGCGCAAGCCCGGAATGCAGCAATTTACGGAGAAGTTGCCGGGTACGCTTATGGAAATGATTGTTATCACCCTGTTCAATTCGATCCTTGCGGAGATGCCTTGGCTCGAACGCTCGATCTTTTATTTAGGAAATGTGCGTTATCAAAAAGAGATGTTGATTATGTCAATCTCCACGGGACTGGAACAGTTGCGGGGGATCTTTATGAAGCAAGGCAGCTTCGAAAATTTTTTGGGGAAAAAACGGACAACATTTCGATGAGTGCGACAAAATCTATGACAGGGCACATGTTGGGAGCGTCGGGTGCTGTGGAATTGATTGCGGCCATCCTGGCCATAAAAGAGGATTTCGTTCCCCCAACGATCGGGATCGAGAAACAAGATCCGGAGTGTGACATCGATATCACTTGCCTTGGAGCAAAAGAGAGAAAAATCAAGGCCGCTCTTTCCCTCTCAATGGGATTTGGCGGGCACATTGCGACGATTGCGATCAAGAAAATATGAGTCCTCTAACCCTTCAAGAAGAACTGGCAGGAATTGCTTCCCAAGATTTATTCAGAAAGATTCGAACCCTCGAACGGATTGACAGTACGCGAGCGGTTTTAAACGGGCGCGAAATTCAACTTTTTTGCAGCAATGACTATTTGGGGCTTTCTTATCACCCCCGGATCATTGCGGTTGTTCAAAAAGCCGTTTCAATTTATGGGGTGGGGGCAGGCGCGGCGAGACTTATTTCCGGGAGTACCAATCTTCATGAAAACTTGGAGAAGAGACTCGCGGAATTGAAACAGAAGGAAAAAGCACTGCTTTTTACAACGGGGTATCTCGCGAATCTCGGGATTCTTACAGCGCTAGCTGGCAAAGAAGACATCATTGTGATGGATAAGTTATGTCATGCCTCGATTGTAGATGGAGCCCGGCTTTCAGGCGCTACAATACGAGTTTTCCCTCACAAAAACTATGCGCGCCTGGAAGAAATCTTGTCCAAGGCAGTTTCGTTTAGAAGGCGGCTTGTTGTTACGGATACTGTATTCAGCATGGATGGTGATTTGGCCGATATCCCCGAATTGATTCACCTAAAGAAAAAGTTTGATGCATTACTCATCGTAGACGACGCCCATGGCACGGGGGTTTTGGGAGCCACGGGCCAAGGAGCGACTGAGGATATCAACGGGGCAGAGGAAGTCGATATTGTGATGGGGACGCTTTCCAAAGCCTTAGGTTGTCTTGGCGGGTTTGCTTGCGGGAACAAAGCGCTTATCGATTATTTAATCAATTTTGCACGGCCTTTTATTTTTGCGACGGCATTGCCCCCCATGTGTTGTGCTGCCTCGATCGAAGCGATTAAGATTCTCAAAGAAGAGCCATTGCTACGAGAAAGATTATGGAACAATGTAAGCCTCGCTCGTGGGAACCTTAAGAATTTAGGGTTTGATTTTTCTCAATTGGCATCGCCGATTCTTCCCCTTATTGTAGGGGAAGAAAAAAGAGCTGTTGAAATATCGGAGTCTCTTCTTCAAGAAGGGTTCCTCGTTCCCGCTGTTCGAACCCCGACCGTCCCGCGGGGGAAAGCCAGGTTACGTCTTACGATTAGTGCTTCTCATACTCAACGGGATATAGAAAAGATTTGCACTGTATTGAAAAAAACGCTTTAACATGGAGATATCTTGGATAATCAGACTCCAGCATGTCTTCTTATCTTTTGAAATATCATAGCCGGTAGTCTTAAAAGTAAAAGAAGGTAGCCTCTGATGCGGCATATAGTTGTTTTGCCCTACTATTCGGATGAAGAAGTCCAGGTCTTCCATGAAATTGCAGACATATGGAAGGTGCTGACAAAGACGGAATGCGATTATACCTTTTTGCTTGTGTCTAGGTTTGACCGCAAACCCGATGAGGGATTACTGAGAAAATATTTAGAAATCGCACCGACACAAAGTATTCGATCCACTACCGAGGGCCGAGGGATCAAAAAGCCTGACGTGGGATTTAAAGTTGAAGGGCCTACGGCGATGTTTTGGGATGCGGTTGAATTTGTCAGCCAAAATTTTCCCCATGACGGAGGATTTATGCTTTGGTTTGAATATGATATGGTCCCTCTGGTCCCCGATTGGTTGGATCGGCTGGAAAAGGAGTGGAAAATCAGCCGGTACGTATTGATGGGGAAGTTGATTGACCGAGAATGGGCCAAAGAAAATATTCCTAGCCAATCAGATAATATCGTCAAACATATCAACGGTGGGGCATGTTATTCAAAAGATTTTATTCGTAAAGTGCCTAAGCAAAAATTTAATATGGCAATGCCGTGGGATATGCAGGTTTATCGATATATTTCTTCGTGGCATAATCGGTTCAGGCTTCGATATAAAACAACGAATTTGATCGAATTTCGCTATGCTAGTTCCTCATTGGAAAAGCCACCTTTACATGATAGCGCTATCCTTCATGGGGTCAAGGACGGTTCAGCTCGGGCGTATATCCACGAGAAAGTCCAAAGTCCCTAAGCCGTCACTCCTAAGCTGCGATCTTGTAGGTTCCGAGGAGATGCTGTAAGATACACACCTTTGGAGCCAATATCCCGATGAAATTCACACAACAACGGTTAAGCCAGGTTCTCGATCGGAATCAGCAACGGATCGCTGCGGAAAAGAAAATTCTGGGAGTTTTGGCTATTCTCAATTTGCTGGGCCTTGCGTTTTCAGTCTCAGTTATATTTTTTTATGTCCCCAGCCTGCCCGAACTTTTTTCTCCCCCGGCTCACGCGGCAATCGCCGTATTCATGTGTATGTTTGCAGCGAATTTGCTTTTGATCTGGATGATCATTCGATCCAGGCGTGCGTGGACCGATGCTGCGAAAAATATTGAATGCGATAAGCTGACAGGGGCTTTGCATTGGCGGAGTTTTCTTGAAGTTTTGGACGAAGAGGTGCGTCGGGCGGGACGTTATCGATACCCTTTAAGTTTATGTCTCTTAGATTTAGATGATTTTCAGTCGGCAAATAATAATTTTGGGACCACTCATGGGGATGAGATCTTACAACGTTTCTCAAAATTCATGATGGGAACGGTTCGTTTTACGGATACGTTTGCGAGGTATGACCGGGATGAATTTCTTGTGCTTTTACCGCATACCGATATCGTCAGGGCTCAGAAATTTGCTTCCCGTACTTTGATGCAGTCGATCGAGAGAATCGATAGCAGTTTCAGTGCCGGTCTGACGCTGTTTCAAGTCGGAGAGAAAAAAGAACAATTTTTAGAGAGGGCCGCCTTAGCGCTGAAGCAAGCCAAGCGGGAAGGGAAGAAAAGGATTCAATGTGTGATTGCTGAAGGAGGAATGCAAACGGCGCTGTCGTTATAGGCATTCTGGGGTTTCTTCACAAGGAAGTTCATTAGAAGGGTTTCCTCGAAGAGATGAAGAAAAAACGAATTATTGTATTATGCACGGTTGTGGCGGCTATTATATTTATCCCCTCGATGGTTTATGCTCAAGTGGGCGGAGTGAACATCCAACACGTCGCGGCAAAACAGAGGACGCCCAGCAAATATGTGCTAACGGCCGAGCTTGTTAATGACAGCGGAGAAGATAAGGAAGTTATTTTAAGGGGGCAGATTACCTTTTATGACAAAGCCGCCCCCAAGGGTGATTTGCCGGTGACATCTGTGAGGAAAGATGTCTCGGTTGTTTTACGAAAGTACGAAACCCGGAATTTTGAGACGTTGCTAATCATAGAAGGAACCCCGCCGGTTGGTTCTCTTCGGATGGAACCCTCGCTTCGCATCCGACGTTCTCGCGAATGGAATTATTAGATTTCCCAAATAGGAGTAAGGGGAATAAAAAAAGATGAGGGGTCTGTGTGCATTGAAAAAAAGCGCTGATTTAAATCCTCGAATCTTGGTTGAGAAAGATAAAAAGCACATCTGGCATCCTTTTACTCAAATGAAGGAATGGCAGGAAGAGGCTATTATTGTGATTAAAAAGGGGGAGGGGGTTTATTTAGAGGATGTTGAGGGGAAGCGCTATTTGGATGGGGTTTCTTCTCTTTGGTGTAACGTTCATGGGCATCAAGTTCCGGAAATTGATGAAGCCATTCGCGATCAAATGGCGCAAATTTCGCATTCCACATTCCTTGGATTGTCGAACATTCCCGCGATTGAGCTCTCAGAAAAACTTATTGAAATAACCCCCAAGAGCTTGACGCGTGTTTTTTATTCCGATTCAGGATCCGAAGCCGTGGAGATTGCCTTAAAAATGGCTTTTCAGTATTGGAAACAAAAGGGGAAGGTAAAGAAAAAGAAATTTGCGAAATTAACCCAGGCGTATCATGGGGATACATTGGGTTCTGTCAGCGTTGGCGGTATTGACCTTTTCCATGGGATTTATGGACCGCTTCTCTTTGAAACTTATCCGGTTCCTTCGCCTTATCAATATCGCTGGCCTTCGGGGAGCGATCCCGAAACGGTCAAACGAGAATCCTTGGCGGAAATGGAACGAGTTTTTCGCGAACATCATGAAGAAATAGCGGCTTTTGTCATGGAACCTCTTATGCAAGGGGCCGCAGGGATGATTCATCAACCATCGGGGTATATTTCCCGTGCCAGAGAGTTGACAAAAGAGTACAATATTCTTTTGATCTTTGATGAAGTCGCAACGGGTTTTGGACGAACAGGCAAAATGTTTGCCCTTGAACATGAAAATGTAACGCCAGATCTCCTGGCAGTAGCTAAAGGATTGACGGGTGGGTATTTGCCGTTGGCGGCGACATTGACAACCGAGGATATCTATAGCGCTTTCTTAGGCAAACACGAGGAATTAAAAACATTTTTTCACGGGCACACTTATACGGCAAATCCTTTGGCGTGCCGTGCTGCGTTGGCGAATATCGATCTCTTTGAGAAGAACCAAGTTCTTGAACATCTGGAACCCAAGATTGGTTTTTTAAAAAAACGGCTGGAGAGTTTTTATAACATTCCGATTGTTGGGGATGTCCGCCAAGTTGGATTGATGGCGGGAATAGAATTAGTCAAAGATCAAAAAACAAAAGAGCCGTTTCCTTTAGAGGCAAAGATTGGGATTCGGGCAACGAAGAGAGCTGTTCATAAAGGGGCCTTCTTGAGACCGTTGGGGGACGTGGTGGTTTTGATGCCACCTTTAGGGATAACGCAAGATGAGCTTGGCCGGCTTTTGGATATAACTTACGAAGCGATTGATGAAGAAAGCGAAGAAATCCTAGCGAGATAACTATAACTCAATGAAAAAATCTGGAATTTTTATCACGGGAACGGATACAGGTGTTGGGAAAACGGTTGTTGCGGCCGGCTTTGCCCTTGCTTTGAAAGCGCTGGGGTTAAAAGTGGGCGTGATGAAACCGGTTGCTACGGGTTGTCAGGGATTTGAACCCAGGCTTCATTCTGAAGATGCAATCTTTTTACTTGAAGCTGCGGAAAATGAATATCCGCCGTTAACGAATCCTGTGAGATACCGGAATCCTTTGGCACCAAGTGTTGCCGCTGTTTTGGAGAGGAAAGCTGTTAATGTTGCCCACATCCATCACGCCTATCAAGAGCTTCAAAAATATTATGACTTTATCATTGTTGAGGGAATTGGAGGTCTCATGGTTCCCTTGAAGAAAGATTATTTTGTCACAAACCTGATTCGCGAATTTCACCTTCCGGTTGTGATTGTTGCGCACGGAGGGCTGGGGAGTATTAATCATACGCTTCTTACTATTGATGCTGCCGTCATTCGTGGTTTTGATATCCGGGGGATCATCTTTAATCGGGTTTCCCGGGTCAATGTTTCTCTTGCCGAAATGACCAACCCGAAAGTGATTCATGAGTTGAGCGGAGTCCCTGTTTTAGGGACACTGCCCGACATCGACGGACTCGATGCTCGAAACTGTTGTTTCGGAGATTTAAAAGAAATATTCGAGGAAAGAATCCAATTCCAGAAAGTTCTCCCAACCCCGACAGTGCCGGCATAACGAAATAAAATCAGCATTCATTTCAAGCCGGATTAATCGTAAAGGGGGTATCGTCTTTGGAATATCCTATGGGGAAAAAGAAAATTCTTGTTGCAATGAGTGGGGGGGTCGACAGCTCTGTCACCGCAGCGTTGCTTAAATACGATGGACACGAAGTGAGCGGCGCGACCATGCGGACTTGGTCACTCGAAAAATGCGCCCTTGGACAAAAACAGGGGTGTTGCGGTATCGGCGGCGTTCAAGACGCTAGAGAAGTTGCTGACCGATTGGGCATTTCTCATTGGGTTTTCAATTTTGAGGATGAATTTAAGAATCAAGTGATGGACGACTTTGCTGAAGAATATCGGGAAGGAAGAACCCCCAATCCTTGCATTTCTTGTAATGAGCGTATTAAATTCAAACTTTTTCTTACTCGCGCTCGACAATTGGGTTTCGAGGCTATTGCCACAGGACATTATGCGCAAGTCGACTATAGTCATCAAAGGCAGTCGTACTTTATTCGCGAGGGACGAGATGCGAGTAAGGATCAGTCCTACGTTTTGTATTCGTTGGATCAAGAGATTTTAAGCCATTTAGTCCTCCCGATAGGAAAATTTACTAAGAAAGAGATTCGCGCTACGGCCAAGACATGGAATCTCCCAGTTTGGACAAAGCCGGATTCACAGGAAATTTGCTTTGTCCCGGATCAAGATTATGCAAGATTTTTGATGGAGGAGTATGGGATCGCGTCATCCAAGAAAGGAGTGATCCGGACGAAAGACGGGAAGGTTGTTGGAGAACATGACGGGTATTTTCGTTTTACACGCGGCCAACGCCGGGGTCTGAGAGTTCCTTTTGGTCAAAGAATCTATGTCGTGGAGACAAATCCTGAGACGAATGAGGTCATTGTTGGGACCAAACAGGAGGTTCTGAATCAAGTGTGCCTTGTCTCTCAAGTGAAATGGTTTTTAAGGCCGGATTTTGACAAAGAGGTCCGCGCTCATGTTAAAATACGGTATTTACATTCGAAAGCCCTTGCATCTTTGAACGATGCGGGAAATGGCTCTGTTCGGGTAGTCTTTGACAAACCTCAAGAAGCTATCACAAAAGGGCAAAGCGCTGTTTTTTATGAAGACGATCAGGTTATCGGAGGAGGGCGGATTGAGGAATTTTGGGATTAGTTCAGTTAAAGGAAATTATGAGATACGGCATATGCCTTGAAGGTAAAAAAGAAGCAAGTTTAATTTCTTGGGCCATTGGGCGAATTTCTCTTGCCGAGCGGGTTAGAATTCCATTAACCAATAGCTTGCGAGAACGGGTTGAGCCTATGATTGAGATTGGAGAAGATGTTGGACTCGGCCAAAAGATAGCTGTGCCTGCCTCTGTGGATTCCGTTTCTGTTCATGCCAGCATTTCGGGAAGAATTACGGATATCAGGGACTTTCCTTATCCCTTAGGTGGGATGAGGACGGCTATAGAGATCACTGCTCATGAGGAAAACAGAAGAGAATTTTATCAACCCATAGAAAGAGAAGATTGGAACAATCTCTCCCGAGAAGAGATCCTTAAGATTTGTCAGGAATTGGGGCTTGTGGATCTTGTCCCGGAGATGCATCCGCTTCATAAAAAAATTCTCAAAGTCGGAGAAAAGAGTTCATTTTTGATCATCAATGCATGCGAGTCGGAACCTTATATTACAACCAATCACGCCTTATTGATGTCTCATCCCGTTGAGGTTTTAAAGGGGGCAGAGATTTTAAGAAAAACATTGGGCGCTGAGCGTGTTTTGCTGGCATTGGAAGATCATCAATTAGAAGTGGCTGAGCTGATAAAAAGTAAAATTTATTTCTTGAGGTGGAAAAATTACGAAGTTAAATTATTTCGAGCAAGGTATCCTCAAGGCAACCCGTCAATTTTAGCATCGGATATTTTAAAGGCAAAATTTGAAGGATCCGGAAAGTTTGCGGAGATTGAGGCGCCTGTTTTTGATGCGGCGACTCTCTATGCTTTATATGAAGCCGTTGTTTATCAAAAACCCTTGATAGAAAGGCCTGTGACGATTGGGGGAGGATGTACGGTCGAATCTCGAAATGTATGGCTTCCTATCGGGGCATCGTTCCAAGATGTATTAAGAAAGTGCCGAGGCCTTCTTCGAGAACCCGGGAAGTTATTAATGGGGGGGCCGATGAGAGGGTTTGCTCAACAGTCTTATGAGGTTCCTGTTCTCAAGGGAACACAAGCGATTCTTGCGCTTCCTCGAGAAGTCGTTAAAAAGGGGAAAGAAGGCCCATGTATTCGCTGCAACCGCTGTGTGGAAGCCTGTCCGGTTGAGATATCGCCCGTGCTGGTGGCTACAGCATCAGAATTTGGGGATTTCGATCTTGCCAGGACTTATGGCGCAGAACAATGTATCGAATGCGGCAACTGCAGTTATATTTGTCCGGCCAAACGCCCCATGTTGGACTGGATACGCGCGGCAAAGCAGGATGCGATTATCCTTGAAGAGGATTTTGTTGATATCCACCAGAATCAAGAGCAAGATCTATTATCCGGCGCAAAAATCAGGTGATCAAACTAGGATATCCTTAAATTCATAGTCGCATGAGAGTAAAAACTCAGTTACCCCCGCATATTTCAGCAAGTTCTTCTGTCCCTCAAATCGTGTGGAAAATCGTTGCAGCGCTCTTCCCGCTTATCGGAGTTTCCCTTTGGTTTTATCAGTGGGATGCGGTACGCGTCTTCGCGTTTTCAGTTTTAGGAAGTTTAACGGCAGAATTTTTATGCACTTTTTTATGGAAAGGGAAACTGACTTTGTATGATGGCAGCACGATTCTGACGTCGCTTTTGCTTGCCTTGATGTTACCGCCCACTCTTCCGGCTTGGATGATTATTTTAGGAAGTTTTTTTGCTGTGTTCTTCGGGAAGGAAGTTTTTGGGGGTTTGGGGCATATGCCTTTTCACCCAGCGATTGTCGGGCGAGTTTTCCTGCAAGTGACGTTTCCAGTTTCGATGTCTTTTACGCTTCAACCTTTGGAAGGCTTAAGTCGCCCCGCTCCCTTTCTATGGATGAAGGAGGAAATTTATTTAAATATGCCGCCTTTGCCGGGTTTACTCTTGGGGAATTATCCGGGGACATTAGGAGAAACATGTATCGTTGCCATTTTAGTTGGCGGTTTGATTCTCTTTTGGCAGCGGCTTATTTATTGGGAAGTCCCAGTCTTGTTTGTTCTGACAGTTTCTTTGATCTCCTGGGGGATGGGCCTTCATCCTTGGGAGAGCGTTCTTGTCGGAGGAATTATCTTTGTGGCTTGTTTTATCATTACAGATCCCGTGACAACACCATTAACACGTGAAGGGAACCGTGTTTTTTCGGTTCTTGCGGGTGTTTTAGTTTGTGTGCTTCGAAAATGGACTTCTTCTCTCGAGGGAATTGGCTTTGCGATTCTGATGGCGAATGCCCTAACGCCATGGTTGGATCAATGGATAAGACCCCGAGGGACACGTTCGAATGAGCGAGGGAAAAGATAAAAGATGAAATTTCAACAAAAGCAAGATTCAACAAAACGAGAATTTTTCTGGAAAGAATTTGCCCGCGCTCTTTTTTTTCTAATTTTTATAGGGGGATTAATCGCAGCAGTTTTATTTTCAAAAACGAAGACAAAAAGGATGGCTGGGGATAAAAGGCCAGATACCGCCGCTTATCATTTCGAAGAAATTTTACCGCGGTTTGATAACCGACCAAGAGAGACCCCCATTTATTTAGATGGAAAAACAATTTATCCTGTTTTCCGATTAGAATCCCAAGAAAAAGTTGTCTTGACGGAAGGGGAAGTGAATGAAACGCGAGTTGTTACAACGATCCGCGAGCTTGTCGGCATTGCTTTTGAGATCAGCGCAAAAGGGTATCGAGATGATCTCCGGTTGTTTTTAGGACTTGATATGGAGGGGAAAATAACAGGAATTCAATGGTTGGAAGATCATGAGGCGCCGGCTTTTAGCCACCATATTCAGGGACAGAAGGAGTTCTTTAGTTCATTTCTTGGCATGACGAAAGAGGAATTGTTGAGAAAGGATAGGAAGGAAATCATGACGGCCAGTAATCAAGTTGCGATTATAGCAAAAGGAATTGCTCAAGAGTTGTTAGCCTCAATAGATTTCTTCGAAAAGAGAAAAGAGATGATTGTCGAAAAGGCGTTTCAAGGAGCAAATTTATCGTGAAATTTAAAAAGGACAATTTTTTTGCGGTTGTCATCGCGATTTTACCTGTCTTAAATGGCGTTCTCAAGGCAGATGAATCCTTGCGCATCGCAATTTTGGTGACAGGAACGTATTGGGGGGGAATTGTTTTTTTTGGCTTATGCCAGAATGGGTTTCCTCAAAAGCTTTGGCGCCTAGGATTGATAGGATGGCTCGCTGCGTGCGCCCAAATTGCCTATTATCTTCTTGGACAATCGCCCGTTTGGGTCTTAAGCGTTCTTCTTTTGTTTCCACCCTCATGGTTCTGCTATGTTGGTGAAGAAACTGCCCAGGGGGATTTTAAGGGGTTGGTCTCTCAGGGGGTCACAAGAGGAATCGGGTTTTTCATATTAGTATGTTATCTGGGTATTTTTCAGGAAATCTTCAGGGAACGGTTGCTGTTTTGGAGTTTTCAAGGATCGGTTGGAGCTTTTTTGCTTTTAGCTTCGGTTGCTTTTGTTTGGCAGAATCAACCGAGAAAGGTTAAGACAGAAAAGGAGCATGGGGCAATATGATCAACGCGTGGATTTTTTTGGCCGCTTCTCTTGCAACTCTTTATATTTTTGAGGAGCCTTTGGATCAGACGAAGCGGAAAAAGTGGGGGAAAAAGGAGGGAAAATATTTTTTTGCCGAGCATGTTGAAATTTTTGCGGCAGTGCTTTTCCTTTTATTCATTAATTTTGTAGGCAAGACAACCGAAACTCCGAGCCCTTATGGGCAAGAGGGGGGCATTCTCTTTGCGATGCTTTTTGCTTATCTTTATGCGATTTTAAGAAACCGTTCGAGAGGTTTTTTTGTCGCGGTTTTGGTTCTCGCAATGGTTATCCCTTCGGCGTTGAAGAGCGAAATTTTCCTTACGCAAGCTGTCTTTGCCCTTCTTTGCGTTTTTGGCGTGAGCCTTTTTCGATTTTTTCTCTATGCGCTTGGAATGCGATTGGAATATTCAAAGATTCCAAGCCCTATGAGTGGGTTGCCTGTTTATTTTGTTACGGTTGCTATTCTTTGTTTGGCTTTGCTTGGGATAGGGCAATGAGAAGGAGTGGTATCCTAATGTTTTTATCAAGCGGGCCGTTAAACGATATGTTAAAAAGAGAATTTTAAAAGGGGGCATTATGGCTATCGAGGCAATTTTAAATACTGCGATTGAAAGAGAAGCATCGGATGTACATCTTACCATCGGTCGTCCATGGACAATCCGTGTGGCGGGAGATCTCATTTCTGTTGGCAAAGAATTGCTGGAACCGGAAGATACGGAAGCTTTCGCTCGCGAGATTACAACAGAAGAGCAAAGAAAAAAAATAGAAGAGGTGGGAGGTATCGATTTTGGCTTTACTTTTGAAGATAAAGCTCGTTTTCGTGTTTCCTGCTTCAAGCAGCGCGGTACGTATGCGATGACGCTTCGTTTGTTGCCAAGCAAGTTTTATAGTTTTGAAGATATTGGTTTGCCGAAACAGCTTGTGGATTTGATTTCAAGGCCACGAGGACTTATTTTAGTAACAGGGCCAACGGGTAGCGGGAAGACAACAACTTTGGCAACGATGTTGAATTACATCAATGAAAACCTTCCAAAACACATTATTACAGCTGAGGATCCTATCGAATTTTTGCATCCGAATAAAAAAGGGATTGTAACGCAACGGGAAGTTGGAGCAGATGTTCCGAGCTTTGCTGAGGCGGTGGTTAAAGCGCTACGCCAGGATCCGGATGTCGTTCTTATCGGTGAAATGCGGGATCTTTCCACAATGGAGGCAGCCATTAGGGCGGCAGAAACAGGACACCTGGTTTTTTCGACGCTTCACACAACGGGAGCAGCGCGTACAGTTGACCGGATTATTGATGTCTTTCCCTCTTATCAACAAACGCAGATAAGAATCCAATTGTCCGCAACAATTGCTGCAGTGATTTCCCAAACATTGCTACCCAAATTAGACGGGAAAGGGCGAATTGCGGCTTTTGAGATCATGTTTGCGACACCCGCTATCCGCAATCTCATACGAGAAGGCAAAACTTATCAGGTGATATCAGAAATCCAGACGGGGATGCGATACGGTATGAGAGCTCTTGATGATCATTTAAAGGAGATTTATCAACAGGGGGTCATCGGATATGACGTCATGATTGAATCAGCGCAGGACCCCAAGGATCTTGCTCAGCGGGTAACCAAACCGGCAGCCCCGAAGAAATAGGCGCAACAATAGTGTTTAAAAGGATTTAGACAAAAAAGGGAGATGAGGAAATAAGACTTGACCGCCATTTTTGAATTCAGTACACTAATGGCCACTGGGACAAAGACCATTCTTCGACCCACGCGCGTGATCCTAAATACCTAAGAAAAATCATTGGAATACAAAGACCGCGAGAAAACTTTCCTTTTAGTTCTGAAATGAATCCTTACTCGAGAGTGCGGTTATGGGTTTGAATATGTTACCGGGCCAGAACAGTGCCTGCTTGTGGGTGAGATGAAATTTTTCATAGTTGACGGTAATTCATTTCTATATCGAGCTTATTATGCAATTCGGCTCCTTTCTACGTCCAAAGGAGAGCCGACCAACGCCATCTATGGGTTTATTACCATGATGAATAAGCTCATTCAAGAGGGCGCGCCGGAATATTTGGCTATTTGTTTTGATCGTCGGGAGCCGACGTTCAGGCATGAAAAGTTCAAAGATTATAAAGCGCAGCGTAAGCCAATGCCGGATGATTTAGCCGAACAAATTGAGCCGATCAAAAATTTTTGCCATGCCTATCGATATGCCATTTTTGAGAAAGCGGGATTTGAGGCAGATGACATTATCGGAACGTTAGCGCGCATGGCAGAGGAAAAGGGTTTTGAGGTTTATATCGTTACCGGGGATAAGGATGCTATGCAGTTAGTGAATGGCAATGTTAAGATTTTGAACCCGCATAAAGAGGGAGTAGTTTTGGGGGTTGAAGATGTCCGGAAGCGTTTAGATGGGATCGGGCCCGAAAGGGTTGTTGATCTTATGGCGCTTATGGGAGACTCCTCCGATAACATTCCGGGAGTTTCGGGGATTGGCGAAAAGACCGCGATCAAATTAATCCAAAAATTTAATACGGTTGAAAATCTGCTAAAACAGATCGACAAGGTTTCGTCAAAGTCTCAACAAAATCTTTTGCGAAAGCACGAAAAAGAAGCTTTGCTCTCAAAAGAATTAGCGCAGATCGACGTTCATGTGCCTCTAGAGGTTAGATGGGATGATCTCAAATTAAGCGAGCCGGATGGCGAGGCCCTTATTTCTCTTTTTAAACGGTATGAGTTTAGGGCCCTCTTGAAAAATGTGAAGGCTGAAGAAAGCAAAGAAGATAAGGATAGAAATTATAAGGGGATTGTTAGCGAAAAAGACTTTAAACTTTTTTTGGCGCAGATTGGAAAAGTTAAAGTATTCAGTTTTGATACAGAAACAACAGGCGAAGATCCTATGCGAGCAGAACTTGTGGGGATGAGTTTCTCGTGGGAAGCCCGGCAGGCTTTTTATATTCCGGTAAGGACATCGACTCATGGTGGTCCGGGCCTTCCAAAAGAGACTGTTTTAAAGGCTCTCCAGCCTATCCTCGAGAATGAAAAACAAGGGAAATGCGGGCAGAACATTAAATATGATTGGATTGTGATGAAGCGAATGGGAATCGAATTGAAAGGGATTGTTTTTGACACAATGATTGCAAGCTACCTTATTAATCCGATCAAGCTTAACCATAACCTTGACGACATCGCTATGGAATATTTGGGGATCCGTAAGATTTCAATCGAGTCGCTGATTGGCAGCAAAAAAGAACAAATCAGTATGGCGGATGTGCCTCTCGAAAAAGTTACCGAGTATGCAGGAGAGGATGCCGATTGTGTTTTTCGGTTAAAATCTATTTTAGAAGAAAAACTAGATGAGCTTGAATTAAAAGAGCTATTTTTGGATGTTGAAATACCGTTGTCTCAGGTTCTGGCCAAAATGGAAATGAACGGTGTTTATTTGGATTTGGGGTATCTTCAAGAACTTTCCGAAAGGGCGGGCGATGACCTAAAAAAACTTACAGCCGCCATTTATCATGCAGCGGGGGAGGAGTTTAATATTAATTCAACGAAACAACTTGCCGATATCCTTTTCACCAAAATGAAATTGCCCGTCATCAAGCGGACCAAAACAGGTTATTCAACGGATGTAAGCGTTCTCGAAAAATTGTCTTTGAGTTATGAATTGCCGCGTATGATCTTAGAATATCGCGAGAAGGCAAAATTGAAATCAACCTATCTTGATGCCCTTCCGGAGATGATTCACCCTGAAACAAGGGCGGTTCATACTTCTTACCATCAGACAACAACAGCAACAGGACGACTTTCGAGTTCCGACCCAAATCTTCAAAATATACCCATCCGTACCGAAGGCGGAAGATTGATCCGGAAAGCTTTTGTTCCGAGACCTGAAAAGGGTAAAAAAAGAAGGATCCTTTCCGCGGATTATTCTCAAATAGAACTTCGGATTTTAGCACATCTTTCGGGAGATGAAAGTTTAACAGAGGCTTTCCGAAGAGACAGAGACATTCACAAAGTGACGGCAACGCGTCTCTATGATGTTTCTGAAAATGAAGTGACTCGCCAAATGCGAGATGTTGCGAAAACAATTAATTTCAGTGTCATCTACGGAAAGACAGCTTATGGTCTTTCGCAGGATTTGGGTATTTCGGTGTCTGAGGCGGATAGTTTTATTTCTAATTATTTTGAACGGTATGCAAAGGTTAAAGCCTATCTGGAATCTCAGAAAGACAAAGCCCGCGAACAAGGGTATTTGATAACTCTTTTAGGGAGAAGGTCTTACTTCCCGGACATCCATTCCAAAAATGTACAGGTCAGGCAATTTGCCGAACGGGCCGCAATCAATGCGCCGATTCAAGGTTCAGCGGCTGATCTAATCAAGCTGGCGATGATTCGTATTGAGAGACGGCTTGAAGCAGAAAAATGTCAAAGTTTGATGATTATGCAGGTTCACGACGAGCTTGTTTTTGATGTGGCGGCGGGTGAGCAAGATCAGATAGAAGAGATGGTTCGTGAAGAAATGGAAGGGGCCTATTCGTTGAAAGTGCCTTTAAAGGTTGATATTTTTGTTGGCGATTCATGGTACAAAAATTAAGGAAGAATCTCGGGGATAAAATCTTAGTCGGGATTACTGGGGTCTTCGGAAGCGGCAAGAGTACTGTGGCCGAGATCTTGGGGACGCTTGGGGCATCCGTGGTGGACGCAGACCTTTTGGCGCACGAGGTTTTTGAAAAAGGGAATCCTCTTTATTCGGTGATTCAGGCAAAATTTTCGGAAGCATTTCAGGAAGGGTTCAACCGGAAGAAATTAGCCGAGATTGTTTTTTCAGATGAATTACGAAGAAAAGAGCTTGAGGCCGTTATTCATCCTTATGTTTTTAAAAGGATTGAAGAGGAAATGACGAAAGCAAAGACAAAGGTTGTGGCGGTCGAGGTTCCTTTATTATTTGAAAGCGGTTTTCATGATTGTTGCTGTTTTACCGTTGTGGTGAAAGCTTCTCAATCTGTGATTCAACAAAGGCTAGAGGAGAAAGGTTTTGCCTTGGAGGACATGCGCGTACGGACACAAGCGCAAATGTCTCTTGAGGAAAAATGCAGGAAAGCGGATTTTGTCATTGATAATTCAAAATCAATAGAAGAAACAAGGAGTGAAGTTGAGATAAAGGTTTGGGAAAAACTCCACTCCCTTTTAAAAGGAGCATAAGAAAATGATGGAAAAAGACAGAAGACATTCAGGAAGAAGAATGCACGGGAATTTTAATCACCGTCAAAATTATAACGGAGGGAGTCGGCATTTTCGTCATGATGCTCATAAGTCGCAGCAGCATCAGAATCCGAATCGAAATGAAGACGCCCCAGCCGCGGTGACCGAGGAGCGCCGCCCAAAGCCTGGTGAAAAGGCTTTTGCTGTTGCCAGTCTCAAGAAGTTAAAGGTGGCCGAATTGCATCAACTGGCCAAAAAATTTGATATTGGACCGACGGCCGGGATTAAGAAACAAGATCTTATTTTTAAGATTTTGCAAACACAAGCGGAACGTTCAGGTCTTATGTTCGGAGAAGGTGTTTTGGAGATTTTAGATGATGGTTTTGGGTTTTTAAGATCTCCTAATTATAACTATCTCCCTTCACCGGACGACATTTATGTTTCCCCAAGTCAAATCCGAAGATTCAATCTTCGGACAGGCGATATCGTAAGCGGGGAAATTCGTCCACCAAAAGAAGGCGAGCGTTATTTTGCTCTATTGAAAGTGGAGTTGGTCAATTTTGAGGATCCGGAAGGATTGAGAGACAAGATTCCTTTTGATAACTTAACGCCGCTTTATCCGGAGAGAAGGATTAAACTCGAAACGAGCCCCGAAGAAGTTTCGATGCGAGTCATGGATTTGTTGACGCCGCTCGGTTTCGGACAACGCGGACTTATCGTGGCGCCGCCCTACAGCGGGAAGACAATACTGCTTCAGAAAATCGCCAATAGCATTACGGCGAATCATCCTGACACGTATATGATTATCCTACTGATTGACGAACGACCGGAAGAAGTAACAGATATGGAACGCTCAGTTAAAGGGGAGGTCATTTCTTCGACATTTGATGAGCCTGCCGAACGACATGTTCAAGTGGCGGAGATCGTGCTTGAAAAGGCCAAACGGTTGGTTGAGCACAAGAAAGACGTGGTTATTCTTTTGGACAGCATTACGCGTCTTGCTCGCGCTTACAACACAGTGGTACCTCATTCCGGGAAAATTCTCTCAGGCGGTGTGGATTCCAGCGCCCTTCATAAACCGAAACGTTTTTTTGGGGCTGCTCGAAACATTGAAGAGGGTGGGAGTTTGACGATTATTGCAACAGCTTTGGTTGACACAGGTTCGCGTATGGATGAAGTGATTTTCGAAGAGTTTAAAGGAACTGGAAACATGGAATTGCAGCTTGACCGTAACCTATTCCAGCGCCGCATCTATCCGGCCATTGATGTAAAGAAATCAAACACGAGAAAAGAAGATATGTTGATGCATCCGGATGAATTGAGCCGGGTTTGGATCCTTCGCAAAGTCCTGAATGAGTTGAACCCGACGGAGGCGATGGAGCTTTTAGTCGAGCGTTTGAAGAAGACAAAATCAAACGCCGAATTCCTCCTCAGCATGAATAAAATTGATAAATGAGGAATAATAAAATAAAAGGAGAAGTTGAACGATGAAAGAAAAAATCCATCCAGAATATGGCAAAACAGCCTTTCGCTGTGCTTGTGGAAATGTTATTGAAACACGCAGCGTCATACGTGGAAATATGCAAGTTGATGTTTGCTCAGCGTGCCATCCCTTTTTTACCGGGAAGCAGAAGCTTATGGATACAGCAGGCCGAATCGATCGGTTCAAGAAGAAGTTTGGATCGAAGATCGCTCTTGGTGGGGCGAAGAAAGTAAAGAAAGTAGCTCCGAAAAAAGCCAAAGAGGTCGAGGAAAAGCCTGTCGTTGAGAAACAAGAAAAGCAAGGCTAAGGCGGGAGAAACCAGTGATTTTTCTTGATCGCCTAAAAAGGATTGAGGCTAGGTTGTGTGAAGTTGAAAAAGAACTTTCGGACCCCGAGGTAGTTAAAAAGCAGCCTCAGTTTCAGAAGCTCACGAAAGAATTAGCTGGCCTACGTCCAGTTGTCGAAGCGTTTCAGTCTTATAAAAAGATGGAAAATGAGATGACTGGATTGGCGGATCATCTTCAAGAAGGTGACCTCGATCAAGAAATGAGGCGGCTTTATGAGGATGAAATCCGAGCGCTTGAGGCGAGGAAAAAAGAGACGGTTTTAGAGCTTGAAAAGCTTCTTTTGAAAGAAGACGATCCGAATTCAGGGAGAGATGTTATTGTTGAAATTAGGGCAGGAACGGGCGGAGATGAAGCGACCCTTTTTGTTGCTAATTTGTTTAGGATGTACTCAAAATATGCGGCTGCTCACCGCTTGTCTTTTGAGGTAATCAATTCCAACCCGACAGGAATTGGGGGATTCAAGGAAATTTCCTTCGGCGTAGGAGGAATGGATGCTTATGTGCTTTTTAAATATGAGATGGGAATTCACCGGGTTCAAAGGGTACCGGTCACAGAATCGAGCGGCAGAATTCATACTTCAGCGGTAACGGTGGCTGTGCTCCCGGAAGTTGATGAAGGAGAACTTGAGATAGACCCAAGCGATCTTAAAATCGACGTTTTTAGAGCTTCGGGGGCGGGTGGGCAGCATGTGAATAAAACCGAATCAGCTGTCCGCATTACGCATCTACCGTCAGGGGTTGTTGTGAGTTGTCAGGATGAACGGTCTCAGCATAAGAATCGGGCAAAGGCCATGCGGGTGTTAAGGGCAAGGCTTTATGATGCTATGCAGCAAAAACAAATGGCCGAAATAGCCAAGCAAAGAAAAGATCAAATTGGATCAGGGGATCGCTCCGGGAAAATAAGGACTTATAACTTTCCAGATCAACGAGTTACGGATCATCGAATCGGTTTGACTTTGCATAGCCTCGATGATATTTTAGACGGCCATTTAGAGCCCATCGTTCAGGCTTTAGAGCAGGACGAAAGAGAGCGGAAACTCACAGATGCAGCATGAGAACCGCGGCTAGACCTAAGAGTTTAAATACCCGTAAGTTGGGGCCTATCTATTCATTGGGGAAGGTCGAGGTAAGCCGTCTCCTTCAGTGGGGGAGGAGAGAGCTTCGAGATCTCGGAGAAGAAGAGGCCCGGGCGAGCGCTGAACGGTTGTTGGAAGAAATACTTCAGATCAACCGTTCAGCGGTGTACTTAGATCTCGCAAAAGAAGTCACCCAAGACCAAGCCAAAGAATTCAGCAGGCTTGTGATTCTCCGCAAGGAGAGGATGCCCCTTGCTTATTTAGTGAAGAGGGCTTATTTTCGGGACGAAGTAGTGGAAGTTGGGCCAGGTTGTTTGATCCCGAGACCTGAAACGGAGTTGCTCATTGAAAATTTTCTTAAAGAAGATCAGGATGTCCTCACGAGAGATTTCGAATTTCTCGATTTGGGAACTGGCTCAGGCGCCTTGGGGATTTCGCTCTTAAGGGTTCTTCCTCGAGCGCGAGGGACGCTTTCAGATATTTCTCCTGAAGCGCTTGAATATGCCGAATCAAATCTAAAACGGTATAAACTCGAGGAACGAAGTCGGATAATTTTATCGGACTTATTTGAATGCTTTAAAAGGCAGAAGGCCGTCCCAAAGTGGGATGCTATTTTCTGCAATGCTCCTTACCTTTCAGCCAAAGATCTTCGGGAGGCACAACCCGAGATTTGTTTTGAGCCAAGGGTTGCCTTGGATGGAGGTGAGGACGGACTCGATTTTTATCGCAGACTTTTTCGAGAGTGTGCGAATTTTTTGAAATGCCATGGGGCTCTCATTTTAGAAATCGGCTCAACGCAAAGGGAAAGATTAACCTTGATGATTCGCGAACTGAACTTATTTTCATCGGTTCATAGTTATCAAGATTTAGCCGGGCTGGATCGAGTCATCATAGCCCGATAGGATACAATGGATAAAATTGTCATTACTGGCGGGAGAAAATTAAAGGGCGACATTGAAATTTCGGGCGCGAAGAATGCGGCTTTGCCCATCATGGCGGCTGCACTCCTAACAGATGAAGAATCGGTGATTGAGAATGTCCCTGATCTCAGAGACATTCAAACGATGATTAGATTGTTGAGGTCCTTGGGTGTAAAAGCTCTTTATGATCATGGGCGCGTTTTGGTTCGACCGGGGAAAAGTTTAAAGCCGATTGCTTCTTATAAATTAGTGAGTACAATGCGTGCTTCCGTGTGTGTTTTGGGGCCCCTTCTTGCTCGGATGGGAGAGGCTCAAGTATCCTTGCCCGGTGGTTGCGTGATCGGGCCCAGACCCATTGATCTTCATCTAAAAGGACTTGAAGCTTTAGGTGCGCAGATCGAGGTTCAGCACGGTTATGTGAATGCCCGGGCGATTAAGAAATTGAAGGGCAATGATATTTATTTGGGAGGAGCTTTTGGCTCCTCAGTTTTAGCAACAGCCAATGTGATGATGGCGGCCGTTCTTGCTCGTGGAGTGACCACGATAGAGAATGCGGCTTGTGAACCCGAGATTGTTGATTTGGCTCGATTTTTGAAAAAAATGGGTGCTAAGATAGCCGGAGAAGGATCCCCAAGTATTGAAATTGAAGGAGTTAAAAAGTTAAAGGGAGTCCGTTATGGGATAATTCCCGACCGGATTGAAGCGGGGACTTATATGGTGGCCTCCGCGATGGCGGGAGGGGATGTGAATATCCGGCAAGTGGAGCCGAGCCATCAAAATGCTTTGATCGATAAATTTCGGGAAGCGGGCATCCGCGTGGATAAAATGAAGACATCCATCCGTATCCGGCGATCAGGCCGTTTGAAACCGGTTGATGTGGCAACTCTTTCATATCCCGGGTTTCCAACGGATCTACAGGCTCAGATGATGGCGTTAATGACGGTGACACCTGGAATTAGTGTGATCACCGAAAAAATTTATCCTGATCGATTTATGCATGTCAGTGAATTAAACAGAATGGGCGCAAGAATTTTCCTAGAGGGCCCAAGCGCAATTGTTCATGGCGTCAAACGCTTGAGCGGGGCTCCTGTGATGGCTTCCGATTTGAGGGCAAGCGCGGCTCTTGTCATTGCCGGACTTGTTGCGGAGGGAACGACAGAAGTACAGCGTGTCTATCATTTAGACCGTGGGTATGAGAAGTTAGAAATTAAATTATCTTCGTTGGGGGCATCGGTCCACCGCGAAAAAGAGTAATAAAAGTAAGGACCTAATATTTTGTTCAAAGGTTCTTACTTAAAAGAGGAGGTTTCAATTGGCAGTTCGAATTCGATTAAAACGTTTCGGAACTAAAAATCGCTTGCAGTGGCGCGTAGTTGTCTCTGATGTCAAAATGCCGCGGGATGGCCGGTTTATCGAAGAAATCGGTTATTATGACCCGCTTCCTATTGATGAAAAGTTTGTGATTCAAAAGGACAGGCTGGATTATTGGTTGGGACAAGGTGCGCAGCTGAGTAGTTCGGTTAGAAGCTTGCTGAAACGGGCAAATAAAAAAGCCAAGAAGACAGCAAAAGCTTAAATAGTCTGGATTGAAATGAAACTTGAGATTGACATCGTGACGCTGTTTCCTCGCTTTTTCGATGGGCCTCTTCAAGAATCCATTCTTAACCGTGCCCAACAAAAGCAGCACGTCAAGATTAGGGTTCACGATCTCAGAAAATACACGCATGATCGGCACAAAACCGCTGATGATAAACCGTTTGGCGGTGGTGCTGGCATGGTAATGAAGCCCGAACCAATTTTTGAGTGTGTAGAGGATATCCGGAAAAAAGGGTGGGTTGTTTTGCTCGATCCTCAAGGCGAGAGGATGACACAGAGAATGGCTGCCCGATTGGCAAGAAAGCGACACATTATTTTTATCGCGGGGCATTATGAAGGTGTCGATCATCGAGTTAAAGAACACCTTGTTGATCAAGAAATCTCAGTCGGTGATTTTGTGACGATGGGGGGAGAAGCGCCTGCCGTATGTATTTTAGAAGCTGTGATCAGGCTTTTACCAGGCGTTTTAGGGAACAAAGATTCTCTAGTGCATGAAAGTTTCCAATCAGGATTGCTAGAGTACCCTCAATATACGCGTCCGAGGAATTTCCGCGGATGGAAGGTCCCAGATATTTTGATGTCAGGGAATCATTGTGAAGTGGAAAAATGGCGCTCGCGAATAGCTCGTCAGTTAACGCAAAAAAAAAGACCTGATTTGTTAAAACTGAGTCAAAAAAGAAAAACTTAATTGGTAATAATTCAATAGGGAATGAGGAGAAAACGGTGAAAGCGATTGAATGGATCGAAAAAGAAGTGAAGAAAAAGAAGGTTCCTGACTTTCGGCCAGGGGATACTTTGAAAGTTCATATTCGGGTCAAAGAAGGGGACAAAACACGCACTCAGCTTTTTGAAGGCGTTTGTATCCGACGACGGGGGGTTGGGATCAATGCAAGTTTTTCGGTGGTTCGGGAAAGTCATGGGGATATAATCGAAAAACTATTCCCGCTTTACTCACCCAATGTTGAAAAGATTGTAGTCAGCCGCAAAGGCAAAGCTAAGCGGGCCAAACTTTATCATCTTAGGAAAAAGAAAAGCTAATTATTGATTAAGGAGTGCAGTGGAATCAGAGCGGTTCGATTGCCTTCGCGCTTTTGATCTGTCCGAAATTTCGGACAGGGGGAATTTGTTGGCAGGAGTTGATGAAGCCGGCCGGGGGCCACTCGCGGGGCCGGTTGTTGCCGCAGCGGTTATCCTTCCAATTAACGTTGTGATTCTTGGTTTGAACGATTCAAAGAAAATCTCACCCCGCCGCCGTGAGATTCTTTATGAAGACATTAAAGGGAAGTGTCTTGTGGGGGTCGGTATTGCCGATGAACAAGAGATCGATACCTTGAATATCCTGCAAGCTTCCCGTTTAGCCATGAAAAAAGCTGTGCTCGCCCTTCCTTGTACGCCCGATTTAGTATTAATAGATGGTCGCGAAACGTTGGATCTTGCTTTCCCTCAAAAGGCCGTTATCGGCGGGGATGGAAAATCAGCAAGCATTGCGGCTGCGTCAATTATTGCGAAGGTTTATCGCGACCGGTTAATGGACGAGTGGCATGAAACTTATCCCGCCTATAACTTTAAGAAGCATAAAGGTTATCCAACCCGTGATCATATTCAGAAAATCAGGGAGGTCGGGCCTTGCCCTATCCATCGGAAAAGCTTTGGACCCGTTCAAGAAGCATGGCAGCAGCTCGGAATAACAGAAAATTCATTTTGAAGAAGGATTTCAATTTCTCTTTGGGAAAGCGCGGAGAAATCATGGCTTGGAATTATTTGATCGAAAAAGGTTACAAGCTTCTTGAAAAAAATTACAGCTGTCGCTTGGGCGAAATTGATGTAGTAGCAAAAAAAGAAGGTCGGTACCGGTTCGTTGAGATTAAAACTCGTGCTCAAAAGCGGTTCGGTATGCCGGAGGAATCCGTGCATCACGTTAAACAAAAAAGACTTGTTCGGCTGGCTTTATGGTATCTTAAAGAAAAGAAATTGGGTGAACCTCCCGTCAGTTTTGATGTTTTGTCGGTTTACTATGATGGCGAGGATGAACCAGGAATCCGGCTTATTGAAAATGCCTTTTCTGTCGATAATGAAATCGGATAAATGAATCATCTTTCTCGGCTTTTAACCAATTTATTAAAACCTTTAATTGAAATTCGCCCTGGCGAGCGCGCTAAAACGCTTGTCATGTTCGTCTATTTCTTCCTGATTATCGCTTCGGTCTGGATCTTAAAACCCGTCAGGGACTCACTTTTCCTTGAAGAGCTCGGGGCAAAAAATCTTCGCTATATTTACATTGCCGAAGCCGGTTTTATGGTTGCTATTGTTTGGGGGTTTTCGCAATTTGCCAGGAGGGTGACCCAAAAGGTTCTTTATACAGGAGTCTTATCGTTTTATATCGTGTGCCTTTTATTTTTTTGGATTTTGTTTCATTGGAAAGTTCCCTATCTATCTTTCTTTTTCTATATCTGGGTTGCGTCTTATTCCATTGCAATGACAACGTTATTCTTTACTTTGGCCAATGATATCTTTAATCCCCAAGAAGCGAGGCGTCTGTTTGGCCTTATTCTCAGCGGAGGGAGCATTGGAGGAGTTCTTGGAGGATTGATAACGGAAAAACTGGCTGTTTTGCTTCATACTGAGAATCTTTTACTGGTGGTTGCTGTTATTATTAGCGCGTGTTGCCTTTTAGTTGGGATGATGTGGAAACACATTTCTCCGACCATCGATCACGCACCTCTTCCTAATGATCCCCCTCAAGAAAACAAGGGTAAAGCTGAACAGACGGTCCCTTTCCCGTCCGCGAAGAAACTTTTTACTGGATCTTCTTATTTGATGATGCTGGCGGGCCTCGTCATGATCGTTAAGATATCTTCTGCTGTTGTGGACAATCAATTTAAAGGTATCGTTGAAGCATCGATTATCGGACTTGATTCCCGGACAGCTTTTTTGGGAGGATTTTTTAAGTGGCTCAATGCAGCTTCCTTTTTTAGCCAACTGTTTTTGACAAGTTTGGCTTTGAGATATTTAGGGGTCGGAATTTCCCTCTGGATTTTGCCGGTAGGACTGGCCATCGGGTCTGTTTTTAGTTTCTTGAATCCTATTCTTTTGACTGGGGGGGCTATAAAACTTTTTGACGGCAGTGGAAATTATTCGATTCAACAAGCGTGTCGGGAAGTTCTTTATCTACCGGTTCCGAGCAAGGTTCGGTATAGGGTCAAGCCGGTTATCGACATGCTGGGATTTCGTATTGCGAAGGGGTTGGGGGGTCTTTATATTGCCATTTTTGCCCCATTGCTTGGATTAGCTAATGAAAGATTAAGCTTGCTCGTTCTTCTTTTAATTCCCTTTTGGTTCATTCTTGCTTGGAGAATGAAAAAAGGATATTCAAAGCTTTTGAAGGAACGGCTTGTTAAGAAGGGCAAATTTGATCAAGCTGTAAAAGCGCAGAGAGCGACGGATGTCTTGAGTATTCTCCATGACGAAAAAGGTTTTCATGATATCAAAGCTTTCATGAATCATCGATCTTCTTATGCTCGAAAATTGGCGGCGGCTGCTTATTTAGCCTATGCAAAGGCATCTAAGGATGTTGGGCCGGCCAGGATTTTTATCAATCAGATGATTCAGCAGGAGGCATTTGACCAGGTTGAAGAGGCGGTCAATCAAGAGGGTTTGTTTGAGCGGGATATCTGTTTCTTGCAAGAATTGCTACAAGGAGAGGTGAAGGAAAAAGTTCCTAATGATGCAACATTCCGGGATTATTTGGACCGACATTCAGAAAGCGTTTTGTTGAAATTGGGAACAATTTTAAGGGATCCGGATTTGGGGTTGGCTATCAAGAGAAGAGCGGTTAGGCTAACAGAGATGATTCCCAAACAAGAATCGGTCGATCTTTTGCTTCACACACTTGCCAGCGCACAAGAGCATGCTTTCCGTTTCGTCATGATTAAAGCGCTGAATCGTTTGCAGACGCAAGACAAGACTTTGCGAATGAACCGATTTCTGATTAAAAGTGAGATTTCGAGAGAGGCAAAGATTCATGATAAAATTCAAAAAATCAGGTATTTTTACCATCAGCAACCATCCGTTACCGGTTCGGAAGATTATTTGGAAGTAGCGCTTAAGGCGATTTTGGAGGAGAGCCTTGAAAGGATTTTTTATTATCTTAATCTTTTGTATCCCGAGGAAGGGATTTTGGTCATTTTTGAGAGGATTCAGGAATATGCCGAAGATGATCCAGTTCGAGCGCATGCAGTTGAGCTTCTGAGCAATACTGTCGAGACAGATCTTCATATTATTATTCACAAAATTTTGGATGGGCGAAAACTTCTGAAGGTAAAAGAAAGAGATATTATCGAAATTCTGAAAAATTTTGCAGGATCCCAAGACCGTTGGTTTTCCATCACGAGTTACTTTTTGCTCTCAGGTCTTGGACTGACACAAAAATGGCCTGAACTAGCAGAGCTCGAAATTTTTCAGGATCTTGATAGCAACCCATTTAAAGCAGAAACTTGATGGCCAGCCTCTAGCTTTGTTTTCGGGCGATAAGATTAACCTAAGTGCTTTTAAACGGGTGCGTTAAGAAAAGACAAGCCCTTGTCGAAAATTAATCAACAGGGTATAATGTTTTTACTTTAACAGATGGGGCGTATGAAACATTGCAGAACTTCTTTTTATAAAGTAGCTTTCTTTTTCCTCGGCGTTTTGTTTATTGCCAGTCCTCTTTTTGCCCAAGATCTCTCCTATGATCGGTATACGGAAACTCTGCGGGAGCCTGAAGCGCCCTCTCGGGTCGGGCGGAGTATTGCTCATTTCCTTGTTTATCCGTTTGAAATTATTCGCTATGGGACGGATAAGACCTTGGTAGCAATCGAAAAGCATCACATTGACAAAAAAGTGAAATGGATTTATGAAAAAATTCAAAGCTATGGCATTAGTCCGCATCTTAATTTTGTAAGTATGAGCAATCGCTCATATGGAGCCGACATCGATTTTATACGGCTCGTTCAGAAGAAAGAGTATTTGCCCGATTCGACATTGAGTGGGTGGGTTCGGTGGGCTGAGGACGGATATTTTCGAGCAGGAGGAAAGGTCGGATGGAGCCTCATCAAGGGGACTGGTCTTAGGACTTTCGGTATTGCCAATTATGAAAATCGTCACGAGGAACATTTTTACGGGGTAGGCCCCCATTCAAGTGCAGGGGATGGAGCCGTTTTCTCATGGGAAGAAACGAAGTTGGAATATCAGTTAGGATACAGCAAGACTCCGGAATGGGGCATTGACGGGAAATTTAGTTATCGTAATGTGAATATCTCAGGCGGGCGGGATGGTGGTAGGGGGCAAATCGGAGAAATTCCCACTTTCAGTGAAGAAAGGATACCGGGTTTTCATGGGGATTCCTTTTTAACCTGGAAGCTTGAAGTGATTCATGATACGCGTAATCAAAAAGAAAATTCCACGATAGGGGGGATGCAGCGATTCGGTTTCAGCTTTAACGAGGGATTAAATAGTTCGCTGGCGCGTTTTTTTCGATATGAAACAGAAGTGAGTCATTATTTTCGCCTGGGGGCCGACCGGAGGGTTTTAGCCTTTCATTTCTATGGGGAACACAATGATGAAGTAAACAACGGGCAGGTACCTTTCCACCAAATGGCAAAATTAGGCGGGTACGGAACTAGCCCGCATATGAGTCATACGCTACGAGGCTATGATTTTAACCGTTTTTTTGATGAGAGCGCCTTGCTTTTCAATATAGAATACCGTTATACAATATGGGAATATCGTGATTATAAATTAGATACGGTCTTTTTCTGGGACGAAGGCCAGGTTTTTGGCGAATTCAGTGAATTTCAGTTAAGTGATTTCAGGGAATCTTACGGAATAGGGTTCCGATTAAGCGTTGCGAATGTCATGTTTTTAGCTCTTGAAGTTGCACATGGAGATGAGGGTACCAATCTATATGTTAAAGGAAGCAGCCCATTTTAAGATATTTGCCTGGTTTGTAATCGCAGGGTTAGCGTTATTCCCGAATATGGGGAACGCTGACCAAGCAGCAAACTATAAGAAAAACGATGTCGGTCTTTATCGGGACGTTTTTGATCAGAATATCTATTATGAAGGGACAAATTTTCTTCATTTAGAACGGCTCTATCGGGCCATTTTTAGGAAAAAGAGCCGATCTGCCAACATTAATATCTTTGACGAGGTTCCCGACTCAAACTTTTTCACAAATCGCCATGCCCGAACGCGGTTGAATGCAAGGGAGCTTGAAGAGGGCTTCCGACAGGGGGCTCCTCCGAGTTCGAACGGGAAACTTACTGTGACGAAGGGGAAATTTGAAGGGTTGCATCCTGGATTTTATGTTCGAGATGACAAAGGAGATGAATATCTTTTGAAGTTTGATCCGCTTGATTATTTTGAGCTGGCGACGGGCGCAGAAACAGTCGCGAATCGATTTTTGTATGCCATTGGGTATAACGTTCCCCAATATGATGTTTTCTACTTCAACGCAGACCGTTTGGTCCCCGCTCCTGAAGCAACAACCGTGGATGATACAGGTTTTTGCAAGAAGTTAGATCAGGCAAAATTGGAAGAATATCTTCTTTATTTACCACAGGGTGACGATGGCAAATATCGTGCGGCGGCCAGCAACCTTTTGAAGGGCGAAAATCTTGGAGGGTTTAGTTTCGCCGGCCGGCGGAAAGATGACCGTGAAGATATTTATGATCATCAGGATCGGCGTGAGATTCGAGCGCTTCGGGTATTTTCCTCCTGGATCAATAATAATGATGTTCGAGAAGGGAACACCCTTGATGTCCTCGTTGAAGAAAATGGGCGGTCTTTTATTAAACATTATTTAATTGATTTTAACGCATCGTTGGGTGCGGGTTCAGACGGGGCAAAACCGCCGATGTTTACCCATGAATATATGATTGACTATGGAGAAGCAACAAAAGCTTTTTTGGGCCTGGGTTTATGGCAGAAACCGTGGCAAAAGCGGTGGCAAGAAGCGGGTGAGACTTTTTCGCAATCTCCAGCCGTTGGTTATTTTGATAATCGTTATTTTGACCCAAGTAAGTATAAGACACAATTACCTTATTTTGCTTTCAAAGATTTAACCCGCGCGGATGGTTTTTGGGCAGCAAGAATTATTATGTCCTTCACCGATGATGACATCCGCGCGATGGTTAAGGCGGGGGAATATAGTGAACCAGAAGATGCTGACTATATTGCCCAAACCCTGATTGAAAGAAGAGATATTATTGGGCGCTATTGGTTTAGTGAATCAAACCCACTTGATAAGTTTTCCATGACAGGAGATGCCCTGACTTTCAATAACCTAGCTGTTGATTACGGGTTCGAATCGAAAGAGGGGATCACTTATCATGTTAAAATCATTGAGAAGATTAAGAAGCGGGGCAAAGAGCTAGAAACCATTCAAATTAGCCAGCCGTCTGTAGACCTTGGGAAATGGCTTTCCGAGGCGGGTTCCTTAGATATCTTAATCAAAACTGAATGGGCTCAACAAGGCGAACTAAGCCCGATGGTTTTGGTTGAAATTAGGCAAGGAAAAGTTGCCGGCATTATCCACGAAGATTAATATCGAAACGAGCTAAGCAATTACGCTCAAGCCAGGAATCTTGAGTTGTCCCTTAATATTTTCTGCGGCAATTGCGAAAATCTATGGATGGAGGTCATATCTATATTAACCATGACGAGAATGGGGCGTCACTGCTTGTGATTATATGAGAAAATGATAGGCGGAGCAGGGAACAAGGAGAATCCTCGTGCGAGAGATATTGCTCGAATGTTTGATATGCCCAAGATGTGGGAAGCAAGAATGGAAAATTCAGGTAGACTCAAAGAGTGAGTATGAGATCCGAGAAGGAATCCTGTCATGCCTTTCTTGTGGGCGGCAGAATACTATTACCAAGGGTATTGTGGATTGCCTTGGCGAACTTTCTTTGGAAGTAGCTCATGAGAAAAATCACGCCGAATCCCTTGGATACTTGGTTACCCCCGAAGGAGAAAGTTGTGTAATCAACGAGGAAACAATCCAATGTTTTCGAAATCTCTTCTTATCGCTTCCGGCAGGGGATGGAAGTGCTTATTTTAAGCCGGGTGGCAGTTTTGACAATCAGGCTGGCAACGCGGAGCGGTTTTTTAAAACTCTTGATTTGCTTAATCTGACCGGGGAAGAAAAAATTTTGGAGGTTGGAGCAAGTTTTGGGTGGGGAGCATGGCGATTTGCTCAGCGAGGATGTCAGGTTGTTGCTCTTGATGTGACAAATTATTTACAGGCTGCCGATCTTTATTTTGATAAAGATGGGTGTTACTTTGATCGAGTCATGGCTGATATGAACGCACTCCCTTTTTCGGACGGAAGTTTTGATATCATTTTTTCTCATTCCGTGATTCATCATTGCAAGAATATTGAAAATTTATTCTGCGAGTTTTATCGAGTTCTCCGACCTGGAGGGAGAGTTGTTGCACTTCATGAATGTGCTTTCGGAATTTTTGAGGACAAATCAGGTAAAGCGTTAAAAAAAGCGATCGATGAAGGTTTTAATGAAAATGCCTATACTCTTTGGGAGTGGTGGCAGGGGGCAAGACGGGGAGGATTTTTAAATATACGATTTCATTTCTTTTCTCTTGTTGATGATTATATCCACCGAAAAAAAATTCGCGGCTCAGGAATGACAGGCAAACTACGATTTGCTTATTGGATCAAAGCTCGTCCTTTCTTAAATCGATTGATTAATCTTCTGAGTATTATCCCACGAATTATATTAAGACCTAAAGCCTGGATGATGATGGCTAGCCGGTCGAAATAATTCCAAAATCTTCTTAGTCCCATTTAGGCTTGCCTCGGATGTTTCTATTAAAGGGTCTTGATTGCACTTTAATGAAGTGGACTTCTAAAAGATCATAATTGCTATGTGTTGCTACAACGCTCTATCGGGAAATATACTTATTAATATTGTAAAATAAGTCTTTTTCAGCTAGTCTTTATAAAAGGGGGTTTTTCGATGAAAATGAATAGCAATAGCTCGCATTTATGGAGGATTGGGGAGATATTGCTTCAGCACAACTGGATTGAGTGGGAGCAGCTTCGAAATGCCCTTATGTCCCAAAGAGAATCGGGAGAAAGAATAGGCTCAATTTTGGTACATATGGGGGCTGTGACCAAGGAAAGAGTTGCTAGAGCCGTAGCCGAACAGCATCAAAAACCCTTTGTTGATCTTCATATCTTAAATGCTCAGACGGATGCTATTCACCGTATCCCAAAAAGATTTGTTCACCAGTATCAAATCATGCCTCTTCTTGTCAGCGACAGAACACTTCTTGTTGCAGTTTCTGATCCCCTTGATTCATGGGTGGAAGCGGAGATTGCACGAATTGCGAAATGCTCCGACATCAAAACGGTCATTGCTTGTGCCGATACGATTCAGGAAGCCATTCTTGAAGTCTACGGCAGAGAAGGAATGGCTGCTTAATTCACCTCTACAAAGAGTCTGCCGATAATTTTATTGTTAGACCAATTCTCTTTTAAGCCGTCTAAAATATAAGATAGCATGGAAGAAAGATTCGAAAGGGGAAAATTATGTGTAAGATTAAACCATTTATAGCAATTTGCTCTTTGCTAGGGCTGATGATTGTTTTCTCTCTGACAGCGGTATCTGCGTGGGCGTTTAAGAATAATCCTCCAGGACCGAAAGGTGGGAAAGGGACAAACTGGAATAATCCCCCTGGCCCGGAAGGAGGGCCGGGAGCAAGCCCTAAAGAAGTCGATTCAAATAAATGGTGGCAGTCCAAGGTGGCGTATCATAAGTTGGAAAGGGAAGAACTTAGGACTAAGTTAGAAAAGCTGAAAGAATATCGGTCTGAATTAATGGCTAGCGGGGCCGATGGAGATCTCATCGCAGAAATTAATGATGAAATCGAAGACGTTGAAGAAGCCTTATTCCGCTAAGAGAAAGAGCGTCTTCGCTTAACTATTGCGTGGACGCTCTTTTTCTATTTCTTTTTGAGAAGATTAAAGCTCAACTCCTCCATCAAGGAGCGGAACGTCAAGAGATGTAATGGGGAAAGTAATAACATGGAGTACTCCACCTAGGGTATAGGTCATTGTTTTTACAAATCCCATGCCTGCTCCCGCAATGACATTTTTCCCCTCTTGTTTGTAATTATAGGGCTCAGAAAAGAGAGCCGTCCAGCCGCCAAGGATGTTTTTCATGCCATAATCTAGCTTGCCAGTCATTTTGGCACCATAGGTTGCTTCTTCAGTCCATGGGCTTGCCGCAGAGGCCAAAGAAGGCATAAGCGTAAGGGTTAGGGCTACAAAAAGGATAGACGTGATTTTTTTCATGATCGACCTCGGCTTTCTGAGTTTTTTATGTAGTGCAAATTCCGTTCGCCATTTTTTTTAAGGGCTTCCGAGTATTCTAATCGGAATATTGAAAAGCGACAAGGTCAGAAAGAGAAATAATCTCAAAGCCCTCATTGATGAGTTCTGGAATTCTCGCTTGCAAAACGCGCAGGGTTTTAGGTCGGTAATGGCCAATTCCAATGGCATAACCGTGTTTCCTGGCACGTTCAGCGAGCTCCGCAATTTTTATTTCGATGGAAGGACGGAGATTTTGATTATCCAGAAAAACGCTCCGAGTCAGAACCGGAAGGTTGATTTTGCTTCCAATTTCGACAGCGGTTGTTTGAGACGTTGTATAACTGTCGAGATAAAAGAGTCCCCGGTCTTTTAATTCTTGGAGAATAACCCCCATCAGTTTTGGATTTTTGCTACCTAGGGAACCCATATGATTGTTGACGCCCACATGCGGGCTTACCGAAATTAAGTTACGGTTCAATACGTCAAGGACTTGAGATTCGGGCATCCGATCAGTGATTAGACCTGGCCCTGGGATGGTTCCATCCGCAGCTTCAAGAGGGAGGTGAAGAATGACCTCAGCTCCCGTTTTCTGGCTTAATCGGCTGAACGTCCTGGAATAAGGCAGCATAGGCAGAATGGCATAAGTGACTTTGTCACCTAATTTCACAAGTTCGTCCTGATAAGAAAGGGTATTTCCAATGTCGTCGATAACAAAGGCAATTTTGGGTTTATCAAGGGATACTTTCCGTGACCGTATTTTCCAAAGCGGGATCAAGGGCTTAGATTTATCTACAGCGATAACCTTTTCGATCGTAGGGAGGGAAGAGGGTTTGATTTCTACTTTTCTTTGAATGGGTAGAAAACCTGATTCATAGAGGAGATAGAAAAAGCTAGCAAGCAACAAAAAATTAAAGATGTGACCCACCAGCTTCAATTTCTTTTTGGTTTTTGCCTTAAGCCTAAAAACGAATCTTTTTCGTTTGCCCTTTTTGCGTGTGCGCGCAACCATATCTATCTCCTCCCAGGCCTATTTTGCTTCAAGATGTGGATAAATTCAAGGGATCTGCTCTTAATAAGAGATTTTCTAGATTTTGAAGCAACATGACGATAATTAAATTAAAATCAAACAGCGATAAAGACAAAGGAGTCCAAGGTGAATTCGGAATTCATCGGTGGATTGATGTTCGTTGCTGGAGTTGTGATGAGCATTGTTGGACAATTCATGTTAATTTGCGCAGCGTTTTCTAAAAGTATTCTTTGGGGATTATCGTATCTTTTTATCCCCGGTATTGGCCCCCTTATTTTCATACTACGGTTTTGGCGCCAAATCAAAGGGCCTCTTCTTATTTTTTTTGTTTCACTTTGTATGCTCGGGGGAGGCGCTTTTATGACAATAAAGCCTCTTGAAGATCGGCATTTAACGATAAAGAAGCAGATAAAACATCTCAACCCGTATTTTAAGAAATGGTTCGACAGTGGCGGTGAAATTCGCGTTTGGGAGGCTAAGACATGGGGAAAATGGAGACCTATCAGGACAATCGGAGAAGGTTCCGTTGTTGAAGTTTCTGATATCAAAATCCAGGCCAGCGGAAACGAACCAAACTAATTTCGAATCATAATGAGTAATTCGAAACTTTTATTATCAGATATGAGCGGGATTCGAGGGATATCGGTGCGATATCTTTCTGCTTACGCGAAATCCCAAGGGGTGGAGACAGAATTGCTTTTCCCTTTGATTTTAGGACGCGGATTCGAGGATTTACCTCGTTTGAAGGTTGAGCAACAACAGGCTGTGCTTGATTTTCTTAGAACCCACGGGGTAACTCATTTTGGATGCTATTTAATGACAGGTCATTTAAGGGCTTTCAAAGAACTTGTCGAGTTTATCAGAAGTCGCGGATGGCAGGGATGTATCATCGCGGGAGGTGTGCATCCTACAGTTTGCTGCGAAGAATCGTTGATGGACGGTGTCGATTATGTAGTCATGGGACCTGGTGAAAAATCGCTAGTTGATATTGTTAATGGGATGGGTTTAAGCCGTATTAGTGGGTTGGTATACAGAGAAAACGGTAGGATCAAAATCAATCAAGTTGCCGAAGACGCTTATGTCGATTTGAATCTTCTCCCATTCCCTGATTACGATTTTAAGACTCATTATGTTATTCGTAATAAAGGAATTGAACTGTTAACGATTAAGGTTTACCGAGAACTAGAGACATGGAAGGGCATTTATTATTTTTTAACAACCACAAGAGGATGCCCCTATCATTGCTCTTATTGCGTGAATCTTAATCGGAAGCATCTTCAACGTGCTTCCATTGACCGCGTGATAGAGGAATTGCATTCCGCCAAGAAGCGAATGCCTTTTATTAAAGGATGTAACATTCAAGACGATTCTTTTTTTATTGGTTCGGATGAATGGATAAATGAGTTTTGTCGACGATTCAAAAAAGAGTTTAATTGGCCGTTCATTGCTCGCGTCATGCCTCGATTTGCAACCGATAAGCGTTTGAGAATGATGAAAGAAAGCGGATTAAAATATGTATCTGTAGGATTGCAGGGATCTGAAAGGATGAACCGTGAGATTTATGATCGGCATGAGACCAATAAATCCTTTGTCGATGCATGTCATATAATGAATAAACTAGGCATCCATTATGTTGTTGATGTCATATTAGATAACGCCTATGAAGCGGAAGAAGATTTAAAAGAAATTGCGAGGGTTTTAAACAGTATCCCGAGGCCATTTAAAGTCTTAGCCTATGGGATGACCCCTTTCCCAGGGACAAGTTTTTATCAACGAGTTGTAAGAGATGGGTTGTTAGAGAGGTTTGCGGCAGATGCCTATGAATCGATGTTCACCCCAACGCGGCCCGGCGCTTATGAAACACCGACTTATTGGAGATTACTCATCTCGAAAGTAATCCCTTTGTATCGGAATAAAGTCGTGAATCAATTAATAGAGTCGGGGCCTAATAATGAAAGGGCTGTTCATCAATTAGAGAGTATTTGTAAAAATGCTGAAAGAAAAATTGTTCTAGCAGAAGGATTAAGGCGGGTGTGGCCTGAGGGCTTTGGTTTTGGGTTAAGTTTCTACAAGGCTCTAATGCGGTGGTGGACCCACTGAAATGATGAAGAATTATGAAGTTATTGCCCCCACCACTGACGGTCTAAGCTTCGGTATTGGATGGCTTCGGCGATATGTTCGGGACGGATCTCGCTTGATTCAGCCATATCGCCGATGGTTCTTGAAATCTTGAGGATCTTAAAATAACCGCGGGCTGAGAGCCTTAATTCCTTCATGGCAAGTTCAAGGAGTTTACGCCCTTCTGCGTTGGGCGAAGCATACAATTTGATGTCGCGAGGGCTCATCCGCGCGTTGGTCCGGTAATTTTTTTTCTGATAACGTTCTGTTTGAATTTGTCGGTATCGAGTGATTCTGGAGCGGATTGCAGAAGAGCTTTCCGAAGAATCGTCTTTGCTCAAATGAGAAAAGGGAAGTGCGCTAACTTCCACCTGCAAATCAATCCTGTCTAAGATGGGACCGGATACCTTGGCTTGGTATTTTTGTATTTGGTGAAGAGTACATCGGCATGTCCTGCGTCTGTCCGTTAAATAACCACACGGACACGGATTCATGGCTGCCACGAGAGTTGTTTTAGACGGAAAAGAGATTCGTGTTTTTGCTCTTGAAACGGTAATCATGCCGTCTTCTAAAGGGGATCGCAGGGATTCTAGGACATCCCGGCGGAATTCCGGGAATTCATCAAGAAATAGGACCCCTTCGTGAGCGAGAGATATTTCTCCGGGTTTGGGCCAAGTCCCGCCGCCAATCATAGCCACAGGAGAAATTGTATGATGAGGAGATCGAAAGGGTCGTTCTTGGATGAGCGGCGCTCCATTTTGGATGAGTCCCGCAACGCTATGGATTTTGGTTACGGCCATCGTTTCATCAAATTGAAGTGGCGGGAGGATGGTTGGGATTCGTCTTGCCAACATCGTTTTTCCAGCGCCGGGTGGACCAATTAAAAGAAGATTATGCTCTCCTGCAACTGCGATTTCGATAGCACGTTTGGCAAAATGTTGACCTTTAACGTCAGAAAAATCTGTTGAATAAGTGGGAGACCAAAGGTCAGAATGCAAAGAGTTTGAAGCGATAGGTTGAATATCACGTTCTCCTGACAAAAACTCCGCGACTTCTCTAAGAGAATTAACGGGGTAGACAAGGGCTTCTTTGTCCAGGGACGCTTCCAAAGCATTTTGAATGGGTAGAACAAGAGTGTTGGATTTCTTGAGGCTTGAAGCAATGACGACAGCGCCTTTGAAAGGCCGCAAAGATCCGTCGAGAGCTAATTCGCCAAGAAAGATGTGTTTTCTGAGCGTTTCTTGAGGAATGATTTCTTGAGAGGCTAAGATGCCTAATGCGACTGGGAGATCGAAGGAGGGGCCTTCTTTTCGGATATCGGCAGGAGCGAGGTTGACGGTAATCCGATCTTGGGGGAAAGGATACCCACTGTTTTTAATTGCTGCTCGGACCCGGTCTCGTGATTCCTTGACACTTGTATCTGGCAAACCGACAACTGTAAATTGTGGCAGCCCTTCTGTTATGTCGACCTCAATCTCTACATGATAAGCATCAATCCCTAAGAATGCAGCGCTTTGGATTTTCGACATCATTGGAAATCACCCTTGCTTTTTGTAAAGTGCGTTCTTATAATCCTTTTGCTTACTAGAAAAGCGTATTGCGTGTATTTATTTAATGTATAAATATTATGATATTTAATCATATATTCTATAGAACGTCAAGCCTTTACGTGGGAGACGACCTGTGACCTCCTTTGAAGCAATAGAGCCACCTTTCTCCCACTTCCAAGCATGGGCTGCTGTTTTTTTAAGCTGGTTAACAGCTCAGCTTGCTAAGGTGGCCAGAAGCGCCCTTCAAGAAAAACGACTAAGTTTAAGATGGTTGTTTGGAGCAGGAGGGATGCCAAGTTCCCACTCAGCAACCGTTTCAAGCCTTTCGACGGTTACAGGGCTTTATTTTGGGTTCAGTTCTTTACCCTTTTTGATCGTTCTCATATTTACACTGATTACGATGTTTGATGCTGCAGGGGTTCGAAGAAACGTAGGCCGTCAAGCAAGGATTTTGAATAAAATGCTGGACGAATTTTATGAAAAAGGAGAATTCAAGGAAGGAAGATTAAAAGAACTTTTGGGGCATACGCCTGTAGAGGTATTTGCGGGCGCCTTCCTTGGCATAATCATCGCCCTTTTGATCTGCGCTTTTTAAAAGCATCATGAAAAGATCCCTTTTCCTTATTATCATGTTCTGTTGTGTATGGGGGGGGCAAATTATGCCAGCCGATCCAAGCGTTTTGGATCAGGTTCAGGAAGCCGTGGAGCTAACGGAGCAAGGGAAATATCTTGAAGCGCAAGGCAAATACGAAGGGATTCTTTGTCAATCTAATCTTACAGAAGATGAGAAAGTTGCTATTCAAAAGGGCTATGAAGAACTTAATATGAAGTTGATTTTTTCCCGAATTGAAACGCCTAATAGTTTTTTTCATCAAGTTCAACCGGGCGAAAGTTTGTATAAAATCGCAAAGAAGTATGCCGTAACTATAGATCTTTTGAGAAAAAGCAATTCCCTGACTTCGGATGTCATTCATCCTGAAATGAAGTTAAAAGTTCAAAAAGGGGTTTTCTCAGTTCAGGTTGATAAATCTGATAATATTTTAATCCTGCTGCTTGATGAGAAACCCATAAAACATTATCCTGTTGCAACCGGAAGAGATAATAGAACCCCGATAGGGGAGTTTGAAATAAAAAATAAGCTTGTGAATCCTACATGGTTTCATGCCGGAACGGTTGTCCCGCCCGAAAGTCC
This sequence comes from Candidatus Omnitrophota bacterium, assembly GCA_016930235.1. Lineage (GTDB taxonomy): Bacteria > Omnitrophota > Omnitrophia > Omnitrophales > Aquincolibacteriaceae > JAFGHI01. The sequence continues at coordinate 61,886 of JAFGHI010000063.1, forward strand.
TGAGAATATCTTAGGGACGCGTTGGCTTGGGTTTGATTACCAAGGTTACGGGATCCATGGGACGACACAACCCGACTCTATAGGGAAACAGGCGACATCCGGATGTATCCGGATGCATAATCATGACGTTGAAGAAATCTATTCTATTTTACCAAGGGGGACAAAAGTCATAATTGCGGACTGATAATATGGGTAAAAAAAACAAAAAACAAGAAAACGGTAACACCGAAATAAAAAGAGAAAAGATACGTTTAGGAGAGCGGGATCTTGCAGATGCTTGTTTGCCTTTCGAAAGACCCATTGTTGAGCTGGAGAAAAAGATTGATGAGCTGAGAAGTTCAAGTGATAGTGAAATTGATTTGTCCGGTGAAATCAAAAGTGCGGAGAAAAAATTAGAAAAAGCACTGAAAGATGTTTTTGATAATTTGACCCCTTGGCAGCGTGTTCAAGTTGCACGCCATCCTTTAAGGCCTTATACATTAGATTATGTTAATTATCTAACCACCGATTTTCTTGTGCTTCATGGAGACCGTCATTTTAGTGATGATCGTGCGATTATCTGCGGTTTTGGCAGATGGAAAGGGAAGAAACCTGTTTGTATAATCGGGCATCAAAAAGGACGGGATACAAAGGAGAATCTTCTCCGGAGCTTTGGCAGCGCTCATCCTGAAGGATACCGAAAAGCTATTCGAATTATGCGAATGGCAGAGAAATTCGGACACCCCATCATTTGTTTTATAGATACTCCAGGGGCTTACCCTGGTATTGGTGCTGAGGAAAGAGGACAGGCAGAGGCGATTGCCTATAATCTTCGTGAAATGGCAGAATTAACCGTTCCGATTGTGGCAGTTGTGATTGGTGAAGGAGGAAGCGGTGGGGCCTTAGGCATAGGCGTAGCGGATAAAATACTGATCCTTGAAAATGCATATTACTCAGTCATTTCTCCCGAAGGTTGTGCGGCAATCTTATGGAAAGAAAACTCAAGAGCGCCTGATGCCGCAAAAGCTTTAAAATTGACAGGAGAAGATCTAAAAGGTCTAGGTATTATTGATGGAATTATTTCTGAACCGTTAGGTGGTGCCCACCGTGATTTTGAAGCGACAGCAGAAAATTTGGGAGAAGCGATTGATGAAGCTCTTCTAGAGCTTAGTAAGATTTCAAGGAGAGAGTTGCCCCAACGCCGTTATGAGAAATTCCGAAAGATGGGGGTCTATCAATCAAAAAAAACGTGAATACCTTCTTTTTAACCGCATCAAACGATTGAAAGCTTTTTGCTCTGAGATGATTTCTCTTAAAGTACCCTCAGGAATATCTAATAGGGCGACTTCTGAAACACGGCGTATATCATGAGGATAACGGCGGGCGAGTTCAGACGTTGATACCCCCTCACTAAACTTAAGCTGAAAAAGCTTTTGGTAAGTCACATTTCCTCCAAATATTTCTCATCGGCGAATCTGATTTCATCTCGCTTGTCGAAAATGAAACCTCGGCTTACGTTGGGATTATCGTCTAATCAAGCGGCCAACCTTAAAAAATAACTGGCCAAGATCCCCTATATGTTGTGCCCATCTCGCGAATGACCACAATTGCTAGTTATCGCTAAAAAAAGATTAAAATTATGCTTGACTGATGGAGTCAATATTTATAAAGTGTAATTTATAAAATATAAAGTACAAAGTATAAACATGAGATACTTAGCCATAATGCTTTTAACAATGACTTTAACGGCCTGCCAAACCATGAGAAGCGGAACAATTATCCAAGACAATCCGGCAAGCATCGAAAAAGCAAATCAACATTTTCAAGCGGGAGAGCTTTATCGGGCAAAAAAGATGGCTCGGTCATTGCTCGATAAGGATCCAACCAATGAAGATGCTCAATCCTTAATGGCAAAGATTATTACGGCAGAGATAGCTCAACAGAAAGTAGTAAGCAATCACCCAGCCATTGATGATATGGAGGATTCCGAGAGGGCGTTAGTTGTTAAGACATGGTTAGAAAGAAGCCGTTCTTTGATGGAGATACAACAGTATGAAGAAGCCTTAGCGGCTGCTGAGGAAATTTTTATTTATGATCCCGATTCTCATGAGGCATCCAGGCTTGTCGATGAAATTAGAAGAAAAGCCATCAATGAAGGAAAGAGAGACGGAAAGATTGTTTATCAAATGAAACATGAAGAGGTTGTAAAAAGGATTGATCGTTACAGGCAAGAGGCAGAATCATCGTTTGAGGCCGGTTATTGGCATTCAGCAAAGTTAGCGGTGGAGAAAATTCTTCTACTGATGCCTGGAGATAGCGAAGCTCAAAAGCTGCATAAGGAAATCCAGGCCCAAATACAAGGGTAACAGCCTTTGAAGAGAGAAAAACTCTATAAAATTGGCGAAGTAATGCAGTACACAGGTTTATCGCGTCAAACCGTTCATAACTATACGCTAGCAGGCCTTATCTATGAAGCAAGGCGCACACCTTCAGGGCATCGGCTTTATGATGAATCCGTATTTGATCGTCTGGAGCAAATTAAGATTTTACAGTCAAAAAATTACACGCTTTTTCAGATCAAGAAAATTCTCGAACAACAAAAGAATAACGCATAACTAATAAGTAAATGTGTCTTTGAAAGGAGAGCCCCCATGCATGAAGCGGAAATTAAAATGTGGAGAAAATACAAGAGAACGAAAAGTCAAGCGTTGCGCGAAGAGATTGTAAAGAAGTACTTGTACCTCGTGAAATACGTAGCAGGGCGCGTTGCGATTGGATTGCCTCCTAATGTTGAATTTAATGATCTCGTGAGTTATGGCATTTTAGGATTGTTTGATGCGATCAATAAATATGATGTTTCGCAAGGGAATAAGTTTGAGACATATGCTGTTGCAAGAATTCGTGGATCCATTATGGATGAACTTAGGAAGCTTGATTGGGCCCCACGGCTTCTACGTAAGCGAGCCCGTGAGATTGATAAGAAATGTAAGGAATTGGAAGAAAAATATGGCCGGCTGGCAACAGATCAGGAGCTTGCCAAGGCGCTTAATATGTCGACCGATGATCTCAATTCAATCTACAGCGACTTGAACTCAACAACCTTTCTTTCGCTGGATGAGGTTTGGCAAAACGATGATGGGAATAAGCCCATTTCGAGGCTCCAAACGATTGAGGATTCGCTAGTCACGAATCAGTTCAATTATGTCCATCAAAGCGAGGTTAAGGATTTATTGGCGGGAGCTATTGATGAGCTCCCGGATAAGGAAAAACTGGTCATTGTGCTGTATTACTATGAAAACTTGACCCTCCGTGAAATTGGGGAGATCCTTGATGTTTCTGAATCGAGGGTGTGCCAAATTCACACAAAAGTTGTGACAAGGCTTCGGTCTCATTTGATGAAGCGGGCAGGGGAATTAACCCTAGAGGCTTAAAAAACCATAAGATAGGATTAAGTTTAAAACCGACTACGCCGATAAATAGACAAGGCAAGAGGCCGATTTTTAGAAAATCATAAGGTCTGTTGCGACAAGAGGGGTCTATGAATATCCTGAGTAATGTAGTCGGTCATTTTCGTAAAAAAATCCAAATTGAAAAGCCTTCCGTCCGAACTCCAGAAGAGGAAGTCCTGTGGCGGGAAGTCCGAAAATTTGCTGCCTTGGTACCCTCCGAGCCTGATCCGAATATGGGAAGGGGTAAGGAAATCAAGGAGGAAATTGCCAAAGGGACTTATCTCACGAGAGAGAAAATAGAAGAAACCGCGGCACTTCTTGCTATCCGTCTTGCCCACAAAGAGTAATAAACTTTAATTTCTTGTCCATATAGGACAAAACAATTTTTCACTTTTGGTATCTCAGCCGATTTCTTCAATCTAGTCAAACCGGAAGAAGAAAGGTATAATGCCCGAATATTATCTTACGAAGAATCTTTAGGAAGGGGTAAAACCATTATATGTGCGGGATTGTTGGATATATAGGTGAACGGGATGCAGTGCCTGTTCTAATCAAAGGGTTGGAACATTTGGAGTATCGTGGGTACGATTCAGCCGGAGTAGCCTGCCTTCACCGCGATTCGTGTGATCTTACCGTTGTCAAAGAAAAGGGAAAGCTGATCAAGCTTCGCGAGCGGTTGCGAGGACGTATTCTGTCTTCCCATATTGGGATCGGACATACTCGGTGGGCGACTCACGGAGAACCTGAGAAACATAATGCCCATCCCCACTCGGATAGCGCGAACCAAATTGCCATTGTACATAATGGAATTATTGAGAATTATTCTCAAATTAAAACAGAGCTCTTAAATCAAGGAGTTCCTTTCCGTTCGCAGACGGATACCGAAGTTGCTGCGAATCTTATTGGCAAGTATTATCAATCTGGCCATTTAGTGGAAGCTTTTACGAAGGCTGTTGCGAGACTGGAAGGGTTCTTTGCTTTTGTCGTCATTGCGAAAGATGAACCGGATAAACTTCTGGTTTTCAAACGGTCAAATCCTCTAGTGATTGGGCTTGGGAAAGGTGAAAATTTTGTTGCCAGCGATGTTTCAGCGCTTTTGCCTTATACCCGTCAGGCAGTGTTTATGGAAGATGATGAATATGCCATTATTCGAAAAGATAGAGTTGAGATTTATTCTTTGAAAACACGAAGACCGGTCAAGCGGCGTCCCATCACAATTGAATGGGACATTTCACAAGCCGCAAAGAGTGGATATCCTCATTTTATGCTCAAGGAAATCTATGAGCAGCCGGAAGTTGTTCGAAATATCCTAAAATCAAGAATTCATCGTGGCAAGATTGTCTTCGATAGCCTTGATAAGAAGGTCGAAAGACGATTGAAAAATATTGAAAGGGTTCATTTTGTGAGCTGTGGGACGGCTTATCATGCAGGGCTTGTAGGTAATTACATGCTAGAGGAATGTGTGCGGTTGCCCGTCAACGCTGCCGTTTCAAGCGAATTTCGTTATGAAGATCCAATCGTTGATGATAAAGATTTAGTTATTTTGATCACTCAATCAGGAGAAACAGCAGATACCCTTGCGGCTCTCAGGGAGGCAAAGAAAAAAAAGGCACTGACGTTAGCGATTGTTAATGTTGTCGGGAGCACCATCGCTCGCGAAGCAGATGCTGTTATTTATACGCATGCAGGTCCTGAAATAGGAGTTGCGTCAACAAAAGCTTATCTGGCTCAGCTAACGGTGATTGCTCTATTTTCGATTTATTTGAGACAGATCCATCGCGGACGAAAAGGGATTTCTGCGGGGAAAATGAAATCTCTATTGAGCCAATTAGTCAGATTGCCCGCCCAAATAGAACGCGCTCTTAAACAGGAAGAAATCATAACAAATTGTGCCAAACATCTTTTTAGGAAGCAGACTTTTCTCTATTTAGGCCGCGGTTACAATTTCCCTAATGCGTTAGAAGGAGCTTTAAAACTCAAAGAAATTACGTATTCGCATGCTCACGGTTATCCGGCAGGTGAAATGAAGCATGGACCAATTGCGCTTATCGATAAAAATCAGCCAGTCATATGTATTTGCCCAAAAGCTTCTGCAACCTATGACAAAATGCTTAGCAACATAGAGGAAATTCGGGCACGAAAGGGAATTCTGATTTGTATTGGGACGGAGAGAGATAAGCACCTTACGAAACTTGCCAAGTATATCTTCCTAGTGCCTGATACAGCTGCGATGTTGTCCCCTATTTTGACGGCAATTCCGCTTCAGATGTTTGCCTATAAAGTGGCGGTTTTGAAGAAGAGAGACGTCGATCAACCTCGGAACTTAGCCAAATCAGTTACGGTAGAATAAAAGCTTGACAGGAGTACTGCTTAGAACTAGAATACGTCCCCTTTACAAGGAAAGGTAGATAAACCTCCTAAGTTCTTTCGGGAACTACCTTAATGGAATATTAATATAGATTTGTATGGGAGGCCCCCATAAATGGGGAAGTCTGTCTCTCATTTGTTCTTTGTCATTGATGTGCGGAGCCGATAGTACGTTTTGCTTGGATCAAAAAAATATTTATGGAGAGTTTGATCCTGGCTCAGAACGAACGCTGGCGGCGTGGATTAGGCATGCAAGTCGAACGGAGTACTTAGCTTTTTCGAGTACTTAGTGGCGAAAGGGTGAGTAACACGTGGGTTACCTGCCCTCGGGATCGGGATAACCCGTCGAAAGACGGGCTAATACCGGATATGCCTCTGGATCTTAATTGATTTGGAGGGAAAGATGGGGATCCGTAAGGACCTATCACCCTTGGATGGGCCCGCGGCCTATCAGCTAGTTGGTGAGGTAATGGCTCACCAAGGCTAAGACGGGTAGCTGGTCTGAGAGGATGGTCAGCCACACTGGGA
>JAFGHI010000010.1 GCA_016930235.1 Candidatus Omnitrophota bacterium
CGGTTAAATTCACAATGGAGTTAAATTGTTCCTGCGTCACTAAAGGACAAGGCGAATAAGCCCCCATACCTCCTGTATTAGGGCCTCGATCATAATCATAAACCCGTTTATGATCTTGCGAACTCGCGAGTGGAATAATTTTCTTTCCATCGCTTATGGCTAAAATAGAAAGCTCGTCTCCCCGCAATAATTTCTCGATCACCACTTTTTTTCCTGAATCGCCAAAAGCTCCTTCTTCCATCGCATTCGTCAATGCCAAAACCGCCTCTTGCGAATTTTCGCAAATGATAACACCTTTGCCTTGAGCTAAACCGTCGGCTTTGATAACGATCGGCATCTCCGCTTCGATGACATAATGCTTGGCTTCATTGATATTTTGAAAAACTTCATAATGCGCCGTTGGAATATTGAATTTTGTCATCTTACTCTTCGCAAAAGCCTTGCTGCCTTCAAGTTTGGACGCTTCTTGTGAAGGGCCAAAGACCTTAAGACCTTCTTTCTGAAAAATATCGGTAATGCCGGAAACAAGCGGGGTTTCCGGTCCCACGATGGTTAGGTCAATTTTTTCTTTTTTTGCAAAAGCAGCCAATCCTTGAATATCTTCGACCGAAATCGATTCACACTGCGCAATCTGCGCAATCCCAGCATTCCCCGGAGCTGCATAAAGCTTTGTCAGTAAAGGACTTTGGGCAATCTTCCAGGCCAAAACGTGCTCCCGCCCTCCTGATCCGACAATTAAAACTTTCATATTACCTCCACCGCCCGTCCACGAATGACGTCGCCGATCACCCAGGACGAAACGCTATGTTGCTTTAAAATTTTCTGTGCTTTCGGAACATCCCGCAGACGAAGAATAAAAACCATCCCAATCCCGCAATTAAAAGTTCTCAGCATTTCAAAGTCCGATATGTTAGCAAAATCCTGTGCCAAATCAAAGATCTTCGGACGCAACCACGAGTTTTTCCTAATCTTAGCCCCCAACGAACCCGGGATAACGCGCGGAAGGTTATCGATAAAGCCTCCTCCCGTAATATTAACTATTCCTTTCACCTGCAGTTTTGAAATCACAGCCAGCATTGGTTTTACATAAATGCGGGTCGGTTTTAAAAGTTCAAGGCCGATTTTGCCGCTAAGCTTCGACTGTGGGAAAATCTTCCTCAAAAGAGAATAGCCATTGGAGTGAAATCCAGACGATGCCAATCCCAACAAAACATCTCCGGACCTTACATTTTTACCCGAAATCACTTTTCTTCTGTCAACTAATCCAACCGAAAAACCGGCAACATCATATTGAGGAACACCTCGAATTTCTTTCCCTCCATAAAAACCCGGCATGATGGCCGTTTCCCCGCCGATTAAGGCGCACCCAGCTTCACGACAACCGGCCGTGATCCCTTTTAAAATTTCCCCAACTGCCTTGGATCTAAATTTCCCGGTTGCGATATAATCAAGAAAGAAAACGGGTTTCGCTCCACAGGTAATAATGTCATTGACACACATCGCCACCAAATCAATCCCAATGGTATCGTGACGGCCCTGCAACCTTGCGACTTCAAGTTTTGTCCCGACACCGTCTGTTGAAGCGACTAAAAGAGGATTTTGAATCTTGACCTTCCCGGGATCAAAAAGGGCCGCAAATCCCGTCGGACTCCCCAACACACCTGGAATATGAGTCGAGCGGATCAGTCCGGCAATTTTTCGGTTATAGACGGGATCTCCTTTTAAGTGAGGTACTCCCGCTTTTTCATAGGTCATTGTCTTCATCAATTTATCCGTAAGATTTCTTCAGTCTGTATGAAGATCCCTTACCGCTTTCTTTTTTTTTCAAGCTTAAACTTATCTCCCCCATCAGGAATTTCGGTTGGATAATTCCCGGTAAAACAAGCCGTGCAAAACTCATGGGGTCCCTTACTTGTCGCTGCGAGCATTCCCTCTAAACTCAAGTAGCCAAGGCTGTCGACATCCAAAAACTTCTTGATTTCTTCCATTGATTTATTGCACGCCAGCAATTCTTCCTTGGAAGGGAAATCGATTCCATAATAACAAGGCGAGATATGCGGCGGACAACTGATTCTCATATGAACTTCGCGGGCACCGGCTCGCCTTAGCAAGGAAACACGGGACTTTGCAGTATTCCCCCGGACAATTGAATCATCGACGACCACAATTCGTTTTCCTTCAACCACTTTTCGAATCGGGTTGATTTTGATTTTAACCTTAAAAGACCGTGCTTCCTGAACGGGATTAATAAAAGTCCTACCGATATAGTGGTTTCGCGTGAACCCATGCCCTAAAGAGATCCCGGAAGCTTTCGAAAATCCCATCGCGGCAAAATTTCCAGAATCCGGAACCGGGATAACGAGATCGGCATTAGCCGGATGTTCCTTGGCAAGATTCATCCCCATCTTTTCGCGGACCAAACCAACTGTATCTCCAAAAACAAGTGAGTCCGGCCTGGAAAAATAAACGTGTTCGAAGATACACTGCGCCTTTCTCCGTTTTGATTCCCCAAAAGGGAAATGACTGCGAACTCCTTTTTCATCGATCACAATAACTTCACCGGGCTCAACATCCCGGATGTACTCGGCTTCAATAAGATCAAAGGCGCAACTCTCCGACGCTAAAACATAACTTTCTCCTAATTTCCCAAAACAGAGGGGCCTGAAACCATAGGGATCTCTCACACCAATCAGCTGTGTTTCGTTGAGAATGACTAACGAATAAGCCCCTTCCACCCGTTTAACCGATTCCACAACCGCTTCTTCGCAATTCCGATAGCTCGGTTTGGCAATTAAATGGACAAAAATCTCGGAATCCATCGTGCTTCCAAAGATAGATCCGTAGGCTTCCAATTCGGAACGAAGAAGTTGGGCATTTACTAAGTTACCGTTGTGGGCCACAGCGACTTGCCCTCGGGAATAATCAACCCGGTAAGGCTGGGCATTAATCAGTTTGGAGGATCCAGTCGTCGAATATCGTGTGTGTCCGATAGCGATATGTCCCTTAAGATTTGCCAAACGTTCCGTAGGCAGAGCATCTCCCACTAATCCCATGGATTTATAAATATAAAGATCGTTTCCGTCGCTTGTACAAATCCCCGCGGCCTCTTCACCCCGATGTTGAAGAGCGAACAAACCCAGCTGTGTGACATAAGCAGCCTGAGGATGGTTATAAATCCCGAAGACCCCGCAAAACTCTTTAATGTTTTCGCCGCTCATTGCTTATGCCTTTCTGATACGCATGTTCAATTAAGAAGACGTCATCTGTTTGGGGATTGCTTGTTCGTAAATCGCAGCCAAAGTCCCGACTTTTTCATCAATGCGTTCTTCGATTTTCAGGGAGTCCCCCTCCACTTTCCCAATTTGAAAGAAAGGAATCTTCATTTTTTCAGCCAATTTTTCCAACTTCTCCCGGTTCTTCGGATCCACGGAAATCACAACTCTCGATTGAGATTCCCCAAAATACAAGGCATCCTCACGAAGATCGTTCTGCCGCTGAAGCTTTGGAACATTCGCCCCAAGGTATCCTTTAGGATTAAAACAACACTCGCTCAAAGCCACGGATAAACCGCCTTCCGCCATGTCATGACAAGAAGACATTAACCGGTTATTTGCCGCTGCCATTAAGAATTTCTGTAAACGGACCTCTCGATCCAAATCTAATCTCGGAGGAAGTCCTTTCTGAATCTGGTGAATCACCATTAAATAATGGCTCCCTCCTATCTCATTGAAGGTTTCGCCCGCGACAAAAACAAGGTCCCCTTCTTTTTGAAAAAAGGAAGGCACACGATTATCAATCTTCTCAAGCAATCCCACCATGCCAATCGTGGATGTCGGAAAAATTGCGCCTGTCGGATTTTCATTGTAAAAACTGACATTACCCCCGGTAACGGGCGTTTCCAACGCTTTACAAGCAGCCGTCATACCTTCAACGACACGGTGAAACTGCCAAAAAACCTCAGGTTTCATCGGATTACCAAAATTCAAACAATTCGTGACCCCAAGAGGCTGGGCCCCTGAAACCGCAACATTGCGCGCAGCTTCTGCCACCGCAATCTTTCCGCCCTCGTAAGGATCCAAATAACAATACAAACCATTGCAATCAGTCGAAACGGCAATCCCTCGCGATGTCCCTTTGATACGAATTAAAGCTGCATCGGATCCCGGATAAAAAACCGTATCGGTCCGAACCATATGATCATACTGCTGCCAAACCCAAGCTTTTGAAGCAATGGAAGGATGCTCTAAAAGTTTTTTCAACACAACCCCCAAATCGGTGGGGATTGAAAGCTTCTTCCAATCTAATGTCTGAGCTTCTTTAAGATAATCGGGTTCTCTTTCCTCGCGAATATAAACAGGTCCTTCATCGGCAAGCGATTTAGCCGGAATCTCTGCAACCAGCTTTTCGCCTTCCCGGACGCGCATCATGTGCCCTTCCCGGACCTTACCAATCTTGACCGCATGAAGATCCCACTTTTCAAAAATTTCCTCGACAATTTTCTCTTTTCCCTTTTTTGCAATAATTAACATCCTTTCCTGAGATTCCGAAAGCATAATCTCATAAGGAGTCATCCCTGTTTCCCGGCGTGGAACTTTCGCCAAATCCATTTCGATCCCGGTTGAACCGCGTGAAGCTGTTTCACACCCTGAACAGGTCAAACCTGCAGCCCCCATATCCTGCATGCCAACTAAAGCATCCGTCTTAATCAATTCCAAACAAGCTTCGAGGAGGAGTTTTTCCATGAATGGATCTCCAACTTGAACAGCAGGCCTATCTTCCCCGCTATCCTCGGTCAGTTCGCGCGACGCAAAAGCGGCACCTCCCAAACCGTCACGTCCTGTCGCTGCTCCGACATAATAAACAGGATTTCCTACACCGTGGGCACACCCTTTGACGATTTCCTTGGTCGGAACAATTCCAAGACACATGGCATTAACCAGAGGATTTCCTTCATACGATTCATGAAAGTAAACCTCCCCCCCAATCGTCGGAACACCAATACAATTCCCGTAATTGGCAATTCCGCTAACCACACCGCTAAAGAGACGGCGGCTTTGCGGGTTATCCAGTCTCCCAAAGCGCAGCGAATTCATCAAGAGTACGGGCCTAGCTCCCATCGTAAAGATATCCCTCAAAATTCCGCCAACCCCTGTTGCAGCCCCTTGAAAAGGTTCCACCGCTGAAGGGTGGTTATGACTTTCGATTTTGAAACAAATGGCATACCCTTCGCCAATATCAATGATCCCGGCATTTTCCTCGCCAGCCTTCACTAATAATTTAGGGCCGGTTGTCGGAAAAAGCTTAAGCACAGGTTTGGAATTTTTATAAGAACAGTGTTCGCTCCACATCACGCTGAACATGCCAAGCTCCGTGATATTGGGCTCACGCCCCAGGATCTCAAGAATTCGCTCGTACTCTTCTCGAGTGATTCCGTGCGCCTGCAAGATTTCAGGAGTTATTTTCGAAGAAAGTGATGTCATCGCCATTATCTGCCTTCTTAAGAAGAAACCTCTGCTAAGAGGCTTTCCCAAATCTTTTTGCCGTCCTCGCACCCTAAGATTGCTTCACTCACTCTTTCCGGATGCGGCATCATGCCTAATACGTTCCTCTTTTCACTCACAAGACCGGCAATGTGGTCCCTCGAACCATTCGGATTGAAGGATTCTCCTAGCTGCCCCGCCTGTGAACAATATCGGAAAACAACTCGGGATTGATCCTGTAATTTCTTTAAAACATCATCATCACAATAATAATTGCCTTCACCATGAGCAATGGGAACCGAAAGGACTCCGTTTTTCTTCAACCGACAGGTAAAGGGATTATTCACATCCTCAACTTTTAACCAAACACGCTTACAAATAAAAGATAATGTCTTATTTCTCAACATGGCGCCCGGCAACAATCCCGCTTCCAGCAAAATCTGGAAGCCATTACAGATCCCAATCACATACCGTCCCTGGTCCGCATGTTTCTTGACGGCCTCCATCGCGGGTGAAAAACGCGCAATAGCACCCGTTCTCAAATAATCGCCATAACTAAACCCGCCCGGTAACACAACTAAATCCACTTTCGCAAGAGAACGTTCCTTGTGCCAGACATATTCCACCGACATCTTCATGACATCCTTTAAGGCATGAAAACAATCGGTATCACAGTTGGAACCTGGGAAAACAAGGACTGCCGCTTTCATCCTTCAGAAACCTTAAACGAATATTGTTCAATCACAGGATTAATCAAAAGCTTCTCACACATTTTACGGATTTTTTCTTCAGCCTTCTTGACGTCCGATGCTTCAACTTTGACTTCAAAATATTTACCGACCCGGACATCCCGCGTTTCTTCAAACCCCAGGGAATGCAATGCATGAAGCACGGTCTTCCCTTGCGGATCCAAAACTGACTTTTTTAATGTCACATTGACTTGTGCTTGGTAGTTCATATCGACTTTATCCTCAACTATTGGGTTTCGACGGGGCTCGTACTCGTACTTTAAACAATCTCACCTGCTTAATGACCCAGTTTCTTACCCGCCAGTTTCTCATAGACATCTTGGTAAGCTTGACTGGTTTTCTCGACAACTTGAGATGGAAGCTCAGGTGCGGGGGGCTTTTGATCCCACTGAATATCGAGAAGATAATTACGAACAATTTGTTTATCGAAACTAGGCTGATCTTGCCCCGGCTGATAACGGTCCTGCGGCCAAAAACGGGAACTATCCGGAGTCATCACCTCATCAATGAGAATCATAGTATTGCCCAAAAGACCAAATTCAAACTTGGTATCGGCAATCAGGATTCCTTTACTGGCTGCATAATCAGACCCTTTTTTATAGATCTCGATCGATAAAGCCTTTGCTTGATCCGCAATAGACTGCCCGATCCGTTTCACCGTTTCCTGGTAATCAATATTCTCATCATGCCCACTGGTTGCTTTCGTGGCCGGGGTAAAAATTGGTTCTTTTAATTTTTCGCATTGTTTTAGGCCTCTCGGTAAAACATGCCCGCAAACAGCACCCGTCCTCAGATAATCCTTCCAGCCCGATCCCGTTACATATCCTCGTACAACACATTCAATCGGAAGGGGCTTGGCCCTGCGAACTAACATGGTGCGCCCGGTCAATTGAGCGCCGTTATTCTTGATGATTTCATCCGGCAATCCCATCTGACCAATGTCAGCTGTAATCAGATGATTGGGCACCAACTCTTTGAAAAAATCAAACCAGAAAACTGAGATTTGGGTTAAAACCTTACCCTTGAAAGGAATCGGATTAGGCAATACCACATCGAAAGCACTTAAGCGGTCCGTGGTGACAATCAATAATTTGTCGTCACCCACGGCATAAATATCACGGACTTTTCCCCGGCCGACTAAGGGTAGTCGTAACTTCGTCTCCCATACTGTTTCGGGCATTTTGGCTTTTGAAAGCATTTCCTCTCTCCTCGGTTATGACGTGATTCCTACACGCTTAAAAATAGCATCCACATTTTTCAGATGATGCTTGTAATTGAAAACTTCCCGGATCTCCGTCTCGGAAAGGTTTTTGCGAATCTTTCTGTCTTTTGTCACAGCTTTTTGAAGGGTCATATTTGGATTTTCCCAAACACCTTTGGCGGCACTTTGAACCAACGCATAAGCTTCTTCACGCAGTAACCCTTTTTTGACAAGTCTTAAAAGCAACGCCTGGGAAAATACCATCCCGCGGCTTTTTTCGAGGTTCGCAATCATGTTTTCTGGAAACACAACGAGATCCTTCACTACACGCTGCATTAGGGTCAACATATAGTGCAGAAGGATTGTGCTGTCAGGGAAAATCACGCGTTCAACCGAAGAGTGGGAAATATCCCTTTCATGCCAAAGAGTGATGTTTTCCATCGCAGCAACGCTGTTGCCTCTCAGGATGCGGGCCAACCCAGCCACCCTTTCACAAATAATGGGGTTTCGTTTATGCGGCATTGCTGAAGAACCCTTTTGTCCCCGCCCAAAAGGCTCTTGAACTTCCAAAACCTCAGTCCGTTGGAGTCCTCGTATTTCCGTCGCCAATTTTTCTAAAGAACTTCCGACAATGGCGATCGTCGTTAAATATTCTGCATGACGATCTCGCTGAACAATCTGGGTAGAGATCGGTGCGGGTTTTAAACCCAGTTTTTTGCAGACAGCAACCTCGACCTCAGGATCAACATTCGCAAATGTCCCAACAGCACCTGAAATTTTCCCATAACAGACACTTTCAACTGCATGATCAAACCGGACGAGGTTTCTTTTGAATTCTTCATAAAAAAGTGCCATCTTAAGCCCAAAAGTCACGGGCTCTGCATGCACCCCATGGCTGCGGCCTACCATCAGCGTCAGCTTGTGTTGTTTTGCTTTCTTCTTTAAAATCTCAATGAATTTTTCTAATTCCTGACGGATGAGACTCGAGGCTTGTTTGATCTGCAAAGCTAAAGCCGTGTCCAGCATATCCGAGGAAGTCAAACCAAAATGGACGTAACGCGCAGCCGGCCCCACATATTCCGCAACATTCGTAAGAAATGCAATCACATCATGTTGAACTTCTTTTTCAATTTCTTGTATGCGTTTGATGTTGAACTTGGCTTTTTTGCGGACTTTTGCGGGTATGTTTTTAGGAATGTAGCGATATTGCGCGAGCGCCTCTAAAGCGGCTAACTCAACTTCTAACCACTGACGGACTTTATTTTCTTCCGTCCAAATTTCGCCCATTTCGGGACGTGTATATCTCGGAATCATGGATTCAATTTTTTTGCTTGCATCCTTTATTTTGAGTTTGGTAGCGCTAACGGGATTTAAACCCGTGTTTCCGCCTTGAGAGGGCGGCGTCCTGAATCAGGCTAGACGATAGCGCCTCTAAACAAGCCCATCCGTCCTCCCGCCTTATTCGCAAACCTACATATTTCAACAGGTTGTAAAAATAAAGGGGTTCTTCCTTTAACGGAAATGAACGCTAGCGGTTAGTATACAAAGACTTACAACTCTTGTCAATGCAAGCCTGAGGACTGTATTGGTTAGAATTTTATCTTGTTTGGCGTCTTAAATCGCTAAGTTCCCTATCCAGGCTTCGGATCTTCTCATCCTGAAACTTGATTTCTCTCTCAAGGTCGCTCACACGCCTCTCTAAATCATCTATCTGCGATTTGGCCCTCGATGATCCAAGATCCACAAGTTCACCATCCGTCGCAATGGGAACACTTGTTTTCGCCATGGCTTTTTGCGGAGTCACGACAGGCGTAACGGGACTTGTCGAAGTTGTCTGAACATCCTCTTCAAGCTCCTTAAAAACTTTCTCCCAGTCTTCCTGAGCCATCATTACAGACGAAGTGGTAAACATTGCTAGAAGAACAAAGATAAACGTTTTCATGTTTTCTCCCCTACGCTTTCTTTAAATTTCAGAAGCTTCATCCCCCTATCCTTGCTCAAAGGATTCTTCTTGAGGAGAATGCTGCCTCACCTATGATTTTTCTCAAGCCCGAGGATGACATCGAGCATGGACTTTTTTAAGGTGATCCCTCGAAACATGAGTATAAATCTGCGTCGTTGCAATATCGGCATGCCCGAGTAATTCCTGCACTACACGAAGATCCGCTCCTCCTTCCAAGAGATGCGTTGCAAAAGAATGCCGGAATGTATGCGGAGTAATGTGTTTGGTAATCCCCGCCAAACGCGCATATTTTTTGATCACTTGCCATATGAACTGACGCGTTAAGCCAGAACCATTCTTTCCGATAAAAATACGGTCTGATTTGGCTTTTTGCCGGGAACGAACCCGGGAGATATATTGCCGGCAAGCCTCAATCGCTTTCCTCCCAAGAGGAACGATACGTTCCTTTCCTCCCTTCCCATGACACCGGATGAACCCGCTTTCAAGATTCAAATCCCCAAGGGTCAAATGAACAATTTCAGAAACCCTCATCCCTGTCGCATAAAGGCACTCCAGTAAAGCCCGATCGCGAACACCCCGCTTGTCGTTGAGATTCGGTATTTTCAAAATCCCTTCCATTTCGGGCCCGGTCAAAAACTGAGGCAGTTTTTTCCAAAGCTGAGGCGATTCCAACACGCTTGTCACATCATCGTGGAGATGGCGCTCCTGGACGAGGAAACGATGAAAAAGTTTGATGGCCACAAGCCGCCTAGCGACACTTGTTGTTTCTAAACCCCGTTTTTTCTCATCAGAAAGAAAACAAAGGATATGATCACGTTTAATCTTTCTCCAATCCTTCAATTTTCTTTTATCCAGAAATGATAGGTAGGCCTCTAAATCTTGGCGGTAAGCGATCAGTGTGTTTTGAGACAACCCTTTTTCAACCGAAAGGTAATTGACAAACTCATTGAGCAGAAATTGTTCTGTACTCCTCGTAGCTAATGACTCCTTGATCTTCATGGTCACCCTTATCACTATCGGCCTCGGCGGTTTCGGGCTTGACGTCTTCAGCCGGTAAACCGACATCCGGTTCTTCGCCCGCATATTTGTCCAAATCAATCGGAATCGGGGTCGGCAGAAAATAATCTTTGACTCTCTTATAACGCAGGTTTTTCTCTATTTTGGTTTGAAGAGACTCCAAATGCCTTTTGAGTAAGCCATAGTTGGGTGTCCCGATCGACCCCTCTTTGGCGGGTTCGCTGACACGGTCAAACTCTTCAACCAATTGACGCACCGTCTCTGCTTTTTCCTCCTGCAGATACAGAGCTAATGCTTCAAGTTGCCGCCGGGCTTCCTTTAAATCACGCTCTTCCCTCTGGCGATTCGTCCCCAAATCAAGAATAAGTTGTCGATGCCAATTATGCCAGAAATGATAATGCTCCTTATAAAGCTCCGGATACGGACGTTGTGTTGAATCTACTTCAAACCGGGGTGATTTCTTTGTATCTTTCTTCTTTTGCCGGATAAATTTTTTCTGCCATTCGTAACTGCATCCTGGATAAGCCAAAAAAATTAAAACACACAAACCCAACAAAGCTACATGTCGAAATTTCATTTTAAGAAACACCGCTTTCTCTTAACCATTTTTGAAAATCTTGTTCGGATAAAATCTTTACGCCCAATGCTTCGGCCTTTTTCAGCTTAGAACCTGGATTTTCTCCCGCAATCAAAAAATTTGTTTTTTTGCTAACGCTACTGCTTGGATGACCACCTAAGCGCCGGATCAATGCTTCTGCTTCCGAGCGCTCATAGGTCCCCAAAGTCCCCGTGATAACAAATGTCTTACCGGAAAACGGTGTTTGGCTTGCAACCTTTTCCACCCAATCAAAACAGACACCTGCTTTTCGCAGTTTGGCCAACGTTTTTTGGGTTCCCGAATGATGAAAAAATTCATAAAGAGATTTTGCGGTTACAGGCCCAATCTCCCGCATACTTTCTAAGTCTTCCTTCTTAGCTTCCATCAACCGGTCGAGATCTTGATATGTCTGGGCAAGAAGATGAGCAGCATGTTCGCCAACGTCAGGAATTCCCAACCCATAAATAAGTCGGTGAAGCGGGCGTTTTTTACTCGCTTCAATCCCTTTAAAGAGATTTTCGGTGGACTTCTTTCCCATCCTTTCCAACTTGGAAATAACGTCAAAATCCAAATAGTAAAGA
This sequence comes from Candidatus Omnitrophota bacterium, assembly GCA_016930235.1. Taxonomy (GTDB): domain Bacteria; phylum Omnitrophota; class Omnitrophia; order Omnitrophales; family Aquincolibacteriaceae; genus JAFGHI01. Next base: position 11,590 of record JAFGHI010000010.1, read on the forward strand.
TCAGCCAAATCTTGGATCAACCCGCGGTCAACGAATTGCTCAACCCAGACCGCACCTAATCCTTCAATATCCATGGCTTCCCGCTGAACAAAATGGCGGATATGCCCTTTTAATTGCGCTGGACAGGATAAATTGACACAGCGCAAGGCAACTTCCCCTTGCGTTTGAACAACCTCTTCTCCGCAAATAGGACACTGCTCCGGGAAAATAAATTTTTTGAGCACTTCTTTCCTTTTTTCTTTGATAACTCCGACCACTTTCGGAATAATTTCACCGCTCTTTTCGACCCAGACATGATCTCCAATCCGAACATCCAAACGCTCAATTTCATCCTGATTATGTAAACTCGCACGAGAGACCGTCGAACCGGAAATCTTGACAGGCTTCAGAAGGGCAACCGGCGTTAAGACCCCTGTTCTCCCCACCTGGATTTTGATACCCTCCAAAAGGGTTTCGACACGTTCTGCCGGATATTTGTAGGCGATCATCCAACGAGGAGATTTGGTGGTCGCCCCCAGGGCCTTCTGGAGTTCAAACCGGTTGACTTTGACGACTACGCCATCAACATCATAGTCTATTTTTTCCTTCTTCTTTAGAAAATCCTCGATGAAACGTTTCACTTCCGAAATGTTTTTACAAATCTTTTTATGCCGGATCGTTTTGAAACCCAGTTCTTCGAAAAGCTCGAAAGCTTGGCTCTGGCTTTCCGGCAAATGGTCACCCTTTCCGCGTCCAAATCCATGAATGAAAACGTCCAATTTCCGTTTTGCAACAATCTTGGGATCCAACAACTTGAGGCTTCCAGCACAGGCGTTTCTCGGATTTGCAAATAATTCCTCGCCTTTTTTTTCTTTTTCCCGGTTGATAGTTTCAAAACGCGGATGAGACAAATAAACCTCTCCCCGGACTTCGAGAAGCCCGGGGACCTTTCTTGAAAAAGAAGCTCCTTGAGCGGGAATGACCAACGGGACCGACGAAATTGTTTTGATATTTTCTGTAATATCATCCCCCTGGCGTCCATCCCCCCGGGAAACTCCCAACACAAGTCGGCCTCCTTCATAAGTCAGGGAAATGGAAACACCATCGACTTTCTCCTCAACAAAATATTCAATCTCCCGTTGATTTAGAAATTTCTTAACACGTTTATCAAATTCCTCAAGTTCTTCGGCCGAATAGGTGTTATCCAAAGACAACATCGGAACTTGATGGGGCACCGTCCTAAATTCCTTAAGGGGTTTGCCTCCAACTCGATGCGATGGTGAGTCAGGCGTAATCAGATCAGGATAGTCTGTTTCTAAATCTTTGAGCTGTTGCATTAAACGATCATAATCAAAATCCGAGATTTCCGGACTTGCTTCTTCATAATATTTCCGGTTGTGATACTCGATTTCTTCTCTAAGCTTCAGAATCTTTTTTTTCGCACCTTCTTTTTTCATTGAGTCTTCTCTCTAAACTCTAGGACGTAATGCCAAATACCCCATAGCGATGGCAAGCCTCGCCCCAAACAATTTCTATGTCCTGAATATAATGTTGCATCTGCACCTGAATTGCTTTGAGGAAATCTTCCAAAATAGTCTCTTCGCCTTCGGCCAAGACTTCGACCTGGCCGTTGGGTAAATTCCGAACATACCCTTTGACATCAAAACGCCGGGCAAGTCTTTGGACCGTAAATCGAAATCCGACCCCTTGGACCATCCCTTTGAAAATCACCTTCATCTGCTTAATCATATGGGATTTTGCTCTCACGGTTTCGGCAAAAAAACCCTTCAAATCTATCATACCGCGTCTGAGTTCGACTGTCACAAATTTTGTTTTTCCTCATACCTAAGAAACCCCAAGACCCTTCATCATTTGATGACGGATATGATAAGCAACAATCCCAAAAGCCACGGTCACATTCAGCGAATTTTTTAGTCCCACCATTTCGATTTCAACGGCGGCATCACAAAGAGAAAGAATATCCTCGGAAACACCCGTTATCTCATTTCCAACAATTAAGCAAACCGGTGATTTCACATTCAACTTTTGATAGGGAATGCTCTGATGGGTCTGCTCCAGAAGAACGATCATATACCCCTGCTTTTTCAGGGATTGAATGCAATATCTTGCGCTTTTTGCGTAGGACCATGGCACCTTTTTTTCTGCCCCGAGTGCCGTTTTGGAAATCCGGCTGGAAGGGGGTATCCCTGTTATTCCGCAAAGCCATAATTTTTCAAGCCCCGCCCCATCTGCCGTCCGGAATATGGATCCGACATTGTAAAGGCTCCGGATTTGATTAAGAACTGCACAAAAAGGCAAACTCGAAAAACGTTGGTTTTCCTGTCTAGTAACAAGCTCGCGATGCGTCAGTTTTTTCATAATCGTATAGATAAACGACGTTAATTGAATTTGAAGTCAGTGGAGTTTACATGGAATAAAAAAAAATCTCAATCCAAAATCGAAAGAAACGCTATCGCAGAGGTTTTATGAACGAGGGGAATCCTTCGAAACAAACACACGAATCACATCAAGATCACTAGAATCAATATTCAGAAAGAACACACCCACATGGCAAAAGCCCTTCTTTTGTTTTCGTTGACGGCTCCAAACAACCTTAGCGAGAATCGGAATTTGCCGGTTTTCCTTAGCTAGATTAAGAGTCAGCTTCAAAATGGTATTCGGGTAAATGGGCTCTGCGGCTTGAAAGCGAAGACCTGTTTCCGAAAGATCCTGAAGATTGCTTAATCGGTGATTCATGTGCTGGCCATCCGGGATCCATCTCAGAAGATCATAGCATTGAACTCTCGGCGAAATACGACGTTCTGCCTGAAGAAAACGGCCCAGGTTCGTATTTCGAAGCTCGGGTGGAAATATCTTAAAATCCGCCTCTTTTTCCTTTTCGTTAAAATACCGCTTGCGAATCAATTTTTCCTCCTATCTCCAGACATAAAAAAACCGACCGCCATTTCGCATTCCTTTGGCAGCCGGCTGATCTCGTCTGAGATCCCATGGCTTTGCGTCCTACCCTCGCGGACTGAACTCTAAAATAATGCATTCGTTCGAGCTGCTAACTCTTTTATTAGCAATAGGTTGCCTTGATCAAAGGGCCCTTGTTCGATATGTTAAAAAACGGCCTTTTATAACTCACAACTGCTGATACTAAAAGTTACCCGGTGAATAGGAAAAATACAAGGGGCACTAAGAAAAATTTTGATGATTCCACTTGAGCCCTTTTGTAGAGCCCAAAGTAGGTGAGCATCTCTTGAAGGCTTCATAGGAGTAGATTCTTCGAAGCTCCCGAATAGAACATTGTAGAATCGAGCTGCATAACATCGCCAAAACATCGTTGGCCGAGATTCGATCATTTTTGCATAGTTTTCACTGCGCAAAAATGGTCGGGATGGCAGGATTTGAACCTGCGGCCTCTCGGTCCCGAACCGAGCGCACTACCAGGCTGTGCTACATCCCGACGTTTTGAATAGAATTGCACGGCCGGTGTAAATTATATCTATAAACACTTAAAAATAAAGGACAAACCGTTTCTAGGCGATTTTTAGATATTGGATAAGTTTTTGAGGGTTTTGTCCAAAATCTCGATACCATTTCTCAAGAAGGACTTCGGCGGGAGATTTACCGGGGTCGATTATCTTTTCTCTGATTCGATCAAGAAAAACGCACTCGTTTCGCCATTCCTTCACCGTCTTCTGGAGGGCCAAACTTGCACATGAAATATCAACAAGTTCACGCACAAGCGAAAGAACAGAATATCGTCCCACCTTCGCCTTCATTCCTTCCTTCATGACACGCTGATGTAAATCCATTCGCTCCTTAAAAGTCATTTTGCTCACCAATTTCCACGCTTCTTCACGCGCATCCGGATGGTAAAAGATACCCTTCCAAAAAGCAGCAACCGCCGGAATAAGATCCGGCGATTGCCCGTCTACTCCGCGGATTTCCAAATATCTCTTCAAACGAACTTCGGGGAAAAAAGTGCTCAAATGAAGTTCAAAATCAGAGAACGTTGCATAATGTCCCTCGTATCCCCTCTCAAAAAATTGCCGAAATGTTCTATCTCCAACCGGAATCCATTCAGCTTCGCGGACAAGAAACATGACGGGAATATCAAGAACGAACCGGACATAATCGGCAAATGTTGCCCCCGGAAGAAGCAATTGAGATGGAATGCCTGTTCGATCAGGATCCGTTTCTTTCCAAATAGCCAACCGTCGGGATAGGTAACCGTTTGGCTGCCCTGAAGAAAAAGACGAATGAGCAAACATGGCGCTGACAAGCGATGTAATCCCTAATGAAACCCTTAAGCTAACCATGGCGTCCTCTTCACTCAAATAATCAACATTCACCTGATTCGTGGCCGTCCGTTTCATCATATGATGGGATAAGGAACCGTGTGTCCCCAAATATTCAGCCATCACTTGGTAACGTTTCTTCGGAACCCAAGGAATGTCATCCAACCCGCTGAAGGGATGAATCCCATGGGCAAGCCAGGCAACATTTGGGACTGATGCTGATACGGCTCTTAACTCCTTAATAAAATGATCAAGCTGTTCTTCGACTTCAAAAATATTTGACACAGGAGGAGCGCTTAACTCAAGCTGTCCACCAGGTTCAAGACCAATCCAAAGATCACCCCGTCTAAGGGCAATAATATTCCCATCTTCCCTTAAAGGTTCGTAATCAAATTCCCCGGCTAATTGTTCTAAAACCCCTTGAATGCCGTTAAAACCGTAATAGGGTAAAGCCCTCCCTGTTCCAGTATGCACACCTATAAATTCAGCTTCTAGTCCGACTCTCGTCTTTTCCCGCGGTTTCGCCCACCGGTGGAAGCACTGGACCAAATCATCGATCGTCTCAATTCTTTTAAGATTTCTATCTTGGATAAGAGTAGTCACAAATTTAATGCTCCTTTTGACATTTTTGAAATAGAATAACCCCGATACCGAAAGTTGACAACCTCAACATGTTAACAAGAAAGACGAAAGATTAGTTCCTGGAAGCATGAAGATCTTCTGTGTCTTAGACCCTTTACACAAGCTTGATCCTAAATGGGATACGACTCTTTATCTGCTTCGTGAAATGTCTCGTCGCGGACATCGGATATGGATCGGTGACGTCCCCGATCTTGCTTTTTATCAAAGGGCGGTAGTGGCAAGGAGTCGCGAAATTTCTCCTCATGACCCCAACGCAAATATTTTAAAAACAAACGCTGACTTTCTTTTTAAAGCAATAACAAAACCTGAAACTCTCGATCTGCGTCTTTTCGACCTTATCCTGATTCGAAAAGAACCACCCTTCGATGAAAATTACCTTTGCATGACATATCTCCTCGATCATTTGGCCAAAAAAATCCCAATCGTTAATCACCCGCGAGGCATACGTAATACCAATGAAAAACTGGGCGCTTTGCTCTTTCCCGATTTCATACCACCTTCGATCGTTTCTTCATCTCCCGCTTCTATTCTTGAATTCCAAAAATCAAAAGAATCGCATCTCGTGATTAAACCGATTGCTGAAAAAGGCGGGAAAGGAGTTTTTCTCCTCAAGAAAAACCAGCCGGGCAAGATTGTAAAGTTAAAAAATGCAACTTTGCGCAATAAGAAATTTCTTGTCGCTCAAAAATTCCTTAAAACACCTCGGCAGGCCGACAAAAGGATTCTGATCCTCAATGGAAAAATTTTCGCGGCCTACGAGAAACGTCCAGCCCCCAAGGAGTTCCGAGCAAATCTCGGTTTGGGTGGGAGTTTTCATCGAACCAGGATTACACCCAAGGAAGAGAAGATAGCCAAGACCATGAGACCTTATCTTCTTCAAGAAGGTCTCTATTTCGTTGGAATTGATGTCATGGGGGAATTTCTTTTAGAAATCAACGTTACTTGCCCTGCAGGGCTTCCTGAGGCTAAATACTTGCACCCACGGCTTCCGCTGGTAGAAATGTGGGCGGATTTTCTGGAATCTCACGTAAGGAAGTTTTAGTTTCGATCGTTTTCTTCTCTCGCGGGACAAAGCCTAAATAATAAAGCGAGGCCTCTATGACTTCTTTGAAGACAGGTCCAGCAACAGTGCCTCCATAGTAGCGGGGTTTGGGATCATCCAAGACAACGGCCATGACAAGTTCGGGATCTTCCGAGGGCGCAAACCCAACAAATGATGAAACAAAATTTGAGTGGGAATAGCCTTTCCCATTCGGCAGCACTTTTTGAGCAGTCCCTGTCTTTCCACCCACTGAAACCCCGTCAATTTTTGCCCTTTTGCCGGTTCCTTCTTCGACCACACGAGTTAAAATCCGTCGCATTTGTGCAGCAACGGCGGGCCGAATGACTTCTTCACGAAGGATCTCCGGCTTCGTTTCTTTGATGACAACTCCGGCACCATCTGTCACTTTTGAGATAACATAAGGCCGAAAGAGCTTTCCTCCATTCGCAATAACCGCCATGGCATTGGTCATTTGCATGGCCGTTACGAGGATCTCATGCCCAAAAGGAATATTGTAAGGTGATGTTTTTGACCACTGGTTTGGTGGGCGTATAAAACCAGCGACCTCCCCTGGCAAATCGATCCCTGTGGACTCTGAGAATCCATAAGCACGGATATACCCGTAGAAGACTTCTGGATCCAGCAAACTTGCAACTTTAACGATTCCGATATTGCTTGATTTCACAACAACGTCCTCAAAAGATAAATCACCATAAGGATGGACATCATGTAAAACCTTCGATCCATATCGATATTCCCCGTTCTCACAATCAAAGATCGTCTCAGGCATGGCCTTCCCTTCATTTAAAACAGCACTAGCGGCTACCACTTTAAAAACCGATCCAGGCTCATACATATCCGTTAAAGCACGGTTCCGCCGGCTTGCAACTGTCGAGTTCGCTACTTGATTAGGGTCAAAAGACGGGCGATTGGCCATTGCCAGGATCTTCCCAGTTTTGACTTCCATCACAATTGCAAAGGCCCCTTGAGCATGCCATTGGGTATAAGCTTCATTGAGTGCTTTTTCTGTCAGGTATTGGACATATTGATCAATCGTTAAGGTCACATTGTGACCGTTGACTGCAGGGATCGCTAAAATCTCGAAGGCTCGTATCTCCCTTCCGAGGGCATCACGTTTGGTGTACCTTCGTCCAGCCCGCCCTTGCATCTGTCGATTGAGAACAAGTTCGATGCCTTCCAGGCCATTCGTATCCACATCCGTAAATCCGAGGATGTGTGAAAGAAGTTCACCTTGGGGGTAAAATCTTCGGTACTCTTCCTCAATCCCCAAAGCCGGAGTCTTGAGTTCCCGAATAGCTTTGGCTTCTTCGACTGAAACACGGCGTTTAATCCATACGAAGGCCTTTTTTCTGGATAGCCTTTCGCGGACAAAATCTTCGGGAAGATCCAAAATTAAACTTACTTTTCGGGTCATTTCCTCAAGCTTATCCCGGCTTAAAAGTCTTGGAACACCATAAATGGATGGAACCTTCAAGTTTGTGGCCAATTCCCGGCCCGAACGGTCAAGGATTCTCCCCCTCAAAGGAGCAATTTCAATACTTAACCGGTGTTGCTTTTCGGCAAGTTCAAGAAGTGAGGAGTTCCGAATCACAGCAAGTTGAAGTAATTGGTAGGCAACAATCAGAAAAAAACTGGCGGTAATAAAATTAACAATCCAAAAACGCCGTTTTGTAACCGTTGATATCATGGATCAAACCGCACCGATAGGATTTTTAAAACGCAACTGGAAACTGATTTCTAAATATTCGCGGCTCGAATGATGCTCAACGTTCGGTTTTTGCCTGAGCAACACCCGTCCAACGCCCTAAGATACTGAGAAAATGACCCGTCACTTGCTCTGAGTCCATATAAGCTGTTCCAAGCTCCTGGACAACCGGAAGATGAGGGATCCGCACAACCTGTACTTCCTTGGGTAATCTCAAATCTAACTCCAATTCTTTCATTCTTCCTTCCAATAACCGAGGAGATTTCAGTTGATCAACTTCAAATTTGATCTGTCGATAGTCTTCGGATTTCCTTGTCACAAGCTCATATTGCTCGTCAATACGATAAGAGACACGAAATAGAGCAATCTGCTGGTGAACGTAAAGAAGCATTAATCCAGACAACATCGCAATTCCTAAGATTATTCTCCCCGTATTTCTCATCCCGTTTTCTCCGCAACTCTCAATTTTGCGCTTCTTGCTCGCCGGTTTTCCAACATCTCCGAGCGGCTCGGCACTACCGGCTTCTTGGTCACTAAGAAAGCTTGTCTCTTCTGACTTAGATCCCTAAAAAAATATTTCGCGATCCTGTCTTCCGAAGAATGAAACGTAATCACACCCAGTCGGCCCTTTTGTCCTATCCGTTCCCAAATCTTCGGAAGAGCTTTTTCAAGGCATCCTAATTCATCATTCACCGCAATCCTCAATGCCTGAAAAACCCTTGTCACCGGATGATGACGAGCATGCTTGGGACGTCTTCCCTTTTCAAACTTTAAAGATCGCGGCAAAGCTCCTTCAAGAACCCCGACTAAGTCTTCTGTTGTCTCAATAGGCTTCTGTCGTCGTGACTGACAAATAGCATATGCAAACTTTCTCGCCCGCCGCTCATCGCCGAACCTGTAGAAGATCTCCGCAAGGTCTTCTTCTGAAAGATCATTGACGAGATCCCTTGCTTTCATCGATTGCTGAACATTCATCCGCATATCCAGCGGTCCCGGATGGTTAAAGCTAAAACCCCGTTCCGGATCATCAATCTGTTCTGCCGAGAACCCGACATCTAATAATACGGCATTTACAAACCGAATATTTAGAGAATCTAGGATTTTATCGAGATTAATAAAGTTTTCTTGGTGCAATGTTGCCTGTGGATAGGGTTTAAGTCTCTCTTGACATCTGGAAATGCTTGAAGCGTCCTGGTCCAATCCAATCAAACGTCCTGTTAGGCCTATTGTTTTGATTATCTCCATGGCATGCCCTGCATTCCCGAGTGTCCCATCAACCACGATATCACCCGAGCGCAAGGCAAGAAGCCTGAGCGTCTCTTGAAGGAGTACCGGTTTATGGGGCAAAGCTCTTAATCGCCTCTTCTTCTGAATGATAAGATTCCATTAATCCGTTCACACCAATCAACCGGAACGTTTTTTCAACTTCCGGACGAAGATGGATGAGCTTGATATCCCCTTTTTGCGCACGAACTTTCATGAGTCGGTCAATCAAAATACCCAATCCGGCTAATTCCACCCGCTTTGCGGATTGAAGATCGAGCAATAACTTCTTATGATTCTTTTTAAGAAGTCTCGCCAAACGGTTTTTGATTTTGACCATCTCTCCGGCACTCAGGTCTCCTTGAAATCGTAGAACCTCAACACCCATATTCACTCTGGAACGAAACGCCATTGACTCCCCCTTTCCTTAATTTATTCTGTAATTAATTTCTCAGCAAGCTCTTCGAACTTGCCTTTGTTATTATCAAAGAAACTTTGCCATTTTTCTTTAGACCATATTTCAATACGGTCCGATACGCCGATGATGATGACATCTTCTTGAATCAAAGCATAAGTCTTCAAATAATCCGGAATTAAGATCCTTCCCTGCTTATCGCAAACGACATCGACAGCCCCCGAAAAAAACAATCGGTTAAAGTGGCGGGATTCACCACGGGTAAAAGGCATATCCCGGAATTTCTTTTCCTGGGTCTTCCAGGTAGCTTCCGTGAAAACAAACAAACATTGATCGAGGCCTCGTGTGATATAGAACTTTTCAGCAAAGTTTTCTTTGAAGATCTCTCGGAATTTCGCAGGGATGATGATCCGGCCTTTATTGTCTAACGTATGTTCATATTCGCCGTAAAACATCGTTTCTACCTACCTTTTTTGGTTTACCACTTTCCCCCACTTTTCACCACTTTCATCATCAGCGGGAGTATACTCCCCCCTCAAATGGGAGTCAACCCTTTTCTTCAAGAAAATCCTCCTAAGTGATTATCTTTCAACTAAATACAATATATGGTGTCGGAGGATGTATAGGCCCACTATTAATAGTTATTCTCTCACGAAGAAATGGGACTACGCTCCCCAGGCGAATGGTTTCACTATGGTGGACATTTCTACGAGGACGTGGCTTATGAAATCTAAGATGAAAAAAAACTTAGATGAGGACAACAAATACTGCGGAACAAACAAAAGAAATCCAAAGGAGAAAGATTATGTTTGCGGAGAGACTTCTTCGTTCTCTAGATACAAAATTCGTGAGCAATTTTCACAGATAACCAAATGTTCTTCGAGCTGAAGCTCATTAATGATTTGGGGCCTTAATTTAATTTGGCATGCGGCACAATTTTCACCCTCGGTTTTGACGAGAGCCAAACCTTGCTTAACCTCTACGATACGGTTGTATAAATCTCTCACATCGAGAGGGACCTGTTCCATCACGGTCTGACGGTCCTTCTTAAGTTTTTCGATTGCGGTCTGAAGCGTCTTTTCTTGCTGATCCAGTTCCGCAAGCTTCTGGCTGACTTCCTTTTCAACCTGCCCTAAGCGGCCCTTTTCCTTTTTAACTTCCTCATCAGCCGCTTCGACTTCATCGAGGATTTTAATAATTTCTTCCTCCAAAAGAGAATTATCAGCCTTCAGCGAGGCGATCTCTTGCTGCATGGCGCTGTATTCTTTGTTGGTTTTCAACAATCCTAACTGTCCATCCAGCTTTTTGACATTGGCCTCTTTTTGTGCCAACTCACCTTCTTTCTCTTTCTGCCTAAGCTGAAGCTTACGTAATTCCCCCTCAATTTCATTCAGGTGGGACTTTTCACTCTCAAGCTGCCGCTTAACCTCGGCTTTCTTCTCAGGGATGTCAAAAAGCTGCTGTTGGGCAGCATAGAGTTCGCTATCGACAACCTGAATTTTCTTAAGAGCTTCTATGGTCTCTCGAACCTTTAACATAATAGAAAGGCATTATAGGGAAGTTTCCGAACAGCATCAAGGATGAAATCACAGACTTAAAATATGAGCGTGTATAAGGTTAATCAACATTCGCTGGGAGTATAGAATTCTTTTAGACTTTATCTAAACCGGGAAAGCTTGTTTGGCCTCTACGCCAAGTTCGATAAAATCATCTAATTCGCTTCGATCAAGTTTTGCATCGCGAAAAAAATGATAACGTTCATCAATATCATCGACGGCCTTCTCTAACTCAATGGATGGTATCCTTTCTGCAAGATCCAGGAGGGCCCATTCTCTCAAAGCCATTCCTTCACGTTCCTGGGGCGCCATAAAAAAATACTCGAATAGCCGCACACCTTCCCTAGACAGAAGTCTTTCCTTTTCGTCTCTTGAAATAGAGATAAGGTCCATCACTCCGTCTGAAATTGATGGAAAAAAAATAAAGAGCCTGAGTTTCTCCCCGGTAATCCTCATCCAATCATCCCACTCATCACAAAGTGATTTATAGGTAGTAAGCGAAAAGGGTTCAAACATAATGCGACCCCAAAGGAGTCCATCAGGAACTTCAAGAAAGATCTGGTCATGTTCAATGGAGGCATTCACAAGCACAGGCTTGACATTGAAACCACGGTACATGCTTTGCATCACATCCCGCAAAGCAGTCATCATCGCCTGGCGGTCCTGTTTTGTTACTTTTTCGACAAAGAAGAAATTCATGGATTGTGACATGGGGCAAACTCCAAGGATGTTTGTAATAATCTTGCAAGCATTCGTTTTTCTAAAGAATTGTAATTTTCAACCGGCTTCGAGGACAAATGTTCCAAGGCCAAACTCGAAGAAAAGGTATATTGATGCATCCCCTCTTGCAATCGTCCAAGCCAGGTCACACTCAAACCTAGATGCCGGGACGTCATCTCAGAAAACTTTTCGTAAAGGAAACTTCCCTTTTCCTGAGTCACCGCACCGTCAAAAAGCAGGTAATATTCAAGGTGCGGATTGAGGGCCATGGAAGCCTTCATGGCTTTATAGACTTCCGATAGGCTCTCGATATTGGGTCTCACCAGCAAAATCCATTTATCAAGAACAGGGATGATCTTGTCAAACTGGGCAATCCTGTTATATTCGAAATCAAGAAAGAACTTTTGGTTCGCGAAACTCTCGGATGATACAACATCGTGAGGATATTCCCATACTCTTTCAAGTTGATCCCAGGTAAAAGAAACCCACCGGATGTTCGAACCAAAAGACTCGCTCTGCAGAATGGTAGGCGCATCTTCGGGACGCCCCAAATAACGTGACGTGAGAGAAATGATCGTGCACGGACAAGATGTATCTGCCACCCGGGAAGCCAGGTAACTCGTTAAAAAAAGCGAGCTACCCGGTCTGTCAGGATTAAACACGCTTAAGCACTCTATCCTCTTCTCATTCAGCAGATTCTGACGTTCGACGGTTTCGACCTTCTGTTGGAATAAAGGTGAAATATCTTTCAAACCACGTTTAAGACGACGTTTTGGGTCCATAGTCACACAAGCTCCAGGTAAGAATCAACGGTTCCATATTCGTTTTGCCGTTGAACAGGTTGATAAGGATCAATCTGCCATTCTCCATCCACAATAAATTTATACCGGTATTTCCCCGGATGGATCGGAATCACCTTCTGCCACAATCCATTGGGGCGTTTCTGCATGGCTTCGGGTATCCATTGATTAAAGTCACCGGCAATTTCGACGATCTCAGCCTTCTCATTAATGGCCTGAAATAAAACACCCCCCAAGACAGAACGCGGGCCATAATGGCGGTGAAGAATATTTTTCCATCCGAGTTCATTCATCGGAAATCGTCGCTGCCAATCCCGTTTCAAATATTCCACGGCCAAATGAAAATAGTCTCGGAAAGCAGATGATTCAGGGGCATACTCCACAATGCTTTGACCGGCACTCGATGCTTCTTTTAAAACAATAGCATTGTGAATCACTGTCCGCAATAATTGATCCTGAAAATGAGCTAGGACTTCTTCATAAATCTCCTGTCCAAAGGTTGTATCAGAATCAAAGAGAGTCAAAAGAGCGTAGACATTTAAGCGCGTTTCACGAAAGATTTGAAGATGCTGGATGGTCTCAGAAATCTTGGCCAGCCCATGCAAAGAAAAAAACGAGGGTTCGATCGGAATAATCAGATCATCAGCAGCTTCCAAAGCATTGAACGTCAAAACGCCAAGATTTGGGGGGCAATCCAAAATCACATATTCAAAATCCGGATTTTCCCTTTCCAAGATGTCCAGTTCCCGCTTAAGGCGCTTATCCCTATCAGGCGAATTGGCCAAATCTTCCTCTAAGGCATTGAGCACACCGTCGGAAGGCAAAAGATAAAGGCATGAATTCACTTGCTTTAAAATGGGCATGACACTCGGACGAAGAGCTTCCCTAAATCCTAACAGATCATAAAGCGTCAACGCTCCCTTCTCAAGCTGGACACCCAACCCACAAGTTGAATGCCCCTGCGGATCCAAATCCACGAGCAACGTTTGTTTCCCCAGGTGGGCCAAACAAGCAGCTAAATTGATACTTGTCGTGGTTTTACCGCAGCCGCCTTTTTGGTTGGCAACCGCAATGACACGCAAAATAAAACCTCCCTCGATAATTAAAATGAGTCCAAGTCTAATAATAATAACGACTTGAGGTTGGTATCTCTTGAGCTCTCAGAAGAAAAAAATTGAAGCCTTAAAGAAGGTCGGAACTGGAGAGTGTCTTAAATCGATTACCCTCGTCAAAGTAGGTTAGAAACCAATGAGTTTCGGGAAATTGCCGCGCCATGTCCGGAGCGTCATTAGGCCCCAAAACAAAAAGGGTTGTTGAGAGAAAATCGGCGAGGACGGCTGAAGGCGCAATCACGGAAACGGCGATAGAATCACGGGCCGGGTAACCCGTCCTGGGATCAAGGATATGGGCATAGCGTATTCCGTCCCGAACAAAAAAATTTTCATAATCCCCGCTGGTTGACACAGCTTGATGGTCTAGCGAGACAACTTTCCACGTTCGTGAAGGATCACGGGGATGTCTTAATCCGACACGCCATAAGCGGCCCTGAGGAGACTTCCCAAACGCAAAAACTGTACCGCCAATATTAACAAGAGCACTCATGATGCCTTCCCTTTTCAAAACCGAAACAATATCATCACAGACAAAACCTTTACCAATAGCTCCCAAATCAATACCCATACCGGGGCGGAGGAATTGGATCTCAGAACGATCCTCGTCTGTCAAAATGCCGTCGCTTCCTACCTGTTTCATCACGCTTTCAATTGCCGCTACACTCGGGATATTTAACTCATCATCAAAAAATCCCCACAATTTCATTAAGGGATAAACCGTCACGTCAAAAGCCCCCTGAGAAAGATTGTGAAAATCTTTTGCGGTCTGGACAATGTGAAACGTTTCCCGAGAGACCTGCTGGACCGATTCATATCCTGTTTGGTTCAAACGGTAAATTTCTCCCGGTGCCTCAAAGTAATTCAATTTATTTTCCAGTTCCCGAAGCCTTTGAAAAGCAACCTCAAGGGCTTGGTCTCGCTGGCTCGGCGTTCCTCCGGCGACAATAATTTCGACAAAGGTGCCCATCATAAGACCCTGACGTTTTGAAAAAGTCATCTGACCGCAACCTGTCAGGAAGACCGCGATGGAAAGAAACAAACAAACTTCTTTCCATGAAAAGAAAAACCACCTGTAGGCAGGACAAATCCGTATGTGCATTTTGAGGCTGAGAAAATCCTCTCTCTCAAATCATGACCAGTTGTTCGATAGGAACAATTCCTACAACATCTCCCCAGGATTCCGTAGCCACAGCATAAGACTGCCTTTTTTCCTGAAGCGTTAAAAAGGCTTTTTCGACTGAAGTTTGCTTGGGAACAAAAATGGGTGAGCGTAAATAATCTTTTAGATTTTGGTCATCCTTTTCTTCAAAGAGGAGGTCAAAAACATAAACCATGCCCACCACCAAGGAAGGAATCTCTTCGTAAACAAGAACCATCCGAGCTTTATTCTGGCGCACAAGGTTTTTGACATCCCCGACCGTGGCGCGTATGTCCACCTTGGGCACTTGCTCAAGCGGTGTCATGACCGACTCAACGCGGATCCGCTCAAAATCCAGAATGGTATTAATGATTTGCTGCTCATGTAAATTCAATACCCCCGTTTTCGCTCCTTCTTCAATTAAACCGCGAAACTCTTCTTCTGAAACGAAAATGCTTTTCCCCGTTGCTTTTGGATAAATACCCACCAAAAAACGGACACCGCGAAGCACAACCCATACCGGAATCCGTAACAAACGCAAGAAGAAAGACAGCCCCCAACTCCATTGAAGCAAAAATTGATGACTTTGGATCCTGCAGTAATCCTTCGGAACAACTTCACCGAAGATGATGATGATCGGAGCCATTACAAGGGTCACCAGCCACTCGTTATTAACATGGAAGTAGAGGTGAAGCACATAAGTCAGAACAGCCGTTGCGGTCACATTCACAACATTGTTCCCAATTAAAATTGTAGTTAACAATTCATCTGTTTTCCGATAGAGCTTCATCACCTTTTGAGCCGCAACACTTCCGGAATCAGCCAATTCTCTCATTTTAACTTTATTTGAGGACACAAAGGCCATCTCCGAACCGGAAAAAAAGGCCGAAAGGACTAAACACAAAATTAAAATCAAAACATATGTCATTTGTTCCTCTTTTTGACGATTACACTTCGAATACGACGTTGCCGGATCACATCATGAATGCGAAATTCAAATTCTCGCGTGTCAAAAACCTTGCCCTTTTTCGGAACTTCTCCTAACAGCTCTAAAATGTATCCTCCGAGCGTACTTGCTTCATCCGCTACAAGATCAGAATTAAAATATTCATTAAAGTCCGCCAGAGGAACTTTGGCTTCGACAAAATATTCTTGGTGGCCAAAAGGCCTTATAGGTCTTTCCACAACCGCATACTCGTCATAAAACTCCCCGAAGATTTCCTCGAGGATATCCTCCAAAGTCACAATACCTGCCGTTCCACCATATTCGTCAACACAAACCGCGAAATTATGTGTTTTCCTTCGGAACTCCGCAAGCAGGTCATCAATTCGTTTAGCCTCAGGGACATAAAGCGGCTCGATCACCATCGATTTTAAATCCTGAGCCGGATTCAACATAAATTCTTGCACGGATGTTACGCCAACAATATTGTCGATCGATTCCTGATAAACGGGAAAATAACTAAAATGATGGCGCCGGATGATATCTTCGTGTTTCTCCCTGGGGTCGTCCAAATCCAAAGCGGCCAAATCAATGCGGGGCGTCATGATATCTTTAACCTGCCGCTCACCCAAATCCATGAGTTTTTGGATCATGTAACGCTCTTGACGGTCAAGGACACCTTCTTCTTCACCTATTTTGACCAACGTTTTGAGTTCATCTTCAGAAATCTGATCGGAAGACAACTCTTTACGGATCGGGATCAGGAGTTTGACAATGCGGTTACTGATGGAACGCACGAGCCAACGAAACGGAAAGAAAATAACGGCAAAAACTCTCAACGGGAAAGAAACGATAAAAGCCACCAACTCATTAAAACGCACCGCCAAAATCTTGGGTATGATTTCTCCAACCACAATCAAGATAACCGTAAAAATAAAAAGTGCCGGCCCCGTTCCCTTACCTCCCCACACTTCCATAGCTACCAAGGTGACAATCGCAGTCGCTAAAACGTGAACGAATAGATTTCCAATAATAATGGTATTAAGGGTTCGCCTCGGATTGCTGAGATGATCCTGGATCCAACCGATCATCCGCTGGTGTTTTTCTCCTAACCGGTTCTTTTCAATCTTCGTCAGAGAAAAGATAGCCGTCTCGGCTGCCGCAAAAAATCCGGCGAATAGCAGCAAAACCACGAGGATCAAACCATGAGCTAAAAGCATTAATCTCCCTCGTAAAGTTTCATCTCATGAATATACTGTTCAACTTTTTTGGGCAAGAAAGCGTTGACTTCGGAATTCCCCGAGCTAATTCCTGAACGTATCACTGAAGAAGATATCGGTACAATCGGCATCTTAATCCAGTTCACTTTTTCTGTAAAAGGCGCTTCACTTTGCGCTCCCTCACGCGGAGCCACAATAAAGCCGGCCAATTCGCGAATGCGGGCAATCCCTTTCCATTGAAGGAGACCGTTAAAGCTGTCTCCTCCCAAAATGAGATAAAGCTGGGTTCCAGGAAATTTTGACTGGAGGATTTCTAGAGTATCAACCGTATAAGAAACGTCGGGACGCTTAAATTCTTCGTCACAAATTTCGAAATCAGTTTCATTCTCCAAAGCAAGCTCAACCATCCGGTAGCGGTAAGGGGCCGGGGTCAAATGCGGAAAAACTGATTTCGTCGGAGGAATGAAAGATGGAACAAAAAAAACGCGGTCGAGACCAAACTCCTTTTTCGCTTCACGCGCTAATGCCAAATGCCCTTTATGGATCGGATCAAATGTGCCTCCCAAAATGCCAATTTTCATTTTGTCATCTCAAAATTATGTCCGAACCTGCCCATTGCCCTCCACCACATACTTATAGGAGGTTAATCCCTCAAGCCCCATAGGACCTCGAGCGTGAATTTTATCCGTTGAGATACCGATCTCGGCCCCAAATCCATACTGAAACCCATCCGAAAATCTTGTCGATGCATTGACCATGACAGAAGAGGAATCAACCCGGTCTCGAAAGATCTTAGCGGCCTTGGAGTCTTGAGTCACAATGGCATCGGTATGACCCGAACCGTACTTCTGAATATGCGCCATCGCTTCGTCAATATCGGAAACCACTCGAACAGCCAAAACCTTATCCAAAAATTCGCAACCGTAGTCCTCCGGCGTTGCCTTTTGGGCCCAAGGCAGGATCTTCTTAACCGCGGCGTCTCCTCTAACTTCACAACCGCCCTCTCGAAGTTTTCGTCCAAGTTCGGGTAAGAAGCGACTGGCAATCTTCCGGTGAACCAAAAGGGTTTCCATCGCATTGCAGACGCCCGGCCTTTGCATTTTGGCGTTAAAAGCGATATTCACAGCCTTCTTTGAATCAGCCTTTTGATCCACATAAACATGACAAATCCCCTGGTAATGTTTCACCACGGGAATCCTTGAGGTTTCGGCAACTTTACGGATGAGCTGTTCCCCTCCGCGAGGAATCACAAGTTGAATTTCTTTATCCTGATGAAGAAGAAAATCAACAGCCTGCCGGTCCGTTGTTTGAACAAAACCAATACAGGATCCGGTCAACCGGTATCTTCTAAGAACCTCATCAAAAATAGAAACAAGGACACGATTCGAGTAAAAAGCCTCCCGGCCGCCCCGTAAAATCACGGCATTTCCGCTCTTCAAGCACAAGGAAGCACACTCGGCTGTAACGTTCGGCCTTGATTCGAAAATAATCAAAATAACCCCAATAGGAACTGTAACGCGGGAAATCACTAAACCGTTGGGCCGCTTCCACCGTTTCACCACACGCCCAATAGGATCCGGAAGTGAGGCAACCGCGCGAACTCCTTCAGCCATTTCCCGAATTCGTTTCGGCGTTAAAGTCAAACGATCCAGCATCGCACTGCTCAGGCCTTCTTGTTTGGCTGTCCTAAGATCGCGCTGATTCTCACGAATAATTTTCTTTTCGGAGCAAATCAGTTGTCTTGAAACATCCTGTAGAATTTTTTTCTTCTGTTGAGACGTCAACCTGGCTGTTAAAAAAGATGCGCAACGGACTTGCCCTAGGGTTTTCTTAAGCTGTTTTTTCCATCTATAACTCTTTGCCATCTCAAGTAATTCTCCTCATTCCAAGGTTTATTCCCAAAAAACCAAATCATTCCTTTGGATCACTTCGTCCTGATATTTATAGCCCAGGATTTCTTCAATTTCACTAGTTTTGCGCCCCAAAATACGTTTTAATTCCTGGCTTGAATAACGAACAACTCCCCGGCCAAATACTTCACCGCTTGGGCTTCTCAATTCCACCACTTGTCCCTTTTCAAATTCCCCCTCAAGCTGAACAATTCCTTTTGGAAGAAGGCTTTTTTTCTTTACACGCAATGCTTCGCAGGCACCGGCATCTAAAATTAAAGCCCCTTTTCGAGCCGCCGAGAACGCAATCCATTTTCGCCGGGCATTTTTCTTTTCGCGCTGCTCCACAAACAAGGTTCCGACATCCTCGCCTTCAAAAATCTTGCGGATGCCTTTTTCATCATGGCCATTGACCATCACAAGAGGAACACCCAATCTCATCGCGACACGAGCCGCCTCCAGCTTGGCCTTCATCCCCCCAACAGTTCTTTCTTTGCGAGTATCTTTTAAATGACGGACGAGTTCACTATCAATTTCCGATTCCGAAGATACCTGACGGATCCTGGAACCGTCCTGAAGATAAAAGCCATCGACATCCGAAAGCATAATAAGAAGATCGGCATGAATAAGGTGCGCCACATGAACGGATAAAATATCATTATCCCCAAAAGCAATTTCTTCGGTCGCCACCGTATCATTCTCATTAACAATGGGGATTACTTTCATCTTGAAAAGTTCATCTAAGGTATGACGTGCCCCCAGAAAACGCTTTCGAATCTCCAAGCCATCTCGCGTCAAAAGTAGTTGAGCCGCATGAAGTCCCCGGCCAGAAAAGTAACGTTCGTAGGCATGCATCAATCCACCCTGACCGATCGCGGCACAAGCCTGCAATCGCGGCATATTCCTGGGTCTTTTTTTGATCCCAGTCATCTGCATCCCGAAGGCAATGGCGCCTGAGCTGACTAAAACCACTTGTTTTTTCGCGTCAACTAGATCCACAATTTGACGGCACAAATTGGAAAAATGGTCTTCTTGGATCCATCCGTCGCGCCCGGTTAGAATACTCGTCCCGGCTTTAATGACAATGCGCTGACTTGACCTTATGGCTTCCCGCATAAAGGGCCTCCTGTTTAAAGCCGTCGTCCTGAAAGAAGTAATTCTAACGTATTTCCAGGTATTTTTATCCGCTTTTTTTTTGGCGAATATAACTCAAGTGTTCCTTAAAAAGCTCCATCCCCTCACCCGTTTTCGTAGAAAGACAGATGACAGGAACGCCTGGATCAAACTTTTCACCGTCAATTCTTTCCCTCGCCCCTTCTTCGTCGACCTTATTGATAATAACGCTATAGGAAATCCCCGCAAAAGAAGCCTGATAGCGGGCAACTTCTTCCTTCAAAATATCGAGCCCTTCCTGAATGGACCCCGCAAATTGAGAAAAGGGATTTAAAACATAAAGGATATAAGGTGCCTTTTCCAGGTGCTTCAGATAATCCACGCCCAAACCCCGCCCCTCATGAGAACTTCGGTAAAGAGAGGGCAACTCACACAATGTCATATGCTGGTATTCCGACAATTCATAAACACCAATCACGGGGGCCTTGGTCGCAAAGGGATAGGACTCTTCTTTGGTTTGCACCCTAGTCAGTACATTGAGAATCGATGATTTCCCTGAATTCGGCAAACCGATCAAAAAAACATCTGCAAGAATTCGAATGCTCAGCTCAATATCCAAAACAACCCCTTTTTGACCCGGAGTCGCTTCTTTGTCGCCTTGATTTCCAGATCCTCCGCGCCCACCTTGACAGACAACAACCTCTTCTCCGTCCTGCGCCAGTTCACGGATAAGAAAATTCCTTTCTCTATCACGAATGCGCGTTCCAACAGGAACAAGGATTTTAAGATCCTCTCCATTCTTACCCCGTTTTCGATTACTGCCACCGTTTGCACCAGACTCAGCGATAAGATGTTGTTTGTACTTCAATCCGTCTAAAGATGTCGCATTATGGCTCGCAGAGAAAATAACACTGCCTCCACGCCCACCGTCACCGCCATTAGGAATCTTTTTTCTATCCTTGCGAACAAAAAAACTGGCACACCCATTGCCGCCGGAACCGGCTTGAACCACTAAATGGATTTGATCGATAATCATTTCATCCTCATTTCAGCAAACCCCAAGAAAACAAAAAGGGTCTGGCTTTTTAAAAAGTCAGACCCTTTTCTTATTGAAATCAATTTATTTATTTTCAACGATATGAACGCTACGATTTGGTCTAAACTCCACAATACCATCTCGTTTCGCAAAGAGAGTAAAATCGTTGCCGCGCCCTACGAAGGCCCCGGGACGAAACTGGTTCCCTCTTTGCCGGACAATAATACTTCCCGCACGAACAAACTGTCCTCCATAGGCCTTGACCCCCAACCGTTTTGAATTGGAGTCACGCCCGTTTGTCGTACTGCCTTGTGACTTTGTATGTGCCATGACTTTCCTTTCGTCCCCTCTAAACTATCCCTTAATTTCCTTAACACGTAAACGTGATAATTCCTGGCGATGTCCCTTTTTGCGCCGAGAATCTTTTCGGCGCTTAAATTTAAAGTGAATGACCTTAGGGCCACGGAAATGTCCTAGAAACTGACAGACCACCTTGGCCCCCTTTACATACGGTGTCCCGATATGCAGTTTGTTTTCATCTCTTACGAGAAGGACGTTCTCAAGATGAATTTCTTTCTTATCTTCGGGGACTTCAAGCTTTTCAACTTCGAGCACAGAATTGGGCTCGATATAGTACTGCTTAGAACCCGTCTCAATTATGGCATATTTTGACATTTGATATCTCCTAACCCAAAGGGAGGCCATATTTTACGGAGTTGCCCCCCCTATGTCAACGTCTTTTGTCAATATCGATATCTTGTTTCTAAACAACAAGTTATGTCATCTCACCCGGATTTTTCTTATGATTTGATCCACCGAAGTCCTCTTTTAGAAGTTTATAGGACTCGGTCTTCGTTAACGGGCAGGGATTGGCGGACACGCATTTGGGAAGAGAAATCCAACTCATCGACGATGATCCCCTCTTGCCGATCATCTCCACGAGCCAAAATCCTCCCCCAAGGATCCACAATAAGGCTATTTCCGTAGCTTCGTAGCTTCGTCGATGGATTCCGTCCCACCTGAGCGGGCGCAATGACAAAAACCTGGTTCTCAATAGCCCTCGCTCTCAACAAAATCTCCCAGTGGTCCTTTCCTGTCTCATAGGTGAAATTGGCAGGGACAAAAACAACCTTGCAACCTCTCAACTGAAACTCACGATAAAGTTCCGGAAACCGAAGATCGTAGCAAATGCTCAACCCCATTTTGACCCCCTGAAGATTCACGGTCACAACACGATTGCCCGGAACAATGTACTTGGATTCGTCGGTAATCATGCTGCCTAAACGGATCCGAAACAAATGTATTTTTCGATAGCAGGCAAGGATCTTCCCTGTTTCCGATAATAGGACGGAAGTATTATAAAATCGTCTTTTGTCCTTCGAACACTCAAGCACACTACCCAGTAGAATGGATAATCGCAATTCCCGAGCAATTTGTCCGAAATCCTGGATCATTTTAGGTGTGATTTCTCTGGCAATCATCGAATCTTGCTGATGAGCACCTCGATAAATGAAAGCCTCCGGTAAAGCAGCCAAATGAACTCTCTGACGGGCGGCTTTTTTAAGCAGACCATAAACCGCAATAAAATTCTTTCTCCAATCGTCTCCGGCATTAACCTGGAGACAAGCCACTTTCATTTTTTTAATCATGATGGATACCCGGTCCAATTGAGAAAGGAAATTCCGTCACCCATTATTTATTCTTTGACCCAAAGATTTAAATCCCAGTCAAAGGGTAAGTATTTCAGCTTATATTTATCTTCTTCTAAAAATTGAATTTTTTCAGCATCGTCCAAATAATGAGCAAGAAAGGAAAGGACAGCAAATTCATCTTCGGTTAAATTTAAATCATTTTGAGCCATCCCGAAATCAAGCCGAAAATCCCGGCCGTACCATTTGAAAATTTTAGAAATCTCGATCTTCTTGCTCCCTGGAATAATCCGGTTCTTGATCGGATCATTTACGAACTCCTTTGCCGCTAAATAGAGCTGGCCCTCAACTCGAGGCCCCGTAAAAGCCTCGCGGGGAAATTTAGGGCAACTTTTGGCTCCGCAAGACAAGGCCATATGGATCTTTTCATCGCGGAATCTTTCGAGCAACATCCCCATTTTTATTTCATCCAGACTATGGCGTTCTTCGCCAAGTTCCACCAGCGGAATTTTCCAAATACCGGGAATATCGTTGAGTGACTTAATGATGCCATGAATACGAACAGCTGTCACAATCCCTACATGATAGGCATTCAAGACAAGCGCCAACTCTTCTTCTCGCGGTCCCTGAACATGCAAGGCACCGAAGTCAATATTCTTAAGGACTTTCTGATATTCTTCCACGAGGGAAGGATCTAAAATCACTCCGCGATAATCAACTTCCCCCTGTTCATTGACAAACTTCTTAAGAAAAGCATCCCAAGAAGAATGGTCAATGGGTTCATCGATCGCATAAAGAATGGTCGTATTCACGAAAAGAAAACAACCTAAAAAAAGAATAGTGAAAAAGAAAAAAACGCGTGGTCGATTAACTCCCTGAAAGGTCATTTTTTGCCTCTTTACAAAACAAATGATGTCGGAAAAGTCAAAATGATCGTTTACCCTAAAAACTCAATCCGTGACGTTTCAAAAACTCACGGTCTTCAGCATTTAAATGGAACTTCGAACTCTCCGGTTTTTCTTCGCGCGATATCAATTCGTCGTAAAATTCTTCGAATTCATCCATGTCTTCGGGGGCAAAGGGGAAGAAAGCAAAATAGAGGTTAAGGTGGATATTCCCTTCGGCATCTTTAAACGTCGAAGGGATTTGAGGATGTTTCCCCTGATTAGGCAAATTTTTGACCAGTTTCTTGAGAATACGAACCAATTGATTCACATGATGCTCAAATTCTTTTTCATGATCTGAATTCATATCCCCAATCTCCTTTTTAAATGCGGATAGATTAATTCTTTTCTTCTAAATAAGCTTGCGCCGAAAGCGCGGCCTCGCAACCCTCTCCGCAGGCTGCAATAAGCTGTCTCGTCGAGCCCGACCGTATCTCCCCCGCAGCAAAAATACCGGGCACCGAAGTCTTTAAGTGCCCCTGGGTCACAACATACCCTTTTTCATCTAAATCGACAACCCCTTTTAGAAAACCGCTATTGGGATCATGTCCAATAAAGATAAAAACACCTTCTGCCGGGGCCTGTTTTTCAGCGCCCGTTTTCACATCCTTCAAAATCACGGACTCAACCTTTTTCTCGCCAAGGATCTTGGTCACCACCGTGTTCCATATGAACTCGATCTTGGGATTCTCCTCGGCCCTTTTCTGCAAGATCGGTCCTGCACGCAATTGATCCCGGCGATGAATAACCTGAACCTTCCGAGCAAACCGCGTCAGGAAAAGGCCTTCCTGTAAAGCTGAGTCCCCACCACCTACTACAAGAATACTCTTATCTTTAAAAAAGGCGCCATCGCAGGTTGCACAATAGGAAACACCGTGACCTGTCAATTCTTTTTCTCCCTCAACACCCAGCTTTCGGAACGAAGATCCCAGCGCCAAAATAACGGCCTTCGATTGATAACGATTCGAAGCAGTCTTGATTTCAAATTGTTTCTCTTTTTTTGCAATTTGTTCCACCTGCTCGAAGATAATTTCTGTCCCGTAACGTTTTGCTTGTTCTTCCATTTTCATCGAAATCTCGGGGCCGGTCACCCCTGAAGGAAATCCGGGATAATTTTCGACAATATCGGTTAGGGCTATCTGCCCACCGGAAGTCAGTTTTTCAATCAATACCGTCTTAAGATTGGCACGCGACGTATAAAGAGCTGCTGTTAACCCCGCACCCCCTCCTCCAATCACGCCCACATCGTAAGACTTGGTTTCTGCCATCATGGAACCTACCTAAATCTCATGCACCCCGGCTTGGCCTAGGACTTCTTCAGCTGCGAAAATAGGAGCCTCCGCGCGCAAAGCTAGAGCCACGCTATCTGAAGGACGGGCATCGATCATCACCGTTCCGTTTTCATTCCGCCGGACCTGCAATTTCGCAAAAAAAGTATTACTCTCCAATTTATCAATGACCACACGCTCCAATTTTGCGCCCAGTTTCTCAATCGCCGACAACATGAGATCATGCGTTAAAGGCCTCGGCGGTTTGATGCCGCTCAGCTTCAGTTTGATCGCATTGACTTCAGCCATCCCAATCACAACAGGAAGATAGCGCGTCCCTTCCTTTTCCTTAAAAATAATTACTTGTTCGTTTCGATTTTCGTCAATCTTGATCTTGCTTAATTCCAGTTCAACGGTTCCCATGAGTTTTCTTCTCTTCTGAGGCTTGATCGTTTTTAGCCAGCCGGAAGCGCCCGTTTTTTTCCCGGTTGACCTGATCCTGAAAATGGAGATGGACACGTTTGCCTTCAACAATTTCTTTCTCAATAATTTCCTGTTCGGCCAGAATCTTTTCGATCTCCTGCTCGCGTGAGCGTATTTCGCTCTCGATTTCTTTCTGCTTCTCAACAAGCTCCCTGAAATAACCCTCTTTCTCGACTAAACGATCCGCCAATTGACTTCGCTTCTCGTGAATTCCCTGTTCGGCTTGAATTTTACGCATCTCCTGTAATTGCCGTTTAGCCTCTTCGATTTGCGCATCATAACCTTGAAGCTTCTGGATGGCTCCCTGAAGCTCTGTTTCTTGTTTTTCACAAGTCCGGCAGAGTTCCGTCACTCTCTCTTCGGACCCCTTGTATTTGGACTCCCAGGATTGAGAGGTTCGCCGCGCTTCCTCCAGTTCCTGATATAGCTTAGCGCGGTCTTTGTCCACTTCTCTTAAACGGTCTTCTACCTTTTCACGAAGTGTTTTCTCGGTCTGCTGTGCCTCCTGCAAGATATGGATCTGTTGTTCTAACGTCTCCTGTTTTTCACGCCAACGGCTCAATTGTTCGCCGCTTACCCGCGCACCCCGTTCTAGGTTTTCCTTCTGCCGTTCCAAATCCTTAACGCTTTCGGCAAGCTCTTCGGCCTTGAGACGCCACTGGTCAATCATTTGGGTCGCCTGTTGAAGCCTCTCCTCCAGTTGTTTGTTTTTTGTCTCCAATTCTCCCCGGTACTGACGGCCTTGTTCTTCCTTCTCTTTGATCCGGCTTCCGAAATCAAGCCGCTCGTTTTGAAAAACCCTCGCATTTTCCTCGAGTTCTTTATTGCGTTTGCGTAAGGTCTCCATTTCTTGACGCGTTTGGACCATCTTTTCTTCAAAAAGCTCTCTCGCCTCCCGGTACTCGTCTTTAAGGACATCATACTTTTCTTCTAAATTGGAAAGCAAGGCACGTGCCTCTTTGATCTCCTTTTCCCTTCCTTGAAGGAGGCTTAACTCCGGAGCCGGCAACGGTCTTTGAGCACGAGCCTCTTCAAGTTTTCGAATGATCTCCGTTAATCGGGAAACTTCTTTTTCAAGATCTGCGTGGGACCTTTTCCAATTTTCAATTTCAGATTCCAGTTCGCGCCGCTCGGGTTCCGGCAACCCTGGAATCGGCATTACCTCCGCGTGCTCAGACTTTTCCGGGCTCTCTCTCATCATACGGATCGCATTTAAAGCCTCATCAGGTCCCAAAACCTCTTGGACCTCTTGATTCTTCTGATGACTCTCCCAAGTATTGAGAAACGCTAAGTTGGGAGGTTCAGGCCAAACGGTCCGGTAATATTTTCTTTTGCGGAAGGTATCATTGGTGAGAACGATTTGAGCATTGGCGGCTTCAAAAAAACCCTTCACTTTATGGGCAATGTCTTGATTCAGATTATCCAAAAGAATGATGGGTGTGCTTTCTACCAAATCGCTGGCTTCTTCGGAGGAAAGTGAAAAGACTTCGGAAATTTTGAGGGCAATCCGTTTCTTGTCGATCTCGCTCAGAATCGGATTCAGAACAACACACCAGTTTTGCTTTTCGCTTCGCGATTTCTTATTGCCTAGCAACATGAATCAACCTATCCGACCTACCCCTAAAATTCGCGAGTAGAGGCCTATACTTCCTTTCTCGCCCCGGCGTGCCCTATCAATCGACGAAGAATAAAAGAATAAAGGCGAACGATCTCTTACATACTAATCCGGGTCGAAATTTCGTAAACAACCGGCATTTCCCAATACTCTCCCATCAAAACTTTCAAAATGCCCACGAGAGAAAGAATCCCCAAAACAACAAAAGCTACCGTAAATACCAAATCGCCTAATATCGGCACTACTTTCAAAATAGCGGCTGCAATCTCCAAAATAAATAAAACCAGTGCCTGCTTCCCGTGAAATTGAGCAAATTTATTCTGCTTCTTGAGCAGTAACGGAACAAAGCAGAGAACATTGAAATAACCAATGGCAGCGAAAAACTTCGCATCCTGAATTTCCGGATCCGATTGAGGTGCTGACGCATCATCTTCACGTGCAACCATGGTACCTCCTAAAGATGCCCTAACTCAGGGCCTGAACAAAGGTTAAGTAAATTTGCTCTATTATCATGGATTCATCCGCTTGAGTCAATCGAAATCCCATTTTTTTCAGTCTGAAATCTATCTTGCGTAAAGGATAAAATCCTTGGCGGGCTGATGTTGGATGAAGTGTTTCTGGATGATTTGCTCAAGCTTCTCTTCGTCTAACTCTTGATACCAAATGCCTTCAGGATATACCACAGCCAAGGGCCCCTTTTGACAAATCCCAAAACAGGAGCACTGGCTCCTCAAGACCCGGTCAGGCCCTTCGTTGAACTTCAATTCCGTCAATCGTTTCTTCAACCATTGATAGAGTGCCGAGGAAACCTCTTGCCGGGCACAACGCGGGCCTGTACAAATAAAAATATGACGCCGGTACGGTGCCATGACAAACGGATTATTTGCCGGCACAAGATTTCTCCATTTGACGCATTTTCGTCTCCAAAACCTTAAGAAGCAGGGGTTGATCAGCTATCGGTGTCCCGTAATGGAAATCAAGTTCAGGATGTTTGGCCTTCGCTTCCTGAATCATTAAAGGGATATCTTCTTTGACGTGTTTTCCGCCGAAGAACATCATCGGCAGAACAAAAATCTGGCCAACACCCTTTTGGGCGCATTCGTCAATCGCCTGACCGATGGAGGGTTCGACAAACTCCATAAAAGCACCGGCGACAAACCGATCCGGACAGAGGTCCTGAAATTGTTCGACCAGAGATAGAAAGGCCTGATTGCTTTCCTTGTCTTTCGTTCCGTGCACAATCAGAAGATAGGCACCCTGTTTCTCAGTTGACACCGGGAATCCTTGTGAATTAATCCATTTGACAGACGGGAGGCAAAGTCGCATCCATCGGGATCACAAACGTCCCGACTTCACAAGCACCGACCAAAATGCGCCTTACCATATAGACCGTCCCCTTACCTAACCCTGTAAAAAAACCGTACCACGGACCGCCTTCCATTTCATTGCCTATTCCGCATGGAATCTCCGCAACACTGGAAACAATATTCACAAGGCCTCGGCCGAGTTTAATTCCGGAATCCGTAACCAAATCCCCTGTCGTCGCTTCACCTGCCAGAGCGTAAGGTGCGATACCCCACATCAACATGACGAACACAAGAAACATGATTGTCGTTTGCTTTTTCATAATCACCTCTCCATCAATCGTTGAGTATTTTGATTATCTTTGAAAGCGATTTCAACGCAAGCAAGATACCACAGGCGTAAGAAGTTGTAAACGCCCGAGAAAAGCACCGCACGTGCCCATCTCGTAGGTGGGCGAAATGGTTACGCGGCTTTTTGGATTTGGAGAGCAGCCTGGACTTCTTGACGCAACAAGCGATCAATCGCGGAAACATTCACAATCGGGCGTCCCTCGGAATCAAAAACAATAATCTGATTTTCGGGTCCTTCTCCCATTTGCCGAAAGAGATAAACGGCTTTGAGGAGTTCGGCTTGGACATTCTTAGCATCTGTTGAAGTCCTGGCCATTAAAGCAGAGGCAAACGCGAACGCCGTTTGAGTCATCCTCCCCAAAACTTGAGATTCTAATTTAGCTTCGCTTGTAAGGCGAATGCCGACCGGCAGAACCTGAGCCGTCTGCTCCATAAGAATTTCATCGCTAAACTCCATGACGGGCAGGACATTCTGTCCCGAATTTAGGATGGTCACCTGCCGGGGACTGGATGCCGCCGTAAAGGGAATCGGTATCGACTTTAGAACTTGGATTAAAGCATTGGCGGCCTTTTTATCGCCGAGAATAGCAAAGCGATCCAATTCTCCCCGCAGGAAATAGGACCGGATGATATCCCCGTATTGTCCGATCGCGCTTTCACGATCCAACCTCGAGATCCCATCTTTTAATTCAGGAATATCCAGCCCCAAAGTTACCTTGCCTTGATAGGTATCTGCCACCTGCTGCATGAAAGTTACAAGATCCCGAACCGCCCGTTCCGCAATTTTCGACGTCATGCTATAAACTTCAGGCCTGTCTTCAAAAGCTGTGCCGAATCCTTGACGGCTTAAAAGTTCTTCGACGGCAATTTCGACAGCCCGCTTGAGAACCTGTTCCAGTTCCGCACCGTCAATTTGATGCGCGACGATCGGTCGCACGGCTGAAAGCACCTCCGATTGATCAGGCAAAACAAAATCTGCGGCTAATGCTTCGGCCGGAATCAAGGATCGCGCAATCGTTAAAGCACTGTCCACCCAAGTTAAGCGGAGTTCCGAACGGGGTTCCATCGGTGTGCCGTAAAGTTCCTCGGGCGTCCATGTTCCATCCCAGCCCTCCGGTTTCTTCATCACCGCAAGTTTTTTCAAAGCAGGCTCAGGTTTGGGTTTTGCCTGCAGCAGAGATTGTCCTTGCTTCTGTAAGCGAATCTGCTGCCAAGAGGCAAGCGGAAGCATAATTTCGATCTTCCCTATCCCGGGTAAAAGCGGGTTCCGAAGATGATACTCGATTTGGACCCCCGAGTCGGCCGCAATTCCGACCAGAACTTCCGTAAAGATCTCAAAGGCATCCCAAAGAGGATTGCTTACGCGATAACCTTCGCTCATTTGAGGACGCTCGGGTAGGGGTAAATAAACGCTCACACCCTGCTGCATATCCGGTCTCGATTTAACAAGTTCAAAAAGACGAAGAAATTGTTCCCGGTAAGATGCCTCGTTCCACCCACCCTCATTAAAATCCGCAATGCCTTTCTCGGGATAACCCGCAATATCCTGATCCAGGGCATCCAGCGTCATGACGCGCGGAGCAGGAGGTTTCGCGGTTCTTTTATACTCCTCGGCAAAAGTCGAAGCCGCCTTTTCTCCCATAACAACAAACCGTTCATTTTGTCTCAATAACCCTTTTTCATACAAGATATCAAAGACCTCGCGAATCGGCATTTCTTGCCTTAATTCCGAGCGAACTTCTTCAGTCTGGGGGATTCCGGGACCCCGGAAAGACTTCGTGGCAACAAGATAATGATATTGCCGGTTATCATCCAGAAGGGTTCCGCGCTGAACATCAGACCATTTGAGGGCCTTAAACGCTTGGAGATCGCTTACTGTGAAGGGTTCCTCTTGAATGGAAATAAAACGGCCCCCCGGATTCAAGACAAGCCAGGCAACATCCGTCTCATTTGTTTCAACCACCGTTCCCTTAGTCAAAATTGAAAAGACAATATCCTGACTCTCTTTCCATTGAGGATTTTGATACTGGCTTAAATCACTTTCTCCGGTTAGAACAACCGTCTTCTCAGTTCCTGTCAATCCCAAGAAAGAGTTTAAGGAATCACGCAATCGGGATCCGATCGAAATATCAACCGTGCCGCCAACTTCGGAAACTTGAGAGGTTTCGGACAATCCGGGCTGTTGTTGGTAGGGTTGCTGCCTTTGAGGTTGTTCTGCGGGAACTCGCTCCACTTCCGGAACAGGCTGAACAGCATCAGGAGAAATACTCTTCGCCTGCACCTGAGATGAAATATCGCTGATCTCACGTAACTCCGAACGCGGGCGCTGCCTTCGCGCAATCTTAAACCTCTGAAACACGTTCCCCTGCAAAATCCTATCCTGAATGGTGTTCTGCAACCGGCTCACCGCTTGATCAAACTCATCAACCGATGGCATCTGTTCTCCGCCCGCCAAAATCCGCTCAACGAGGGGCTTGATCTGTGATTCAATTTCCTCTGGTGTCGTATTCCGGACAAATTCCAGCATCTCCGGGACCTGATTCGTCTCAGCCACCTGGTAAACTTCAATCTCCGGCCGTATCAAGCGTAAAGCCAGAAGGGCCAAGAGCAAACGCCTGGAACCACCCCACACACCGTCAACTGTTACCCACTTGCCTTTTGAATTCATAGAAGCCGCCACTTCCGCAATCTTTCCGACCAGATTCGGATGAAGCTGTCTAAGTTTCTTTTGCGCCTTTGGATCATCGCGCCCAACCTGATTAATCGAAACCATTAAGTCATTTGACCCGACAGCATAAAAATCCGCATCGGGAGATATCATGGCATTCTCCTTCTCAAACATAAAACCAATAAGGATCTGATTAATAATCTGACGCGCCTTTTCTTGCTCTTCTTCGACAATCCCGCTTAAATACTCCGTTTTAGCCTCCTCAATTAATTCAAGGATACCGTTTATGTCTCTCTGATCAATAATATCCGGAATAAGAATATGCAAATTGACTTCGGGCTGCGGCCCCTTTCCTTCTCGCGCAAGTTCTTCTAAACGATTATAAGCAGCAACCTGAGCCTGAAAAAAAACCATCAGCTGCATTTTGCCGAATTCCCGAAACTGTTTGAACAAGTCTCCATAATGTGGGTGAGTGCCTTCCTTATCCAAATAGAAACGAACACCCAAACGGTTGCGCCCTTCTTCTAAGGGGATCTCTAAAATCCTTCTCACCTCATCTGGTTTTCTCCCTTCGGTAAGGATCTTCGGGCGTTTGTCCATCTGAACATCAAAAATTCTCACAATAAAAGGCCGCCTTACCTGGAAAAAAGGCTGCATGAGAATCCCTTGGATTGTCTGTGCGAATCGGACCCGGTCATTTTCAATCCCCTGCCATCCGGGATGGGCCGCCAATTGCTCGGTTCGAAAAAGTCCGACACCCTTTCCACCGTGACGCTCAACAATCGACCGCAGTTCGGCCCGCCTCTGAAAATCCTCAGGTTTCGTATCATCCACATAAAATAAAATCTCCCGACCCGCAAAGAAAACCGGCTCATCGGCCCGGGCAAGAAAAAAGGCATCTAAATCAGCATAACTTTCCCTCCTTGCAAACCATGTATCCCGCGTTTGGTAATCAGGTCTCAACACAACGAACCCCTCACGGCCATCAGCCATGGCCCAACCCTGAAGTGTTTCCTTGGAAAATTCTAACCCGGCAGCTTCAAAATCTGCAGCCGGTATCACTACAATCCCCAAATCCCGGGCGAAGGTCACCCAATGTGACAAGCTTGTGCCACCCGGGCTCACAATCGCAACAACCCTTCCGTGACCACGCAAAGAACTCAAAAGATGGTAAAGATCCCGCTCATTCTCAATAGTCTTCGCGAACACCACCAAATCACGATCGACTTGTTGGGTTGGGCCAAAGCGTGCACGGTCGTAATAACGCATGAGAAATTCAAGCGCCTCAGGTTCAACATCGTTGACACGCCTGCCCTCACCGCCCCTATTATCCGCATAAGCATTGAACATAGGGATCATGGTTTCCTGAAAATAACTGATGATGCCAGCTTGAAAAGGATCGTCTGGCTGAATTCTCTCCCATTGGCCACTGCGTATCTCATCCAAAACATTCTGAAAAACCTCTGCGGCATGCTGCCGGTTCTCACGAACCCGCCGTGAGATCTCGTCAAAAATCATCCGCAAAATCTCCTCAACGGCATGCTGCTGCTCCTCGCCAACCCATTGCCTGATCTGCGTGACAACTCCCGGAGGGAGGAATTCCATTTCAGCGGGCACCTCCCCTTCAAGGGGCATCTCTAACACTATTTTTTTATGTCCCTCCCAGAATCTTTCCAGGACTCCAGCCTCATTTTCAAACGTCTGTTGGGCCCTTAAATCCATAAAATGGCGCATATAGAACAATGCCGTGAGATATTCGATAGACCGGCCGGTTTTTAAAATATCCTGGCGTACCTGAAAGTCAAATCTCTTCACCCATGCTTTCCATTTTTCGATGTTTGTATGTGCCTCTTCATGCAAGGTCCGATCAACGGCTGCAATGCTGGCTTCGTCTTCTTTCTTTTTAACCATCGCGCTGATTCTCTTTTGAATTTCCGCCTCATAAGATGCCGTAATGGCATCTAGAAATTGATCCAGAACATCAACCATAACCTCTTCGTGCCGGCGAACTTCCTCTTCTTTTTTTACCTGAACTTCTTCCTCAAGATCACTCATCTCAAAAATATAGTCATACGTATCCAAATCTTCTTGGATGCTTTCAACATACCCTCGAAGCTCTTCATTCACTTGAATCATGCGTTTAAAAAGTTCACCACTGGGTAAATTACGGAAATTTGCAATATGTGCGTTGAGAAGGTCAATAATAATTTGAAGGGCTTTTTGAGGCGTTTTCCCCTTATCAAGGTGGTAAGCCAAGCGCTCAAAGACATCCATCTTGATCGTCTTAGGCCTGCCATGTTCATCGATTGTCATACCATAGACTGTATTATCAGCAAACATCCTACGCCTCGTATAGGAAGCTTCTTTCTGACCGTCCGCAAGCTTAGAATCGTCTGTATTCAAACCAAAAGGCAAATTCAGGAACAAATCAAATACTTTGGTCATCAACCGGTCTTTGGCGGTTTGGATTAAGACTTCGCGGACTTTTTTATTATGATCCTCGTCGGGTAAATGGATAAAATCCTCCCGATTGACAAGGGCAGGGATCACCGACCCCTGAATAAAACCCATGGCATATACCGTCGTCGGGGCAGGAGCCGTTTGTTCTGCCAACTCCCGTTTCATTTCGTCAAGCATTTGCCTTAAGACTTCATCACTTCGGCTCTCTTGATGGCGGACCCGATAAATAGCCTCTTCAAGAAGAAGCCCTAAAACTTCTTGCATTTGTTCCCCTAAAGACATCTGGCGCTCACTCTCATCCAAAACGCGCCGCCAAATATTTGTTAATGCATGGACTTCATTTTCAACCTTTTGGGCAGCTTCCCGTGGCGTATCAAAAGGGCGGACAAGCGAGAAATTCACGCGCTTGGCTTCCCTTTCCCAAGTAACTATTTCACCCGAGGCAATAACATTCATCGCCGGCGAGGATCCCCGAAGGATCAGATTGTTAGGTCCTGTTCGAAGCTCGGAGCGTTGTGATTTAGATTCCGCCTGCACCGGGACTGACGGGACATCGACATAACGTTGATGGATAGCAAACTGCTGGAGGTGATGTATCAAAAGTTCGATTCTCCACCGCCAAGAACGGATGACTTGATAAGACAGCGTTACGGCAATCGCTGCCATCAGGGTTAGAACCGAACAGGACAAAGCAAAAGGAATATTCCCTTCATCCCAAGAAATTGCCACACGAATTAAAAAAACAATGCCTGCCATAGCCGTCATACTTCCCACTAAGAACCAACGAAATCCGGCCGCAAAAATCGAATTATACAGCATGTCTTCATCCAACACGTCGACCACTTCTTGAATTCTTTCTTGGATATTCAAATCTTCATCCTCCAGAATTTCTGTGATTTCAGCATCATTGGATAGGCGCAACCACAAATCCCGATAAACGGGATTGTTGATTTTTTGATCGAGCCAACCCGCAAATTCCCCGCGAAGACCTGTGAGATCTTCATCGCGAAATTCTGAACGCAAGTTAACACCGGCGGCATCATCACCCGCCCATCTCAACATGGGCTCACCTGATTTCCTTTGTGCAATTTCAAGCCCCCCATTCCCCCAAGTAAAGAAAATCCCTTTCCACCACAAAGCAAGAGAAGAAACCAAAGCGAAATCCGCAAGAGCACTCGTTAAAAGATTATTCGATGAAGGATACTCCCGGACTTTTTCGATATCCCCGATTGCAAAACCTCCGCGCTTTAATAAATCCCGCTTAATCGAATTAACTTGGTAAATTTCTCTCCGTCCCTGAAACTCTTCACCTGGAGCAGGAGATCTCTTGATATCCTCGTAGTAATAATTCGGCGCTTTCTCTAAGGTCAAATCCAATCCGCCATTTTCGGCAATGGCTTTCTGTAATTCCATGGGAAGCGAAGATAATTCCTCAATCTGTTCACCGCCCAAAAAGTAAACTGTCCGAAGTTTCTCCCGACCTTCCTCCGGATGCCGCCACACAAAAGATATTGTCCAACGGTCCCTACCAAGCTCTAAGCGGTTAATCGTATAATCACGCACACCTAGTTCTTCTAAACTCATTAAGAAAAGGGTGCGAATATTGATGCCCAGAAAACTCATTGTCAAGATGCCGTGAACGCCGCCCTCATCAACTCGCGATGCATGAACTCGTTCCCGTAAAAGGGGCTGATATTCCTCCCCTTCCTCAGAAACCTTCTCACCGAAGGTAGCCTGATCACTCATGATAAGCTGCGTTGCGTTCGTCGTAAAAAGAGCACGAATAACATCGAATCCCGAATTAAAATACCAGGCAAATTTTTCTTCATTCTTCCGGTTGACCTTGGAGCGAATGGCATCCAAAAATTCATATTCACTAACCCGCATCCACTCGCTGTAGTCATGGGCGCGTCCTTCATGGATCCAAGCCGCATCCGAAGTAATGGCCGGCTCCGCCCGCGCAGGCTTTCTTAACTCCGAACGGCCGAGAGATTTGCCGGCCACCGCCGGAACTTTCGTCTTCTGAATCTGCCGAGCGACAAGATTCCAGACCGTAAATTCATCGAGTTCAGATGTAAAAATTATCCGACGGCCGCCGTCGAAAACCAAAGGTTCAGCGGCCTTAAGCAAATAAGTGTTGTTGGCAACAACGTTGCGGACGGCCCGGATGTACCCCATAAAATGATCACTCCTCGCAGCAGATTGGGCTTGAGGGCTGCTGTTATAATAATTAGCCCAATAAAGAATTTGATCATTGTTCCCCTTTGGGAGCGGCACCGGGATAAGAAGGTACTTGATCCGCGCAAGAAAGACTGCGGCGGCGGGATGAACTTTTAAATACTCTTGGAAGTCGCGGGAACTTGCTTCTTGGCCGGACGCAAACCACCTGAGTGTTACCTCATCGACATCATAAAAAATAGGCATGGCCATGGCGGTCCAGTCCTCACGCCCCAAAACCCGACTCAAGAGATATTCCGCCGATCCAGGTTCACCTCCATAGAATTCGTCGGTCTGCAATTGATCGGACTCCACCACAAGGGTCCGGGTCAAAAGTTTTTGGATATTCTCCCGGTATTCGGGTGATTCCTCTGAATCCGTCAACGCCAGAACAGCATCGACGATTTGAACAAGCGGAATGAGACGGGTTTCAAAGTCTAGTGCGTTTTTATCGATCTGAAGGCGGAGATTTTGATCCATCGGCGTAAGGGCAGTGACATGTTCTTCTAAAGGCTGCTCTTCTTGAGGAGAAACTTCTAATGGAATTTCAAACGGTTTCGTAACAGCTGGCGTTTGCGGCACTACCGTTACGTCTGCTGGAGCTCCAGCCTCAAGAGGAGCCTGATCTAAGGGAGCAATAATGATGGAAGAGGGTTCTTTGACCGTACCCGCTGCAACTCTCGAAATTTGCCTATCGATGACCAACACAAATCCAAACGCAAGAACCGCCAACATATATCCCGTGAATATATCGAAAACACGTTTCCCCGAACGATAAAACCAGTTCGTTCCCAATAGAAGAATTCCGCTCCCCGCAGCAAGAACGAAAACCGCCAGCAAAGGAACACCGAGATGGTGTCCAAAACGGACGATCATCGCCGAAGCCATCGTGAGTGAAAGAACCGTCATCAAACTTGATACTAAAAAATGTCGAACATTTTCCCAATCAATGATTCGCTTTAGCATCCTGAACTGGTCCGCTCTAAGTTCCGAACGTTCACTTGTCTCAAGAGAAGACGTCTTTTCGATTTCTTGACGGACAAGACGCCAAACTTCGAATTCTTCAAGATCGCGCGGCAAAACCGCAATTCCATCGATCTCGATGGGTTGAGTTACGCTTAACGGATAACTCTTCCCCGCCACCTTTGCGCGGGCCGCTTTAATAATTGCGCCAAAGTTATCCACTTTGGCCGCCCGTTTAGCTTTTGGACTTCCGTTGTAGTAGATGGCCCAATAAAGAATTTGTTCATTTTCACCAAAAGGAATGGGCGAGCGAAAAAGCCGATATTTGACCCGAGCTAAAAAGATTGAAGCTGCAGGATGGGTGCGCAGATATTCTCTCAATTCCCGTGAACTTTTGTCCTTGCTCGACGCAAATCGCCGGATCGTCGTTTCATCCACATCATAAAAAACACGTTGGACAATAGCCTTCCAATCCGCCCGCTGTAAAATCCGGGTCAAAAGATATTCCGCCGTTCCGGACCCGTCTCCGATATTAACTTCAACGTTGGCCACACCCGCCCCGGGGCCTCCCCGATATTGTTCGTCGGCCCGCAGTTGATCCGATTCCACCACAACGGTTCGGGTAAGAAGCTTACGGACATTTTCCCGGTATTCCGGCGATTTATCGGAATCTATGAGTGCTACAATTGCGTCAACAATCTTAACGAGAGGAATCAAGCGGGTTTCAAAATTCTTGGCGTTTTTATCGATTATAAGGCGGAGGTATTCATCAATCTGTTCATCGGTGAGAGCCGCCTTTCCAATACTGCTCTGCTCCCCTTGCAGAACCCGCTTTACGGCTTCAATCACATTCGGTTCGGGAATATCACGAATGGGGGCAACGGGTGCTGCTTTTTCAATGGAGGCAGGTGCTATTTCCGGAGGAGGCCTCGGGGCTTCAGGCGTAGTTGTTCGGCTTATTCCGACTTCCTGTCGAGCTTGGACATCCCTAACATCCTTCATATGCAGGAACGATACGACTCCAAAGGTGAGAACAAAACTTAAAAGGCCTACCATGATATTCGAAAAGCGCTCACCCAATTTGAGTTTCCTGCCGGTAAAATAAAGGAAATACGCAAAACCGGCCAAAAGGAAAAAAACAGCCGCCGGAGAAACTCCCAAGTCGTATATGGCTGGAATACCCAAGACCGGCACACCGAATAAAACAGATAAATCAAAAACCAAAGACGCCAGGTATTTCGTCAGCCGGATATCCCATGATTCTTTTTTAGCGATTGCTTTTTCCGCCCGCAGCTCGGATCTCTGTAATGGTCCAAAAATCGCATCAACTTTTTCCCTTATAACACCGGCATAAGCAAATGCCTGGAATTGATCAAATACCCCCAATCGTTTCGCCGCGTTATAAGCCGGCACATGCACTTTACCCACCTTGTCACTTACAAGTATGAGAAACATTTCTTGTTGATACATAAAAGCAGAGCCTTTAAAAATTTTAGCCATGAGAACAGCGCCCACCATAAAATCGCCCCAAAGCTCTCCCCATTGGACCACAACCTCGGGAGTAATTGCTTCATCCGTAAAAATAGCCTCCATCAAATCCATAGCACCTGAAAGCTTTCCTAAAACCTCAACGGACCAACTATAATCTAGCGCCTGCGCTCTTAGGGCCTCATTGTCAGAAGCAAGGGAGTAATTCATCAACATCAAAAGGGTATTAGCCGCACTGACTCGAATTAGCGGCATTGCAGTTCCATCCCCTACGAGATCACGCAAATCATTCATCACCTGAAGCGCATCCATACCACTTTGACTTAAAGCCAAACCTCTGCCGGTCAATTCACGCAAGGCATCTTGCCGCGCCTTCACATCGATACCCTTGTTTTTCGCATTCGCAAGCAAATCCTGAATCTCCGCCCGCAGTTCGGAGCGGGTATCTGCGGAAACTGCTTCTACTTCTCCTCGGCGCAGTTTGCCTTCATAAATCAAAACACGGGCTTGGAGAGGATTTAATCGATGAATTGCATCAAGGGCTTTGGGTAAAATATCAAGCCATTGGAGCGTTTTTCCGGCCCTCTTGATGCTAATTCGTCGCTCATAGAGTTTGGCATCCGGCCATGTCTCCCACTCGGCAATCCTTTCCAACGTATCCTGCACCCACATCTCGGGATTAAAACCAAAAATTAAACTCTCCGTTTGTTCTTCAATTTCGTTACGCGATAATTCCATAGCAGCTTGGATTCGACCTTGGAGGCGTTCCTCAATGGATTGGATTTCGATCACGGCTGCATCCACATTTGGGTTCATCGCATAGATACTCCCTCCCAAAATATTGGTAACTTGGACAAGATTGATCTGTAATCTTTGTAAACTTGTAAGCTCCCTGACGTCATCATCACGGACATCCCCTTCAAGATGAGTCCCTAAGACACGCAGCTGAACCAAGACATCCGGCAGAAGAGCCCCGTTTAACTGATCGATTCTTTCTGCAATCGCCGCACCCTCTGTAAGCTCCTGCTCGAGAACCCGTTGAAGCCGGTCAATAGCCACATCCGCATTGATCAATGCAAGAAAATAATCGTTGATAAGCGATTGCCTTAATTCTGAACGGCCCGACACAAGCACCGACTCACGCATCCTGGCTTCAACCATCAAGTTGCGCAGTGTTTGCTCTAATTGTTTAACTTCCGCCGGGTCTTTAGAATCAAGATACGGCATCATCAATTCCGAAAGCTGGACCATGCGGTAAATCGCAAAAAGAAGATCTGGCATATCCATCTCTTGGATGGCCTGTTTTGAAGGTAATCGCGTTACTGCCTCTTGAATAACGGACTTCTCGATTGGCTTATCATCACCAATGTTGGCCACTGCTTTGATCTGCTCAAGCCAAAGGTCCAGGACTCCTCTCACATTATCCAAGATCGCTATTTTCTCCTCGAAAGCAGGCTCTCTTTGATAAAAGCTCATCTTTGTAAGATCACTCAATGCTAAATTAAACTGGCTTATCTTTCCGGACAGTCTTCGCAAAAACCAGTAAAGAGCACCCGCGTCAACAACGTCTCCTTGTATCCCGTCCCACAAAAGATTCATGACAAGCACGATTGATTGAATCACCCCGTGCAACCGGGTCTCTGTTAGCTCTTTCTGGTATTGCCGGGCCTCCTCATCCATGATGATCTTCTCCCCGATTGCCTTGTCAGCCAAAGTGAGCTCCTCCCCGATGATCTTCATGGTTTCTAAACCGTTTACCACAAATGCTCTCCGACTTTCCGTCTGACTGAGATCAATCGCCGATGCCCCCTTGTCAACGGACATAAAACCTTGCTTCTGAAACTGAAGAATCCTCAACGAGAGAACCCTCGAACGAAGCTTCGCGGCGTAGCTTCCGATAATTTCCATCTTTGCCTTAAGGGCTGCACTCGTCGCCCCTAAAGGCATCCGTGAGCCTCTGGATAGAGTTTCCAGGCACATAATCAACCCCTCAAATCCTTCAATCAACGGAATTTCACTTTCATGAACCGGAACCGGCGGTTCCCCTAAAAGTTGGTCAAAAACACTCAAAGCATCCAGAACACGAGTCAGATGCGGCTCAAACATACCCTGTAACATCTGCAGGATGAGCGGATCGCTTAGATTCTGCCGGCTAAAAGACATCGTCGCATCTAACGCTAATCGCGAGGATGAAAGTGCTCTCGCTAAATGCCGGGCCATTTGCTGGCTCGTCATACTCCGCAGTTCAGAGCGACCGGGGACTTGATCTAGGGTATCAATTTGGACCGGGATCCCCTGCAATCCACTAGGAACAACACCTTCTGATACTAAACGGCGTTCAACACCTAAGTGAGGCAAAACACCTGCAGGAAGTTTGGAAAGGTTAATGGCATCGCCGGCCGCAAGAACGGGGTAAGTAAAACCATCGGAGGTCGTGGCTGTCTGGAGAAGATTCAAGATATTTTGTTCGGTGAGGTCGCCTTGGGCGTCCAGATCGCGGATCCCTTGAATGAAACGTTCGATATTCTGAAGCCATTTTTGACGGAGTTTTTGGATGCTTTCTTCATCCAGGATTTCATCGATAAAGAGGGTATACTTCCCTGCTTGATCTAATCTCTTTTGGCCTGCCAAATCTCGGACAATTTGATCACGCCAATGTTTTAAAAGGGTGCCGGGGTCTTCACCGCTTTCCTCAACCAGCTTATCGCGAGTCGAACGGATAAAGGCTTTGTAAATATTGATTCGGTCATTCTCGACCCGGAAATACCCTTTCCAAGCCACCTCACCCCGCATATTTTGGCGGTAACTCGTTTCATCAGGAACCGAACTGATTCTTGGCATTACCAGAACATAAGAAATTCCCTCTTGGCGGAAACGCTCAGTCAAACCTTCGGTATGAAAACCGCCAGCGATTAGGACACTGGAACTGTGTGAAGAGTAAAGAGTATCTCGTGAAGAGCTGCTCTGCATCTTTTGAATCAAATTTTGGTAAAAAGCCTGATCACGCGCTTCGGCTGTTTGATAAAAAGCGATGTGATGTTTTAAATCGTCTTGTCCCAGAGGGATTTCCTCAAATTCTTGACCTTGGATTATAGTTTCGATACGTTTCCAATCCTCATAGCCGATATTCAATTTTGCGAGCCTCGTAAGGAGATCCAGATGAAGGCCTCTGCGGTTAAGGTCCCGTTCAAGGTCAGTTCGGTAGAATTTCTCCTTCACGGATTCTGTATACGCCTGGAATTCCTTAAAAAGCCTTGTGCCGCGAAGATCCTTCATCCTCAGCTGATTTTGCATAAGGGGCTTAAGAGTGTTTGACACTTCAAGAGAAATCCCCTTTTCTTCGATGAGCTCCTTCATGAATAGCGCAAAGGCTTCGGGAGTTATTTGGGATATCTGAAAGGCCTGCCGTTTTTTATGAAAACGTTTAAGGTCCTCACGCCCGCCATTTGTCGAATCACCTTGATGCAAGAAATCCTCGACTTTTTCGGCAAGGGCCATGACTTCCCGGTCTAAATGAACGCGGTCCACGAATTGATTTTCGTATTCCCCCAAAATCAAATCGAGCTCGGACCCTTTGGCCAGCTTCTGATAATTTGAAAGTTTCTTCAGAACGGTTATGAAGGTTTCCAAATTTTCACCAAAATCCTGAAGCAAGCGATCGATCGCGAGAAGTTCTTCGGGATACGTGTTTTGTTTTTCTTCTTGAAGCCCTTTTTCCGCAATTGAAATTCTCCGGAGGAAGTCTTCTTCTTTCCCTGCCGCCTGAAGAAAATAGGCCAGCCCTTGTTCATAGAGATCCCAATTCTCAATCCCCTCATATTGGCCCTCGACATGGTTAAGAATCGCGGCAGCCGTACTTCCTGTAAGCTCCCCTTTTTCGTGATAATCATTTAATACCTTTTTTAATAATTCCTGATCCGGAAAACTTCTGAGGATCTGAGGATCCAATCGGCTAGCAGCACCTTCTAAAGCGATGAGGTCCACACCGTAAGTCTCTTGAAAATATCCGATAAGCCTTTGAATATTTAGCTGAGCTTCAGGAATAGCGTGGGCATCTTGAATAAGGACAACGGTCTGATCGTTTTGGCCTTGATACCTTTCAAGAACCTCTCCGATCTTTTCCGGGATTTCGATCTTTGAAATTTCAAAGGGTATAGATTTCTCTAATTTTTTGTCAGCCAAAGGTAAGAGATTTCCCGAGGCGTATACAGGCAAACTTAGATGGTTCGTCACAAAGAAAGTCATGACGACTATTAAAGCCACTGATTTAATGAGTGTAGACCTCTCCTGCATGAAGTCTCCCTTCATTGGTCTTTACTTTATTAATTAGCCAAACCCGACAGATCTAACTTGCCAAAACTCAAGTGTTTGAGCCTAGTTATGCGTACTATTAAAGTTTACACAATATTTTAGAAAGTTCAAAAAAAAACGCATAGTACGATCTAGCATGATATAACGCATTCTTGCATGAGATAACACTACGGTTAATTGTGGAGATTCTGGGTTTTAATGGAGCAGAAACGGGGTTATTTTCCTTAAAAAATACGTTTGACTTTCATCTCAAAAAACGCTTCTAACGCCTTAAAATCCCTGTTCGATCAGCTTGGAGAGCTTCAATTGGGTGCTTTTACGCGGCTTCAATTCGTCCGATAAGATCTTGAGATACCTCGTAATGAGGTCAATTTCCAGATTCACAGGGTCCTTCACCTTTTTCCTGCCTAAGGTTGTCTCTTTCAAGGTATGAGGAATAATCGCAATCTTGAACCGGTTACCTTGGACGCCCTGAATTGTCAAACTGATCCCGTCAACCGCGATGGACCCTTTATGGGCCAGTAATTTCGTGACTGCCTTGTCGGCTTGAAACCAAAAGATCCAGTTCTTCCCTCGTCGTTCAATCTTCGTAATGATCCCACGGCCATCGACATGTCCTGTCACAAAATGACCTCCGAGAGGATCTCCTGCTCGAAGCGATCTTTCGAGATTGAGGAAGCTGCCGATACGGAGTCCTCCTAATGTTGTTGCCGCCAAGGTTTCTTTAACAACATCCACCTCGAAATATTTCGAAGTCGCTTTGACAGCCGTCAGACAAACACCTTCGCAAGCAATACTTTCACCGATCTCTAACCGCCTTTTCGCTTTCCTCTGAAATCCGATCCGAAAACGGACAATGCCGCCCGTTTCGGTTTTCTTTAAGACCTTCCCTTGATTTTGGATAATACCTGTAAACATGTAAAGCTCCTCTCTTCTATCGAATATTCTTTAATGATGCCTTGATTTTTCCTACAAAATGCCAATCCT
Source organism: Candidatus Omnitrophota bacterium (assembly GCA_016930235.1). Classification (GTDB taxonomy): domain Bacteria; phylum Omnitrophota; class Omnitrophia; order Omnitrophales; family Aquincolibacteriaceae; genus JAFGHI01. The sequence goes on from JAFGHI010000010.1 coordinate 55,199, forward strand.
CACCTAGCTTTTCAACATGATCGATCTCGCATTCAATTCCATCATCCGGAAGTCTGAATCCTTCTCCCTCGACGGACGTTTTTGCACTGCGCCCTCCGATCAATTTTGGCGCGATAAGCCAGTGAATTTTATCGACATGTCCCCCTTCCAAAAGCGACCAGGCCAGTTCCCCGCCCCCTTCACAAAGCAACTTGGCAACCCCTAAAGACGCCAACTTCTTCAACAAATCATCGAGATCTAATTTCCCGTCTTTGTCATGGACAGGAAGAAGAACCTTTCCTTGCTTCGATTTTTCATGAGAACGTCTCTGCACCAATGTCTTCTCACTGACAGCGAGCAAGGTTAATTGCTCGCCCTTAAAAATATTCGCCTTTGGCGAAACCTCGAGATTCGGATCGATCACAACGCGCCAGGGTTTGCCTTCGATCTGATTCCTCACCTTGATCCGGGGACTCAGGTTCGGATTGTCCTTAAGCAAGGTATTCTTCCCGATCAGGATTGCGTCTTGTTCAGCCCTGAGTTCGTGAACAAAACGCCTGGCCGGCACCGAAGTTATCCATCGTGAGGCCCCTGTCTTTGTCGCAATCTTCCCGTCCAAGGATTGGGCCATTTTGAGAACCACAAAAGGTTTCCGACTGCGGATAAATTTAAAAAACGACTCATTCTGTTTTTCGACCCGCCCCGCCAAAACACCTGTCTTGACTTTCACGCCGGCTTTTCTTAACGCCTTCACTCCTTTGCCGTGATGTTTGGGGTTCGGATCCAAGGCCCCGATCACTACCTTTTGGATACCGGCATTCAAAATAGCCGCAACGCACGGAGGCGTTTTCCCCCAGGTCGAACAGGGCTCTAACGTCACGCATAAAGTCGCCCCTTTGGCTTTTGAACCTGCACGTTTTAAGGCCGCGACTTCGGCATGATCACCGCCAAAAAACCGGTGATAGCCCTCTGCGACAATCCTGTTCTTTTTCACTACGCAAGCCCCAACCATCGGATTGGGGCTGACCGTCTTTCTCCCCTTTTCGGCAAGATGTAGAGCTCTTAGCATCCACTTTTCGTCCGTTGAAAGATAGCCGGTTTCAGACAGGAGATGCATCCGATTCATTTGTTGAAACCTGATAGCGGGGTTTTTCAGAATGGTTGATCTTATCGAGGATGCCGTTGACAAATTTCCCGGAATCTTCCTGGGAAAATTTCTTGGCCATATTCACCGCTTCGTTGATGGAAACTTTCTGAGGAACATCTTCCAAATAAAGGAGTTCATAAGTCGCAGCACGCATGATGTTTTTATCAACCACCGCCATTCTCCCAAGTTCCCAATTCTCGGCCGCGTTCGAGATGACCTTGTCAATCTCCTGCTGATTCTGGAGGGTGCCTTTCACTAAAACTTCTGCAAATTCCTGAACTTCCTTGGCAGGCTGACCCTGATGGCTCCAGAAATTTTCTATGATCTCGGAGAGCTTCCCAGGATTCATTTCAACCTGATACAGAATCTGAAGCGCATATTCGCGCGCAAGCGTCCGTTTTCTCATCTTTTGTTTTTCACCCGGCGTTGCCGGCCCTTCACACGCGTGTTCTGATCCATCTGCCGGTTTAAATCAGCAATCTCAATGGCTGCCAAGGCCGCATGAGCCCCTTTGTTCCCGGCCTTAAGTCCCGCCCGGTCGATGGCCTGCTCAAGCGTGTCTGCGGTAATCACAGCCGTTGCAATCGGTATACCGGTTTCCAACGCCACCTGCGATATCCCGCGTGTGACTTCGTTGCATACACATTCATAATGATAAGTCCCGCCTCTTAAAACACAACCCAATGCAATGATGCCGTCCAATTTCCTAGCCGCCAGCTTCTTACAAAAGTACGGAATTTCTAAAGCCCCCGGCACCCAAGCAACTTCAATATCTTTTTGAGAAACCCCGGCCTGTTCTAAAACCTCCACGGCACTTTCAAGCAAGCGCTTTGTAATGAATTCATTAAACCTGGCAACGACAATAGCAAAACGCTTTCCGTCTCCTTTTAAGTTCCCGCGGCGTATGATCATCTCAAAGATTAAGCAGGTGTCCCAGCTTCTCCTTTTTTGCTTTGAGGTATTTGGCATTGTGGGCATACCGGGGTGTTTCAATCGCCACCCGCTCCACAACCTTCAATCCATGTCCTTCCAAACCAACGATTTTCCGGGGGTTATTGGTAATCAAACGCAGTTTTGTCAAACCAAGGTCTCTTAAGATTTGTGCCCCGATACCATATTTCCGTAAATCCGGTTTGAATCCCAAATGTTCATTAGCTTCTACAGTATCCATTCCCTTATCCTGCAAAGCATAGGCCTTGAGTTTATTCGCAAGCCCAATCCCACGGCCTTCCTGACGCATATAGAGAATGATCCCGGACCCTTCTTCTTCAATCTTCTCCATCGAAGCAATCAGCTGATCCTGGCAATCACAGCGAAGAGAACCCAAGATATCGCCCGTAAAGCATTCCGAATGAACCCGAACAAGTGTCGCACCTCCAGAGGGAACCTCCCCCTTAATCAAAGCAACATGCTCTGTCCCATCGACAAGGGACCGGTACAGCTTGATTTTCCATTCCCCGAAAACGGTGGGTAGGTGGGATTCACTGATCATCGCAACGACTTGGTCGAATTGACGGCGGTACTTAATGAGATCGCGAATGGTTCCGATCTTCAATTGATGTTCCTTCGCAAAACGGATAATTTCAGGAAGCCTGGCCATCGTCCCGTCATCATTGACGATTTCACAAATGACACCGACGGGTTCTAATCCCGCAAGGCGTGCTAAATCACAAGCCGCTTCGGTGTGTCCGGCCCGGGCTAAGACGCCGCCTTTTTTTGCTTTGAGAGGAAAAATATGCCCTGGAGCCACCAAATCGGAGGCCCCTGCCTTGGGATCCGCCAAAACTTCAATGGTCCTGGCCCGATCATAAGCCGAAATCCCTGTGGTGGTCCCGAGTCTTGCATCCACAGAAATCGTAAAGGCCGTTCCCATCGGGTCCCGTGAAGGAAGAATCATTTCCTTAAGTCCAAGGGCTTCGCTTCTTTCTTCGGTTAAGGGAGCGCAAATCAATCCGCGTCCGTATTTCATCATGAAATTAATCTTCTCCGGCGTAACCATGGAAGCCGCCAGAATAAGATCGCCCTCATTTTCCCGAGCTTCATCATCGGTCATAATCACAAGACGACCCTGACCGATTTCCTTGATAATTTCTTCAATAGAACTTACGACTGTCTTCTGATCCATAACCGCTCCTAAAAATAAAAATCCCGAAAATAGAAAATCTATCTTCGGGTTGATGGATACACGACGCAAATTGTCTTCTTCTCCCGTCCGGACTTTACCGTCGGCACCTGAATTCCACAGGTTCAGTTTTCCTGAATACTCTCAAGAAAAGTCGCGGGCTTTCACCGCCGGTCTGGATTTGTGCTTTCCTAAATCCTTTACGCACTCACCATGCCCCGAAGATTGGCCGTATGATATCAGGAACCCTTTTTATTGTCAAACTTTTAAAGGGATTTAATATATCGTATCTTGTTTATATATAGTTAGTTACGACATATTTCGTGTCCTGTTTTTTTGACTGTTTTTATTTACGTGTTACTATTTAATTAAGGGCACCTTCGGGTGCTCTTAAGGGATTCTGATAAAGGCAAACCCGGAGCAATCCGGGGACGCAAAGCCACAGATCCCGTAGAAGCTCAAGTTTATACGGGATGGCTGGGTTACCAAGTCCTCGCGGATCTTTTACAGATCGGTAGCGATTCTGAAAAAGGCAAACCCGGAGTAATCCGGGGACGTCCCGTCAAACTGCTCGCGCAGCTTGAGGGACTGCGTCATCCCTTCGGGGATGATCGTAGCAAAGCCACAGACCCCGTAAAAACTCAAGTTTATGCGGGGTGGCTGGGTTACCAAATCCGCCAGAATTTGGCCGAATCAGAACCTCAGTCTTGTTGAGGGGAGGATTCGGCGTGTCAAAGAAAGTCGCGGCTAAATGGGTACGCGCATTGAGCCTGGTCATAGTCTTCACACTTTTTTTGTCCAGTAAAGCAACTGCCCAAATGACGGGCCGGGCCCTCTCCTTCCAAGATCTAGCCAGTCAACTCCATTCTCCGGAAGAAATTGCACATTTTATGTGGAAACATTTCGTCTTCGAAAAAGACCAGCGGCTTTTCGGCGAGGAAGAATACTGGCAATCTCCCGAGGAATTTTTTGAAAACCGGAAAGGCGATTGCGAGGATTTTGCTCTCTTTGCTCAGGCTATCCTTAAAACCAAGGGAGTCACCTCATTTCTGATGAATATTTACGGTTCACAATTTGCTCATACGGTTCTTGTCTTTAAAGAGGACGGTAAATACAACGTTGTTGACGGAACAAAGGTCAAAAGATACGAAGCCGAAGGTTTAAGGGAACTCGCCGACAAGATCCATCCGAAGTGGGATAAGAGTGCTATCGTCAAACCGGCCAAGGAATCGAAACACGGACAGATTCTCGCGCAATTCGCGAAGGAAGCCAAGATCAAACGCTCGATGCGTTCTAGCGCCTAGGTTGTTTACGCCTCTCGACTAAAGCAGGACCTTTTTCAAGCAACCTTTTTGCGATGACCATACAGGTCTTTACAATAATTGCTAAATCTAAATTGAAGCTGAGGTGTTCGAGATAATACAGGTCATAGTCCATGTTCTCATGGATGAGGAGCCTTTTCCTGTCATCGCTGATCTGCCATAAACCCGTCATCCCGGGCTTGACCGTTAATCTTTCCCGTTCAAGCGGGCCGTATTTTTCTACCAGAAAAGGCATCTCAGGACGCGGACCGACGAGACTCATGTCCCCTTGGATCACATTAACAAGCTGCGGCAGTTCATCCAGTCCTGATTTTCTCAAAAGACCGGCAAAGGGATTGATGATCTTTGATTTCTTCGAAAGCTCTGGGGAAATTTCATGCTCTTTGGTCCCCGATTTGAGCGTTCTGAATTTGAACATTGTAAATTTCCTGTGATCCTGCCCTATCCGGACTTGCCTGAAAATGGGCGACTGTTTTGAATCGATCCGCAAAGAAACCCAAATGGCAAGAAGGATTGGAGATAACAGAAAAAGCAAGGTCGAAGCGATTAAAATATCCAGGACCCTTTTGGTGACCATATAGGAGCTGCGGACAAAACCTTTGCGGAAACTCACAAGCGGTATGCCTCCGATATTTTGAAGTTCTGCCCGTTCAATATGAAACTGATAGAGCGACGGGATACTCCAGCACTCAATCTCAAGTTCACGACAAAGCTGGTAAACCTCAATAATTTCATGTTCTTTTAATCCCCGGTGGGCGATGAAAAGAATGGAAGCTTCACGCTTTTTTTTGAGCTTCTTCAGCTCTTTCAAGTCTCCGAATACCGGAAGATTATCCGGTTTCTTGACCAATTTGGAAATATCGTCATCGAGAAAGCCCAAAACACGAATGCCCAGCTTGGGAGATTGATGGATCCACCGTTCTAATCTCTGGCCGTGATACCCCGCTCCATAAATCAATGCATGCCGGTTGGCAATCCCCTGACGATTGAACCAGGCAAAAAGATGCCGCATTGCAAAACGTTCAATGCTGATCACCCATAATGAAACAAACATCGAATAAAAGGTCGCCAATCGCGAAAACTCGCTTTCACGATAAAAGAAAGAAACCGCAAAAACAAAAAAGTAAATCGACCAAATCCCCTTAAAGATCAGACTTTGTTCTTCGACACCGATAACACCCATTTCCGGTTTATAGAGCCCGATCGCTTGAAAGACAATGAGGGCAACCACGGGAAGGGCCCAAACAATCGGCAGGAAATCCGAGAAATACTGCCAATTCCCATGCCACGGGAAAGTAATCCAAAACCAATAACCGATCACAAGGGAAGCCTGAAAACAGACAAAATCTGCAGCCATCATCAGCAACGTCAGCCCATAAAAGGTTTTTCCCTCAAAAGCTTTCATTTTACCTTCTTCCAATTTTCTCTAAGAATACTTGATAAAAAAAATAGGGATTGCCAAAAACATACCGCTGAAACAACCGAACCGGGTCCTGCAAGAGCCGGTAGAGCCACTCCATCTGCATTCGGATCATCCACTCCGGTGCCCTCTTAAGGACACCTGAAGTATAATCAAAAACAGCGCCCCCCGTCAAAAATATCCGCGCATCCAACTTCTCCCAATATTGATTTAACCATTCTTCTTGAAGAGGCATCCCGAAACCCAGGATCAGGATATCCGGCTTAAGCCGATTGATCTCCTCAATCACGGCCTCATTTTCTTTCCCTTCCTTCTCAAAATATCCGTCCCGGTATCCCCTGACCTGCAAGTTGGGGATCTTCTCACGTAAGGCATCCCGGGCCTTTTCAGCAATCCCCGGTTTACCGCCAAGAAAATAGAAACTGTAATTCTTGCCAGCGCACCAATCGGCCAGTTCCCAAATCCACCGGGCATAAGTCACCTTGGGCGGCGGCCCATAGCCTTTCCATTTGAGGGCCCAGCGGACACCATCACCATCACAAAAAACCAGCGGTGCCTTCCTGAACAAATCAGACATCCATGAACGTTGGATCGCCAGATTCATGGCATTCACATTGACATTCAGCACCAAGGCTTTTTCCTGATGATCAATCACTTGGCTGATATAATTGTGAATCTCCGCCGTCCCGACCTTATGAACCGGGACCCCTAAAATCTCTTGTTTTTCATACGAGTGGGATATCATGATGCCTGTCCTCGTTAAATCCTTCTTTTATCTATCGACGTATTGGCTTTAAAGTTATAGCCTTTCATGATTGAAAACCATCATAGGCAACAAAAGATTTGACCAAGCCCATGAATCTTTCTTCCTTAATGAACGCTCCAGGAAAAAGGGCTTGGATATCCTTTTTACGAAGAAGATGGATGGAATCAATAAGGGCTTCCGCCTTCTTACGGTCCGTCTCTTTTTTCTGCCATCCGAGGGCAAAACCCTGAACCAATTTTATCCTGCAAATCCTGGGAAGGAATTGGAAGAACGGAAACAAGAAATGCGGTTCGATGGGAAAATACCGATTGGGCGTTTGAATATAAAAGCGTTTCCCCACACGCCTGATTTCACGGGCCATCGCGGTTTGATGTTCGATCGACCCCACATGCTCAAGGACCGAATTAGAAAAAACAATGTCAAATTTCTTATCCTGATATTCGGGCATCGAACGCCCATCCCCCCGACAGGCAACCAAGTTCGAAGCGTCCGTCCGCACGTCTTCAGGATTCAACAGGGTTATCTGAAAATCCGGATTGTCGAGAAGGCCAAAACTTCGCCAAAAAGTCTCCGTACCTCCGACATCTAAAACCCTAAGGGGTTTAGGCAACGGTTCAATCAGCTTAAGAAATTCCGCCATTCGTCTTTCTCGAAATTTGAATGAGATCGACTTATGACTGCGATAATCCGCCCACGAAGGAAGTGTCATCTCTTTTTCTTTCCTGTTGCCAGGAAACCCATCTCCTCATCACATTCAGATGAAATGCCTCAAAAAGTCCAACCCACGAAAAGTAAAGGAAGGCCAAAAGTTGCGGCGCATCCAAATCATCGGTCGCCATCCAAATCGTCATGGCAAACAAGATTGCCCCCAAGCCCCTCCAAAAAAGAAACAAGTTTCGCTGAGTCACCACATAGTTCTTTAAACCGTACCATCTAACCATTAAGACTGCCTGAAGGATAAGAAATAAGATAAACCCCGCTAGACCTGTCTTATAAAGAAGCGATAAATAGGTCGAATGGGATCCGATAGGGATAGAAAAAGCAGAGGCATCCCTTTCCTTTAAACCAAACCCGAAAATCCAATCGACCCCCTCGAATTGTTCAAGGCTGTATTCATATAAAGCCAAACGGTTCGTGGTACTTCCCTCCCGCGCACTTAAAAGCCATGCCAAAGCACCCTCAATCCAAGGCATCGCCAAAAACAACAGCCCCAGAAAGAGCAGCATCCACAAAATAAAATATCGCCTCTGTAAAAATAACATCATAATGACGCTTGCCATGAAAGCAACGAGACAAGTTCTGGAAAGACACATAACCAATCCTGCAAAGTTAACGATAAAAAGAAAGAGAAAAACGGGATGACCTAACTTTCTTTCAACCGCCGCCCATGTCATCAGCGAGAGCAGGATAATCACCATGACACCTCCGGTCGCCGTGGAATACGGTGTCAACGCCATAAAACGGGGCCGTAACCCTTCAGCAAACCAATCCCAATGAAGCGGTTTCATGACTAACGAATTCAAGACCAAGGTTTCCTTTCCTAGATAATCTGTCAGTCCATAAAGGGGCGTTTTGATAGCAATTTCCTGATGGACGAAGAACGCCGCAAAAGCCGTTGCCAGGACTAAAAAAGACATCAACCACGCGAACCGGTAAAACACCGAAAGCAGCGACCGGATATCCTTTAATTCAAAAGCATTGGTCAAGACCACCACGAGCATCAAACCCACTCCCCAAAAACTGAGATTATATAGGGAAGCGACAACACGTTTGCCTTCCGCCGTGGGAGCGTGGATCAGGATGGAAAAGGCATAGATCAAGAAAAGGCCCAGGAGCAGAAAGAAGGAAGGCATCAAAACAACCCCCTGGTCTTCTGTGTTTGAAACAAAGATTAGCCGGATGAAAAGATAAAGGGTAACGGCATGAAAGATAAAAAGGTTCAAACCGAGCGCCCACCAGCAAACAGCACCCACCACAGTCCACTTCCAGACACGAAAAAAATGGTTGGCTTCTGTCATGGTTTAAGCCGGATCACTTCTTCATAAAGCATCTGATACCGTTTTAACATTTCCTGAAAAGAATATTTTTTCTCGTAATGGCGAAACGCGCTCTCACCCATTTCCAGGATCTTTTGCTCGTCTTGCAACAATCGGACAAGTCCTTTCCGAAGAGCACCGCTATTTTTGGAAGGTGCGAGAAGTCCCGTTTCATTCTCAAGAATCATGTCCCGGCTCCCGGGAATGTCGGTAGCCAAAACACATTTATGCGCGGCATAGGCTTCCAGGATTGAAAGCGGCATCCCCTCCCACAAGCTCGGGAGGATAAGAAAATCACAGAACCTCAACCAAGAGGAGATCTGCCGGGTAAATCCTAGAAAGATAATGTGTTTTTCCAATTGATATTGGCTGACCTTCTCCCGGAGCATTTCTTCAAGCGGGCCATCACCTGCAAAAAAGACACAGAATTTTTCCTTTAAAGACTCGGGTAAGCCTGCAATCGCCTCCACAAGATACGAGTGCCCTTTCTGCGTATCGAGCCGTCCAATACATAAAGCGCGGATCCGGGGGAAATCGGCATACTTCTCTTGAATCACTTTTAGCTCATTTTCGCGGATACTCGGAAGAAAAACCGCATTCGGTATGGTTTCCAGCCTGTTTTTCGGAACCTTGTAAAATTCCTCAAGATTACGGGTCACCGATTCGTGGACACCATTGGCATAATGGCCGTATCGAAACAACAAACGTTTGTCTTGCCTCAGGACATGTTCCGTATGCAATATCTTGAGATCTCTTTTGAAAAAGATATCGGCCAGGAAAGTAAGATACCGGTGGTGAGAATGAATCAAGTCGGGCCGAAAGGATCGAATCACACTCTTAAAGGCCCTGAGAGTTTCCGGGAGTTTCGGTTTGGCCCACGGAATCTTATAAATAGGAATGCCTGACTGTTCCAATTCTTCTTTGAAACTACATTCATTAATAAGACAGCCCACGTCGTGATGATATTCATCACGCATCCGCGTCGCAAGATTCAAGACAACCTGCTCGGCTCCGCCTTTCCCAAATCCGGGACGGCACAAATGGCCAAAAAGGATCTTCATTTTTCCCAGTAGCTCCTGTTCGCTTGAAAGGCATCATCGATTTGCTGGCGCCCTTGGCTCAAAACTTCCTGTATCTTTTTCGTCCATTCGGGTGTCGATCCTAAAACCTGATTTATTTTCTCTCCCAAGATGTTTTCCTCTACTTCAGCCCACGACCCAAGATAAAGCTCATGAAGGCCCAAGGATTTGAGAATCCCTTCGCTTTTGGGCTGATACCCCACCGCTAGGGCCGGCCGCCCCAGGATCATACTCATGAGACACGAATGAAGCCTCATTCCGACAACAAGATCACACTCGCGATAGAGTGACGAGATTTGGGGTAACGTAAAATAGGGCTCGGCATTACACCATTCAATTTTTTCGGAAGGAAGATCCGTCAAAAAACGGTCCTTGAATCTTTTTGAAACATCCCAATCCCCTTCCCCCTTGGTCGGATAATGGACATGAACAATAATCCGGACGGTATAATCTTTTTCGCACACATACCGGTTTAAAACACGGGCTAATCGGCCCAGATAAATCCCTTCGTCTTTTCCCTGAATGTTCCAGGACCGAAGCGTGACGCCAATTCTCCGCCCTGGCCCTTGAGATCCGGATGGGTTCTCACGCCCCAAGAGATCCTGTTCGTTCAAGTAAAGCGCACAATCCGGCATCGAAACAAAACGATCCGATTTTTCAGGAAATTCCCTGTTCAACCAATCCCCGGAAATTTGTTCCCTATAAAAGATGCAGTTGGCTCCTTCGAGTGCCTTTCTGAATAAAGACATGGCAATCCCGGAACAAAAAGGCCCATAAGACTGAGGTAAAAAAATAACGGGTTTTTGAAACTTCTGCCCCCATCTGACTGAAGTGAGATGCGATAAATAAGTCAGCCCGGGCAACCATTTCCGGTAGGAATAAAAGTAACCGCCGCCAATCAAGAAGACCGCATCGGAACTTCTGATCACCTCTTTGGCCAACGGACGCGTCAAAAGGGCTTGGAGCCCCCCCCAAGATTTCTTCAATAAGGAATCCGTCGCCATCCTTTCGACATTCGGATAACTTGGAACCGCATCGCATCCAAGATGACGATACGTTTCCTGTTGAGCGATATTTCGTGTGATCAACGTTATTTTGGATTCGGGATAAGTCTTCCGGATCAGTTTCAAACTTCCTTGAAGGATCGCCTGATCCCCCGGGTTATAAGGCCCAGCCAAGTTAGCCAAAACGATCCGTTTCATGAACTCCCCTTTTCCAAATTATTCCAGTAGGATTTTAAATACCGGTAAAGCAAAATAGCTGCTACACAGTTCACGACAAAAGTTGCAATAGCAATCCCCATCAGACCCCAGATCCGGATGAAGAGAAAATTAAAAATAATATTTAAAATCATCCTCACCCACGAGTGAATGCAGAACACATGTGATTTTTTCAGAACAAAAAGCGCCCGGAAATAAAGCAAAATGAGTACCGCGGGGGCATAACCCAAAATATACCACCCAAAGAGACTTGCGATAAGGCGAAAATCCTCAGCTTGAAAATCACCGAATCCATAAACCCCTCTCACCAAAGGAGTTCGGGCAATATAGAGGACCCCTGAAACCAACAAGGCAATGAAGAAAATGTTCCGGATATCCCTGCGGCTTTTCACCCGAAAATCTTCCGGTGTTTGTGTCGAATAAGCATCCGCCCAGTAAGTAAAGAAAATCTGGAGCATTCCGGTAAAAAAAAGCTGATACGGAATATGAAAAAGTCTGTCGGCGTAACTTAAGAGACTGAGACTTCCCGAAGCAAACCAAGAGGCAA